>CAIOKO010000229.1 GCA_903858935.1 uncultured Schlesneria sp. | reverse complement strand
TTGGCCCGTGCTGCGCTACGCGCCTCTCAGTGCATTTCACATTCCAAACGTCATTTCATTGGAATTCGCCTGTTTTACAGGCGTTTGAACTCGCAACAATTTCAAAATGTATTGTAAAAATGTGGGTAAGTCTGAGGCGTTCAGCCGATCTCTTCGTCCGTTGCCGAGCACACGATGTCGGGACGGTTCAAACGAGAGATGACGCCTCGGTCGACGTCAAAACTGCCGCCAGGCCCGCTTCTCTGCGAGGCGCGGTTAAACGCTGAAAACGATTGCGTCGTTCAACCCGAAGCCATCGGCGCAGGCGGATCGGCGTTCAGCCGATCTCTTCGTCCGTTGCCCTGGATTCAATTCTTGAACTGGCAGAAATTGTTTCACCTGGCTGAGTTCAGACCAGCAAAAACGTCGTCCACGCAAAAAGGCCGGTTCACCGACTCGATCGTCGACCCAGATCCATGTATGGTATGCTTTAACGCCGTCGCTCTTCCCTCGTACAAATTCTTTTGAGGAGACTGCCCGTGGTTTCTGTTGATTTGAGTCGAGCCCCACTCTTACGTTCGATTGTTGTCCTCGGTGTTTTCGTCTGGACATCGATTTTGGTGGCGGAGGAATCTCCGGTTGTTACCAAAGCGGATATCGAAGGGACGGGACCGGGTTGGAAAACTCTTGGTGAATCCGATTTCATGAATGTGAATACCGATCCAGATACATGGACGTGGAGTGAGACGGGGGTCCACTGCAAGGGGACACCTGTTGGCGTGACTCGATCTGTGAAGAAATATAAAAACTTCGAAATCGTCGCCGACTGGAAACATCTTCGATCCGGCGGTAATTCAGGGATTTTCCTTTGGGCTTCGGATGAAGCGTTGACGGGATTGAAACCAAACCAGTTGCCACCCGGCGGGATCGAAGTTCAGGTGCTCGATCACGGTTATGCTGAGCAATACGAGAAGCAGACGGGAAAGAAGCCAGACTGGTTTACCACTCACGGCGATGTCTTTCCGGTCGGTAAATCGGATATGACCCCGTTTCCTCCCACTGCGCCGGATAAGAAACGAAGTTTCCCGAAAAAGAATCTCAGCAAGGGAATTAACGAATGGAACCACTATTACGTGAGGGCCATCGATGGGGAAGTTCGGTTGTGGGTGAACGGCGAGCAAGTGTCGGGAGGTAAAAACTGCACACCGGACAATGGGTATCTTTGCCTTGAATCTGAAGGTTCTCCGATCGAGTTCAAGGGGCTGAAGATTCGAGAGCTTCCGTAAGCCAGGCTGGTTTCATGCTGCAGAGACTGGCTTGCGGCGTGAATGTTCGGGACTTGTGCCGCTGCCTGGGACTTCTTCAAGATTGAAACTTGACTCATTGAGTCAAGTTTCAGGGATTCTGCCAAAGTAGCCATCATCGCTCCGCGTGATGAGCATGCGTCGGAAACGATTCAAGCGTTGCCGACGCATCGGGACAGATACTTCATTTGAATTCCTGATTTAAAAACATGGTGTATGGCATTCGCCTGGTCCTCGAACGATGCTCATCCCGCGGAACGAGACGACGATTTTGGCCTGAGGCGAAGCCTTTACGAAGTCTTCGGAGACGCAGAGTCTTCCCTTCTTTGACACAATTGAAGAATCCTGGGTGTCCGAAGATGGTCGTCCAGTCGCAGGCTAATCTTCAGGTTTGACATGGTGCAACGGGGTCATTGTGACGGATTCCCCATAAGTTGACTGGCTCGCCAAGATTCGTCACCTTTGTCTTCGAAAGTCAAGACATTCTAGCTCGAAGATCTTTCATGTCGTGTCTGCTCTCCATCTCAAATCGACGTTGTTTTCTGCTTCTGGCCTGTCTCTATTTCCTGTCATGCTCAACGGCATCTGCCGCTCCACTGCAGGGAACGATCGAAGAAGTTTCGACGGAAGAGAAAACGGTTACAGTGAAACTCAATGGCAAAAATGAAGAATCAAGGACTTTCAATCTGGCCCCGAAAGCCGTTATCACGATCAATGGAAAGAAGGGTGAGCTGTCTGACGTCGAAGAAGGCCAGACCGTCACCGTTGTCGTGAACTCCGCCGATCTGGCAACAAAACTCACGGTCAAAACCTCCAAGACCCCGCCAGCGAAAAAGACGAGTCCGCGTCCGCTGATGGAAGACAAGAACCCGGATTCTGACCCCACTGAATCCGGGTTCTGGCCGCAACACCGTGGCCCTCATCGCGATAACATCTCAAACGAAACGGGACTCCTCGAATCGTGGCCGAATGGGGGACCGAAACTGGCCTGGCAACAGAAAGGGCTTGGTGACGGTTACTCGTCGGTTTCGATTTCGCATGGAAAACTCTACACGATGGGAAATCAGGGGGATGATGAGATGTTGCTGGCGATGGATGCCGCCAGTGGCCGCCCTCTCTGGTCCACGAAAACAGGGGGTCGAGCCTACCGTGAAGGGCAGGGAAATGGCCCCCGGGGAACACCCACCGTCGACGATGATCGCGTTTACGCTCTTGGTGCCAATGGTGATCTGATTTGTGTCGGAGCCAGCAAGGGGGAAGTTGTCTGGCAGAAAAATATTCTGAACGAATATGGCGGCAATAATATTCAATGGGGGATCAGTGAATCCGTGTTGATCGACGGACAGAATCTGATCTGTTCTCCCGGTGGCAAACGGGCGACGATGGCGGCGATCGATAAGATGACGGGCCGAGAAGTCTGGACCTGCGTTGTTCAAGAAAGTCCCGCAGCGGCTTATTCCTCCCCCATCGTTGTTGACTACCAGGGGGAACGGATGTACGTGAACTTCGTTCATACGGCCGTCGTCGCAGTTCGAGCAAAAGATGGAAACGTGCTGTGGGGGCACACTCAATCTGCGAATGGAACAGCCAATTGTTCGACACCGGTCTTTTCGGATGGTCTGGTCTTCACCGCCTCGGGATACGGTACTGGTGGTGCGCTGTTCAAACTGACAAAAGGGGGGAAGGCCAAGCTGGAGTATTCTACGAAAGAAATGGTGAACCATCATGGTGGCATGGTTCTGGTCGATGGGTATCTTTACGGGTTTGACGAGCAGATTCTGAAATGCCTGGATCTGAAGACGGGCAAAGTCCAATGGAAAGATCGATCCGTTGGCAAAGGTTCGCTCACGTACGCTGACGGGCACCTTTACCTGCGCAGTGAAGCTGGACCTGTTGCACTTTGCGTGGCTTCAAACAAGCGCTACGAAGAAAAAGGTCGCTTTAATCCGGCTGGTCGAAGTGATAAGTCGGCATGGTCGCATCCTGTTGTCTGCAACGGACGATTGTTCCTGAGAGACATGGACTCGATCGCCGTTTATGAAATCAAGAATTAGTATCAGCCACCCTTGAGAAAAGTAGCGCTCTGTGACTATCGATTTTAACTGTCCTCATTGCGACAAGTTACTGAAGACCTCGGAAGACAAAGCAGGCCGGCAGGCAAAGTGCCCTGGCTGTGGCGAACTCATTACCATTCCAGGATCGCGAGAAACTCAGGCTGATTCAACGCCGCAGAGCCAGCCCGTCGAAGGTGAACCGTTAAGCCAGCCCGCCAGGCTCCCCACAACACCCGGTGATACCCGACCTTGCCCCCAGTGCGGTGAGCAGATTAAAGCAGCCGCCATCCGCTGCCGATTCTGTGGCGAAGTTTTTCAATCGAGGGAAATCGTAAGGGGAAGACCAAGTGGGTATCGGGAAATGCGTCCATTTCCGCCCGGCGAAGTCATCTCTGACGCCTGGAGAATTTTCACGGATCGAATGGGCCTGCTGATCGGGGCGTTTCTAGCGGCGACGATCATTACCTCGATGGCAATTTTTGCTGGCTGGATGCCGTTTGGTTTCGCAAGTGTTTTATTCGATCAGGGTAATACGACGGAAGCAGCAGTGGCGGCCTGTGTCGGAGCTGTGACAATGATCCTGGCCATAGGATTCTCGTTCTACATTCAGTCCGGCTATCTGATCATGCACGTGAAAGCGGCTCGCGAACAACCGGTAGAATTCGGCGATCTCTTTGCCGGAGGTCGTTTTTTCTTGCGATTGTTTTTATGTTCGCTTCTGTTCGCAGTGATCGTGAACATTGGCGTCTCGGCCTGCCTGATTCCAGGCTTACTGTTGGGGATCATGTTCTGGCCGTTCGCTCATGTTCTCGTCGACGAAGATCGACCCGTTATCGCTTGCCTGAGCCACGCAAAAGATTTAACCGATGGCAATTGGGGCTCGATTTTCATCGTGCTGATATTCGCACTTGCTTGCGTGATTGCCGGCGCTTTTTTCTGTGGAATCGGTGTGATTTTCGCAATCCCCTTTACACAGGTTCTGTATGCCGTCGCTTACGACCGGATGACATGCCAGACACCGCACAGTGAACTGAATTCTGGCGGAAACTCGTCACTCGACAGTCTCACAACCCGACGATCCGAATAACGGCTTTGGCCCACACGAACTCGAAGAGTTCATTTGACTGTCGCAACGCAAGTCCTGCTGCGGGTTTCGACGGCGAATCAATCCGGCACAGGCGTTTAATGCGCGTCGGACGATGGGTTTAGAATAGGCTCATCGTTCGCGCGTTGTGCAGGACCGGCACAGCCGGCTGATGCGCGTCGGACGAAGGGTTTAGAATAGGCTCATCGTTCGCGCGTTGTGCAGGACCGGCACAGCCGGTTGATGCGCGTCGGACGAAAGGTTCAGAATAGGCTCATCGTTCAGGCGTTGTCCAGGACTTTTTTCTTCAACACGGACTTCGCAGCATGCAACGAAATCAAACCTTGATCTGACAGAACGCCGTTCAGCATGCGTCATCGCATTACAGCGGATGCTGAATCAAGAAATTCCGAACTTTCTGGACCAGGCCTCGGAGGTCGCTTTCCTTGAGTGGCGGTTGCTTATTAAGCAGACAATAATTCCCCTGGCTTAATATCGCTTCGGCGTTCATGGCGGCGATTTTCGTAAAAACCTCCATGTTTGTCAGTGCGCTAAGCATGTTTGTTATACGCGGCCGTTCACTGCCCGGTTTGTGATGCATACCATAAAGTTTTCGGAGATGCTCTTCGAAGACGGCGCGGCAAATGATACCGGCGGCGAGGCAGTTCCCCTGATTCAGTAATTCGTCGACCTGTTTTAAGAGATTGGCGAACTCGTCCTTGAAAAACAGACTTTCAACATTATCCAGAAGTCCGTGATCCAGGGCACTGAGCAATGATTCCAATGCTCCCAGCATGCTTTTGCAGCGAAACACGCTTAAAAAAAGGCTGCTGTCCTTGAAGGGGACGGCAAAGGAAACCGCCTTGTCCCCGATCAGTCTCATCAGATTACGACAATCGGACATCCATTTCGCAACAGACTCTGGATCTACTGCCCCGTGCTGTTTTCCGTTTGCAGCGGACATTTCCGCCAAGATTTTGCGTCCGTCAGAAATTGCGGCTTCCGTCGCAAGCCGAATATGGAGTTTTGCGGACATTTGAGCGAATGCTCCGAGGTACGTCGTTCATTTTGCGGTGGGTATGGCGCTTTTTCGTGGCGAAAAATACCACTCGCATTTGAATCGCTCAAGTCTGATCCACGGTTTTATCAAAAACATGAATCAGTGCCCCGCATTTCCAGTAGACGATTACCTCCAGAATGCACAGATCTCAATTGAAGTTGTTGTTTCTTGCGCAATAGCTGATCCTTCTGTCTAAGGATTCAACTTTACGCTGCCGTGTTTCCCAATCTGAACCGCCGTCAAAAAAGGCGAATCGTGAGACGGAACTCTACGCGCATTTAGTCGTGGTTGAGATCGGTCTTTTTCTTCGCCGTCTTTGGTTTCCAGGGGACTTTCGCGGCGGCGAGCTTCTTTTTGTCGTTATATTTCTTTTGAAGCTCGGCTTTGGATTGCACCCCGGCAACAAACGCACGAACTTGTGTTTTTGTGTCCACGCTCGTCTTGCCGACCCAATCGAGTACGGCAGGAAGGTGAAAGTTTTGCGACGTTGTTCCGTGAATCAGAGCAAACGGCATGTTGTGTGATCGCATTAATTCAGCAAGCGTTTTCAGCGTATTCGATGCTTCCAAAAGCTCGTTCGCGATCGCTTCGAATTTTTCCGGTGTGTGTTCTTGTCTTGCCATACGGGTGATTAGACCGAAACCCTGATGGATTGAGTACTTACTCTTGGCTTTATTATTTTCCTTTTATAAAAAGAAATGTAAAAAGATGCGTTGTTTTAAGCTCCTGCTCGTCGCCACCGCAGCGGCCAACAGCCCCCAATGCCATACGATATCGAGAGTTATAAAGCGACTCAGCCAATAAATAAACCGCGTAAAGGGCCGCCCGTGAATTTGCCTTAAATGGGATTCCCTTACCACGACGGATGAAGAGGGGAGAAAATCAGCCTCGCGCAAGGTGCATTTGCCTGATGGGCTGCAGCGAGGGTCACTTCATCGCAGCAGAGAGCTCGACCCGTTATGCGTTGCCCGTCAGGGGACGCCATGAATTGCAGACAGTTCAGGCAAACTCAAAAACGAAACCCCACTCACTCTTGCGGGGAGTGGTAAACGGGGCTTTGCACCATCATTAGCACCCGTTCATCAAGGGGATGTCTTGAGCCGGATCGTCAGCTGCGATGCTGGCCGGGCTGAGCGGATGCACGGGTGTGGCGAGTTCCCTCAAACGCAAGTGGAACTCACTTCCGCCTGACGGGGGCGACGGAGCGTTCCCAATCGAGCGAGCGTCCGACTGACAACGTCGATTGCCTGTTTCGTCCGACCCCATCGACGACGGCAGGCTTCATCAAAAACCGTTTTGGCTCTGCGATCGGTTACGGCTTTTCATCGAGAAGTTCATGACCGAACCAAAATAAAAAAATTCATGAAAGGTCACGCCGTTCTGCGTCAACAGAGGACCTGTCGACCATTGAAACGAATGAAAAAATTCGTCCGAGGTCGAACCGTTCATGGTCCGCAATTGTGTGTGTTTGTGTGTGACTTTTTTGGAGAATCGTTTCATGAGAATTACAGTGGGTGTGGCGTCGATTTTGGCTTTTGTTCTTGGGTCGAGTTTACAACCGTGTTCGGCAGGTTTGATCACCTACAACTTCGGTGGGACGATCACTTCGGTGAATCAGTCCGGTGCAACTGCGGCGGGCGGGCCCTATGACGTGAGCGTCGGGCAGTCGTTTACGGGTACATTTTCTTACGATACTAACACTACCGCGTTTAGTTCATTCAGCAATGGGAATAATTTCGCTGACCCGCTTGCTCGAATCTCGGTGACAATTGGTTCGACCACATTTGGCGAGTCGTTTTTATCCTTTTCGGGCGTTCCCTACACAAGCCAGCAAGTCGATTACGATATCCCGAATGGTGTTGGAAACGGCCAGTATCTCAACTATTTCACGATGCAGCGAAACAGTGTTTCGGTTTCGAATGGTATTCAAAGCAGTGCGGGAATCGACTTGTTTTTGCAGAACCTTTCCTCCACACCGCTGGGCATACTTCCCAGTTCCGGGTTGCCGACAACTCTGAACCTCGCAGACTTTCACGATCTCTCATTGCTCAACCTCAACGAAACCGTTCAGAACAATTTGAACTCAACCACGACTTCGAACTTCCAGTTACAGGGGCACGTTACCAGCCTCTCCGTTGCCTCCACGCCAAACGCCGTCCCGGAACCCTCCTCATTCGCCCTGCTGGGCTTCGGTGGAATCGGTTTGGCGATTGCGACATACCGACGACGTCGGATGACTGCTGCCTGATGTAACGCGCTTCAAGCCGGTCTGGGGCGAATTGGAAATTGTCGGGATAAGATTTCGTCACTTTAGATGGAGGCCGCTTCTTACTCAGCTAATTCAGCCGTGGAAGTAGGCCCCAATACGGATCAAGTCCGCGCCTTGCTTATCAAGCCGGGACACACGTTCGACGCCATGTTCAATCACCCGCAGGGCCACTTCGGGCCCTGCGGGTAGAATACATGCCGATCAATGAATGATGGCAACGTTCGCGATCCTTTCTCCCGGCCCGAATGGGCCAGCAGTTCAAATAGCCAGGGCCATCGGCCCTGGCTATCCGAGCTTCATTCCGGACAGTCGCAGCCAGGTCAACCTCAGTTCCGATCTCATTCTCATGCATCTCCGTGTCTCCGTGGCTCTGTGCGAGATCAATTCTTCGATCGAACAATTCGGTTTCTCACGGAGGCACTGAGACACGGAGGAGTGTTCAAAGCTGTCCGTGATCGATTCGGGTGATTCCATCTTTCATTAATGTATAGCCGAAATTGAGCAGATAT
>CAIOKO010000228.1 GCA_903858935.1 uncultured Schlesneria sp. | reverse complement strand
GTCTGATCAATAGTCGTTCAAAGCCGCCGACGCCTCGGAAACCGCACAACAAACCATGCACTGACAAATACGATCGCCGTTCAAAAGAATTTTTAGAATTCTTTTTTTATCGATTGACTGGTCCTTCCATATCAGGGTGGGGTCGAGTCTTCGAGTCCCACCATCTTTCCAACTGATTGTGGATCTCAAAGAATTCGACCGATCCCTACCTTCAAACAACGAACCCGTACGGATAAGCCCTCACCTTGAAGCATCTGCGGGGGCGATCCATTTTCAATTCATTCCAAGTTGTCAAAGATTGAGTTCGTTGCAGTGCATCACAAAACCGAGAATGGCGTCGATCGTCGAAGTGCCATTCCCGTCTTGTTCTCCAGCCCAGCCAAGCCTGGTGACATCATTGTTTTAGCGTAGTAGTAAAAACGACATAAAAACACGAGTTGTCATATGGCGTGTCAACAACAAAATCGCGGAAGTTTCTTAACGTTTGGAAGGTGCTCAAGGGATAATTTTGTGCGAGCCTATCACGCCATCATGTATTTGTTGTTAACACTTGTGGTGTAAGGATATTAGGTCAACGGCGAAAAGTGATTTCACACTACGATCGAATCACGATTGTATCCGCGACGTGGTCGCCTCACCGCTAAAGTCGGTTCGACAGCATCAAGCTGATGGCGGCGGGAATCGGCGTCAACATGAGCGGGATATCGACGCAGTACAACAGATTGCGGACGAGCACGCTGGCAAAACCGCTTGGTTTCAGGGTTGTCTGGACGGTACGAATTCCTAAAATCCATTTGCCCGGCGATTGGCCAGATTGACTTTCGAGATAGACCTTCAACGCGCACGGTGGCAGGATCAATGCGACGAGAATTCCAAAGAAGGAAAAATGAAGGTCAAACGGTAATGTGATCCAATTCAGGGGTGAAAAGGAGAGGCTGATGTATGCGTCAAAGAGTTCTCCCGTGCGAATCCCCCATTCCATGCCGACGAGCGAATCGGCCAGACCTGGTTTCTCGGGAGTTGGCCATTGCAATCCAAAACTCGCCTAGTAGACTCGCCACATTAAAAATTAAACCGCGAACACAAACGCCACGTCAATCACGAGAGCCAGATCGCGATGCCAAACTGGTGGGAGCAACGCTTGTGCACGATTGGACTCGAATGGAGTGAGCGCCACGCATCGTGTCAAAAAACTGGTACACGCCAGCAAAACGGCCATCGGTATAATCCAGACGCTTGCCAGTCGCAACATGACCCATTTCCAGCGGTCAAGATACACCTGTTGGAAGCCAGGGATGAACAGATGCAGCGGGTGCACTGTTTCTCCCTCGATTCGTCGAATCGTAGCCGAACCCCAGTTCTGATCGTCGGCGATGACATAAGAAATGTCTTCCGAAGAATTCGCCACGATCCAGGGAGAATGATCGTCGCTGTTGGCGGTGGTGTCATCGACGAGTCAGGCAACGCGTCCATCTGGGTATTGTCGGACAAAACGCATGGACTCATTGTTGCTAATGAGTAATAGGCCGTGCCGATCGCTTGCGATTTGAACCCAAACGATTGGTACCCATCCAGAGACGTCGTGTGGCGCGTTTTCGGGCGCCATTGCGGAAGCGCAATTGGCGAATTCGTCGCCAAACTCGAAACCCGATCGATATCCGGTGTACAAACCGCTCATCGAAGTCAGCAGTAAATGGCTGGCTTGCTCAGAAATTGTCACTGTGAAATTAGAAGGCGTACCGAAGTAACAGAGGGAGTTTTCGAGCTGACACTAGGATTCCGACGTCCGTTGAAGCAGGACTTTCCAGCCTCATTTATGGTCCTCCTGGTCCACGTCAGGCTTCTTTCGTTTCTCTCTTTTTACCGCTGTTTTTTGCTCGCAGCCCGCCTCTTTGGTGCCGTATTTTGATCCGGTATCCAGACCGCTCCGATTGTATCAATCACTTTTCCTATGCGAATAATTTTGATTCCACGCACGCCGTCGCCTCTCGGAAACATCGTGCGAAACTCCCACAATTCGTCAGTCGGTTTTATCTTTGCTTTCAGTTGTTGCCATTGTGGAAAGAGTGCTCCGAACGGAATCGGTTCTGGCCCGCCCCAGTCTAAGGCAACTGAAAACTCGATCTCGGCTTCTTCGACGGAAAGTTGTTTCGTCCGTGATTCGGTGCCCATGAACAGTGAGTTCAACAAGTCGCGGGCTGTTTTCTTCATATTTTTAGTTCCCCAACGAAGAAAGTCGAGGACGGGCCGCCTGTCCCCTGCTCTGGCAAGGCGACTAACAACGGCCGACGTGAAAGCGACAGTCTACAATAGCATCAGCGAGACTCGCCAGAAAATTGCCAAATAGGTTTCGACTAAATCGATCCGGGACTCAGGATTGTTTTGAAGGGAAAGAAAGCAATTTATGACTTCATTTCAGATATTAAAGTCGATGTGGACAAACAAGCGTTTTCGAATTTTCAGCCTGAGGCACGCTCGGCTTCGAGCGCCGCCCCAGGTATTCTTCCAGATAACCGGGGAATCACCTGAAAGGGCAAGGGAAACCGATCCGTCAAAAAAATACACGAAAACCAGGACACTAAAACAACACCCAAAAATTCCAACACTTTCGAAATTTGCCACCGGCGTCCGACTTCGCCCTCCAGTGGCATGCTTGCGAATTACAAATGGCGCTTGTTTTCATGTGCCCGTTCGGCTCAACTATATCAGCCAGTCGAAACCTTTATTGTGTTTGGCTGACAATTCCATGCTTCATGTTTTTTTGCTTCGTCAGAGTAGCGATCATTGTGTTGTATCTGGCTGATGCGGCGCCGGTTTAGTGGTATGGCAACAAGCGAATTGACATTGGTCCGCAAGAGGAGAGTCGGTTGTGTTTCCGATGGATAGTTTTTCAAACGAACGTCGTTTTCGTGCGGCTTGGGAAGCTGTGACAATCGCCCGAGGAGTCAGGTACTCTCTGTTTACTTTCGGTGAGACTGACCTTCCCTATTATCTCGTTCTCTCAGGGCCGAAAGAGGATCAGGCGGTCAGCATCGTGCGGGGGAATGTCAAAGTGGCACGTCCCAGAATCATCACACCTGACAGCGGAATTCCGGAGTTCGAAGATTTTTTTGATGATGCGGATGATCAGGATCTGGCGCAATTTATCTTGTCCAGAACGGCGTCGTTCTCGAATTTGAGGCTGAGGAATCAGGCGGGGATAAAGCAGATCGTCAGTGACAGCGTGGAAGAATCGATTGCCAAGCTTGGCCGACAGCTAGATACCGAAGACGAGGATCGGGTCGCGATCCTGGCAGCCCCTGCCCCGCTTGCTGGTTTTGCCGTGCTGAGGTACGCGTCTGAGCGGATCATGCAAAGCGCGCCTGATAACATTCAGGAACTGCGCGAAAAGGGATTTCTGCCATAGCCGGCACAGCCGGTTTGTGCGCGTCGGACGACGGGTTAAGAATAGGATTATCGTTCGCGCGTTGATCGGGAGGAGAATGCGGCTGCCGGAGCCGCCTGCGTGAAATCAGCCATGAATTTATCGCTGACACCTGAAATCGGTGAGCGCGGCTCCGACTTGTAGCATCGGCTGGTAGCCGCTGCTAGGAAAGTCACATTACTTCCATAGAGATGCCAGGATTCCCGCGATGCCTGGGTTAATGGGTGATTCTTCGCCTTTTGACCAGACATTGTGCAGCAAGTCTGCCGCCATCCATGATCCTGCGACCAGAAACAGCAGTGATGCGAACAGTAGCGACAAGAACCCGGCAGTCCATTCAGCCTCTTGTGCGACGGGGACCTTTTGCCCGCTCCCCATCCCAAGCTTGCTCGACCCGGAGAAACCGTCCTCGGACTCGATATCGTCGTCATCAAACGCCAGATCATCGATCTCATTTTCGCCGCTGAGATCTTCGTCCGAGACTTCCAGTTCCTCCATGGAACCATCTTCGACTTCGTCGATTTCAAAGATGCTTTCTTCAACCGTCTTCTGTTTCTTCTTACTGGAAACGGGAGGTGCATCTTCTTCATCGTCGTCGAACATGACGACATTTTGTTCCAGGTCGCCCATCGACTGAAGTTCGGAGGTGTCGCCGGGATTGAACGCATCGAGATCCGACGTATTCAAATCATCATCGCTGATCGATGACAAGAACGGGGCTGTCGACGAACTCAGATCATCGTCGCTCAACGAATCAAGATGCATTGGCAAGGTCGCTTCAAGATCGTCTTCAGCGGGCTTTTTCGACCCCTTCAGGTTCTTGCTGCTGCCACCTTTCTTGATCTTGCTGCTGGTGGGTTTCATTCGGATGGCGCTTTCTTCACCCAAATTGATTCCACTGTCGGCAAGTCGAACGCCGCTGTCGGCTCCTTCCAGCGAAATTCCGCTGTCTGCAGGTTTCTTGAGCTGCACACCGCTATCGTCGCTCAGCCGAATCCCACTGTCGCCGCCGAGTCGAATTCCACTGTCGACTCCCAGTCGAATTCCGCTATCTCCCCCCAACCGAATACCACTATCGCCACTCAGACGGATTCCACTATCGGCCCCAGCCAACTGAATTCCGCTATCACCAGCGAGTGTAATCGACGAATCGTCTCCCTCATGCAGGGCCGATCCCGAGCGACTCGAGTCGACCAGATCAAAATCGATGCCGGAACTCGCCGGACCCATGTCCAGGGTTTTATCACTGCTATTGGACTTAGCCGAGGTCTTGGAGCGATTTGAAAATAAAGAAACGTCGCTATCGCTTCCTGGGTTGCCATCTTTTGATTTCGGTCCGATTAGTTGGACGTCGCTGTCGCTGTCCGAGAACGGGGACAAACGAATGTCGCTGTCCGAATCGATTTTCGAGCGTGATTTCGAATCATTGCGAGATTCTGGCATGTCGACCATGCGAACGTCGCTGTCTGAATCCGACTTCAAATCTTTTCGTGGGACGACAAGCGTGACATCACTATCACTTCCCTGCTCGATCCCTTTAGAAGGTTCAACAAGACGAACGTCGCTGTCTGAATCGTGAAGTCCGACAGAAGGGAGTTCATCGCTACTTCCCGTCAGGCGATTTTTCTTCTGATCTGGGTCGTCTGTAACCAAACGTACGTCACTATCTGATTTTGCCGGACCACCTTTACGAATCACTGTGGCCTGTTTGCCAACGTCATCGCTTTCAGACTCACTAAAGTCGTCGATGATTTGAAGGTCGGGGTCTGAGTCCGGTTGTTGACGGCGGCGATACTCGGCTACGTCGTCCGCCTTGAACTTCCAGGTACCCCGATCAGCAAAACCCCGAACCTCACCCTTTTCACGCAGGCGGATTAAATCTTCTGTCTTGATCCCGATCTGAGCAGCAGCTTCTTCCAGGCTCAGGTATTTCTTATTCGGGGCCATCTGTCGAACTCCGCTCGATACAAAAATCAGGGTTGGCGACTGGTCGGCGAACTTCGGCCGACATCACAAGTTTATTCTGACAACACCAAGGGGTCAAAAACCAGACTTTGATGAAAAAATTTAAATTCCGCGTTTGATGACGTCATTGACATATTTCCCGCCACAAAAAGGCCGGGGCGAATTTTACAGTTAGATTCTCAATCGGCGTTTCTGGAAACCAGAATTCGACAACATCACATAGACTTGTCGAGTCAAGTCATGAAATTGTTGAATGGGACTCAGGATCGTTATGGTCGTCCCGTCAACCAGTCAAGTTGAGGTCTGGTTATAGGGATAATGCAAATAATGCCGATCGAGTCAAGTTTTTCAGTCAGTCTGACGACATAAGGAGAGACGGTTTCTTTTTTAGCGCGATGTGCGAACTCAGTCCCGGTGAACATGCCCGAACGGTTCAGCAGAACGGTTCAACCGATTGGTATCGCCGCATGTCCCAACAGAAATTCGAACCTCGACTTAATCGCAAGCCCGGTGGCACCATCCTCGGTCTGGCTCTCATGGTTGGTGTTTCGATTTTATCGAGCGGATGTCTGGGGCCGGCGGCAGTCAGCCTGACCCGTACTCGATACAACGAAGCCTATCGGAAAACCAACGACGAACAGATCTTGCTGAACATTGTTCGATTGCGTTACGCCGATTCGCCAATTTTCATCGACCTTAACAATATCACCAGTCAGTTCGAGGTCTCGGGTCGAGGCAATTACAGCTACGGCCTGGATGGTAGCGGTCCCGGTTTTAGTAACCTAGGACTGGGCGATCTGTTTGTGCGCGATGCCCCCACACTCAGTTTTCATCCGCGGAGCGGCCAGGAAATTGCGAAAGCGTTACTGACACCTCTTTCGGCCGAATTATTCAGCGTGGTGAATGCGGGCGCGAATGTCGAGCAGTTCTTTCTGATGGCGGTTAACGACATTAACGACGTTCCCAACGCGACTCGGGCCATCGCCATGATGCCGAGTTCGCCCGATAATAACGATGAGTTTCGCCGCGGCGTGCAGCTTTTGTCGGCACTCGAACATCGCGGGGCTATCGAGTTGACCGTGCGAAAATTTGAAGACACCGACGATGCCTCTGATCCGATTCCGATTGAGCGGGTCTGTGGTGGCGACCTGGTGAGTGCGGCCAAGGAAAATTACGTCTTCCGCAAAAATGACGACAATCGAATGACCGTCAGAAAAAGAGAGCGGACGCTGATTTTGCGAGTCCGTGAACAAGATCGACACGCACCGGAAATTCTGGAGTTTGCTCGAATTTTTCGGCTGAAACCAGGATTGACGGTCTACAAAATCAAATCGGAATTGAGCGGAGACCACCCAGACCGAAGACCTGGTGTGCCGGAAGAAGTTGATATCGGTTCCGGTGACACGATTTACGTCAACATGCGTTCGATGCTTCAAATTGGGGTATTTTTGTCAAAAGGAGTCTGCGTTCCCGATGATCACGTGACGTGCGGGATCGCGCCGATGACGCCCGATGAAACTGGTGAACTTTACGATTGGACACAGGTGACGCGGGGGTTGTTTCAGGTTTGTTGCAGCCGACATCGGCCAAAACAATCAGAAATTGCAGTGAAGTACCGAGGCTACTGGTTCTATGTCGCACCAAACGATGTCAATTCTCGCGCAGTAATGGCGATTTACGAGATCCTATTTGCTGTTCAGGAAGCAGACGGTAAGCCAGCGGGTCCGTTGTTGACACTTCCTTTGGGTGGATGAAAGCAGCTTGTGGTCTCGGCGAAAGTTTAGCTTTTGTGCCACGTCATCCGAGTTCTTCAGGTTTGAAACTTAACTCGATGAATCAAGTTTCAAGCATTCTGCCAAAGTCGTCTTCTTGCTCCGCCGAGAAGAAAACCGATTTGCCATTGACCTTGTGATCCATCGGGGCTTTCAAGCGTCAGTTGAGGTCTGATGCAATTCGGCGATCGCCCCGGCAGAGCGAGACGGCGATTTTGATCTGAGCCGGAAGCCTCTTCGGAGTCTTCTGCGACTCAGTGTCCTCATTCAATTCAACGAGCACTGATTATCTGGCCTCGCTCTGTCGGTTCCTGCTGCCTGGCTCCATGCGACGCACGACCTTTGAAAACGATTGCAGTGCGTTCTTTCGCAGCCACCACCAGATAATTCCATACAAGGCGAAATGGACAACGACGACAATCCATGCCAACTTCGTATTTTCCTGGAAAAGGTTATACCCCGGTCCGAAAACAGATGTTGGGAAAGCCATTTGAAGTGGACTGACCCAGAGTATCAACGAGAAGACTCGTTGATACATGACGCTGAAAGTACTGACGAACACAATGGGGATGATGCACGCTAAAACGACTGTTGTTAAGGTCGCCAGAATCGCTTGAATCTGGGTTCGTGCACGAAGACCAAACTGGAAGCCAACCCACATGATGATCGGCATATAGAAGACCGGCACCAACGTCGCGGTGACCAGTTCCAGCCAGAAATCGACGCTCCGTTGCTTTGCCTGCAGAGCCCCTTGAAGAACGTAGCCGGTCCAGATGGCTTGGAACAGAACCAGCACAGCGAATGGAACCATTAAAATCTTGATCAGACGACGGACTCCCGACAGCTTTTCCAGCACGATTTCAGTGGGAGTCAGTGGGGAAACCAGCAAAACATCCAGCGTCTGGCGAATTCGTTCCGCCGCAATGACACCCGTCGCATGGATTGTCAGGCAGATCACAGAAACAAACCAGAAGAACGCTGGAAAACCCCGAAAGGGACTGGTGAAATCGTTTCGACCGTCACTCAATATCGCGGCAATGACAAGCACCAGCGGTGCTAACAGGAACATCAAAATTCGGAATTGATAGCGAAACGTCCCCAGTGATTTCTTTCGAGTTTCGCGCCAGGTGATCGGTTGAAAAGTCGGCAGTGTTTCGCGGTCTGGAACCAGTACGATCCCGCCCGTTGTCGACTCATTCAATTCGTTGAAAAAGCGGTCTGCTCGTTGGAACAGCTCTAAAATAATGTTTCTCGGCGGCACAAACGCCCTGGCGAACAGAACCTTTGATGCAATCAGTACGCTCGCCAGACAGATGGCAAGTGCTTGCAATGATATCGCGGTGTCTGTGGAAAACGCAGCGGTGATCGCCTGCCAGAAGGATTGACCTTGTGAGATATTCGGCCAGTTGCGTTGATTCATCCTCAAGGTCTGAACGTACATCAATTCGATGGCAAATGCGTGGCAACAACCGAAAAAAAACAGGATGACATAGGAAAGAATGAACGCTTCCGAAGTCGTGCGAAACCACGTCGAACACAGGATCGAGACCGAGGCGACGACAATCGTCAAAGCCAATAAGCTGATGACCGCGTGAATAATCCCGCTTAATTCGACGCCCCCCATCCCGTAGACGATCGCAAACAACGGGAGCGACAGAAGCTGGTAGGTTCCCATGGCCAGGACTCGACTGACCAGTTTTTCAAATACAATCGTCCACGAACTGAGTTTGGTGAGCAGCAGCAATGCGAGCGTATCTTTTTCTTTTTCGACTGTCAGGGCGCCGCAAGTAATCGCCGGCAGCAGAAAAATGATTGCAAATGTCTGGACGTTGACCAGCAATTGAAAAAAGGCTCGCCCTTTCCCAAGGTTCACTAATCCAGCGGCTGCTCCGCCGTTGTTCAGGTCGCTGTAATACCACAAGGCGGCGCCATACAGCACCACGGCGTAAACAACTCGCAGAATATACGTGCGCTTACTGTTTGCCTGCTCGATCAGCTCTTTTGTCAGCAGCGGCAGGCTGTAACGTTCGAGAAGATTCACGCTGTCTGACCTTCGGTAAGCTTCATGAACGCCGTTTCCATATCCATGACTTCGGGCTGGAACATCCGAATTCTGACCCCTTGAGCGTGGATGAAGTCATGCAGGTCTTCGACTTCGAGCTTCCCTTCTTCAAAGCGAATGGAAATTCGATCAACCTGATCGTCGACATGTGTGACACCGGGCATTACACGAAGTTTCGCAATCAATTCTGGTGATTGATTGACGACCTGCACGTGTACAATTTTCAGCACACCCAGTCTTTGATAGATCTCGGCGACGGAGCCTTGCGCCACCATTTTTCCTGTCTCGATGATGCCGATTCGGGTACACAGTTGTGCCAGTTCGTGCAGAATATGGCTCGAGATGATGATCGTCTTGCTCATTTCCTTCAGAGCTTTCAGTAACTCTCGCATCTCAATTCGCGCCCGTGGGTCCAGGCCCGAAGCGGGTTCGTCGAGCAGCAGGACCGCAGGGTCGTGCAATAACACACGAGCCAGTGACAGCCGTTGTTTCATCCCTCGCGACAGTGCGTCGACCTGTGAATCGATCTTTCCTGTTAGATCCGTTAATTGCAGCACGTCGTCGACAACGGCTTTGCGTCGGGACATTGGCAAGCGATAGGCGGCTGCGAAGAAATGAAGATATTCTCGTGCGGTCAGGTCTTCGTAGACTCCGAAAAAATCGGGTACATATCCAATCTGCTCTCGCACCAGTTGAGGCTGAGACCGAATGCTCAAATCCATGATTTTGGCGCTACCGAGAAAATCAGGCAGCAAGGTTGCCAACACCCGAATCGTTGACGACTTTCCAGCACCATTTGGTCCTATAAACCCGAAGACTTCGCCAGGCGGAATCTGAAGCGAAATTCCTTTGACCGCTTCAAGCTTCCCGTACCGAACTTTCAGCTCCTGCACATCGACTGCCAGCATGCCGAGCCTTTCAGAGTAAGTCGTGTCGAGTTCGCGTCGTATTAACACGTCGACTGTTTTTCGGATTTATTAACAAGTTTGCGCCAAAATTAGGTACTGCCATCAGTCCGTCCCGATCGTTCGTGACTCAGACTTTCACAGGCAGATAATGGTTGGCAGACGGGATGTCTGAAGATAACGATTTTACGAGTCAAACCGCAAGCAGAGCGTGACTTGTTACGATGGCGGGAATGTTTGTGCTCATAGCGACAGGTTCGAGCCGGTTTGTACGCGTCGCACGAAGGGTTCAGAACAGGTCTGTAATTCGCGCGTCAATTCGGACGGGATCAGCGGCTTCCAGCTGCCGATCTAATAAGTTACTGTCAAAATTCCACTGCTATAAGACCGAAGATGCCGCTACGTGAATAACGCTCGATGTCGATCGAGCAGAATCTCGTTTTTTCCAAACCACATAAGTGATCCTCAATGCCGCCAATATCTGATCGACCTCTGCGAGTTTGCAGCTTTGAAAGTCGCCGTGCTGCCGAAATGAAGTCGCTAATCGAACGAAGCAGTGCGATTGCCACAATCGCTCCTTCCATGCGTGAAATCTCACTTGATGAAAATCCAGACGCATTTGCGTTTGCTGATGAACTGTTGGCTGGAAAGGTCGATGTCATGATTTTTATGACAGGTGTGGGTGCCACGGCGTTGCTCGAAACAATAGAGACGCGACATTCGCGAACCGAGTTTTTCGCCGCGTTAGAACGGACGTTGGTTATTGTTCGCGGTCCCAAGCCATTTGCGGTACTGCGAGGTTGGGGCATTCGCATCGATCATCGTGCTCCCGAACCAAACACCTGGCGCGAAGTCCTGGGGATATTTGATGAGTTGGTCCCTTTGGCGGATCGTCGCGTCGCCGTGCAAGAATATGGACAACCGAGCGTCGAATTTTATCAGGCGATTGAATCCAAGGGGGCGACCGTGCTTCCCGTTCCGGTGTATCGCTGGGCTCTTCCATTGGACATCGAGCCCGTGCGCACCGCTGTGCAGCAGACGATTTCCGGTGAGTTTGACATCCTGATGTTTACGAGTGCTCAGCAGCTTCACAACGTGTTGCAAGTCGCGGAGCAGGAAGGGCTTCGGGATAAGTGGCTCCAGGCGGCCAATCGACTTTGCGTGATTGCATCGATTGGTCCGACAGCGACAGAGACATTAACCTCGGCCGGGTTGCGCGTTGATCTGGAGCCGATACATCCGACGATGGGGTCGCTTGTGAAGGAGTCAATTGCCAGAGCAGCGGTTCTTTTAACGGGACGGGTGTAGAAGAAGGGTTCGGGTGTTCAAATTTCGAAATTGGCCGTTGGGATCGATATTTTGATGGAAATCGCTGGATGGGGCAATTTTGAAAATTGAACGCACGAACCCAGAGCATCACACGCCCAATTTTGTAGTACGGACGACCCAACCCCAGCATTAAATCGCTTTTGAACGTGATATTTTCCCATTCTTTGACGCTCGCTTGACTTCAGCGGGCCAAGCCCGATACTAAAGCGTTCCGGCGGTGAAACGCTACCTCTTCTGCGGCGGGATGACCATGAACCGGGTCAGGCCGTAACTGGAGCAGCCATAAGTGTGAGTCTTGGGTGTGGAAGGGGTAGCGTTCTGCCGCTGGTTTTCTTTGGCTGGAGACTCGCCCGAATGGAATTCGTGACCGATGACCCGCTTCAGCCGCATGGCCGCTGGATGCACGAGGCTCTGGAAATGGCTCGGCAGGCGTTCGACGAGGGCGAAGTCCCGATCGGCGCCGTCATCGTTCATAACGAACGGCTGATCGCTGCGGCAGGCAATCAACGCGAACAGTTGAAAGATCCGACTGCTCACGCCGAAATCATTGCCATCACGCAAGCGGCTGAAGCACTCGGTTCGTGGCGGTTACTCGATTGTACGCTGTATTGTACTTTGGAGCCCTGCCCTATGTGTGCCGGCGCGATCGTTCAAGCGAGGATTCCCGTCGTGGTTTACGGTGCGACCGATCCCAAGGCGGGGGCGTGTCATACTCTTTATCAGATCACGGACGATGCTCGGCTGAATCATCGCGCCACGGTCCTGGGCGGCGTGATGCAAGACGATTGTCGAGGCATCCTGCAAGAATTCTTCGCTCAACAGCGAGCGCTTGGAAAGAAGTAACAAGTCCACATCTTTGATTCGCGTTTAATACCGGGTGAAAACATACTGGATGGTAAATCCGTGACGATCGCGCTGTACGTTCAGATCAGCGATGCTTTGCTGATCCGGATTCTTTTGGCGATTGCGGTTATCGTTTGATCATTGTGTGTTGCTTTTGTGACATGGCGCAACTGGCGGGTCAAATGATTTCTGATTAGCTTACCTGTTTATTCTGGGGATTTCGAACTTTAAAAAAGGGGCACCCAAGGTTAGTTTGAAATTCGCAAAAAACCTTAAGATTAACCCTTTTTCGATTGGACCAGTAACGCTGCTGTTCGAACGGCCTCAACCAATCCTTCGGCTCGAGCTTTCCCTTGCCAGGCAATGTCAAATGCGGTGCCATGACTTGGGCTGGTGCGAATAATCGGAAGACCAAGCGTGATGTTCACTGCTCGTTCAAACCCGATTAGCTTCAACGCGATATGCCCTTGATCGTGGTACATCGCGGCAACTCCATCAAACTCACCATAGACCGCTCGACGTAATAGAGCGTCTGCGGGAACGGGCCCTGTCGCATCAATCCCAATATTTCGAGCTTCTTCCACTGCAGGGGCAATCAGCGTCGACTCTTCATCGCCGAACAATCCCTCTTCGCCAGCGTGGGGATTCAAGGCACAAACGCCAACGCGAGGTGACTGGCAGCCAACTCGCTTAAGAAAGTCAGACACGAGCTGAATCGTTTCGTAGATATGCGGAGTCGTCAGCAGGCCCGGTACGCTTCGAATTGATGTGTGCAGTGTGACGTGGGCCACGCCAAGTCCAAACTCCCCTTTCGGTAATTGACTTCCAGCAGGAAGGTAAAGCATCATGGCAAAATCTTGGACGCCGCATTCATGAGCAAGGATTTCCGTGTGGCCTGGGAAATTCAGCCCGGCTGCATGCAAGGCCGCTTTATTCAGTGGTGCCGTTGTAATGGCTTCGATCTCACCTCGAAGGGCCGCTCGCGTTGCGGCAACGAGATAGTCATAGGCCGCTCGTCCCGCGCGGGAATCTGTTTGGCCAACTGGAACATCTTCGGCATTAGCGATTGAAGGATTCCAGCATGGAACCGATTTGCTCGACCAATCAATCTCGTTCAGCGATGCGACTTCGGTGACGTCGAACGTTCCACCGATCAGTTGTTTCGCTCGTTTCACAACAGTTGGATGTCCGATCACCAGCGGGCGACAGAACTCCGTCAACTGCTGTTCAGCGATGGCTCGAGCAACAACTTCTGGTCCAATTCCCGCGACATCTCCAACGGTCAACGCGATTCGCGGAAGTAATTTTGTCACTGGTAAGTCTCGAGATCAGCAAGCAATCGACCTTGCTGGTCTTTTGCTGAAAGAATTGGTAAATCGAGACGTGGCCACTCGACTCCCACGGTCGGGTCATTCCACAACAACGTTCGCTCATGTGACGGATTGTAGAAATCGGTACATTTGTAACAGAAGTCCGCCGTTTCACTCGTGACATAAAATCCATGTGCGAAACCCGGCGGAACATACAGTTGCCGATGATTCTCGTCGTTAAGTAAAACACCAAACCAGCGGCCAAACGTTGACGAACTGCGCCTTAAATCCACGGCGACGTCGAATACTTCGCCGCGCGTCACGTAGACGAGCTTTCCTTGTGGCTGGACCAACTGGTAGTGCAACCCGCGCAGTATTCCCTTGCTCGACCGAGACACATTGTCCTGCACAAAGTTCTCGGTGATCCCCGCGTCGCGGTATCGGTTGATCTGGAAGCTCTCGAAGAAAAAGCCCCTCGCATCGCCAAACGACTTTGGTTCGACAAGGATCAGGCCGGAAATCTCGGTTGGAATAATCTTCATAATCTAGTTCTTGTATCGTCCAACTCGGTTAATCCGGCCATGGATGTCGTTCAGGATCCAGTGGAAAGCGACAAGGTGCACTGATTCGACCATTCCCATGTCGTTCAGTGGAACATGAAGATTCTTTTTACCCAGGGACTTCAATTTGCCGCCTGAATAACCTGTGATTCCCCAGGTGGTCAAGTCCTTGCGATTCGCCCAATCAACTGCATTCAGGATGTTAGGGCTGTTACCGCTGCCACTGATGGCAATTAAAACGTCGCCAGGTGACGCAAAGTTTTTCAACTGCTGGACGAAGACCTGGTCGAATCCCTCGTCATTGCCCCATGCGAGAATGTAAGGCGTATTGTCTGTCAGGCTGAGTACTTTCAGCCGCTTGACTGAGTCGTTATTGAAGTCTTTTCGGTCGAGCGTACTTTTGCCGAGGTCTTCTGCGAAGTGCGAGCAATTGGAACCGCTTCCACCGTTTCCGATCAGGAATACAAATCGCCCTTCTTCGTAAGCGGAAAAAATATCATTTGCGAGGCCTTCAATCTGAGAAACATCGAGTGTTTCGAAGACTTCAGCACAACGCTTCAGGTATTGGGGTGGAGTCAGTTCTGTACCGAGCATGTTTGTTCTTCTACGGAGTTTTTATAGGAGACGTCACTCAAAAAGGTCCGTCGATTCAGAGTTTCGTCGAAGGCCGAATTGTTCGTCAATCGCAGTCGTCAAAAATCACTGCCGACCTGATCATTTTGACGGGGGAAAAGATGTCGTTTTGTCATCTGGGTCACGATGTCCGCTTCAATCGTGTCCAGTCAGATGATACCGGGTTTGGGTGTGGCTTTTTTTCGAACCAGGCCCGGTTTCACGTCCAGATCCAGCGGAGAAGTCAAGCCCCGTTCCCACAATTCCCAGCCGAGTGCGCCCATTGCGGCGTTATCGGTGCAATGTTCCTTTTCGGCAACAATCAATTCGATTTTACGATGGCTCGCGAGTTCGAACAGTCGCTGTCGGAACAGAGAATTGGCCGCGACACCACCTCCTACCAGCAACGTGTTTCTTCCGGTACGGCGGAGTGCCTGATCGCATTTCCCGATCAGAATATCAATCACAGCGGCTTGAAAGCTGGCTGCGAGATCTGCGACGCGCTGTGGTGTCAAAGGGAGTGGTTGGGCTCGGGCACCCGGCGTACCTCTTGTTGCGTAAAGCACCGCCGTCTTGAGGCCGCTGAAACTGAAATCGAGTCTTGCATCATTTAGAAACGTTCGCGGGAAATGAATTGCTTTGGGATCCCCTTGTCTTGCGATAACTTCAATTTGCGGACCACCAGGATATTCCAGGCCAAGGATCTGGGCCACTTTGTCAAATGCCTCGCCTGCAGCATCATCGGTAGTCGAACCAAGCAGTTCGAATTCGACCGGCGATGCACAATCGTAAAGATTTGAATGACCGCCGCTGACAACGAATCCCACGGCGGGAAATACGTCACGACCCGCCGCCATGCGGCAGGCATAAACGTGCGCTTCAATATGATTGATCGAGAAGAGCGGGATATCCAGGACCAATGCCAGCGTCTTGGCGGCAGTCAGCCCGACAAGCAACGAGCCCACCAGGCCCGGATGGGTAGCAACGGCAACCGCATCAAGATCCACCAGGCGGAGATTGGCACGACGAAGGGCTTCGTCAATGACAGGAAGAATTCGTTCGAGGTGCGCTCGTGACGCGATTTCGGGAACAACTCCACCAAACCGTTCGTGCAATTCGTGTTGGGTGGCGACAACGCTGGACAGCACTCGACGGTCGCGATCGATGACGGCGGCCGCCGTTTCATCGCAAGAGGATTCGATCGCCAGGAGGAATTTTCCTGTCTGCGTTTCGATCGTTTTGGACACTAATGACTCCATTGTATCCATGTTGAGATTTTGTTTCGGATTTCAGTACGTTGTCACTGTGTTTTTGCCATTAGTGAAATCGTTTCGCGGCCGCTTCCAGCCGCCGCGAAACGATTTCATTGCTTTCAGGCTGCTGTGGATTGCCTACTCATTGGTCGATTCAGGCAAACAAAAATTTCCGAATACCGCCGGCGACTGGAAACCGCCGCTATACGCTGTTCAATCATTGTTTATTTGCCTTAGGCACTTCTTTAAACAAACGAGCATTGACCGGTTTGATGGTGTCACCTCGATTCGATACCGCCAGTTTGTTCATCAATTTGATCGTTTTAGGTGGACGACAGCCAGTGTCATTACACGCTTGATAAGTGATTGAGATTTCCAGTTCATCAGTCTGACCTGCGGCGGATTCCGGGACCGTAAGTGTTCCTCGAATGATGACTTCCCCTTCGTATACCATGGCTTCCATTTCTTCTCCGTCAAACTTGAAGCCATGCCCTTCCGGGTATTTGGGGTCTGATAATTTCACGCCAAGTTTGGATTTGGAAGAAACTTTTGTGGGGATCAAATGGTTTGGCACCGGGGGATTTTGATTGATGTGCCAACCTTCTTTCACATCCAGCTGAACGATCAGCTTGCACGTGCTTCCCGCTGGAAGCTTGTCGGTTGAAAGATAGGCTCGCCCGGTCACCAGTTCGTCATTTTTCTGGACCTTACTGTCGGCGAAAACGACAAGTGGTTCATTGGGCACCTTCTTTTCATCGGAAACACCGGCGGGGATGACCTGACTTCGTTCATTACGCGACGTCCCCTTCGGGCCCGCTTCAGACTCCAGTAATTCCATTGCTGCCAAAGCCAGATTTGCCAGCCCGCGCGGTGTTTGTTCGATATTTGATGCAAATAATTCGATCGTTGCTCGCGCTTCCTCACGGTAAGCGCTGATCCCTGTCACTTTGGCCAGCTTAATCAGATTTCGTGCACTGACACTGTTGCCTGCCGGTAAAACACCATCGTATGAATTTTTTGTTCTCGCTATTAACTCTTCATGATGGTGCGATGTGAAAAAGAAACCGCCGTTGGTTTCATCCATGAACGATCGAAGCTGCTCGTCCTGCAACTGCTTTGCGGCCTTCAGCCACTTGGTGTCTTCAGTCGCATCATGCAACGACAGCAAGCCGTCGATGAGAAATGCATAATCATCGAGATAGGCATTGAGCTTAGCGTGTCCGTTGGTATATGTGTGCAGCAATCGGCCTTGCGGATCGCGCAAATTCGACAGCAAAAAGTTGGCCGCTTTTTCGGCGATAGCGATATATTCCGGATGCTGAAGTGGAGCTGCAGCGCGGGCGTAGGCACTGATCATTAACCCATTCCAGCAGGTTAAAATCTTCTCATCGCGTAAAGGTCTTTTTCGTTTGTTACGAACTTCGAGAAGTTTTTCACGGGAAATCGAGAATTCGTCAAATTCCGAGCCTACGAGTGTCTCAGCAGAATCGCCGTGCCTTTTAACGCCTGGCAACTTGTCAGAGGCGATCGGCTTAGGTAGTCGTTTCGGTGAAAGTCTGAGGACATTGCCGTGTTCAAAGTCTGATAAGTCCTTGATTCGATATGCCTCCTTGAAACTTTTTGCGGCTGTTCCTAAGACTTTATCAATTTCGGTCGCGTCCCAGACGAAATACTCCCCTTCGATTCCATCCGTTTCAGCATCGAGCGCTGAATAAAAGCCGCCATTGGGTGATGTCATTTCTCGTGCAACAAATTGAAAAAGCTCTTCGGCAACTTGTTTATAGAGCAACATTGGTTTGTTTGGCGTTTGAGAAGTCATGCGATAGGCTTCGACGTAGACGTCTGCAAGTTGTGCCTGGTCGTAGAGCATCTTCTCAAAATGAGGGACATCCCAGCGGCGGTCGACAGAATAGCGATGGAAACCACCTCCGACATGGTCTCGAATCCCCCCGCAGGCGATCTGCATCAACGTTAAATCCAATTGCTGTGCAATTTCAGCATTGGGCGTGAGTTGAAGCGAGTGTTGAATAAAGGTCAGTTTGGTAGGAGTTGGAAACTTTGGTCCTTCAGGTCTTTTGGGACTAAAATCAATCCCGCCAAATTCAGGATCGAAACTTGAACTGATGGCGAGGAACGCTGTTTCCACCAGTTTCTCATCGACCGGTACCTGTTTCAATGAAACCTTGGGCCGCATCAGTCGACGCGTTTCCTTGGCGAGGATGTCTGCATTTCCTTCCATCTGGTCGTGCTTGTTTTTCCACAAGTCCATCAGTTTATCTAGGACAGATGAGAATCCCTGACTCCCGTTGGTGTCTTCGGGGGGGAAATAGGTTCCGCCAGCGACCGGCTTACCTTCGGGAGTCATAAAAATTGAAAGCGGCCAGCCACCATTCGACGGTGATCCGATCATTTGGTAGTAGACCTGAAGGGCCGTCATGTAGATGTCGTCGATATCTGGTCGCTCTTCGCGATCAACTTTGATACAGACAAAGTTTTCGTTCAGTGTTTTAGCGATCGTCTCGTTCGTGAAGACATTTCGCTCCATGACGTGACACCAGTAGCAACTGCTGTATCCGACCGAAAGAAAGATCAGCTTTCCTTCTTTTTTTGCTTTTTCAAAAGCCTCAGGCCCCCAAGGATACCAGTCGACTGGATTGTGAGCATGCAATAGCAGGTAAGGACTGCTTTCTTTCGCCAGACGATTTGCAGGCGATTTGGGTTTTGTGCCTGGATTCAAATCCTGAGCGTCGATTCTTCGTTCTTCAGCGGCCATCAATGCCAAGCTGGCAATCAAGACGATCACAGACCATCGGTCAATTCGCATTTGTTGCATGTCGCATCCTGCCTTTGCAGAGTCCTTTTACGAACATCCGTCGAAGTGACTCCAAATTTCGTTTCAACGGATGTCAGATTCTAAGTTCCTGTGGACGGCTCCGGAAGTGAAATACACAAAACAGCACGCTTGGTCGACAAGGACCAAGCGTGCCAGTTTTCAATTCCGTCAGTTTCCGATCACTTATTTCTTCGCTTCGGCGTAACGGCGAGCGACTTCTGGCCAGTTTACAATGTTCCAGAACGCCGCAATGTAATCAGGTCGGCGGTTCTGATAGTGGAGGTAGTACGCATGTTCCCAAACGTCGAGTCCGAGCAATGGAGTTCGTCCTTCCATCAACGGGCTGTCCTGGTTTGGCGTGCTCTCGATTAGCAGTTTGCCTTTGTCGGACGACAACCAAGCCCATCCGCTGCCAAATCGCGTTGTTGCGGCGGCCGCAAATTTCTCTTTAAACGTTGCGAATGATCCGAATGTGCTGTTAATTGCAGCGGCCAGTTCACCCGTTGGCTCAGCGCCTGTATGTGGGGCAAGAATAGTCCAGAACAGCGAATGATTCGCATGCCCCCCGGCATTATTGCGAATCACCGTGCGGATGTCTTCAGGAACCGCGGCCAGATTGCTGATGATCTCTTCGGCAGATTTGCTCGTGAGAGCTGGATGTCCCTCGAGCTTTGCGTTGGCGTTATTGATGTAGGCTTGGTGGTGCTTTCCGTGATGAATCTCCATCGTCTTCGCATCGATAAACGGTTCCAATGCGTTGGTAGGGTACGGAAGCGGTGGCAGAACAAAAGCCATGATACTCTCCTGAAGAAGGCGTGGGTTCGAACAAGTTGCAATCGCGTACTGACAGTCGGTCGAGTACGAACTTTTCGTCCGGTATTCTAGATGTTCACATCGGCGAAGCAAAGGAACTAACCTTGGTTTGCAGTTCCTGCCACTGTATCGGAGACTTTTTCGATGCTGTGTTTTCATTGTTTTCTTAACCAAAATCGAAGAGCACTACTTGGCTGCCGACGGGCAAGCATAGGTACGAAACCGTACCTGAAGGCTTCACAAAAAATTCGTAAACATCGAATCTCGGTAGACTGGGTGGACGACGCGATGTTTCGCGCTTAGAGTCTTCAGTGTCGCAGTTTGCCTTCCGTTGTGCCGCGGAGGTGGTCGGTGAGATTTCGATCGCATCTGGCAGTCCGCGACTAAAGGATTTTGACAATTTCACCCTCATGTTCCGATTCGCCCGATCACATGCGGCGAATCCGGGATTTGCCACGGAAGAACCGATGAAAGTCCAACTTTTTCTCGAACACCACGGCCTTACGCAGAACCCGTTCAGTCAGGAAGATGCCCAGACCGATCCTCTTTTTCAAAAGCTCGGTGCCGATGGCACATTCCATCCGGCATGGGAAAAGATCTACGGTGACCCCGCAACGCCTTCGACCGCCGTCGTTTTTGGGGAAAAGGGAAGTGGTAAAACCGCACTAAGGCTGCAGATTGTCGAATCGACCTCCAAATATAACAAAGAACATCCTGATCATCGCGTCTTTATCGTCGATTACGACGACTTCAATCCCTTCCTCGATTCGTTTAACGAGAAGGTTGGCTGGACCGGCGCCCGGCCTGAAAAGACCCTTTCGAAATGGCGGTTATGGGACCACATTGATTGTATCCTTTCGTTGGCCACAACAAATCTGGTCGACGACATTATTGCGGGGAAAAGCAATGGCGATGTCGGCCCATTTCAAGTCGCGACGGAAAAGGTTCCGAGCCTGAACGCGACGAACAAGCGAGACCTGTTGCTTCTCGCCTCGTTCTACGACCATAGCAGTGACAATGCCCAGCAGCATCGCTGGGTCAGTCTCCGCCGCAAATTAGGTCTCTCCAACTGGCGAAGTTATTGTGATTTCTCGATCGGGGTCACGACGACGGCTGTGCTGTTCGGCCTTCTCGCCTATCTCGACAAATTGCCGCAACTCGGGCGCTTCTGGCCATGGCTCGTCCTGCTGGCAGGTTGGGCTCCTTGGTTGTGGCATCAATCGAAAATGGCGCTGTTGGCATGGAAGGTCTCTCGACAGATTCGAGTACTCGATCGACCGGTGAATCAACTGCGTTCGATTCTTTCGAACTTTGATCCCAAGGATCTCCTTGGTCAGCCGATTCCTGCTCGCGAAAGAAGTGATGATCGTTATGAACTGCTGACAAAGCTGCAGAATATCCTTGAATCACTTGGTTTCGACTCGATCACTGTTCTGGTTGACCGCGTTGACGAACCGCATCTGATCAACGGCTCGCCTGAGCGGATGAAAGCCTTGTTGTGGTCTATGTTTGATAACAAGTTTCTGAAACATGCAGGAATTGGCTTTAAGCTGTTGCTGCCTGTCGAAGTCAGTTTCTACCTGACGCGAGAAGACAAAGAGTTTTACGAAAAATCACGACTCGACAAACAGAATCTGATTCGGACGCTGGAATGGACCGGGGAATCGCTGTTTGATCTGGCCAATGACCGGGCTCGAGCGTGCTCAAAGGAATCGGATAAGTCTGTTTCGATCAAGAACTGGTTTGACGATTCGATCAGTGAATCGGAGCTTGTCGGTACGCTGGCCCGTCTGCGTGTTCCTCGCCATCTGTTCAAGTTCATACATCGGTTACTCGTCGAACACTGTCATCGATATACCGATGAGTCTCCCCAATGGAAGATTAATCGCGAAACGCTTCAGTCGACGCTCGCGGTTTACATGCGAGATCTTGAAGCCTATGACCGCGGTCTGGGAACGGGTTGAACACGGGTTGAACAACAGTAAATGACTCGACGTGCCAGCAAGGGGATTTCCTCATTCTGGCGTGGTCTCGGGCATCGCCGTGAAAAATTCTTAAAATCGGTACCAGACTAGAGCGCCACGGTATTGGAGTCATCTTCAATGCCGTGGCTTTTTCTTTTCATACCCCGAATTCACTCGGCAACGCCGCCTGCATCGGTTATCCTGCTAGGCCTTTTCGGCTTTCCGCAAAAGGTCGAGTTGAACACAGTGTTCCGAAAACTGAAATTGAAATTATGTCAGAATCCTGGATTGCCGACCGGATGCATCAGATCGATGCCTCTGGAATCCGCAAGGTGTTCGACCTCGCGGCGACTATGAAGAACCCGATAAATCTGAGTATCGGGCAACCCCACTTCGATACTCCGACGAGTGTCAAACAGGCGCTGATTTCGGCCGTCGAAGCGGGTAAAAATGTCTATACGGTCACACAGGGGATTCCGCCACTTCGTGATGCGCTGCAGTCGCGCGTGACGGCAGAACTCGGCCACCCTGACCGGCAGACGTTTATCACGAGTGGAACCAGCGGTGGGTTGCTGCTTGCTTTGTCTGTCCTGGTGAACCCGGGCGACGAGGTCGTGGCCTTTGATCCGTGGTTTGTCATGTATAAGCATCTGGTCACGCTGGCGGGAGGGACTTGCCGACAGATTGATACCTACCCTGATTTTCGTATCGACCTCAATAAAGTCCGCGATGCCATCACACCAAAAACAAAAGCCATCCTCTGCAACAGCCCATGTAATCCGACGGGATATGTTGCGACCGAAGAGGAAATGAAAGGACTCGCCGAACTTGCGGCAGAGAAAAACGTCTGTCTGATCAGTGATGAAATCTATCGTGTTTTCAGTTACGAACGTCAATTCGTCAGCCCCGCCAGATGGAATGACCAGACGGTCGTGATTGACGGGTTCAGTAAGTCCCACTCGATGACCGGATTAAGGTTGGGGTTCGCTCACGGGCCGGCACATATCATCCAGCAGATGATCAAGCTGCAGCAGTTTACCTTTGTCTGTGCGCCACAACCCGTGCAATGGGCGGGGCTGGCTGCCATGGACTGCGATGTGAGCGATCGAGTGGCTGATTACGCCAAGAAACGTCAATTTCTGTTGAATGAACTAGGGAATGACTACGAAATTCGTGGAAGTGGTGGAGCGTTCTATTTGTTCATCAAATCACCTCGTGGCACTGGGACCGAATTTACCAGGCGAGCGATCGATAGCGGGCTGCTGGTTATTCCCGGCGAAGTATTCAGCCAAAAGGACACGCACTTCCGCGTCAGCTTCGCAGCCGAGAACGCAACACTGGAACGCGGTGTCGAAGTCTTAAAACGACTTGTTCGCAGTTAAATTCACGAGAAAAACGAAGAAGAAAAAACGAAGAGGTGGGAATGCTAATCTTGGCTAATCTGCAATAATAAGAAAGTAACGAATACATATTCTTCGTTTAACCCGCAGCCATCGGCGCCGTCGGATCGACATTCGGCTGGTCTCTGCAACCGTCACGGGGCATTAATTGAGGTCAATGAAATAAGAGAATCGTAATGGCGAAATAGGCGATGACGCCTCGGATTTTGCCATCAGGCCGGCTGGCTCGCTTCTCTTCGAGACGCTTTTAACCGAGAGCATGCGATAGCTTTTTCTAATTAGCGAAAATTAGTGCTGATTAGTGTTCCAAATTCTTCTCTTGAATCTGTCACCTCGAATAGATCATAGCTCGAGTGGCGTACCACAACTTTTTCCATTTCGGCAGCGACACACGTTTTGAGTAGACATCGAAGTTTCGGCGTTCGATCTCGCGCAGCAAACCTCCATAGATGTCGATCATCGCTCTCAGGATCGGTTTCCCTGGCGGTTCCAGATAGGCAAACAATTGCTCTGCCTTTGCGTAATACGATTTCGCACGCTCAGTCTGGAATCGCATTAAGCTGAAAAACTGATCATTCACCACACGGTTGCGAAGATCGTCGGGTGAATAGGCGAACCGATCCAGATCCTCTCGAGGCAGATAGGTTCTGCCGACATCTGCGTCTTCGCCGATGTCTCGCAGGATATTTGTCAGCTGCAATGCCAGGCCACAATCACTCGCCAGAGGGATCGCCCTTTCATCGTGGAAGCCCCAGATATGAATACAACATAAACCCACGGCGCCTGCGACGTGGTAGCAGTAACGCTGAAGATCGTCGAACTTGGCAACCTCGGTCGGGTACAGGTCCATTTCCACGCCATCGATGACAGCGAAGAGATATTCGTGAGGGATCTTGTACTGAGCCACCATATCAGCAATTGCCGCATGAGCCGGGTGATCTGAAAAGGTCCCGATAACATCTGTCCCTGGCGCTCCGTGATTCTCAGCGTTATGGATTCGTAGGATGGGCTTCGGTCCGTCCGACAACGCAGATTCAGTCATTCCTGTTGCCAAATGCCGATCGTGACCTGCTCGAATATTCAACACAAACCGAAGTGACGCACGCCAGGCGGCCAACCGAGTTCGTCTCAGCTCGACTGCGACATCTTCTTCGTCGCCCAAATCGTCCGTGATGCGGTTAAACGCATAAAGCGCATCCATGGCGCGACGTTTATCGGGTGGAAGAGTCAGAAACGAAAATCGAAAGTTATGCGCAGTCCGCTGGGTCAGCTCATGGCAGTATTTGTACGACTCGGTCAATGAGGGCATAGGGAATTATCGCACGGGCTCCCCATCCGCAGCACGGGCGAGGGGATTGGTAAGTTGGCAAAAAAGGTTCACGGGAATTGTCGGCCCCAATTCTGCCTACAACAAACCAATTTGCAAACCCACCGCAGGTTTTGCATAGCATTAGGCGACGATTAGAAAAAATAAATTCCGATCCACTTCGATCGAATTTATATGCATTCTTGCGATGTCAATTGCGTTGAAATTAATTGGAGGCCGTGGATTTGGGATTAGTGCGTCGGAATATTTTTCGCCAGAGAGCGCCAGTTAGCAGTCCGATCGCATCGAATTTTGTGACCTTGGGGCGATTTTCCCAGACTCGGTAACCGATCGATTCAATGCGTTCCAGGATGCGGAGGCCGCCGTGGGCGAAGAGATCGATGTCGACTTGTAATCGGCCGGGCAGGTGTTCGATCAGCGGCAGGCCGTCGACCAGAAACTGACGTGCCCGGTCGACTTCGAATTTCATTAATTCGAGAAACGCTGGGTTGATGAGATGAGAATTGAAATCCTCGCGCTGGTAGCCAAATCGTTCGTAATCTTCTTGTGGGAGATAGATTCGACCGATCTTAAAGTCGCGAGCCACATCCTGCCAGAAATTCGCCAATTGTAATCCGGTACAAATTGAATCGGACCAGACAAGGTTCTCGTCGGTATGTTCGCGACAAAAATGAAGTACCAGGCGGCCGACGGGATCGGCGCTGCGTCGGCAGTAGTCGCGTAACTGGTCAAAGGTTTTGTATTCGCAGACGGTCTGGTCCTGCTCGAAGGCTGAGAGGAGATCCAGAAACGGATCCTGTGGAATTGTGAATTCGTCGATCGTCGGTTTCAGTGCAATGAAGACTGGATGCCGTAATTCGCCGGCGTAGCAGGCCTTCAACTCACTGCGCCACCAGCTTAGAAGTTCGAGTGATTTCGCGGTATCGCCGATTTCGTCACCGAGATCATCGGCCCAGCGGCAATACGCGTAAACGTTATAAAAGTGTTGATGAAGACCTTTGGGAAGCAGCCACGAAACCAGTGGGAAATTCTCGTAGTGCGATGTTGCGAGTTTCCGGCAATAGGCTTCGGCCTCGTGTCGGTTGATAAGTTTGATTGCCCCGGTGTTTTCGGGGCCGTACATCTGCAGATCTTTTAAGAACAACGTTTTAAGACTTTCTGGATTGTCATCGAATTTCGATTCTTGAATCGGTTGCCTGATTCTGAAGGGAATTGTTTTACCGTTTCTGACTCCGATTCGTCTTGTCTTGATTTAAAATTTCGGCTAATTGTCCCCCCGCGCAGGATTCGCCGGTGATTCGATGATCCGTAAAACCCTGCTTCCTTTCGCAAAATTCATGTCAAAAGTTGTCATTTCCGTGCTCGAAATTCGGTGCAATGCCTCGTGCTCGTGCCCGTGAGAACAGATCGTATGATCCAGCACCCCGGTCGTAAAACCTCCAATGTCACTTGGCTGCGAACAGGCGTAAACGCTGCGCGGTCGATGATGGCATTTTTAAGGTGCACGCCGAAGGTCTCGAAAGAAATTCCGCGGATAGTATCGATTTTCACAGGCCGAAATGACAATCACGGCCGATCCCAGCGAGAGTTAACGGCCCCGGTCTGTGGCTGGGTTTTCACGCTGATAATGTCACTCTTGATTGGAAATGTTGTTCTTGTTAGACCTGCGGACGCTCAGCCTCCCAAGCGGAGTGGTTTGAGTGTCCCTGATTCAGATTCTGAATCGCCACCCGACCTGCCGACGCCGAAACGGATAAGCGACAGTGCGGCAAGTCGAAAGGATCGGTCGGCTATTACGTTACCCGCGACTCAGAAGCCGTCAAAAATTCGACAGGTTTCTGCTTTCGAGGAACCGGACGGAAAGCCCGAAAGCCCGTTTCACCTCGATGAAGCGTTGAGCGACGTGATCATCGAAGGGAATTCCACAATCCCTGATCCCGAAATTGCCAAGCACATCAAGACTCGTCCTGGTCGGCCTGTGACGCAGAAGCAGATCAAGGACGATGTCGATGCGCTCGTGCGAACTCGCTGGTTTGCTACTGTCGAGCCGACGCTTCGCCGAACGGATGAAGGTGTTGTTCTCGTCTTTCGCGTACTGGAACGTCCGATCGTTCGGCGCGTCGAATACAAGGGCTTGAAGAAGGTCAAGCAAAAGGTCTTCGATGCAATGACCCAGCTTAAGCCGGGTAGTCCGTTCGACGTCAGCTCAAACCGTGAGTGTGCACGTCGTATTGAAGAGTACTATCACGACAAAGGCTTTGCATTTGCCACGGTCGAGCTTGAAAAGGGAAACGAACGTGAAGATCGTGAAGTTGTCTTTTTGATCAGCGAAGGTCCCAAGGTTCACGTTTCCTCGGTCAAATTCGACGGAAACAAGGACTTTTACGACGGAGTTCTTGCCACGAAGACACGGACAAAAGTTCGGATTATCCCCTATTTTGGTGGCAAGTACGATCCCTCAACGATTAAAGACGACATCGAAGGGGTGAAGCAGTATTACCACAGCCTTGGCTATTTCGACGTCGACATCAAACATTCATTGAAGTTCTCTGAAGACAAATCGAAGGTTGAGATTCATTACGACGTCGACGAAGGGATTCGTTACAAGATTCGTAATATCGAAGTTGATGGCAACAACATTCTTTCCGCAGAAGAAATTCGAGGGATGATGAAGGTTGCCGAAGGAATTCCATACAACACACGCGATATCAATAAAGATGTCGATGCGATCAAAACCAAGTATGGCGAACAGGGTCGCCTTTTCTGCCGCGTCGATGCCGTGCCTCGGTGGACGGAAGAGGAAGGAATTGTCGACATTGTTTACAAGATTGAAGAGGACAAGGTCTACCGCGTTAGAAGTATCAACGTTCACATCCTTGGCGATCATCCGCATACGAGGACAAATATCGTCCGTAACATTGCAACGATCCAGCCTGGCGATCTGGCCGATCCTAAGAAAATTCAGTTGACAAAACGCCGTCTTGAAGGGTCTCAGAACTTCGAAACCAAAGAGGATGGCGGAGTTCGCATTGAAACAAACAGAGTCCAAGGCGATAGCTGGGTTGATAAGCGCGATTACGACGACGTCGTTCGCAGTCAATCTTATGACGGACAGAAACGTTCGACACCTCGCGATTCGTCATTGGCACCCAAGAAACCGACGTCGACGGCCAAGCCGATCCTGTCTCCGTTTTCTCAAGGGACTCAGCCTGCAGGGATGTTTGGATTACAAAGTTGGGTCGGAACGAAGGATTCGCGTGAAGAAAGTCGTGACCCCTTCGTCACGGTGGCATCACATTTCGACCAGATCGCACCACCGATTTCGATTCCAGAAAAGCAACCGACGAGGGTTGTGGACCCGGCACTTTCACCGATCACACCAATTTTTCGTGCCCAAAGTCGCGATCCCCTGCAACCGCCTGCGAATTTCGGTTTTGATAACAGTCCCCAGGGTGATCCCTTTGGAAATGCGATTCGAAACCCCGATCCTGGCGACTGGACTCGTATGCCGCCGCCAGAGTTCATCGATCTTGATGCGTACGTGTCAGAAGCCCGTACAGGCCGACTGATGTTCGGTGTCGGTGTGAACAGCGATGCGGGAGTTGTGGGTAACATTGTTCTAAGCGAGCAGAATTTCGACATTTTGAGACCTCCGAAAAGTTTCTCGGATATCATTAATGGGACGGCATTTCGAGGTGGCGGACAGAAGTTTAAAGTCGAAGCAATGCCGGGAACGCAAGTCAGTCGCTACCTGGTTGACTGGCAGGATCCTTACTTCCTGGATTCGAATTTCAATCTTGGTGTGAGCGGTTTTTACTTCACCCGGTATTATCGGAACTGGTATGAAAACCGTGTTGGTGGGCGAATCCGTTTGGGAAAGCAATTGACGCAACGGTGGTCATCAGCCCTTGCGCTGCGGTTGGAAGATGTTGACGTCTACAACCCGTCTGTGCCAACACCATCAATCCTGAAGGAATCAGTCGGCTATAACCTGCTTTCGACAGTTCGCGCCTCGGTCATCCACGATACCCGTGACGCTGCCTTCGGGTCATCGACCGGGCACTACATTGATTTGGGGTATGAACAAGCGTTTGGCCAATACAACTACCCTCGATTTGAAGCGGAAGCACGCCAATACTTCACGACCTATCAACGAATCGATGGTCAGGGAAAACACACATTATTGCTGCGCGGTCAGGCAAGCTGGTCGGGCAGCGACACGCCGATCTTCGAGAAGTTCTACGCTGGGGGGTTTCAAACTTTCCGCGGATTCGCGTTCCGTGGCGTCAGTCCGACGCAAGGGAATGTATTGACCGGGGGTAATTTCATGGTCCTCGGCGGCGTCGAATACATGCTTCCGGTCATGGCCAACGAGATGGTTAAGGTCGTCGGGTTCTCGGATTTTGGTACGATCAACGATCAGGTCTCATTGAGTAACTTTCGATTGTCGGTCGGTGCCGGTTTGCGAATCACGATTCCAGCGATGGGCCCCGTACCAATCGCACTGGACCTGGCCGCACCTGTGTTAAAAGATCCAACAGATATCCAGCAGATATTTGCTTTCTACATCGGCGTCAATCGATAGGCTTTGGGTGAAGCTGCATATTTCTCGGTATGAAGCTCGCAATGACGACCAAGACTTCGTGTCATCCATGAGTGCCGGTGACACTTGAAAGGACACAATTCAAGAAACAGCGAGTTCAACTTCCAGGAATCGGCCGGGATCTCGTGAGTACTCAGCCGCCAGGAACTGTAGAGTTTTCCAGCGAGTGATATGGTGCGGCGACTGAAGAATTGGCATTTCGGTCGGCAAATTGCCGAGTAACCGTTTCTGGATCACCATTGCACGGATCTTGCGAGTCTTCATTTCTCCATCGGCTTCGCATGTCAGAACAATTAAATAGGTGGCAGACGTTACATTGCCTCCCATGTCCCGTTTGAGAAAGCCGTCGGCGAATTGTTCGGACACGTCATTCAATACGGCATTGAGATAATACCAGTTTTCATTGATCTGAATGGGAAGTATCGGGTTGGCGGCAATTGTTTTCCGAGCGACTTTTTTTACCGTTTCCGCTGCAGCAGAATTAAGAAATACTTCTTCGCACCGCTTTTCGCTGAGAGTACGAATCTTGATTATCCCGTCGTCAATGGAATTAAGAGACACGTTTAAACGGTCAAGGAATTCTTGTTTTTTCCAGTCGGCAGATGCTCGACGATTTCCCAGGTACCAGCCGACGGCCATCAGGACAAGGCCTGTGATGAGCTTTACCGCGTGATCTTTGACGTAGTCTAATAGCGTTTGGATGAGCTGATCAATCGGTGTCACGATTGGTCCCTTTTTAAAGTCCACGCAACCCAATGACAAAGACCGCATTCACCAGAGGATTCGGTGATGCGGTCTCGATCATGTTTTACAAAAGCGATTTCTTCAGCTGACTACCGGGAGTACCAGGGGCCAGACAGCAGAGATGACTTCATCCGCGTTAAGACAGAATTCCTGTCACGGCATCAGCACTGACCATTTCGCGTGGCTGATTGAGATGGTTGTAAACCATGCGACGAGGATTCATTCCAACGCTGTGGTAGATCGTGGCTAACAGTTCAATCGGATGGACTGGGTTTTCGACAGGGGCTGATGCTGTCTGATCAGACTTGCCCCAGACGAAGCCTCGCTTCACTCCTGCACCGGCCATGATCCCGGTGTAACAATAAGGCCAGTGATCGCGCCCATCATCAGTATTACCATTGCCAGATGTGCTGACACCACGTTTTGGACTGCGACCGAATTCGCCGATCGCTAAAACCAGGGTGTCTTTCAGCATTCCCCGGTCGTCCAAGTCTGAGATCAAACCCGACAGTCCAGCATCGAGCATCGGAGCCGACTGGTTCTTCATTCGGGCGGACAGTCCCGCATGGACGTCGAATGAGTGATTGTCCGAATTCGCGACTTTTGGCCAGTTCACCTGGACGACTCGGGTTCCCGCTTCAATGAGTCTGCGGGCGAGAAGACAGCTTTGACCGAACGTATTGTTACCGTACTTCTCACGCAGCTCTTTTGATTCGGCGTTGAGGTTGAACGCCTCACGTGCCTGTCCAGACAAGACCAGTGAAAGGGCCTTGCCATAGTATTCGTCCAGAGCGTACTTGCTGACGGCCTTATCCAGATCATTTAGACTTGCGTTCACGGTGTCGCGCAAGCTGGCGCGGCGAGCAAGCCGGTCTTGTGGAACCTCAGGCCGTAACTGCAGATCGTCGACACGAATTCGTTCCATCTTGGTCATGTCCATGTCGTCGCCGACAGGGTACAGCGTATATGGATCGAACGCACGACCCATGAATCCGGCGTTTCCTCCTTTACCGATAACGCCACTCTCCTGAAGTGGCCGAGGCATCATGACGTAAGGAAGCATCGGCACTTCTGGCGGACGGGCCTTGATCACGTGACAACCCCAGTTGGGAAAGTCCTTCGGGCTTGGTGGTTCAAGCTGGCCCGAAGGGCTTACCTTGTCTGCCGTATACCCCGTCATCATTTGATAAATTGCCGCAGTGTGATTGAACAATCCATTCGGCGTATAACTGACGGCGCGCAGCAGTGTGGTTTTGTCGAGTTCTTGGGCCAGCTTGGGCATCAGCTCGGTAAACTGTATACCGGGAAGCTTAGTGGCAATCGGCTTAAAGACACTTTTGACGTTATCCGGAACGTCCGTCTTCGGATCCCAAAGATCTAAATGACTAGGTCCACCTTGTAGATAGACAAGAATCACGTGTTTCGCTTTGCCGAACCCGACACCCCCATAGCGGGCATCATCCGCCGCTCGTGCTTTATCGCTTTGCAAAAGGGCTGGTAGAGATAATCCCAATAACGAGGTGCCGCCAACGCGAAGCAATTCCCGACGACTATAGCCATCGCAGTTGTCTTTACCGTATTGGCCGGGGATTACAAACATACGCTCAGCTCCCAATTCGTTCGGACGAAAAACACGATCTCAACTACGGAAAGTTTTGTCAGCAGTTCGACATACGAATACATCGGCTGAAGCCTCTGTATCATACAGCGTTATACTGTGGCTCGGAAATAGATGTCAATCATTTGATGCGTTATTGGCGGTGGATGCCCTTCAACGCGGGGCAAACGTTGTCACAAGAGAATGGTACTTAGGATTGCTGGGATCTTGAGTGATGTCTCACTCGCCAGTCCGCCGCACGGCGATCACGCAAATATCATCACGTTGAGGCAGATTTTCACTGAATGAATCGATTGCATCGATCAGCGAGGGAATCAGTTCAACCACCGATTCCGGGCCGTCTTCAATCACTTTGCGGACTCGCTCTTTTGCAAAAAGCTCGGATCGAGAATTCATCGCTTCCGTGACACCATCCGTGTAAAAGATGATGGAGTTGCCTGGAGCAAGCTGTATCGCAAGGGATTCATACTTTTGATCTGCCATCACCCCCAGTGGTAAACCGGACTGGCGGTGGCCAATCAATTCGGCTTCATTCCCGCGACGGACTATCGGAGGCAAGTGTCCGGCACTGGCCAATTGAATTTCATGCCGAGACGGATCGAGGATCGCAATTGACAGGGTGATAAATCGATACCCCATTTCACTGCTTGCCATTTCGAAGTTCAGGCTGTTTAACGCCCCATTTGCACTGAGTGCATTAAAAAGGTGATACCGGATCGAAGCATGTAACCGGGCCATAAGCAGAGCGGCAGGGATCCCCTTTCCAGCGACATCACCAATAATGAGTGCGATTCGTCCATCTGGCAGGTGAATAAAGTCGAAATAATCACCTCCAATGCTTTGAGCCGCGGCGTAATGGTCCGCGAACTCGTAACCTGGCATTTTAGGAGGTGCACTGGGTAGAAAGCTCAATTGGACCTGAGCCGCGATTTGCATTTCTCGATCAAACTCACGTTGTTTGATCAACGTTTCATGCATCGCACCATTTTCAACCGCCAAGCCGGCTTGAGCTCCTACGCTCACCAGCACGTCAAGATCATCGGAATTGAATGGCTGCGTTACGTCGAAAGTGCTCACCTGCAAGACGCCCATCGCAGTTCCGCTGGTATCCATCAGGGGTGTACACATCAGCGAACGCAGCTGCATATCAATGAGGCTTTCGCTGTGCTGAAAACGCCTGTCCCCACAAACGTCAGCGCTCAGGATCGCCTTGCCGCTTTCCATCGCCTGTTGAACAACCGTCTGGCTGATCGGGACGTCGTCCGTTTCGCTGCGGCGCGAGTGCGAACAGCGAAGGCGGAGTTTTCCGGTTTTACTCTCTTTCAACAAGAGAAACCCGGAATCCGCTTGTGGGAAAATCTTGAAAAGAGATTTCAAAATCACAGGCAACATGTCCGAGAGAGCGACGACCTTGCCCAAAGCCAGGCTGATTTCAAGAATGGCTCGCAGCTTCGCCTCGGGTCGAACGTTCAGCCTCAGCCCTTGTGCTGATGATCCCGCTGAAATCGACGTGAGGACGGATGAATTCTCGACAGATTTTTCAGATTCTTCGATCTCGGGTTCCGACTCGGCGTCATCATCCAGAGTCTCATAGCCATCCTCGAGGACGATTCTGCTTGATCTTTGAGAAACAGGAGTCGCTGGTCCCGTTACTTTTCGCATGAATGTGAATGCGTAATCGCAGACTTTGATCTCGTCGCCATCGCGTAACTCGGTCTTGCCGCGAATCGGTTGCCGATTCACCTGGGTTCCATTGCGGCTACGCAAATCTTCAACCAGAAAAACACCGTGTTCTTCAATGATTTGAGCATGCTGGCGACTGACCGAGGCGTTGTCGAGGACAATCTGGCTGGACGGATGGCGCCCCAAAATAACAGTCTCGCCGGACAGCGCAAGGACCTGGCCTGCTGAACTTCCTTTAATGACTTTAAGGAATGCCGCAGTCACGGGTATCTCCGACGAGATGGAAAGACGCTCAATATCGCGTCCTTAAAAAAGGGCACGATCTCCCCGCAGAGACTAACATGCAACAACACCGCGATCAATCGCGATCCCGAATTCCCGATGATCCGAACCAGGGATTATCGAGAAACAGCTTTTTGCTCTGCCGCCAACTTTGGTAGCAACTGTTGGACGAAAACAATCGCTTCCTCGACCTGATCGGCTTGAATCAGGACGAGATCGCCGGGTTGCATTCGACGCAACGTCATTTCGATCGCCTTCATTTCACCGCGAGTTTCAACAATGTTGTCCGAAAGTAGCCGGTTCCCTTTCTGAAATCCTTCACGCATCAGTCGGCAGATCTCACCGTCCTGACGACCCCGGGTACAAGCGTCTTCATAGAGAAACATCACATCAAACGCATTCGCGATGAGCTCGCCCTGGCGAATAATGTCTTCGTCACGACGATCGCCAGCAGCTGTATAAACAATCAGTCGTCGTTCGTGTGGCATTTTTTCAAATGCGTCACACAACGCTGTAATGGCCGCAGCGTTGTGTCCGTAGTCAATGACGATTGTTGAGCCACGGAATTGAATCACGTTGAATCGAGCAGGAACCTTCTGAGTATCATTCACAAAAGTTTCCAACGCGTGCCGGATCATTTCGAAGGGGACGCCAAGTGTCCACGCCGCTGCCGCAGCGGCCATTGCGTTTTCCACCTGGAAACCGATCAGCCCGCCAAAAGTCAGGGGAACTGAGTCAAGCAGCGCAATTCGGGCTTCCCAGGAACCTTCCGCCGCCATAATACAGTTGTTATGAACGTAGATAACTTTTGCCCCTTTTGCTCGATGAGCGGCGATCAAGGGGTTTTCAGGTGATTTCGCGAAAAACAAGACTTTGCCGGGGCAATATTCGGCCATGCTGGCAGTGAGTGGATCGTCAGCATTCAGTACGGCATAGCCTGTCGAAGCGACTGATTCAACAATCACTCGTTTGACTCTCGCCAGTTGTTCTGCAGTATCGATTCCGTTTATCCCCAGATGGTCCCCATCAGCAATATTTGTCACGACGGCGGTATTGCACAGGTCAAAGCCAAGTCCTTCACGCAGGATTCCACCGCGTGCAGTCTCCAGTACGGCGGCTTCGACAGCAGGGTTTGCAAGAATCGTTCTTGCACTTTTAGGGCCGCTGCAATCACCTGTATCCAAGCGTCGGTCGTTCAAGTAAACGCCGTCTGTGCATGTCATTCCGACCCGTTTGCCTGTGCATCGCAAGATGTGGCTGATCAACCTGGTCGTCGTCGTTTTTCCGTTGGTACCTGAAAGCGCGACGATCGGAATCCGGCCATCGTCACCTTCACCGAACATGGTGTCGACGATTGCTTCACCGACCGGACGCCCCTTGCCCGAGGATGGTTCGAGGTGCATCCGCAGTCCCGGTGCGGCATTGATTTCGACGATAATCCCGCCCTGTTGCTCCAGAGGTCGACTGATGTCCTGGCAGACAACATCGACTCCGGCAATATCAAGGCCGACCATGCGGACACCATCAATCACTCGTGCTGCGACTTCAGGATGAACCAGATCGGTGACGTCTGTTGCCGAGCCACCGGTACTCAGATTCGCATTTCGTCGAATCAGAACCATCTGCCCCGCTGCAGGGATCGAATCAATTGTCAGCCCCTGTTCGGCCAATACGCCCTTGGCAATTTCGTCAAGACGGAATTTGCTGAGTGACGTCGCATGGTCTTCGCCACGCCTTGGATCTTTATTCGCTTCTTCAACCAACTGTGTGATAGTGTGTCGCCCGTCACCTGTGACTTGCGGTGGTTCACGTCGTGCTGCCGCGACAAGTTTGTACCCGATCACCAGCAGGCGATAGTCCGCCCCATGAGCGAATTTCTCGCAAATGATTTCGTTTCCCTCTTCGGTCGCTGCTGAATAAGCAGCTAGGACCTGTTCGCGCGTGTTGAGGTTGCAAGCAACACCACGACCCTGGTTTCCGTCCTGAGGTTTGATGACGACAGGAACACCGATGTCCAGCGCCGCAGACCAAGCGTCCTCGGCGCTCGTCACGGGTCGTCCTTTAGGGACAGGAACACCCACGGCGTCAAGCAACTGTTTAGTAAGCTCTTTGTCTTGAACGATTGATTCTGCAACAGCAGAAGTTTTGTCGGTCTCGGCGGCGAGAATTCGATGTTGTTTACAACCGTATCCAAGTTGAACCAAACTGCGATCATTTAGACGGCGCGCCGGGATGCCGCGTGTGGTGGCTGCACGGACGATCGACCCAGTACTGGGGCCCAATCGAATCTGCTGATCGAGGCTGCGAATCTCGTTGACTTGAGTCGCGACATCGAAATGTTGGCCTGAAATTGCTGCCTTTACCAGTTCAGCGGCCGCTGCCAAAGCCATTCGGCCGACAGGTTCTTCGCAATACTGGACGGCGATCTTGCAGACCCCCGGAGTCTTCATCTCTGCAATTCTGGCAAACTTAACTGCACACCCAGCCTGCTGTTGCAACTCGACAATCGCCCGGGCCAGCAATTCAGAAAGACTCATGGCTGGCGATAAATGAGAGCTTTCGGCAGGCTCGTCGTGGCTCGTTGATGACGAGATCGTCGCCAGTCCATTCAGCAGGCTGGCGGCTCGAGATCGAATGATATCAATATCTTGCGTCGAGCGCATGATGTGCGCTGACATGTCGATCTCAACTTCCAGAACGGTAAGTTGAGACCAAATATTCGGACCTCGCAAAGCTCGCGTTGTCCCAAGATTCATGATTCGTAGCCCTTTTGGTTCAATATTTTACTGCCAACATGTCCTGATTTCAGTAAGTCTCACGACTACAGTTGCCCCGAGAATACGATTTCACCGTTTTCTCGTCGCTCCAGCGGGCACCCCGAACTTCGGGGAATCGTTCATTTGGCATTCACTTCTGCTGAACGATTCGCTCGGTTTTATCCGTAACGCTCGTTCTGAACTTCGAGAAACCGAAGCTCCACCGATCAACGTCGCAATCGATATGCCGTAATTCTTAAGTCGATCAATCGCCTCATAAATTCAGGTTCAAGAAACGGATCTCAATTCATCACCTTATCGAAATCAAACAGTGCGAACGTCCTGTACGACGGCCGCACACATTCTTAATGAAAAAATCTGTCATCCCTGGTTCGATGTTTCTTCTGCCAGTTCCAAACCGAGCATTGTCTGTAATTTCTTGACTGTCTTAGGGACTGTTGAAGACTGGATCAGCAAAAGTTCCCCTGGTTGCAGCTCGCGCCATCCAGTATCCACGGCATTTGACCAGTCGCGGATTTCTGAAATACTCTTCGCTCGAGTCCCTTTTTCAACTCCTGCTCTCAACAACCGGGTGACCTCGCCAACTGGCCGATCGACTCCCTTTTCAATTTCACACAAAATGACTCGATCAAAAGAGGTTCCCAACTGCTCACCTTGATTGACGAGATCGATATCGCGGCGGTCTTCTTCTGCTGAATAGACGACTGAACGTTTCGAATGGGGAAAGTCAGTGATTCCCGCAATCACTGCCCGTAGTGCCGATAAATTTCGCCCGTCCATAACGACAATGGTCTTTTCGGCCGACTCCAGGACGTTAAACCGGGCGGGATCATCCTGCAAATTACCTTGAAACGACTGTAATCCATTGCGAATGTCGTTTAACGGAACACCGAGAGCCCAGGTCGCAGCCGCTGCAGCCAGTACATTTTCAATCTGGAACCCGACTCGACCTCCGTGGGTCGATGGTAAGTCCTGCAACGCGACAAGCTGAGTTTCCGTGTCCCCTTCGCACAGGATCACGTAGGAATGACGCACGAAAACAACTCGTTTTCCGTTACCCCGATGCTCGCGAATGACCGGATGGGCCGGATCAATTGCAAAAAACGTCACACCACCTGCCGAAAGTTCTTTCATTTCGACGACAAGAGGATCCGTAGCGTTCAAGACCGCCGTTCCGGTCGGCAAGACGACGTCAACCGGAGTTCGTTTGACCTTGAACATTTCCCTCGGCGAATCGATGTAGTGCTGGCCGAGATGGTCCCCTTCCCCGATATTGGTGACGACCGCGACGTCGCATTTGTCAAAACCAAGTCCCTCACGCAAAATCCCCCCGCGAGCTGCCTCAAATACCGCCGCGTCGAGGATCGGATTCAACAGGACGTTGCGTGCGCTTCGAGGGCCCGCGCAATCTCCGACGTCGATCGTCCGCCCGTCGATAATGATTCCATCCGTGCATGCCAGCCCGACTGTTCGTCCCGATGCTTTTAAAACCGCCGTGACCAGGCGTGCTACAGTCGTCTTTCCATTTGTGCCGGTGACGGAAAAAATGGGAATTCGACCGCTGTCTGCCGGATCTGGGAACATATGGTCGATGATCGCCTCACCAACCGGACGTGGTTTGCCAATTTCAGGCTTGAGGTGCATAAGCAGTCCCGGACCTGCGTTGACCTCGACAATCACACCACCCTGCTCTTCAAGTGGACGCGAAATGTCTTCGGTAACGAGATCGATTCCTGCGATATCCAGCCCGACAACTTGAGCGGCCAAAACGGCATGTTCAGCAACGGAGGGATGGACGAGATCGGTGACATCACGTGAGAGATTGTCGTTACGACGAACAATGACTTTTTTGCCAGGCTCGAGGACAGTCTCAAGCTTACAACCCTGATTCGCCAGCGTCAGTATCGTAAGAGGAATGATTCGTACAAGATCGAGCGGTTTTGTTTCATCTTCACCGCGCCGAGGATCTGAGTTGACCTGGATTTCAATCAATTCCTGGACTGTATGCTTGCCATCGCCGACGACCGCTGCCGCATCCCCTGCTGCTGCCGCAATCAGCTTCTGTCCCACGACAAGCAATCGATGCTCAGAACCTCTTGCAAATCGCTCAACGATCACGCCTGAACCTTCTTTGAGCGCTTCGTGATACCCTGCAATAACTTGAGATTCTTCGGTCAGATCCATGCAGACGCCGCGACCGTGATTTCCATCGACGGGCTTCACGACGACTGGTCCTTCAATCGCTTTCGCTGCTTCCCAGGCATCTTCAGGGCTTTCGACTTCTCGACCTTCAGGGACCGGAATCCCTGCCGCCGTCAGCATCATTTTCGTCAGCTGTTTATCTTGAGCGATTGATTCGGCGATGGCGCTGGTAAAGTCGGTCTCTGCTGTCCAGATTCGCCGCTGCTTCTTCCCTTGCCCAAATTGAACCAGACTTCCAGAATTCAATCGGCGGTAAGGAATATTCCGAGCTTTGGCCGCGTCGACGATGGCGTTCGTGCTGGGACCAAGGCAAACTCGGTCTGCCAATTCACGCAGGCGCTTTAAATGCGAATCGATGTCGAATGGCAGGTCGAATACAGCTGACATCAACAATTCGCGAGCTGTCTGGAGGCAGGCCTTGCCGAGCGTCTCGTCCTGATATCGGATGGCGACTTTGTAAAGGCCTTCCTCGGACGTTTCTCGAGCACGGCCATATCCAACTGGTGTGCCACAAAGTGTTTGCAGCTCAAGCGTTGTGTGTTCGAGAATGTGTGCGAGATATGTTCCCCAACGAAGTCGCTGGAAAAAACCGCCTCTTTCGCCAACGCTGCAGCGATGCTCGATCATCGTTGGCAGCCAGGTCATCAATCGGTCGTTAAAGCCGGGGATCTGGGCTGACGACGTATCTTTGAGCGCACCCAGATCAACCCAGGCTTCCAAGACGGTATGCCGGGACCAGATATTAGGACCTCGAAGTGCGAGCACCTTACGGATGATCATAACTTGGAAGAAATCCTGTCAGCGCTTGACGCAATTCGGGTTGGATATGGTCGGAACTCCATTTTGACCAACGACGGTCATTATGGCGGTATTTCTTCAGTCATTCCATCGTGAATCGGCGTTCCGACACAGTTCCCTGCATTTTCGGTTGCTAACCCCACCTGGTCGGAAATGTGAGAGAAGTCTTTGTCATCGTTGAAACTATGGATTGAATCGAGGTGCTTCTTTTTTGCGATTTTCTTAAAATCGGGAATTTGACTGGTGTGTGCCGCGACGTTCATCGTGGAATGGTTTCCTGACCTGCTTCGTTATGCGAGTAGCCTCCCGACCCCGCGTGGCAGCGACCAAATGTCTCCTTCTCATTTTTGACAAAGCCCGCTTCATTTCCGATTGGTGACGATCGGTATCAGCGACGGGCAAACTCTCTCTCTCTCTCTCTCTCTCTCTGATTTATACTTTTTTAAACTTGGGCAACTATGGGATTCTTGGGCAACTATGGCGGAAAGCAGTCCCTTTTTCGGCATTTCAGGAGTTTGTGAACTTGCGCAACGGTTTTGCGCAACAATGGTCGAGACCGTGGCGGCGGCTTTCAACCGCTGATCTTGGATGACAAGGCAGATCCACGCTGGCGGCAATTGGGCAACTATGCAGCCCGTACGAATTCGCAATGGAAGCGGTAGTCGTCGGTCGACGAATCAATATGACGTTGTATGCCATTTCCGTGTCTCTTCACTCGCCAGTGCTTTTCGATTTTAAACTTGGGCAACTATGGGATTTTTGGGCAACTATGGCGGAAAGCAGTCCTTTTTCGGCATTTTTGAGGTCTGAAAGTTTGCGCAACTATGGTGAGCGACTAAGTCGTTCGATTCAGGTGCCGATGGTATTCTCCCCTGTTCAAGGGCAGGAGAAATCAGCCCGGGGCAAGCTCGTCTTCGAGCGTCACCCCGGGAATATCAGTTAGTTTGATGAGAGTGTCCTGAAGGGTTTTACAAAGCATCACCCCACCGCTGCGAGGGCGGCGTTAGGGTTTCGTCGGATCGCCTGATTTACCGCGAATCTCGCCGCAAAAAATCCTTCACAGCGGCGCCTGACGGGGTGCAGGAATCTGTTTTTCCGAAAAATGCTTTCGCTTTTAATCAAATGAGACGGGTTGTCGAGCCCCTTCCAGGCACACCTGAACCAGCGCAAAGTGCATCGGAAAAGATTTTTAACCACGGATAACGCGGATGGGCACTGATAAAGGCGAAAAGTCCGGACATTAACCTCTTCTTCTTCCATCCGTGGCCATCGGCGTTATCCGTGGTTGAATTCTTTCCGATCGATACTTTTCAAAAGACTTGCGCAACAGTCGGATTTTTGCGCAACTATGGCGGAAACCAGGCCGTTCCTAACGTGTCAGGGATCTGAATGTTTGCGCAACTCTGGTGCGTGACACCAACCAGCCGAAGCGGCGACCTCCAGCCACTGGTCTCGGACGACAAGGCTTAGGCGTCTTCACGGCGTTCCGAAACATCAGACAAAATATTCATTGCATACTTTGAAAAAAAAGTTGCCAAAGTTGGTCAAGTTCCTTATTTCATAGGCATTTTCGCAGTTTTGAAGTTGGTCAACTTTGCCAACGATGAAATACAAAGTCCTTTGAATAGAAGTTAACGAGGTAACAAGGGGATTCAGAATCAAGCATCCGCCCACAGCGGGCCGGACGGTTCTGACGGCACCCCGCCTGGATGTGATTTTCTTCCCTTCGTCGACTTCTGATCAAAAATCTTCTTCCCTCTTGTGAAAATCCGGCCGCCACAAAATTGGGTGTCAAAGTTCGTTCGAGTTTGATCGAGTTCGACCGTTCCTCGTAATTCATAGGCTTTTGCCGATCATTTCCCCCATTTTTTTGGGGTGTTCGAATTTGTTCGAGTTCGATCGAGTTCGAATCACATCATCCCTCCCTGGCAAACCAAGCGAACTGATGTTGCTAGAGAGTTGTCGAGGAGAAAGTGGTAAGCCGCCACAAGCGGGCCGCCAGGAGCTACCGCTCCATGAACCCGAGGAACTTTGGCGACACTTCCGACGTCAAGTTCCTCAAGAGTAGACCAGATCAAGAAAAAGCGATTCCTTGATTCATCAACTTTCGACTCTCTGATGACTATTTTCCAGCCGCTTCGGCTCCCCCGGATTTTTCACGTTCGGTTAACAGCGCCTCGTAGAGAAGCGAGGTTTTAGGTTAATTCTCCAGATTCGAGTTGTCTTTTGTAAACATAAATAACGATAAAATAATAAAAAATATTTATTCGCATGTCAACAGGCAATAAAGACAACGTTCTTAACGTTTGGAAGGTGCTCATGGAAATCGATTCGAGGCCCCCATTGAAAACGCGAGTCGATTTTTAAGCCACATCGTGGCGACCGGATACAGCCTGAGGCAGTTTCCGCCCCAGCATACGAACCAAATGAAAGAGAAAAGCCCCATTCGGGGCGGCCAAAATTGGTTTTTTCAAGCGACCATGGTTCGATTCACCATATTGCGAGGGGGTCTGAACCGCGAGGGAACGCGAGTGCCAATTCAGTCCGACGCTAGCAGCGTCTCCCACGCTGCTAGCGTCCGAACCGTTCTCAGGGACGACGCTCGTCATCGCATCAGATCAACGATTCAACGAGCAACTGCTTCGAGTCAATTGCCCAAACTGACGCTGACAGGTTCGTTTTGATTCTGAATCGATCGATCTGGTCAATGACCATTGCCGTTCGAAGACAGGGGCGTTCTTTCGATTCGCAATCGTTTGACGACGCGTGCGTCGGCGTTCAGAACGGTGAATAACAACTTGTGCCACGCAAATGATTCACCCGACGAAGGCATACTTCCCTTTTGCGAAAAGACAAAGCCGCCGACTGTGTCGAATTCACCGTCTTCGGGAAGTTCAAAATCGAATCGCCGGTTGAGTTCATCGAGTCGTACGCGAGCCGAAACTTCGATTGTTGTCGGGTTCAGTTCTCGAATGTCATCGCTGACTTGCTCGTCATCGTATTCGTCGGAAATCTCTCCGACGATTTCTTCCAGGATATCTTCCATCGTCACCAGTCCTGCGACTCCTCCATACTCGTCATGAACGATCGCAATATGGATTTTCTGCCGCTTCATGAGTTCCAAAAGTGACGGAATGGCTGTGGTCATTGGGACAAAGACAGGTTCCCGAATGATATCGCGCAGGACGGGGATCGTATGGCCGTTCCGGGTCGGAGCCAGTGCTTTCAGCAGGTCTTTTGCGTAAAGAATTCCAAGTACATCATCGGTTGAGTCGCCAATGACTGGCATCCGACTGTGTCCCGATTCAATCAATTGCTTTCTCGCCTCTTCCAATGTCAGGTCGGCACTGACGCAGTCCATTTCTGTTCTTGGCGTCAAGATGGCCCCCACATCTTCGTCCTGCAGTTGCATCACTCGCTGAATCATCGCTGTCGAGCCTGATTCGAGAACCCCTTCACGTTCCCCTTCTTCAACCACCGATCGAATTTCTTCTTCGATCTTCGAGGTGTCGTCTGTCTCCAGCTCGGTTCGGCCCGTGATTCGATGGGCGTAACGGTCCAGTTGTAATGCGATCCACAACAGGGGTGTCAGTATCGTCTGCAAAAATTCGATGCCGGGCCAGCAGGAGCACAAGAACCGTTCCGATGCCACGCGAGCAATCGTCCATGGGAGCAAGTCGGCCGCGACAAACGCCAGCGCGGCGAAAAACGCGTAATTCAATATGAACTGCAACTGCTGGTTGAAAGGTGATGTTTGATTGGGCCAGCCGATCCAGCAGCAGAGTACCGCAGCCAGGCCGAGTGTTGACATCGTCAGCAAAAATTCCAGGGCGAGTAAGGCTTCGCCCTGTTTCTTCAAGATCTCGCCAAAGCGGTTTGCAACGCCTCGTTTTTCGCAAAGTTCTTCCAGGCGGCTGTAGGAAAACTCACGAAGTGCATCACAACCGAGGGCGCTCCAACAGGCGGTCGCCATCAGCACGAACACCATAACCTGCAGCATGTCCACGTCACATTTCCAATCCAGTCGGACACAAACCCCAAATACCGAGCAATTCTCTCTCTCGTGAACGCATCAGGGGCCGCGTCTCATCTGTCAAATCATCGTATCCGCACAGGTGCAGTAAACCATGTACAACATAGAGTAGCAATTCTGCACGCGGACTCCATCCATGCGCATTCGCTTCACGTATGGCGGTCTCAAAACTTACGATTAATTCCCCGTTAAGAAAATCACATAAGTCAACATCGTCTCCTGGAGGATGTAACACATCCGGTTCGTCGGCATCGTGCAAGTCAAAGTTGATTCTTGCATTCGCACCCAACGGTTCATTCAATAGAAAACTGATCACATCGGTAGGATAATCGTGTCCAAGGAACTCACGATTGACTCGATGGATTTCCGCGTCGCTCACGATGGCGACACTGATTTTGGCAGTGCTGATCTGTTCTTCCTGTAATACTCGGCGAATCACAACATCAATAAACACATGATCGACATCAGAATCGGATGTCGGCAGTTGTTCGGTAATCTCGATCGAGTAATTAGACATCTGAAATCAAGGGGCCGATTGGTCCGGCTCCCGATTAACCAAATCTGGTGTTGTGAAGGAAAAAGTACAGTTTGAAATGATAGCTAAAGAGTGCGCGATTGGATATCACCCGGAAATCACGTGTCGGGTCGGAAAAAAAGATCCGATCATAATTGGATAGGGAGGTCGTCCCTGAATGAGTCTGGGGCTAACGCACCCCGGCTCGCCAGGGTTTGGGTGGCATGTGTTTGGTTCGCCTGGGCGTGGGTTGTGAGCTCGGCGGATGCGTTGGACTCGCCAACTCAACGAGGCGAGCCGGGCGTCAGCCCCCGGACTCTTCAATCGACGAACACGTACTGCCGATCGTTTTATGTAAACCATCCCCGCGTTTTTGTGGAGAATTCCGTCATCGAACATACGGGCGAAGAGTCCGGGGGCTAACGCACCCCGGCTCGCCTGGTCAACGCGCGAAAGATCAGCCTATTCTAAACCCATGATGCGACGCGCATGAACCGGCTGTGCCGGCGGCTGCGCCGGGCGGTTAGGCGGCGAGGCGGGTTTCGGCTTCGATTTCGTCTTCGCCGTTGTTTTGGTCTTCGTTTTCGTTGACCATATCCGTCTTGTCGTCGTGGCCATAGCCGTAGCCGTAGCCATATCCGTACCCGTATTCGGTACCGCTATTATTTGCGATATGATTGGCGACGATGCCGATGACTTGAACCCCGGAAGATCGGAATGATTCAACTGCTCGCAGCACCAGTTTTCGGCGGTTCTTGTCAGGTCTGATCACCACGATTGCCCCGTCGACGAGTCTTCCGATGATCGCCGGGTCTGTCACGGCCAGGACGGGTGGCGCGTCGACAAGAATCTGTTCGTAGTGAGATTCAGCCCAGGCGATAATGTCGTTGAATCGTTCGCTGGCCAGTAGCTCGGATGGATTCGATGGGCGCGGCCCTGATGGCATGACGTCAAGGTTTTCAATTCCAAGATTGAAAATGTTTTCCAGGCAGCTTTCGGCGACGGGCTTCGTATCACGCAGGATCTGGGACAGCCCAAGCGGGCCTTTCAGATCGAGCAATTGTGTCATACCTGGACGTCGAAGGTCGGCATCAATGAGCAATGTCTTCTTCTTGGCCTGAGCAAATGCCACTGCCAGGTTCGCAAGTGTCGTCGTTTTACCGTCACCCGGTTCGGTACTTGTCACGACAATCCGTTGACTGTCAGAAGTCGAAAATGTAATCGAGCTTCGCAGCGTGCGGAAGGATTCCGATTCCAGGCTATCCGGTTTTGCGAACGTGACAATTCCGTCAAGCCCGACGCCGTGTAGAGGTTCCATTTCACGAATCATGGCAAGCATTGGCAGACCAAGTTGCGATTGAAGTTCATCTGGCGAACGGAAACGATCGTCAAGAACATCCGTGACATAGATCATTCCCAGTCCGAAGATTCCGCCAAGCAGTGTACAGAGGAAGACAGTTGTTGAAATCTTAGGTGCGACAGCACCGGGCATGACCTTGGCCGGCGTGGTGACGCTGATCTTCAGCCCCGAGTCAAACCCGATATCGATCTTCTTCATTTGTTCCAGAACCAGATCGTAGTACAACCGCAGACGCTTCAAATCCATTTCGACAATTTCGATTTGTGCCATCTGGCCGTTCAAGCTGAGTGCCTGTTTCTTGATGATTTCAAAGTCGTTACGAATTGCGGCTTCATGAGCGCTCGCCTGATAGAGACGCTGCTTGACCATCTCGAGCAACTTTGGGGCGAGAGCCCGTTCACGAACCTCTTTCGTAGTCGAGGAGACAGACTGAGCTCGTCCCGCGAGCCAATTTTCATTTTTCTTGATTCGTTGTTCGAGTTGACGGATCTGCGGGTGATTGGGGCCATATGTCTGCAATTTGCTCTGCAGCTCGGCCTGATCCATTAAGAGCTCGTCTTCCCGTTTGGCGATGGTATAAGCATCGTTAGCTCCAACGCCCAGTTCCGCCATCAGGAATTCACGTGAAATGTCACCAGCCGCTTGTTGAAGGTACGGCTGAATATCGGTTCCCGTGGCGAGTGCATGTTCGACCGACATCAGCAAGGCTCGTGATTCGAGCGTTTTCTTCTGGGCCTCAACCAGAGCGTCATTCAGCTTGACGGTCTGTTCGATGATGACGTGAGTATTCTTGTCATTACCTTGAAGCAGAATTCCCGTGTCACGTTTCAGATTGAGAAGTTCTGTTTCCTTTTCTCGTAAAGCGACCTCGTTTTGCGCTTTCTCGCGGTTTAACAGCACCAGGCTTTCTTTGGAGTTTCCCTTGTGGATCTCACGCATGTATTCGAGGTACGATTCGACAATCGCATCGACGACAAATTTCGCGGTCTTGGGATTTTTAGAGACGTAGCGAACCGCAAGCAAATTGGTCAATCGTGTTGATGAGACCGAAAGATTCTTCTTTAATTCGGCAGACCACCTCGATTTCGCGACACCCTTCAAATCAATCCGATGCAGTGTCGGAAGACGCTTAATGGCCCCTTCGAGCACGCGATCACTCGTTAAAACCCTCTGATACGTTGGCATGATGTCCTGAATCGCTCGTTGATTCGGCTGATTATTTTCATTCAGGACGTTCCCTTCCGTCTTGAGGACCATGATTTCCGACGAAGATTCGTATTTGCGGGTGGCCGTTGAATACCAGGCCGCTCCCATGATCCCGCCGACAATTGTGCAAATGATCAGAGTTGGCAGTTTGCGACGAACGACCTGGAGAAAACGAACCGATTCGTTGAGTAAGTTCGGTCCGCTAGCCGACATGTCTGGCAAACCGGTCAGGCGTTCGTTTGTATTCATTCGGCAAGACCAATTAGAGGAGGCAAGTGACCTGGGCCGATGCCCGCAGACCAATTCGCGATTGCTGATTGTCGCACGCTCAAGCCACCCTGCCTCATCGCTTCTGGCCCAACGCTTGACTGAGAAACCACTAGAATATCGGGGTACCAACCAGAGGTATCGAACCACCCAGATTCATACCAACTCGTTTGAACAGGTCCAGCATGAATGTCAGTGGCGTCTGTTCGACACTGACCACATCTCCCGGCTCAAGCCGAATATTGGCTTCGGCTTTTTGTTTGGCGTTCGCAAGGCTGAGCTGAATGATGTATGTCTTGACGCGATCAGGCTTTTTCACATCAATCGATTCAAGTTCGGTTCCCGGTTTGCGGCGAATGACGAAGACCTTGTTCGCTGCCAGAGAACTGACACCACCAGCCAGTGCGATCGCATCGAGCAGGCGAAGTTCTTCGGCGATTGGGAACTCATAACGTCCAGACTTATTAACCAACCCCAGAACGTGCAGAGGCTCAGGATCTCGTTTTTCGACGTAGACGACGGCGCCATCTTCCAGTTCATAGCCGCCGGTCCCGTTTTTTGTTGCCGAAACCAGATCAACCTTGATCGTATCCGATGACGATCCTGTCAATTCGACGCTATGTCCGACCTGGTCGACCCCGTCTCGATTTTTTCCAGCAACCTTGCTCGATCCCGAGCCGGAATTGAGTCCGGCATTAACGCCTGGATTTCGGATCACGACCTGAGTTCCCGCGGCATCATCCAGCCCTTCGGCACTGCTGAGTGCGGAGAGCAGGTCGCTCTGGCCTCTTGGCAAGTTATAAACGGATGGCTTTTTCACAGCCCCTGCAACCATAATCCGGTTTGTTCGCTGGGACTTCATCGTCATTGTGACGTTAGGATTGCGGTACAGTCCACGCTCAACACATTCATAAACAATCGCGGCTTCGGCGGCTTCCATTTTCAAGCCAGCCAATGCCACTCGCCCGATCTGGGGGATATTCGCAGTCCCGTCTTCTTCAATTCGAACGGGAAGTTTGACCGTGTCTTTTTCGCTAAGACCTGCTGCAATCGTCACTTCAACGACGTCACCCCGATCCAGCACGTCCGATTTGCGGGAGGCACTCGCCAATCGAGTCAGGTCGATGGTCTGAGGATTCTCTCGGACTCCTGCCACGTATTGAGAAGGAAGTGACTGGAACGTGTATTTTTCTCCCCTGATCGTGGCACAGCCTAAGCTCGATAGCGCCAACAGAAAACCACAGAAGATTCGAAACGGCATGGCAATACGCCGACGCCCAGGCGTTGACGGCATTGCCGCAGCGCGCATTTTCGAATCACTCTTCATCATCAATTCTGGCATCACCGCAATTGGAAGCGATGCAACCGAAAGATGTGGAAGAGGCCATACTGACTCAGGCCGTGTTGCCGAGGGAGTCACTTTTTCTGGGCATCCAAAAGGGGAGTATTGATATAGCGAGAAGCCGCCGACGTTTGAATTCGATTTGCCGAAGCGCGCGGAATCTATGAGAAGCTTCTCGAACCGTCAAGACGAGTCACGTCGGTCCGGAAAACTGAAGTCAAAATCAGGTTTCAGGCAAAGAATCGTTAAGAAAATACCGCTGCGGCTGTCATTTGCATCACTGAGGTCGCTCGAAGCCCGCGTAAGAACGATCAAATAAAAGTCGGGTGCCAGGGCTTGACCGACTTCGGTTAACCTGTGTTGTCTCCTGATGACAACACTCGAACACAATTAAGATCAAGAATTATCAGCCACAGATGAACACAGAACCACACAGATCAAGAGTAATAAATCCGAAGAAAAACGGTTGAAAAACTCTGTTCCGATCATTTCCTCTTTTGAATTTATCTGTGTGAATCAGTGTTCGTCTGTGGCAAGTTCGTTTTTTCTCTTTCGCACTGGCGACCGGGAATCGTCGACCGTTTTTTCGGCGAACGAGACGGGAGGTAAGGACAAGCGTTGCGCGTCGGGTTGATGAATCAATCCCGACTAACGATTTAAATAGGCCGGATCACGGACATTTCGTTCCGCCACGGGACGCGAGATTTTTGACGTATCGAAAAGTTGCCGAACGGTCTCGTCAAAACTCAACATCCCCTCCTCACGACCGGTCATCAGATAGTTGTCGATCGATTCGAACTTCCCGTTTCGAATGGCGCTCGCGATTGGAAACGTATTCCACATGACCTCCAGGGCCAGGTGGCACTTGTGACCGGGTTGAATATCCGGCAGGAGACGTTGCGCAACGATGGCTCGGAGGCAAAGTGCCAGTTGCGAGCGAATGTCCCGTTGAGCCTCGTTGGGAAACAGGTCCGTGTACCTTGTAATGGCCCCTTTGGCATCACGGGAATGCAAGGTCGTGAAGACAAGATGACCGGTTTCCGCCGCGCTCAGTGCAATCTGAGCTGTCGTATGGTCTCGAATCTCGCCCACAAGAATCACATCGGGATCTTGTCGTAATCCGTTTCTTAAGCCTTCAGCGAACGAAGGAACGTCGATTCCGACCTCGCGCTGCGTGACGACCGAGTTCGGCACACGTGGAAACTCGAATTCCAGCGGCTCTTCGATGCTGATGATACGGCAGCCACCCGCCTTGTTAATCAGATTGACCAGCATGGCCAGAGTCGTCGACTTACCGGACCCCGTTGGTCCCGTGAGAATGACCATGCCATCCCGACTTGCTGTCAGTCGCGTGGCCAGACCTGATGGAAAACCAGCCCACTCGAAATCAGGGATCGCTGCGGGAATAATTCGAAAGCAAGCTCCGAGTCGACCCGCAGAGTAAAACAAATTGACCCGGAATCGCATCGACTGCCCATCAATGGGCAAAGCAAAGGCAAAATCGAGACTCTTATCGTCCTTTAATCGTTGCTGGAATTGAACCGGGCAGAACTCTTCAAGCGCCTGATGTAACCATTCAGCATCCAGGGGTGATTCCCCAAGGTCGCGTAAGATCCCGTTTAACCGCAGGGTTGGCGGAAACCCGCCGATCAAATGCAGGTCCGAGGCATCGTCCTGGACCGCAACGGTCAGCCATTGTTTGATCGATTCGTTAAGCGGTATGTCATCTCGTGACAATGGTCGAGCTTTCGTGAAAGTCCAATTCCGGTCATTTCATTTCGAGAACATGCGAATTCATCGCACGGTTCACCAGAATAATGGACGACGGCAAAGCAGGGAATCAGGGTAGCATCAGAAGCCGGCGATTAACGTAAGAAAATTCAAAAAACATCAGCGCCAATGCCCGTTTGGAGTTCCCGACAAAGAATTCGAATCTTGATTTTTCTGAGTATTTTTTTAACGCCACAGCGACAGAGCGTTCTATGTCTCACCAAGTTCAAGGTTTTATCATGTCAGGGAAAACGGTGTTTGTCCCGAAACTGGTTTTCGGCTGACCTTCAGTTGGCTTTCGGCTGGCATTTCCCCGTGTAACGTCAATGTTTCTTACCAGACGGGTAGAGCGTGGCGGCAGTCGTGTTTCCGGCAAAGTGGTTCTCGGAAGCCGATTGGGGGATCACATCGACATGGTCATCCACGATACTTACTTTCGGATCGGCACGGTCGCCCAGGGAGTGCCACCCGGTCACATTGAGGATCACCCTTTGCCGTCGAGCCTGGTCGGGTACGGCATAACCGTCGTCGACCGAAAAACGGAAAAAGAAAAGAGTCTCGAATTTCCCCGTCCCTCCAGTGATAAGGGTTCCTCTGACAACGTGGGTGCCATCCGCCATCCGTCCAACCCAACGATAACCATTAGATTCTTCGGGGTCAGTATTCGGTAATGAGCAACTGATAAATTCCTGATAGACGTCAACTGGGATTTCGTATTGGTTTGTTCCTTCAGCGGCCGCAACGTCAACTGCAACAACAATCGGTCCTCCATCGCTTAACCATCCTTCGAACTGGTGAATGATTGCGGGATGAATTGGCTTCCCATTGAATGTGAAATTCGTTTCCCATTCAGGCAACGATTCCACTGGACGACGGCCAGTCGGGCTCTTCCCCGCCGAGCCACAAGAAACAATGGCAATCAACGCGATCCAGAGAACCGCAAAGTAAAGCCTGTTTGTCATTCGTCCTCGATATTCCATTCAGAACTGTAAATAGCTGCGTCCCCGGTGTCCCCGAAGACTCGACGCCACACTACGTCATTGAGTTCCGAATGCGTATTCGACATGATCATGATGGGTCGCCACCACAGACGCGGCTTTTTCAGAGCCAAGGAGAAATGAGTCACATGGGTTTGCCACAACGAGTTGCTGACCTCACGTCTGCCGAGTACCTCAAGATCGAACGTGCTGCGTCGTATCGGAACGAGTATTTTCGTGGGCAAATGTTCGCGATGGCGGGCGGATCTGCAAGGCATAGCCGCATCAAGACAAATGTCCTCAGTTATTTGAATGGCCGTCTCAAAGGTCAACCCTGTTCCACATACGATAGCGACTTGCGGATCAAATGCCCGACTGGTCTTTACACGTATCCCGATGCGAGCGTCCTTTGTGGGGAATTGGAGTTTGACGACGAGCACAAGGACACGGTTCTCAACCCGACACTTTTGGTCGAAGTATTGTCAAAGAGTACCGAAGCCTATGATCGAGGCAAAAAATTCGACCACTACCGCACGATTCCTTCGCTACGGGAATACGTCCTGGTCTCTCAAGATGAACCAATGGTGCAGCGGTTCGTTCGCAATGACGACGATACCTGGACCCTGTCCGCAGTTTCTAATCTCGATCAGGCCACGTTGCTTTCCTCGATCGGGATCGATCTGCCGCTCGCGGAAGTCTACGAGCGGGTGGATTTCACGCCCGAAGATGTTTCGACTTGATGCGGGAAGAAAACCAGAGTAGACCTTCGGTCACGCTTTTGTGCGAGGTCAGAAGACCTTCGCACAACTGACAGCGTTTTTCAGCGAACTCGGGCTTTGAAAGTCACGACTCCGCCGGTCTTGCCTTTGAGCGGTTCGTCGAGTTCCCAGATCAGGATCTGGCTTCCTTCTCCGTTGTCCTGAAGGACCAATCGCCCAGCTCGGTCGGACGTGGCACTGTCGTCAACGTACTCAAGGCGAGGAGTCAGATTGTCAACAATCCGGACGTGATAGACTTCACGCGTCCCCAGATTGTCGTAACGAATGGTGAATTCGATCTGATCGCCTGGAAGGGCCGTTTTCTTATCGGCCAGCTTCACGATTCGCAGATTCTCACTTTCCTTTTCGTCGATGGCGGTGATGACTGCGGTCGCCTGCAGGAAATTGCCTTCCAGGGCCATGTCGGTCTTCGACGAAATGACCGGGTTCTCTTCTCGAGTCCACAGTGATGCCGCCTGTAATCCGTAGTTCAACCGAGCCGAGTCGGCATCGTCGATGCGGCCGAATTTAACAAACGCCAAAGCTTGGTAAATGTTTAACAGCTTGTCGTGGACCGATGGGCTGCGAAGCTGCGACATGACACCTTGATAGGCATCCATTTCCAGTCCACTGGCACGGGATCGAACCGCAAGTCGACCGGTCATTTCTCGTTTGATGGCGTTCGAGGCCTTCAATCGAGTGTGGATTCCACCCGTCATTGCCAACTGGCCGACCCCTGCGACTTCGTCTGTCATTGATTCTTCATGCGGTCTGCTGACCGTACGAACAGACGCAAATCGAGGTGCATAAATGCAGACACGGTTCGTCGGTTTCATTCGTTCGAAACCAGCGCGGTCCGTGTATTCCATGATCGTGTCTTCGGTGTCGAGACCACGGCGGAAGGCTCTGTCGTAGTGGACGGGAACGTCTCGGTCGCCACCATCGCACAGATATTCATCCGCATAAGTTTCTGGCGACGGAAGATTGCAGGCGTCGCAGGCCATCATGCCGGGGCCCATCGGATTTGGTCCGGCGGCAGGCATTCGAGGTTCACACGGAATACATTCGACGTCAACCGGATTCGGACAGGCCTCAATCGGTGCCGCAAACCGGGGTCTTCGATGAATCCAGCCCGCTTGGTCAATTCCTTCGGAACCGTTGCCGGGACGACCTTCTTTGGCATAGGCAACCTGCTGAATCGAACGGTCTTTTTTGACCTGTGTCGTACCTGCTTGAGGCTGTTCGTAGCTCAGTTGCTGGATATCCGAGACGCGAGCTTTTCGTGCCGTCTTCGTTCCCGTTCCTTCTTTTGATCCGGGTTTAGAGACCTCGTTATAAATCGCCTGGATGTTGCCGTCATCGGGGGAGTTCGAACGGGCCGTTGTCTGAGAAACGGTCGCACAGGCCGAACAGCTTAACGCCAGTCCGATGGCGCTCCATCCGAGTACCTTGCGTCCGAGTTGGCGAGATAGCGAGATCATGCTGAGACTCACATCAATGGCGAGAAATAAATTCGGATATCACTGCTTATCGCTGGGCAACCCGGCGAGCGGTCCCTTTTCGGAGACTGACGACGCCTGCCTGGGCTTTAACAGTCGATGTTTGATTTTCGAGATTTTTAAGAGGCGAATTCGATGCCGATTGCATCTCTTGTTGTATTTGTTGCTGGTTGACTTTGATGGGGCCACCAGGTCCGAAAAAACGGGGATCTGGCTGATTGGGATCAGGGGTTCGTCCGCCCAGTCTGATAATGGCGACCGGTCGCCCCAGCATGTCCGCTTCGGCGATCGCGTTTTGCGACGGTTCGATCGTCGTGATTCGTTGTTTTTCGTCGAGCAGCGTCACAGGAACACGTTCGGGCTGTTCCAGATAGATCACCTTGGTGACCAGTCGTCCGTTCGCAGCCCATTCGAACTCTTCTTCGGTGAGTTCAAATTCGATCGGAAAATCTTCGACCTGACAGGTCGGCGGGTGTAGCCGATCGATCAATTCAATGGACGGATAAAACTCGACACCGGGAAATTCCGGCATGGCACTGATTCGCATGCGATACATTTGTCCGACGACCAGACTGGCTTGGGCAGGTGCCTTTACGTCGTACGAACGGTGAGGCGAGCCTTCGTAGTATGTCACCAGCCCCCTGGTTGGCAGCGTAACGCGAACCGGTTGAAAGTATTCGAGATTTCCTCGACCGGAATTGGCGGCCCATTGAGCCGCTGTTCCAGGTGGGCTCATCTGATTCACTGGAAACTGCCGTCCATTCACAGACGGAAACTGTTGTGCCGCGACTTTTCCACACGGCAGTGTCAGTGTCGTAATCAATGACAGCCAGAGGATCAACGAGATCCGTTTCACAATAAACTGCCTTTTGGAAGAGTGCTGCTGAGTAACAGGAGTCCGTGACGAGCCGGGCGTTATGAGTCCCCGGATTCTTCAGAAGCGGTCGTTTTGTCAGAGAAGGGACTCAGCCCGTATGCAACGAGGCATCCGGGCTGAGTGGTGTCACATGTTTCTGAACCTTACTGGCCTGGAGGGCCGTAGCCTGGTCCTGGACCATAACCTGGTCCGGGGCCGTAACCTTGACCATTACCTGGAACGTTCCAGGCTGGGTTCGAAAGTTCACCAGGACGATAGACGGGGTGCTTTTCGGTGTATTCGACATATCGGACTGGTTCAGGCAGGCTGAGTCCAGGTTCATGTCGGACATCGACCAGCATGTGATCAACTGGTTTCGGCAAGTCCATTCGGGTTCGGTTACGAACCGTGTGAGACTTCAGGCTTGCTGGCCCACCGAGTGGAAGGTGTGGAGGACCTGCGAGTCCGATCGGAGTCCCCGTAATCGGCTGGCCCCATGGTGGCATGTTGGCACCGGAAATCGGTGCACCGGGATATCCGGAACCCGCAACCATCATCGCGTTGGGGATGCCAGTTCCAGTACCAACGTTACCGGCGGGGCCGATTGGCATTGGCGGAACCATTTCACCCCGATCTCCGTCGATTCGATAGGTCACTTGTTCGACATCACTTCCATCACCGGAAGCGAGCGGTGGGCAACCTGCCTGTCCCTGCATTTCGAGATCCATGTTACCGATTCGGATGACGGCCATGATCGTCCCCCGCTTGTCGGCTTCCTGGATTGGATCGACACCGGGATCAAGTCTTGTTGAAACCAGGGTTTCCACGTTGGCAATCGCCAGTTCCTGGAACCGTGCATCCGGCAGGTAAATCACTTTCGTGACGAAGTTGTTGCTTTCGACCTGGTCCAGGTCCTCATTCGTCAGCTGAATGGGGACGCTGTTGTGCGACAGGTAAGCATCGGTGTTCGGGTGTGTTGGATACACCTGAAGCGTCGGGTAGAGTACCAACCCTTCCCGACCAGGAATCCCGCTGAATTTCAGGCGATAGGTCGAGGCCTGCATGAAATTGTAACGGCCGGGAGTGACCAGCTGGTGCTCGGCATACCCCGTAGGAACCTGCCAGCCAACGTTCATCCCGTCTGGTCCGACAAATCGAACCTGGGTACTGGTCGGAGCGAAGGTGCGGCTGCCGCCAGGACCCATTCCGCCACCACCCATGCCCCCCGGGCCCATCATCGCCAGGACGCCAGGTCCTGGACCGTCAACCATCGGACCTGGCCGCATCATCATTGCGGGTGGAGGTGCATGGTATTCCCCCTTGTTTCCGCCGGAGTGGTTCAACCCCGCCAGATTCGGACCACCCAAGCCGGAGCTTTGATTGATCCCTTGATGTCCATCCATGGCGCAGCCGACGCACACTACGACGACCGTGCCCAATGCGAGAAAGTACAGCTTCATTGCGATCCCTCTCGGGACAGGCTGCGAAACAGTGTCGATATCGTGATGGCTGGCTTTTCATTTCCAGCTCTTCTCCACATCGTCCCGTCGCCGGTCCTGTCGAATCCCTTCTGATTTGCCTTGTGACACGTTTTTCCGTCGACCCGTGCATCCGTTTCCAGTTACAATGCCATGCGTTACGATTTGCGTTCTGACGAATTTGTTCGTAACACCGTGGCGACTGGCGCATCGTGGCACCTTGGTCTGCTCTTCTCTTTTCGGAAGGAACTGCGTTGCATCTTTGGCAAATCCGACATATTCCGAATCGTCCACAAACTTTGCTTAGATTGACGATTTTGGGCGCCGCTTTTATCTTCGTTGCCGTAACTCTTTTTGCTCCAGTTGGTTTCGTCTCTGGTCAGGCGGGTGATGGGGTTAAGGATCGTGCGGAAAGCAACGATCAGGGGTCTGAAGCGGCAGAATTCCTGATTCGAGTCCGGCAGGAATTGCAGACACACCAATCAGTCAAAGCTGATTTGAGCCAGAATGTTTCGATTGGAGATCAGCACTTCAAAGTCACCGGCCAATATCTTTCGTCTGGTAATTCGACAACAGGCACGAAATTGAAGCTCAATTACCTGGTCGTTCCCGATCAGGGGGCTGAAGGAGAAATGCTGGAAATTTGCGACGGAAAGGAACTTTGGACTGTGTTAACGCTTCCTGGATCGCCGAAGCGCGTGACGCACCGAAACGTCCTTCAGATTCAGAAAGCCGCTTTTGCTGCCAATCAAAAGGGGGTTCCCGAATCAACGTTGAATGTTGAGCTCGGTCTGGGTGGTTTAACGGCACTTCTTGCATCGCTCGAACGAACCATGGTGTTCGATGCCATGAAACAGGAAGAAGTTGACGGACATCAGCGAACAATCCTCCAGGGCCGCTGGAAAAAAGAGGTCGCTCAACGCTTTCCCAAGGGGAAGGATGATTCCCTCCCCCCGTTCGTGCCGGACCTCGTTCGACTGTACGTTGATGCGCAGACACTTTTTCCTGAAAGGTTGCTGTATCTGAAGAAGCAGCCTGAGAAGAAAGCTTTCAGACCACTGGTGAATCTTGAGTTCCGTAATGTGGAACTTGACGGTCCCGTGGACGAAAAAGAGTTCAAATTCGAAATTCCACCTGATGTCGTTCCCGAAGACGTGACTAAAATGTATGTCGATCGGATTACAGGCTCGACGGAAGCCCCCCCAGCGACGAAATGACGCTCTGGATCTGACTGCCGTACCTTCACCATACTGAACTTCGACTGAAATTCATCAGGAACCTGTTGTGTCTGAACCGGAAAAACTTCCCTATGATGCGCTGCTCGTAGTCTCATTTGGTGGGCCAGAAAAGCCAGATGATGTGATTCCCTTCCTTGAAAACGTGTTGCGCGGCAAACCTGTTCCGCGCGAGCGACTGCTGGAAGTGGCCGAACACTATCACCATTTCAACGGTGTGAGTCCGATCAATGCTCAAGTGCGAGAATTTATCGCTGCCCTGGGAGCGGAATTGACTCGATCGGAAATCTATTTGCCGATCTATTGGGGAAATCGCAATTGGCATCCGATGCTGGCCGATACACTTGGCCAAATGAAACAGGATGGAATCAAGCGAGCTCTGGCGTTCGTGACATCGGCTTACAGTTCTTATTCCGGCTGCCGTCAATATCGAGAGAACGTTGAAAAAGCCCGCGAGGAAGTGGGTGCAGACGCTCCAACCATCGATAAGATTCGTGTGTTCTACAACCATCCCGGTTTCATCGCTGCCAATGTCGACCGAATTCGGGCTGCGTTTGAGAAGCTTTCTGCGGACAACAGGTCAACTGCGACGTTGGCGTTCACCGCGCACAGCATTCCGCTTTCAATGTCAACCAATTGCAACTACGTCAAGCAACTTGAAGAATGCTGTCGACTGGTCGCACAAGAGCTTCAAATACCTCAAAATCGTTGGCGTCTGGTGTACCAGAGCCGAAGCGGTCGGCCGGGAGACCCGTGGTTAGAACCAGATATCGGCGACTATATTCGCGAACTGAGCGAAGCTGGTCAGAAGGCCGTCGTCATCGCACCGGTCGGATTTCTGTCGGATCACATGGAAGTTCTGTTCGATCTCGATGAAGAAGCCAAGGGGATTTGTGACGGGCTCGGAATGGAAATGGCTCGTTCCGAGACCGTTGGGACCCATCCCGTTTTTGTTGAATGTATTCGGGAACTGGTTGAAGAACGCCTGGGCCGTCGTACCGAGAAACGGGCCATCGGGCAATTCGGTCCCAATCATGATGTTTGCCCCGTCGATTGTTGCCTTTACACGATCCCACAAAGACCCCATCCGCCGGCCCCTGCCTCAAAGTAGGACGGATCACTTTTTTCGTTACGCCAAAGTCTTATGTGCCACTGCTTGAGCGTCTTCGGTCAAGCAGTGCTCTTTGGACGACAGAAGGGAAATTGGACGACAGAAGGGAAAGACACTGCGACTCCCAAGACTCCAGCGAGGCTTTGCCTCCGACCAAAGTAGCCATCATCGCTCCGCGTGATGAGCATTGTTCGAGAACCAGACGAATTACAATTCGCACCTTCCCAAATCAGAAATTCAAACGGATTTATCTGCCAAGATGCGTAGGCAACGCTTGAAGGGTTTTCGACGCATGCTCATCATCGATCCGAGGTTGTCAGTTTTTGTAAGTTGAGTATGGCGACTCACTGCCCGTCGCACGGGCTTCAACCCGTGCGACACAATATCTAGTGCGGGCTAAAGCCCACACTACAAAAACTCGCAACCGCGTCGAAATCATTTGTTCGCCGATCGTGGTGCGGGTGCTGGACCAAACTTCAGCGAGTCAACCAGTTCTCGATCGTACTTTGCCAGGGTTTCG
>CAIOKO010000227.1 GCA_903858935.1 uncultured Schlesneria sp. | reverse complement strand
GTCAACGTGACTCGCTCTTCGTCCGTCAATATGATCGTCTTCGCTACTCGCATGACACTGATCCTCCTTATACTGAAGATCAGACGCCAGCGAATCGAATAAGTTCCCGTAATTCTGAGTCACTACACTAGATGCCATCTCAACAGGGCCATGAGGGGTTGTCAATCCGCGCCGTAGCTCCTGAATGCAGAATTAAGAAAGACATGTACTGAATCGCGTAAAAAGCAACAAATCCTGGTTTCTGCGGAAAATCGGTAATGGTTTCCAAAGCAATTCAGTCGCATCAGAATTCATGTTGCCGAAATGGTGTAATAATCCGCCTTAGTCAGCGGACGTCGTGCAATTTTTGCCCATGGTACGATTCGTAAAAAAATCCAGCCGCATTGGCCAATTGCCAGACAATCAGCATCGGAAGGACGGGAATCCTCATCCTGAACGGGATCGTTCCCAATGCACCGGGCAACCACCGATAGAATTGGGTATGCAATCGCGTATCGTTTTTCAGGCTTTGCGCGACGACGCACGATTGCTTTCGGTGGTAATGGAAAGCGCCTTGCCCATACCAGAAATGCTGTCGGCAGAATTTGTACAGGGTCATGCTGTGCGCGTGTCCGATGACCGCATCGGGTACCAATTTCAGCGAATACCCAAGTTCACGGTACCGAAAGCATAAATCACGGTCCTCAGCCGCGGATTTGCGGAAATTTTCCGCATCAAAACCACCCAGCCGATGAAAAATCTCGGCGGGGACCGCCATATTATTGGAAGCCAGAAGCAGGGCATTTTCATGATTGTGATTGAAAAATGAATAAACCATCGCGTGGATGACATGGCTCGTCGACGCAAAAAGCTCGTTGGGTAATAAGTTCTTCGTGACGCCACCCACCATGCAAGTGGGGTTCGCTTCCAAGGCCCGTTCGATCGCACAGAGCCACTCAGGTTCCGGGCGGCAATCGTCATCCGTAAACGCCAGAAACCGTCCGCTCGCGGTCGCTGCGCCGGCGTTGCGTGCCTTCGCTGGGCCACTGTTTACCTGCCGCAGGAGTGTGATCTTCAGCGTTTCCCGAAATGGCGCAACAATGGTGTCCAGTGGTTCCGGACTGCCGTCATCGACCACGATCACTTCAAAACCAGATTGAGGAGGCACAAGCTTCGTCAGGGATTCGAGGCATCCAGCGATCTGACGGGGTCGCGCATATGTCGGAATGATGATTGAAAGACCGCATTCCCTTCGACTCACAATCAGCCTCTATGTTTTTAAAGTATTTTTAAACAATAGCTTACGGCGTCTTCTCAACAGAATCCCGCGAGCATTATTTGTTGCCCTGACCGTGACGGCATTGCCTGAATCGTCCCGAAGCACCACTTTCTGACTCGCATCCACTGATGGACCCAGCCATAAGATTTGACACGAAGCATGATTCAGAAGCAATATTCGTAAATGAAATCTTATCCATTCTTCATCAATCACTTGTCGCAAATACCGGGTATTGAACTGGTATGTATCGATTTTGTTGTAATTTGGTGGAACCTGAACTTGCTTGTCAGGATGAAATTGGGCAATCTGTTTCCCTTTTATCGCAAGCTGACCGCCTCGCTCGCTAAAAAAGTCCGTTCCCATGCCACCGTTTCTGCGACGTATTGTCGTCAATCTGGCTCCGCGATCGTACGCTTATTACAGGGCGTTCACATTGCTGATCCTGGACAAGAATTCGTATCTTCACACCACCGGCTGGATTCGGAGTCTGGCCGAAGAGATCCCTGTCGACAGCGAAGGACGTGACCTCCCCTGGATGAATTATCCAGTGATCCATTTTCTCTCCCCTCGACTTTCAAAGGATCTGATGCTTTTTGAGTTCGGCAGTGGATACTCGACGACGTTTTTCGCGAAGCGGGTCAATCATGTCACCTCAGTTGAATATGACGAAAAGTGGTTTGAGATCGTCAAAAAACGGGTCCCCGACAACGTTCGGTTGATTTACCAGCCGCAGGATTCGGACGGACATTACTGTCGAACGGTTAATGCCTCTGGTCAGAAGTTCGATCTGATTATCATTGATGGCCGTGATCGCGTAAATTGCCTGAAACAAAGCCTTTCGGCCTTGTCTGAGACAGGCGTGTTGCTTCTCGATGATTCCCATCGCGATAAATATCGAGAAGCGTTCGAATACGCCCACACCAATCGCTTTCGCTCTCTCGATTTCGACGGCCTGAAGCCAACGCATTTTGATAGCTACCGGACAACGATATTTTACCGACCTGATCGTAATTGCCTTGGAATCTAATACCGTGTCAGAAAGTGCCACTTTAACAACTCGAGTGACCGTTTCCGTTGTTGTTCCGTGTTACAATCAGGAAGCGACGATCTCTCGGTGTCTCACGTCCCTGATCAATCAAACTTATCCGGCCGAAGACTTCGAAATCTTTCTCGCTGACAACGGTTCAATTGACCGCTCGGTCGAAATCGCGAGAGGGTTTGATCGGGTTCGACTGATTCAAGAATTGCAACGAGGGGGCTTTGCCGCCCGAAATACAGCATTGCGACAGACGAGCGGCAGTATCCTGGTCTTTACTGACGGGGACTGCGAGGCGGATGCGAACTGGCTGCATTGTGTCGTCAACGCCTTCGAAGATGCTCAGGTTGTCATGATCCTGGGTGCCAATCGATTCGCCGATGAATCTTTCTTCCTGCGGACACGAGCTGATTACGAAAATGAAAAGTTTCAGTATATCTGTGACCAGAATAATCCGCAGTATTATTATGTGTATACGAACAATCTTGCGGTCAGACGTTCGGCATTCGATACGTGCGGACCATTTGAAACGATCATGCGTGGTGCGGACGTCATCTTCAGCAGTCGCGTTATTGCGAAGTACGGATGTGATGCCGTGCGTTTCGTTCCAGAAATGCAGGTCAGGCACTGGGAAATCGACAGATCCTATAAATGGTTTTCGAAGCTGTGGATTTACGCGAGAAGTTATGGAGTTTACAGCCCCGACTCCGGCACGCGTCCACTGTCGTTTCGCCAACGATTAAGCGTTCAGTCCGCCATGATGTCTCAGCCTGATTCGACCCCGACACGAGCGATCTGGCTGTTCTGTTCGGATTTGATCGGTACGGCGGCATACCTTCTGGGACGACTGAGCCGAAATTTCTATTGAAGTCAGATCGGCGTCTAATTGTCCCGTTCAAAACCCTGAACCATTGACCTCAGTTGAACTAATTGATCGATCAGCCGAGGCAGTTCGGCCAATGGGACCATATTGGGACCGTCACTCAATGCTTTGTCCGGGTTTGGATGAGTTTCGAAAAAGACGCCGTCACAGCCGCAGGCGACGGCGGCTCGTGCCAGGAACGGCACGAGTTCTCGACGGCCGCCTGTTGTGGCACCTCCTGGCATCTGCACGCTGTGTGTGGCATCAAAGATCACAGGCGGGCCGAAGGATTGCATCACGGGAATGCAGCGGAAATCATTAACGAGTCGACCATAGCCGAACATCGTTCCTCGCTCGGTCAGCAACACGTTCGGATTACCAAACGCTTCGCATTTCTTCACGACATGAACCATGTCTTCCGGTGCGATGAATTGCGGCTTCTTGACGTTGATAATTCCGCCGCTTTTAGCGGTGGCCGCCGCGACCGCTTCGACGAGGTCTGTCTGTCGAGCCAGGAAGGCAGGGATTTGCAGAATCTTGCAGACTTTGGCAGCCGCCTCCGCCTGCGAGGTTTCGTGAATATCGGTTGTGACAGGCAAACCGGTCACCTCGCGAACCTTGGCAAGGATTTCGAGGCCTCGTTCCAGGCCCGGTCCGCGAAAACTGTCGCCGCTGGTTCGATTCGCTTTGTCGAAACTCGACTTAAAGACGATCTGAACCCCTTTGGACTGCGAGATTTCAGCCAGCCGACCTGCCACCTGCAAGACCAGCTCTTCGCTTTCGATGACGCACGGACCGGCGATAAACAGCAGCGGCAAACCTCGGCCGCATTTCCATTGCCCCACTTGAACGGGATTATTTGCCACGATAGCTCCTTCTATTGCGATAAGACTCCTCTGTACCCGTATGTTATCGCCTGAGTGAATCTCATGCGACTCATACGTGCGAAAGTCGGCCCGTCCATTCCAGCAGTTGTTTCCAGAATTGCGCGTAATGACTGCCAACTTCGATTGGCTGGCTACCTACGGCCTCTGCTGTCACGCGGGGAGTGCCCCAGTCGACAAATCCCCCGACCCAGTGCGGAGCCACATCGCTGAGAAACGCCGCTGTTCGTCCCTGTCCATGTTCGCCTACGACAAGAGCCGGAAAGGTCTCTGATGGCGAAAATGACCATGTCGGTGTGCCCGCTCCAGTTTCGGGACTTGCGGCCGTGATCGAGAATGAATTGGCGCTCAGCAACGTGCTTGCATTGGCTTTCGCAACAACGCGATTCATGCCGCCAATCGCTGGGGGATGCGAGTGCCATGGCAGACCCGCTGTAATCGGGTGGTTCACAACCGGTGAAAGCCAGGCGGACTGATCGAAGTTGACTCGGTCATCACTCCGTTGGATCTCCACCGGCAAGGCCGAACCGAGCAGTGTCTGGTCCCAGTTCCCGCCATGTCCATGAAACGATTCCCAGCCACCGATCATCAGCAGTCCACCACCCTTTTCGAGATGCGAAAGAGCCAGCTTCTGGCAAGTTGCGTTGAATTGATATTCCGGATAGTCGCTGATGATCAGTAAAGACCATGGTTTTTCGATGTCTGTCTGTTTAATCGCCTGATGGCTGGGGATGTAGTGGAACGACCAGCCCCAGCCGGTCATGAGTCCCGCCAGATACGACGCCGCTCCGTTGAGCTCCGTATCTCCGCAATAAAGAATCGAACCATTCATGATTTGCGCTCTCTTTGTTGATGAGTCGGTGAGCACGTTTTAAATCCGAAAACGAACACGCGCGATTTGGTATTTGTCCCGAGGGGGGGCAGTGGAAATCAGACCAGTGCAAGCTCGTCCTCGAGCGCCACCCTGGGTCAGGCGATGTCAACTTGTCTTGCTCTGTAAGGGCAATGGAAATTGTTATATCCGTTCCGCGATGATGATCGAGCGTGAGAGAAACGGATTTCTCCCGTGGTAACGGCCACTGATTTTATTTGATTTTTTGACTCGAAATTTCTCGTGCCCCTTCGGAGCACACACGATCCCCTCAACTGCAACCCCAGGGCAGCGCTCGAAGACGAGCTTGCCTGAAGGGTTGATAATCACCAGCCCTTCAGGCTGAAAATTTCGTTTGTCTTAATCCCAGTCAGGTATCCGCTTGAAACTTCTCCTTTTTTTCGCTTCGTTATGAATTATTTCTGAGGTAAATGCACGGGCGGCCCCAGTCGGATATTGCGGAGTCCTACGACCGTGCTGTGATTCTGCAGGCCTAAGAACCCTTTAACCGACCGCAACGCCAGCGATGGAAACTCCTTATCAGTGATGTTCGTGACACGAACGCCGTTATGCCAAGTGGTAATCTGCTGGCCGAGACAATTGATTTCCAGAGAATTCCACTCGCCGAGCGGCCGTGCATTGCGTGGATTGGCTCCAGCAAAATCATAGATCGAGGCGGAATACTGAAAGTCTTTCAACTTTGCATGTTCAGGAGCGGTATCGTCGAGGATCTGTACTTCAAACCCGGCAATCGACTGAGTCTCGTTCTCACGATGATGGTTACCGTCCGGTGGAACACGAACGTAGACACCGCTGTTTCCCCCTTTTGAAACGAGATATTCCAGCCGGAAATTAAAGTCGTCGTATTCGACTGCAGATCTCAACCACGGCCCCTTCTTGCCCGAGCATGTCAAGACGTGATCGATGACCGACCAGCATTCGTCTGCCGCACCTCCAACCCCTTCCCAGCCAGTCAGATCGTGCCCATTAAACAAAGGCTTGTAACCGATCTCTGTGACTTCAATGTTCTTGAGCAGGAACTGGCCACCATTCGGGACCTCCACCTGAAACCCAAGCCATCCATCAAGTTCCTTCAGCCCTGAAGCGTTCCACGCGGGTTGACCGTTGATCTTGAGTGAGACTGTTTCGCCGATAACTCGCAAATCAAACACGTTCCATTCACCCGACGGCTTGATCAGGCCTTTGCTTTCCGCGCCGGCAATATTCGGAATATTTCCTTCTTTTCCGTCCAGGAGATTCACCTGATAGCCGGAGTCAGGAAACGGTTTTCCAGTATTTGATGCTCGAATGTAGATTCCGGCGTCGTAGTTTGCTGGCATCAACGCCTTCCATTCGACGTGAAGTTCGAAATCTCGTAACCGGTAATCGTTTCGCAGCCAGCCGAGACCTGACTTCAGTCTGATGCATCCATCTACAACATCCACTTCACAGTCGTTTTCAACGGTCCATCCATTTAAGGTCTTCCCATCGAACAGGAATCGCCGGAAGTCTGTTGGCTTCGGCCTCGTCCCCAACTCCTCGATCCATTCGGTTAACATGCTGACCGCAGGTTCGTCGATCATCGCCGTCGCAAGTTGCGGCATCTGCCCTCGGCCTCGCTTCGCCATGCGGTTAAGCAGGACCGAGCGTTCAGGATGTCCCGGTGCAATCAAGCGGGCATCGGTGATACCGAACTTGTCATGAACTGGAATCGCGTCGATCAATTTCATCTTGTCCAACGCGGTGGCGTATTCGAGCTGCATCTGAGAGTTGCCTCCACCTGCATCGATATGGCAAATGGCACAGTTCGCATGCAAATAGGACTTTGCTCTGGCTTCCAGGTTCGCGTTAGGATCGTACGGATTAGATAATCGCTCGAGTTCTTCTGGCGTCTTTTCCAGTTTCAGCAGGCCAAGTCGTTGAAGCATGGCCAATTGGTTTTCCGTTTGGACTCGATTGTCCTTGGGCGTCGTAAATGTGGCATTCGATTGTCCACCGTCAACCTGTGCGCCACCGGGGACATCGACTGAAGACCGATTCATCTGGCCGGTGCTCAGCCCCAGCACGAACCCCGCCGCTCGACTGTGACAGACCATACATTCCGCTCGGCTGGGATAATGCCAAGTCTGCTGGCGAGTCCCCTCGGGTGTCCGAATTGTATAATCGACGTCGGCTCCTTCTTTTTCCACCAGAGTTGCGTCGGTCTGTTCCTCGTTCCAACGGTACGTGTACCCGATCCACTCGTTCTGCTGTTTCGTCATCAGCCGTGTTTCAATCCAGCGTTTTGAACCAGCGTCACCCTCGGTCATTTCCAGTGAAAACGACTTGACCGTGACCGTTTCGTTGGGAAACGTCCAACCCCGATTATTGGTGACTTTGATGTTGGGGGCATCTCCGGGAATTCCGACGTAGCGTACTTTCGCGGCTCCGTCAGACCAGAGTGGAGCATTCACGTCGTAGGGAATTAAAGCCGGTTCAATGACATGCCCTTTCACAGACTTAAACAGTCCGGTTTCGCTGAGTTTGCGTGGAAATGATGCAGTCTCTGTTTGCGGCGGCGAGGGGACCAATGTGTAAAAAGCCCCTTCCTCGTTGCCGACATAATCGGCAATCAACAATTCGCCATGCGAGTCTGTCCCAAACCCACTGATATGAAACGGTGTGTCAGCAAGCTCACGATGCCAGGTGACGTTCGTGCCGTCATGCCGGGCGCCCCAGATCTTTCCCGTGGAATGGTCGCCGTAGACGTAAACGCCCCTCAGTTCTGGAAGCCTGTTGCCGTACAGGACGATTCCACCGGTCAGCGATCGCGCCTCGGAATGATGATGTTCCAGCGTCGGCTTCGTATGCGGTGCCGGGCCCAGTTCTCGGTTCAGATAAAACGGATGACTCCCCTCATAGACAGACCATCCATAGTTATCTCCCTTGCGCAGGAAATAGACCTGTTCCCATAGATCCTGTCCGTTGTTGCCTATCCAGATATGGCCCGTCTGGCGGTCGGTCGTCATACGCCAGGGATTGCGAAGTCCAAACGCCCAGGTCTCGGGCGCGATTTTTTCACGTCCCACAAATGGATTATCGACCGGGACAGAATATGGTTTGTCCGCCGTAGGATGTTCGAGGTCGATCCGCAACACTTTTGCGGTGAGAAGCGACATTTCCTGGCCACGCAGATTTGTGTCACTGTCGGACGTCCCATCGCCGGTCGTGACGTAGAACATTCCGTCCAGGCCAAATGCCATGGCCACTCCGTTATGTCCATCCGACGCCCAGTCGATGACTGTCGTTTCTGATTTCGGATCAAATTCATAAGGGGGTTGCGGATTCACTTTGAACCGCGAGATGCGTGAGTATTTCTCGCCGCCGGGACTGATCGGTCGATTGTGACCGAGGTAAACAAATCCGTTCTGCGGAAAATTCGGATGAAACAGAAGGTCGGTCGCGACACGATCATCTGCCGGAAGTAACAACTCCGTTTCCGAGACGTCTGCCGTGTCGACAAAACGTCGAATGTTCGTGGTACCCTTGGGGCCATCGACGGTGATTGTCCAAAGTCGGTCACTTCCCGGTTGATGGGCAATCACCACTGGATTGTTCAGCTTCAGATTCGGATATACCCGCTGGGACGTATACGGCAACGGGGGTTCGGGCGAGCCAACGACACGTGATGTCGTGAAGGCTGGCAATTTGCCGTCTGGAAAAACCGTCATGCGAGCAGCCCCGCCCGAAGTTGACTCTGCCGCGATCACCGAATGAGCGATGAGAATTGCGATGGCGAAAACGAGACCAATGGAGATGATCTTCGACAGTACAGTTTCCGTAACGAATCGCCGTGCCATTTGACATCCTCAGTCGATGAATGTTCGGGTTGTTCCGCCAAACAGCTTTTTTTGCCGGTCAGCCGATGCAAGTGTAACCATTCTTTGCTGCGGGCTGATATTCACGCATCCTCTCGGAAGCGGAACAGAAGGCGTTTTTTCGGTATTTCACACGATTGGCGAATTGCATTTCGTCCATCAACTGACTTGAAACTGTCGCACCCAGCGTCGGTCGATCGTATCTTTCAGCCACCAGACCCACCCCCCATGCAGGCAAAAACCACGATAAGTGAGGATTGCCGTCTGATCCCCACAGCTTAGAATCGTCACGGCTGATTTCCGGGGGTGGTATTCCACCAACGGTTGGTCGTCGAACCAGCGAACAAGGTTTTCCTGCAATGCGTCGGCTCGCCCGACCGCTGCCGATTCCCCTTTTGGAACAGTCTGTCCTGCAACATCGGCGACATCACCGACAGTAAAGACCGGCACTTCGTCCGTTGATTGAAATGTCGGACGTGTTTTCAAAAAGCCTTGAGTGGATTTCGGAAGTCGGAACCCCGCAAGTGACGTTGGCGGAGATGCGTCCGTGGCCCAGACCACAAGGTCGGCTCGGATCGTTTGACCATTCTCCAGGACCAGTATTGATGGGCCCGAGTCGCCTGCGTCCACCACCCGTGAGCCGAGGCTCGTTTCAATTCCCCGCTTTTTAAACAATCGCTTGACGCAGCGGACTGTCGCACGTGAAAACTTGGGCAGGATCTCCGAATTCCCATCGATCACACGAACATCGATCGGAAGTTCAAGATCAAACCGGCATTGTTCAAGGCTGAATGCCAATTCGACACCGTTCGCCCCGGCCCCTACAACGGCAACTTGCAGCATTTCCGGTCCAGGCGCGCGATTCCATTGATCGACGAGTTCCTGAAATCGTGCACGGAATCGATCCAGGAATGTTGAGGTGGGCTTAACGCTGATCATCATGCGATGAGATTGCCACAACGGTTCGGCGGAGGGCACCGAACCGATGTTGATCGAAGCGAGATCAAATCGAAGCATGGGCTGGTGCGCGAACTCGATCTCTCGCGTGATCGGATCGAGCGAATTCGCTCGATCAACAATCAGTCGAACGCCACACTGCTGACACAATTTTACCAGATCGATTCTTGTTTCTTCGGGACGATACAAACCGGCCAGGATACCGGGCAGCATTCCAGGGAATACGACGTGATTAAATGCCGAAATGAGTGTCAGGTTGACTTGCCGTATCGGATTAAGTCGCCACCATTTCAGAATCTGCAGATGAGTCTCACCGGCGCCAACCAAGACCAGTTGCCTCGAACGAATCGGCGAGGAGATACGTTGATGGGTCGAAGCTGGCGGCCGACTTTCGAGAACATTCTCCGACGAATACCCGCGGGACGATCGGCCTCTGGATCGATCCGCGCTGTGGATAACATGTTCAGCGAACTCGGCGGAATTCAAGTCGATATCGGCAAAAGGGACCTGATCCAGATCTCCGTCAATCAATATCGAATCAGGCAAAGAACAATCAGGTCGGGACCTGTTATCAGCCGCCGACTTGTCCGCATCATCAAGGGGGTCGACAGAATTTGCCAATCGTCCCCCTTGAGTGTTAATCGCTCGAGTACGACAGGAGCTTCACGATTTCTAATGGCCAACTGGGGCCGTGATACCGAAATCCTCGATTGTCAGCAGTGATCGGAAGGGGACTCCCTTGGCCGCAAAGTTGGCGGCACCACCTTCTTTTCTGTCGACAATCCCCACGACACAGACAACCTGGCAACCGAATTCCTCGATTCGTTCGATCGCCTGCAGCGCGCTACCGCCCGTTGTCACCACGTCGTCAATCACGACAACTTTCGCACCAGGGACAACCGGACCTTCGATGTAACGCTGCGTCCCGTGTCCCTTCGGCTCTTTCCGCACCAGGAACCCGTCCAGTGAACGTCCCTTTTCCCCGGCAACAACGAGGACGCCACCGATAATCGGGTCGGCTCCAATTGTCATGCCGCCGATGGCAGAGTAATCGACATCACTCAACAGGTCGTACAGTCCCTGACTGACCAGGCGCAGACCCGTCGAATGCAGGGAAATCTGCTTTCCATCCAGGTAGTAAGTCGATTTTTTACCAGAAGCAAGAGTGAAGTCGCCAAACTTCAAAGCACGAGCAAGAAACAGTTCGATCAATCGCTGGCGGTCACTCATGAAGTTTCTTTTTCAATTGGAATTTGCGCCAATGCATCGGTGTCTTCGCAGACGCAGTGGATTTTTCAGGTCAGATAAAAGAGCACTGTATGACCGAAGACGGTCATACAGTGGCACGGGGAATGACGAGCCAGGTCAAAACATTAGCGTTTTTCGACGGCAAGATAAGGTCGTTCGGCAGGGCCGACGTAGTTTGACGACGGCCGAATGATCTTGTTGTCGCTCAGTTGTTCGAGAATATGAGCACACCAGCCGACAATACGGCTTGCGGCAAACACACATGTGAACATGTCGCCTGGAATCCCCATATAGTGCTGCAAGCTGGCCGAATAGAAATCGACGTTGCAGTTCTTATGGATGGTCGAGATGACAGCCTGTTCCATGGCGAGCGAAATATCATAAAGCTTGGTGTCGCCCGCTTCGAGACCTAACCGACGCGAAAGATCCTTCAGGTGAATAGCGCGAGGGTCTTCGACCTTGTAGACCGCATGGCCAAACCCCATGAATTTTCCCTTCTTGGCTCGGACAGCCTCAACCCAAGGGACGACGTTCTTGACTTCGGCAACTTCGATCAAGGTTTTCAAAACTTCGGTATTGGCACCACCATGCAGAGGCCCTTTCAGAGCACCAATGGCGCCTGTTACGGCCGAATAAATGTCGGAAAGTGTCGCGGCAATCACTCGAGCCGCGAACGTACTGGCGTTCAACGCATGTTCCGCATGCAGAATCAGGATCAGATCCATCGCCTTTTCGGCGTCTTTCGATGGAACCTTATCATTCAGCATATACATGAAGTTGGCAGCATGGCTCAGGTCCTGACGAGGAGCGATCGGCTCAAGCCCTGCCTGAATTCGTTGAATGGCCGCAACAATCGTCGTCATCTCGGCAGTCAACCGAATCGATTTTTCAAAGTTGGCTTCGGGTGAATCGTCTTCCGCAATCGGATCGTAAACGCCTGACATCGAGACCGCTGACCGCAACGCGGTCATGGGGGGCGTCGTCCGTGGAAGAGTCTTCAAAAAGGCAAGAACCGGTGGTTCGATTTCGCGATGATGGATCAGAACTTTGTTGAATTCAGCCAATTCACTTGAACTGGGCAATTCCCCTTTGAACAGCAAATAGGCCGTTTCTTCAAACGAGCTGTTTTTGGCGAGATCGTGGATGTTGTACCCACGATAAATGAGCTTACCAAGATCGCCGTCCACATCGCAGATCTTGGTGTCGGCAGCGATGATACCCTTGAGTCCACGTGCCGCCGTTTTGTCGGCGGAGGCTTCTTTGTCCGAGGCAGAAGTAGAAGCAGATACAGCGGCAGTCATTGACGGTCTCACTCGCAAAGCGACCAGGTGCTGAAAGTCATGTGGCGGGGACGCAGCCTGACAAAAGCTGCTCAGTCAAGTTTCCTCGGCGAAAACGCTTCCTCTGAAGATATTTTCGGCTCCACAACCCAAGTATATCACTCGTTCTCAACAGTTCAACAAACGGTTTCACATCTGAACGAGCCTTAAGGATTTTCGCGTTCAATTTGAAATACTTTTTCGGAAATCCGATTTAAATTGAACGAATTAACCCGGCGACGCAACTGTGCAAAGCTACTTCGCGGCGGAACGGAGCAAATTAAATCGGAGAGGGCGTTTCGCCCGGTGGCGTGAATGCCTTGTCCAATTCCGTTAACAACAGATCCAGGCGAAATGGTTTATAGAGGGCCAGTTTGAATCCCATCTGGCGGGCTTTCACCATCCGGTGAGCACCGTCGTACCCAAATCCTTTCATCAGGATAACCGGAATTTCCAGATTGATCGCTCGAATCATTCCCAATGCGTCAATCAGGTGAATATCCGTCATTTCCGCATCGTAAAGGACGACGTCATAATGAAAACTGCGGATCATCAGGATCGCTTCTTCACCCGTATGGGCCGTCTCGACCTCGCATCCGAACCGGGCCAGTAACTCGTGACCCGCCGCTCGCACGGATTCGTCTCCGTCGGCAATCAGAACCCGTTTGCCACGAAGCTTGGGATTGGACGGGAAATGTGCGGCCATCGGGGCCGAGACTTGTGGAGCAACCTTTTCGCCGATTCCGAAAATCAGTTGGCGAATCGTACGAGTTTGCATCAACATGCGTTGCAGTCTCTCAGTCGCCTGAGGGTCGAATCCGACAAATTTATTTTTCAGCCACGCAATATCGTTTAAGATCTCGTCCACAGGTCGAGCTGCTTCACGCAGCAAGACGGTCGCACTTTCAGAAGCGACCGTCGCCCGTTCGAACACCAGCAGTTCCAGCGTGTTGAGCGCAACGGCCAGATCACGGCAAAACAGTTCCAAAAACTGCTGATCCTGCTCCGAAAACGCATTGACGTGAGTGCTCTCAACATTGAACGTCCCCAGCACACGTTCGTGACGCTTGATGGGAACAGTCAATGAACTTCGCGCCCCCATGACACCCATCAAATATAAGGGATCGTTCGACGTATCACGGCAAAGGTAACTGTTTCCCGTCGCTGCGACGTATCCCGTGACGCCGTTTCCCGTCGGTGAAGCGGCCAATTCCCGTTCTGCCGCTTCGGACATCATCCCCACGTTCAACAACGGTTCAAGCCGATTTGTTTTCTCGTTGAGCAGTCGAACTTCGATCGTCTCGAAATTCAGAACGTCTTTCGTGTACAGAATGATCTTCTCGCGAAGCAACATTTTTCGAGCATCGACTGACATCGTCACCAGATCTTCAGGAGCAATATCCCCCAGATCCTGACCTGCCTCATGGATCGCCGTCAGCTTTTCACCCTGTTGATGTTCGATCGAAACGTCACGGACCGTCACCACCACCAGCGAAGGATACTCACCCCCCGAGGCATACACTGGAGCGGCGACGACATCGATGTAGGTGGATTCTCCCGTGCGATACTTGGTTCGGGAGGTCATGCCAGACCCGAGCGCCGTGTGAAACGGTGCAAAATCAGGCCCCACGATCTGCGGGTTGGCAAACGCTTCGTCAAAACTTAAGCCGCGAAGGGCGGAAAGACCCTCGGTCGCTCGTCCCGTTAATTCCGTAAACCGATCGTTGCACCATTCGATTTTGAGTTCAACATCGAGAACCGCGATCCCCTCTGGAAGATGCTTGACCACACTCTCGAGTGCAAGCAAAGTCGGGAGATGCTGGAGCGGTTCACCCAGCACAATGACTGCGGCGTAATCCGTCTGATGAGATTTTGTGAGCCAGGCAGCGTCGTCATCAGCCCAAATGAGGGAATCAGATGTCCGCACGGACTCCCACACCAGACGGCCGACATCTTCTTTCGCGCCGAGCACCAAAATCCGAGGAGTCGTGCACACGAGGCGTAGCTCTCCCTGCTCACTCACATAAAACCAGAATGGATTATAGGAGCGACGCGCCCTGCCAGCAACACGGTCAACGCTCCCTTTTCGGCTTTCGCATTTTTGAAACGAGGTGGCGGCCAGCGCGGGATTGGCCCCCAATTGCAGGAAGCGCAACACTGAACTGATGAAAAAGCCAAACGGGTCCATCAATGAAGTGTTGCGCCTTCCGGGTGGACCGACCGCCAAAACACGCGGTGCCACGGTTTTGGAGTCTCCGACATGGCCGGGGCTTTATGGTTCGACAACGAGTCCGAAGAGCACGGCTTTACCGAAGTCGTTAAAACCGCGGCAGCCATAATTGCGGATTTATGTTTAAAAAACACTTCATCCCTGACAACTCAATCATCCCACTCATCGGATTGTTTCGTCATGCCAGCGTGATGCTCCCGCTGTTCAGCTGACGTGACGCAAAAAGTTTACCCGCCCCGTCGGGACCCATTCGACCACAAACAGGTTTCCTGAATGATCAAAACACGCATCGTGCGGATGGATGAACCGCCCCGCTTGCCACAATGACCGATCAACACGAACCGGAAACTTCCCTTCCCCCAGAACTTGCTTCGTCCATTCGGGATCGTACCCCAAATGAGTAATCACTTTATTGTTCTTATCGAAAAGAGTCACTCGTGCATGCAGATCGGGAACCAGCAAGACATCGCCTCGAATGTCAAAATGGGCCGGAAAGCTGACCGGCGAATTCAAATTAGCCACGTCAGACGTCATTCCCGGCTCACCTTTAGTATTTTGGTTCAGAAATCCGGCGTGCTTTCCCTCAAGCGTCATATATTGAAGGCGAGCGTTCGCTCGATCAGCGACGACGAGCGCCGGCTCGCGGCCAGGCCGATCATCAAGCCAAAGTCCGTGCGGCGTCTTGAACTGGCCCGGATTTGATCCTTCCCCGCCGAAAGTCCTCACCCATTTCGCATTTGCGTCAAATTGGTGAATCCAGTGCGAACCATAACCATCGGCAACATAAAAGCCTCCATCGGGTGCAAACGCGATATTGGTCGGGCTGTAAGGGGTTTTCGGATCATCATACTTTCCCGTTTCAACGAGTCGCTCCTTTTTCCAGACGATCTCGCCCTTCAGAGTCGTCTTGGTGATCAATCCAGTCCGAGTCGCACAGAGATAAAGGAATTCTTCGCCCCCCTCTTTGCGAATGTCGATGCCGTGCCCGCCGGTGTGATATTCCTTTCCGAACGAACGGACAAATTTTCCCTGGGGGTCGAAGACGGCGATCGCGTCGACCGGTTCAGGCAAATGCGAGCGGTGTTTAATATAGACCAATCCCGCTTCATCGACGGCGACGCCGTGCGTTTCACCCCACGGCAAATTGCTGGGGAGTTCACCCCAACTTTGCGAAACGACTTCGTATTGATACGCTCCTTCACCCAGGATCGTATTCTTCGAACCCGATTTGTCTGTGGCACGAAGGATCAGCGGACTGACACTGGCCGCTGCAGCGACGCCAGCAACTTGCAAAAAATCCCGTCTGGTTGAGCCCGGTTTCTTCGACTGATTGGAGTTGGGTTCTTGACGACGAGCGGCCATGGCGATCCCTTGAGAACGAAGAGGGGAGAACATACCGGCGACGAACCGTTGCCGAGGAGAATGGCGGAAACGATCAGCTCATGGCACGATATCCACGATTGCCCTTCGGGGCAATCGAAGTCAGAGGTATTCCAGGCGAGTCGGGCGACATAAGGATTCTTCGAGTGTGAAACTCGACTCATTGATTCAAGATTCAGGGTTTCATTCAACGTAGCCATCATCGCTCCGCGTGATGAGCAGGTGTCGAAAACGGTTCAAATGTTGCCTCAGCCTCGAGACAAATACTTCGTTTGAATTCCTGGTTTAAAAAACGTGCGGACAGTAAGTATGACGAGTTCTCGAACAATCCTCATCTCGTGGAGCAATGATGGCTACTTTGGTCTGAGGCAATTCCTCTCTGGACTTCTTCGCGAGTAAACAGCACCGCCGAAATAATACACCTGTCGATTTATCCCTTGAAAGCAGAAGTGATGACTTCATTCGAAGATCTGATAGCCTCCCGAAAAAGCTGGTTAAGCGAAGTCCTTAAGCCCTGGTGTCAACAGGCAGGTCGGGGGGACCTCATCAAAGCGGAACCTGACTGGGTTGATATCGCCGGCAAGGTCGATCCCAACAAAACGCTTTGGGCCTGGGCCTGGGCCCGATTTCCCGAACTGGTTCACGAAAGTCTGGGGATCGAAGAAACGGCCGAGGTCGAAGTGTTACTCAAAGATGGTCGCAAGTTTCAAGGATTTCCCGATTCAAGAAAAAGTCTACGCGGACAATTATTCCTCTGGGGGTACGACTCGGTCGCCGCCAGATCTTCAGAATTCGGCCCCTTCTCGATCGACGACATAGAGTCAGTTCGGCGCTGTGTCGAACAATAGGCCAGTTGCTGTTGAAGCACCGTCGTTTTAATAGACCACCAAATCAAAAAGGAATCTGACCTCAATGCAAATTGTCGGCATCGTGTTTCTGTTATTCGGAATTCTGCAGATTGTTGGTGCGATCAGCGGTTCTCGTCTGTACCAGCGGCTGCCTCACTTCAAGCGATCGGAGCGGCTCTTCGGAAGTGCGACCGCCGTGAAATTTCACGTAGTGTTTGGACTGGTCAATGCCCTGGTTGGTGCGGTAATCCTATCCGCTTCGTGATCACGTCCCCAATTCCAAAACAAGTCCCTTTTGAATGACATCACAAGCCCAATGAGTGTCCCTGATTCAAACGACTGGATTCGCAAAGCGTCAGACCAGGTCTTTCGCTCGGTCGGAATGGCCGCGAAACGGGATCTTCAAAAGGATCCTTCAGGAACACAAATCAGCCAGCTGGTCATGCAGGCACAGCAATTGACAGACTCGATCATTCGCGAGACGGTCGAATATGGACCGAAGGATCGTCGACCGGCCTGTGCGGAAGGATGCAGCGCCTGCTGTCACCTTCACGTCGTGGCCCATCCCATGGAAGTCCTCGCTGCTGCTGATTACCTGCGTCAAATCATACCCTTCGAGAAACTCGCTGAAATTCAGCAACGAATCATTCGACATCTCGAGCAAACCGATAATCTCGATGCCGAAGCACGGCGCAGTATTCGACCTGCCTGCCCGCTTTTGAATGAATGTCGGTGTGAAATTTACCCGGTTCGGCCTGTCTCGTGTCGAGGTTGGAACAGTCTTGACCGCAATGTGTGCGATGCCGATCTGGCTGATCCTTCATTAAAAGCCGCGACACCCGTTAATCTCGCACAATATGTACTGGCGGGACGTGTAACCGAAGGACTCGCCGCTGCCAGCTATTCACAACACCTTGAAAGTCGGCCAATCGATTTCGTCAGGGGGCTTCAAATCGCATTGGCCGATCCAGAAGGGAGTGCACACGAATGGCGAGCAGGACGCGGAATCTTCAGTGCTGCGGTTAACGATAATGTCTTTCCGGGTTTGCCAAATCCAGACGAAGAAGAAGCCCGCATGACGCTTTGGAAATCACTATAAATTGTTATCGACAAAACCTATTACTCCAGATGCAGTGAGCGTTGTCTCTGTCGACGTCGAGGAATTCCCGCTTTTTCAAAAACAACGCTCATGAAGAGATGGGCCTGTGTTCCAATTTCAAAATTGGCAAGTCGATCGAGTGACTGCGGTTGTGTTGTTCACCCGCCCAATTTTGAAATTGCAACGCCCGACCCCAGAACAGCCAGCGCTCAGTCGTTCGAGGCGAGCCGTTTGTAATTCTCTGGTTCGCGAAGCCCCGCGCACCTCGGCTATTTCCGACGCGGAATGCCCGCTTTCTCGAAGGCCCGGCTCATAAAGTCGTAACAGACCTTGGCTGCCGCAGCAGCATCATAGCCAGGTCGTCGAAAGACCTGGGAGCTGACTTCGCAGCAGACATTGCGACGGAATCCAGCCGTGTAAAAGGCGGTCAGGATTTCCGCGTGGTCAAACGTGTTCGCCTCTCCAGGCAAAGCAAACTCGAACTGCTCCCCGTTTTTCGCTACGTCTTTCGCCACAATCTGAACCGTTGTCGGAAAGGCTGTTTTGACCGTCTCGGTGACCGAGAGATCTCGCATCGCATAGTGGCTGTAGTCATAAATCATTCCCAGCCAGGGAGACGACCCCAGTTGCTCCAGCAACCACGTCGCCTGTTCCGGATTCGACATCGCACCGCTGCGATGAGGTTTGATCGCAATGATTGTTTTTGTCGATTCGGCAATCCTCCGCCAATCACCCAGCCGGTCACGATAAAGCTCTTTCTTTTCGCTCCAATCACCTCCGCCAAGAACGGTCTGGATCAGCGGGGGCGAGTCAGGTGCAAGATCATGTCCCAACCCTGCTGCCAGTTTCAGTCGTTCGAGCGATTTCTGATGTTCGGCGTCGTTCGCTGAGGGAGGCAGATTTTCCATGAGTGACGTTAAAGTCAGTCCGGTATCCGCCAGAAAGCGATGCACTGTGCCGCGTCGTTCCCCCTTCAGTTTTTCCGGCGACGAATCCCATTCCGGCATGACGGTCAATTCAAGGGCGTCAAACTTCAGGCCAGCAATCAACCGGATCGCCTCTTCGGTCTTGTACGACTGCATGCCGTAATTGCCGATGGCCAATGTTAATCCCTGTGGTGGATTTTTTGGAGCTTGTGCGAACCCGTTGCTGATCGCAGTCACTGCAACGCCACAGGCGACTGAGTGGCAGAATGCACGTCGTGTGAGTGGTGGTTTCATGAGTTTCCACGAAGTCTTGAGAACACAGAAACCCATGAATTGTGACCGTTTGAAACGGTCGTCATGAATTTCGAAGATCCTTTGTATCGTTGCATGGGGTTTGTTCTTTGTCAAAACAATCCACTTTCACGGGATTTAATCGCATTTCACGAATGATGATCAGCAGGAACTAAAAGTGCTTTTGTCTTTTCTGATTAGCGAAGTTGAGTACAGATGAGTGTTCCAATCCTTCTTATCTTCGTTTAGGAAACTCTTCAATCTGTTCGGTCGAGGTGTGTACCTGCTTGGACTTCGCATTGGGTTGCGGGAAGTGCTCGCGCCGTACAAGTCGAAAGCTTCGTGGTCAAAACGAATTTGAATGGACTGCCGTGTCCCGGCAGCTGAGCGAGGCCACGCTGAACCTTCATCACTCGGTCATGGCCTTGAGATCGCGTTTGTAATTGTTAACGACAGTTTTGGCGTGTTCCGTTGTCTGGCATTTGTCTCCAGTGATATATTCATGCCGAACACGACGAATCTTCGTCGATCAGGATTAAGTTTGTCTCACTTGATCACAAAACTCGTCAGACCTCGACGCGCACGCTTTGAAACAATATCTCATTGAAAGTGACATTAGCATGGCATACTACCAGATTTCCGACGGCATACGCCCACCATTCCAGATTGGTTGTCAGAACTTCAATGGCTATAGCGGCAACTCACCTGTCCAGATTGGTAGTGTTATTGATCAGACAAGCAACATGGTCGGAACATTCATCTGCGTCGTCGGCTCATCTTTCATGATCCGCTATTACCAGCAAACCTACATGTTCTACCCCTGGCAAGGCTACTGGGTCGACGATCAGGGACGCAGCGGACAGTGCGAAATGGCACGAGTCTAACCGGTCCAGCCCGGCACAGCCGGTTAATGCGCGTCGCACGATGGGTTCAGAATAGGGTGATCGTTCGCGCGTTGATTGGGGGGGGCGAGGCTTCCGCCGAGCCGTGTTGCACGTACATGCATGGATCAAATGGAGTGCCGATAACAGAAGGCGAAGAAAAGTAAGATTAGAACACTAATCAGCACTAAATTTCGCTAATCAGAAAAATCAGAGAGGCTTCGCCTCTGAACAACGTAGCCATCATCGCTCCGCATGATGAGCATTGTTCGAAAACCCGTCATAGTACTATCCGCAGATTTTTAAATCAGGAAATCAAACTAAGTCTTTGTCCCAACGCGCAGGCAACGTTTCAATCGTTTCCGACGCATGCTCATCACGCGGAGCGATGATGGCTACTTTGAAGGAAATTCTGAAACTTGACTCAAAAGTCAATTTCCTCAAACGAGGAAGTCCAAGACCGTGCCACCCTGCGTTATGTCGAATGTTGTACGGAAGAGATTGTCGCTGATAACCGTCTGTACGGCGGTATTACCACTAAGCGGTTGTTGCATCAGGGCCGCAAAAACTCGCGAAACGTTCACGACATGAAACAGGCGGTTCCTTGACGCTTCTGTTGACGGTTTGTTAAAACTACCGCGTCGATCGGGGATGCAATCCAATTCTGTGGGCTTCGATCAGCACTGCATTTGGGATATGTCGTTTACCAAAGGAGCCTTATTTAATGCGTCGTTTCACTTCAGTTTTGGCAATCGCTTTGATTCATGCGTTGGCCACAATTTCTTCTGCGGATCTCATCGTCGACAACGGCCCTGCAACGAGCACTTCGTTCCGGATTGGCGGCGCGAACAGCCAAGTCGAAGCGGTGACCTGGAGCCAAACCACGAACGCCATCAATGCGTCCATTACGGCCTTGATCGGGAGTGTTGACGGGAGTGCCGAAACCGTTGACGCTTATTTGCTCGAAGATGTTCCGACGAACGTAATCGCCACCAATGCGGGGGTGACTGTTGGCAACTTTGCCAGCGCAGCCGACTTCACGCCGGTCAGTCTGTTCAGCGGACTGTCACTCGATGGCGGTCATGCTTACGCGATAGTACTTTTTAACACCGATACGACCGGCGACGTGAATGTTCGCTGGTCGGTGGGTGGAGGCACGACGAACGGGGCTGGGACCTTTGCGGGTGCCTCATTCTCAAACAGTCCTAATACAAATGTTACGAACCCGTACCTCTCGAGTTTTACCCCCTCGGCTTCCCCTTTGGGTTTCAGCGTAAACGGCACTGTAGTCCCCGAACCGAGCACGTTGGCCTTGTCGCTCTGTTCGCTGGCTCTCCTCGGCGTCGGCCGTCGATTCCGACGCAAGGCTTAATCTTCGCTGGTTTTTTTCGATGATCTCAAAGCTGTCAGGAGCCGAATGAATTTCGGTTCCTGACAGCTTTCTTTTTTTCGCAGCGTCGTTTTCTAAAAATGACGAATCGACAATGACAGACAAATATCGGGGCCAGGCCAATTTCAGTGCCACATCATCTTTTCCGTGATCCGATGCAGCCTAGATTGCGTTTGAAATCGGAATTAGGTGTGACGCCTTCGTGAATGAGAATTCGGCATGTTGGGCGGATGGGCAGATACTCTTTGCGACTGCAGTTCAAATTACTTCGGTCGCCACTCGTGGTCAAAGGTCGTCTGCCGACTTGTGCTGCTTTATCTCGTTATGGCGGGCCTGTGCTACACAGAAACCCGATTTCGTAAACACGGAATCGAACTTCAAGCCAGAACAGAAGTGATTGGTGCAGGACCCAAGTGCTCAAAGCTTGTCCGGTATCACTTTCATGATCCGGTCTCGGGAATTGCTCGAATGAATACGGTGACAATTCCACGACATCAAAATCTCCCCGGTGCGACCGCTTTGATTGAGTACATTCCGGGTGAATACCCGACAAGTCGATTGAAAGATCAAGCTCGACCAGGTTGTGTTTCATTCTTCTTCTGGATGAATATTGTTTATTTTTCCGGCGTTACGGCGTTAATCGTTTACCTGGCTTACGAAGCGAACCGACCGATTCGCAGAAGCCGCTAAAGAACGGCAAAACATTGACGCGGGTGGTGTTGTCGAGCAGGCTTCACGCCTTTGCGCTAACACCATTTCTTTTTGTTTGATCTCGAGGGAAGCGCATTCAATCTAAATCGCACTGCCAGAACGTGTACGTCGGGCGATCCTCGACGCGCCCTTCTCGCATTTGCATTGGTGAATAACGATTACTTCCCCGTTTTAAAGTTATAGACCACGGGCGCGACTTGTACGCCGCTTTCACTCTGGAAATTGTTGTGGTCCAGGCTGTTTACACCGATGGTGTAGTTGTGAATGGGTTCCAATGTTACGGGTAAGGTGCATGTCAATTTGTCGGTTGACCACGTTCCCTTTTTTCCTTTGACCAACGTTGGAAATTCCGCACCGCTGCCGACCCAGGACATTCCAGCTCCCATCGGGATGTCGAATGTGATGCTGATTTCGGTTGTCGCCGAGTCGACCGAGTCGGCTCCGTTTGCAGGCTCGAATTTGACCGCTTTCGGCACGCGCACCTTGTCAGTCAATTCCTTTGACGCTCCAACGGTGACGAAATAGAGTGCCATCGGCGGTAAAGGAATTCCGTCGGCGCTTTTGAAGTTTCGATAACTTTTGGAATTCAAACCGAGCCGGTAAAAAGACCCCTTAGCCAGTTTTACAGGCAAGATACAGGTCTGGTCATCGACCCATTGAGCTTTACGTGAGTCATCCATCGGTGGAAATTCGGGCGGCCCACCGGTCCAGCTCATCCCCGTTTGCATCTTCCTGTCAAACGTCACCTTGATTTCTTTCAGATCGTCACTGACGTCGGTCGCACCGATTTCAGGGACGGTTTTGACGATCGCAGGATATTCGGTCTTCTGCAAAATCGATTCGGGTTTCCTCCCCGATTCTTCCGCAGCGACTTAAACAGGCAGTCTGATGATCGAACCCGGGGATATCGGCAAAAGCAGGATGGCAGCTGCAACGATGGCGATTCCATTTAACCAACCGAATGAATGTCGTTGCGGACGATAATTCATGATTTCCTCCAATCGATTGTCACATTTCGAACCCAGTTCAGTTTTTGCAGCCTGAGCTTCCATCCTCCACGCATAATGTACGCCGGGGTTGGGACGCCGTGAATATCACAGCGCGGGCGGTGCCCGCAACCGAGTGGGAGCCCGCGGCTCCCGTCACGCCACTGAGTAGATGCGCGTACCTATTTCGCGGCCCGTGCGGAAGCCTCGCCCTCCCGCAGAAACAAGATTTGCGGCGAGCAAAGAGTCAAATCGTTATCAGCACAAATCTTAACTGAGGAATCGCGAAGGCCCTCTTTAGTTTCGTAGCGGCCCCTGCGAAATTGAAGGGTAAACGCTCTGTGTCCCCACGACCGATGCATGCTCATCACACAGAGCGTCTCGATCAAAGTCACCATCAGTGCACCGCGTGATGAGCATGTGTCAGAAACAATTCAAGCGCTGCCTCGCCGTCGGATCAAATTCTTTTTTCGAATTTCGGTGTTGAAAATACGCTGTTTTGTATTTGCCTGGTTCTGGGTGTCGGGAGCGACGGGTCGTCAGGCGGAGACAATCGGCACGGAAATCTGTAGCGTGTCAATTTCGGATTCGCGAATTCAGTTTCGAATTCCTGAGCTTTTTCCTTGAAATGTACAAGTTCAAAGATTATTAATGATTTACGCAGCATAATGTTCATATCACTGATGCGTCTCCTAGAGCGGTTTCGAATTTTAAATTACATCCTCTAAATATTGCGAGGAGCAAGATTCGTGCGTCGTTCATTTTTTGCTCTGTCCACGATTTGTGTGTTCGGCGTTGTCACGTTCACCGGGTGCGGGGGGGCAGCAAGTAAGCCTGTCGAAACCCTTGTTCCCGCAGAAGGGATCGTGTTGATCAACGGGAAACCCGAAGCCGGTATCCAGGTCCACTTTACACCCACCAAAGATGCCAAGAGTCATGGTGGCAGTGCCGTTACGGATGATACGGGTGAGTTTCGTATGAGGAACTACATGAATCGTGGTGGAGTGCCGGTCGGCGAGTACATCGTCACGTTTTCCTTGAATGCGAACGAAGGTAATGCCCAAATGACCGATGATGGCAGGCCAATACCGGGGATCACCGTCAAAGAGAAGATTCCGGCCAAGTGGAGCGATCCGTCAAAAGCCGGGAAACATAACAAAATCATGATTCCAGATGGTGGCGTAAAAGATTTAAGTTTCAAGGTTACCGCAAACTGATGTCTCATCTCCAAACGTGTTTCAGTGCGTCCTTATTGTCCGGACGCGTATTTCTATAACTGTTAGGGAGGTAAAGTAATGACGATTGTAAAGAGGCGAGCCTTTACGTTGATCGAATTGCTGGTGGTCATTGCGATCATCGCGGTATTAATTGCTTTGCTCTTGCCGGCCGTCCAACAGGCGCGAGAGGCTGCTCGAAGAACCCAGTGTAAGAACAACCTGAAGCAACTTGGCCTTTCGCTTCACAATTACCACGACAACTACAATCGATTTCCGTTTGGATGGAGTCAACCGGGATACAAAAACACAACCGGTATCAGTATGTTGCTGCCATACTTTGATCAGGGGCCATTGTACAATACGTTGAACTTCAGCTTGCCGATGGGAAAATGGAACAACAACACGAACACGCCAATCGCGACCCCCGGTCCTCCGTCTGCAGCAAATATTGCGGCAAGTCGCACCAAGTTGCCCTCACTCCTTTGTCCCACCGATAACGGAAACCCTTTTCTTAGCGATAACGTTAACTATGGGTGCGACCAGTCAGGCCAATCATACTTGACCAGTTATGGACTCAGTGTCGACCAGCAACCCGGAGATTACTACGCCGCCGGTGGCGTCGACACGAACACTTATGCCACCAAAAATATCCGAGCCAGACCCTTGTTCGGTTCCGACTCGAACGCCGGCCTTCGTGACATTTCGGATGGCTCAAGCAACACGGTTGCCGCTGCGGAAACTTGTCTCACCGTTTATAACGGAGATCCTCAGACGTGGTCCTGTGCAGAGTGGGTCGGTGGTGGCATGGTCTACTTCTATAATGGAGGTACCTCGGGCAATGGAAAGCTCAATGACTGGTATGCACCTGCCTCGTGGCAAGCGTGGGGCGGTGAGGCACCAAGTGCCGGGAAGCCTGGAAGGGTGATCAGTTGGGCGAGTCCGTCGAGTATGCATACGGGCGGGCTGCAGATCCTGCTGGCCGACGGTTCCGTTCGCTTCATCAGCGAGAATATGAGTCTCGTGACTGTGAACAGTCTGGCATACATTGCAGACGGTGCCGTATTAGGCGATTTCTAAGCGAGACCCGTTGTGGCGTGGGTGCCGACAATAACTTAGGATCGATGAACGATCACTTTTGAGAGGTCGCAGTGGGGATTGCTCACTGCGGCCTCGTTTCTATCTCATCCGCGGCGAAGATTATGATTTCCGCTTGCGGTGAAACCGATCGCGTCGTGGCATGCCAAGGTGTGTGATCGCGATGACAAGCAATACACAGCCATCGCAACGTCGTGGTTGGGTTCGCGAACTGATGTTGATCGGGGGTTTCACTTCGATCGCGGGGTTTCTGTATTGGTTTTTTTTTACGACAACGGCTGCGGAAAAGCTTGTCGAAACAGGCAGAGTGGCGCTGTCACATCGCGACTTCTCCCTTGCTATAAAGTCTGCGGAATCTGCCATCGGTCAGTCGCAAAAGTCTTCATCCGCCTGGAAGCTACTCGCTGAGGCGACTGGGCAAAGTGGCCAATTTGATCGCTCACTTGCCGCATTGGAGGAATTCTCACGACTTAACCCTGCAGATGCAGGTGAGCTCTGTATCAAGCTTGGCAGTCTCTGGATGAGACAAAATTTCGTCCGCCCTGCGAAAAGCGCATTCAGAATCTCGGAAAATCTGTCCGTTCGAGTGCGGTTCTCGTTACAGATGCAAGAGCAGATTGCGGCCGTAACCGGCCATTCTCGCGAGACGGCCCGGTGTATTCTTGAACTGGTGAAACGGGACGAATTCACCCGGGGGGATTTGATCCTGCTGACGGCGCTTGTTCCACGACTTGTCGACAAAAATCGCCTGGATGCGATTCTCCAAGCCGATCCGACAGACAAATCGCCCTTATTGGCCAAAACGCTGGATAAGCTGTACTTGAAACACATTGAGGTCGCAGAGCGGCTTCTCACACAGATCACCACGGCCCATCCTGACGATATTGAAGCACAAGGTGCCCTCGCCGAACTGTATGCCCGGTTCTTGCCCGAAAAGTTTCTTGATTGGATCTCTCATGTAAATCCGGAAGCGGTCGACGATGCACGCATCTGGTCCGCGCGAGGCAAATGGTTATCTACGTGCGGTAAAACGGCATCGGCGATCCGCTGTTTACATGAGGCCCTGATCCGTGAGCCAGAGCAACTGTCGACCACGGTTCTGCTCGGGCAACTGTTGAAAACGCTCGACGAATCAGAACTTGGCAACGCCTTTACCGAACGCGGTCGCCGAATGCAGAGGATCGTTGATCTGAACGAGCGTCTTGTTGAACCACGCGCCGCCGAATCGATTTTGCCGATGATTGAAGAACTCGAAGCGGTCGGGCGATTATGGGAGGCTTGGGGTTGGTGTGACATTCACGAATTGACGTTCCCACCCAACAACCCCTCCGTCGTCGCTTGCCGAAAAAGAATCAAACCTTTATTAACTGCGGATCTTCCTCGTACGAAACCTGGTAGCCTGCCGGGCAGCGACTTTTCGTGGGAGCGATTTCCTTTGCCAGACTGGTCCTTGCAAAATTCTCCGGATCGCAAATCTTCCGAAATCGTCAATAAACATCAATCAGAAATCCACTTTGAAGATCAGGCCCAGCGGGTCGGACTCGGCTTTCGGTATGTCAATTCCTATACACCCGGCAGCGGTCGAAAAATCTTTGAAACGATGGGGGCTGGAGTCGCAGTCCTCGATTTCGACATGGACGGCTGGCCCGATCTGTTCTTTGCGCAGGGAAGTACGTCGCCAGCGGGTACGCCACAAGGGCCGTCGGATGCGCTCTATCGCAACCAGAGCGGGAACCGATTTGAAGATGTCACGCAGTTCACAAGAATTCATGAGACGTCCTATTCCCAGGGGGCTGCTGCAGGTGATTACAATAACGATGGATTTCCGGATGTTTACGTCGCCAACTTTGGACGAAACAGGCTTTACCGGAATAATGGAGACGGATCATTCACGGATGCCACCGACGAAGCCGGACTGAAGCAGAGTTTCTGGACTGTCAGTTGCGCCATCGCAGATCTTAATGGTGACGGAATGCCCGAGTTGTTTGATGTGAACTACGCTCAAGGCAAAGACTTGCTGACACGTACCTGCCCCGACTCCAAAGGACACCACAAGGTTTGCCGGCCGACATTTTTCGATCCGGTACCCGACACCGTCTCCGACAATCTTGGCGATGGGAATTTTCTTGAGAGACAGTCGGAAGCCGGATTGGACCTGCCGCTGGGAATGGGACTTGGCCTGGTGGTCGCCGATTTCAATGGCGACGGGCGGCCGGACATTTTTGTGGCCAATGACATGACGGCGAACTATCTGCTGATCAATCAGCAATCTGCCAAGGGACAACCCGTTCAGTTTGTCGACGAGGCTCTTTTACGAGCCGTTGCGTTCGACGAATTCGGACTTGCGCAAGCCTGTATGGGTGTTGCCTGCGCCGACGTCAACCGGGATCGTCAACCGGACCTGTTTATCACCAACTTTGCCAGGGAATCCAATACTCTTTACCTGTCGCAGCCCGGTGGGTTCTATCGTGATGCAACTCAGTTCGCCGGACTGCGAGAGCCGAGTCACGATCAACTTGGTTTTGGTACACAGTTTCTCGATGCCGACCGTGATGGCTGGTATGACATCGTCGTCCTGAATGGTCACATTGACGAATTCGAAGGTGAGCAGTTTCAAATGAAGGCTCAATTCTTCCGAGGGCGTCCGGATGGGCGTTTCACGGAGCTGTTTGCCAGAGACGCAGGGGAACTGTTCGACGTGCCACGCCTGGGACGGGGAACGGCATTATTGGACTGGAATCGTGACGGCCGAACCGACGTTATTGCGACCGACCTGGAGGGGCCCGTATTACTGGCTGTCAATCAAACAGAATCGCCGTTTCAATCACTCCGCCTGAGACTCGTCGGTACACAAAGCAGTCGCGATGCCATTGGTGCCAAAGTGACAATTGCCGAACAATCCGGTGATGAACGCGTTTACCAGCTGACTGCTGGTGACGGCTATGAATCGAGCAACGAGCGTGTTCTGGAAATCTGTCTGGGGGCTGTCGAACGCGTCAGTCGCGTGGAAATCCGGTGGCCTTCAGGAAACGTCTCGGTGACGAGTGACGTCATCTTGAGCGGCGACTGGATCGCGATTGAAGGAAAACGAGACTGGATTCGCCGAATCGAATGATTCAGCTGGATTTCTCGATGTTCAATACCAGCGGTCAGTTGCTGGCGTCGTTTGCCTTCGTATTCCGTGGATCGTTTGCTTTCGTCTGGTTCCAGTGGATCGTCAGCCAGCGGTGCTTCCGACGTTTTCCTGACGCGTGCTGCTGGTGATCGTTGGGTCCTGAAAATTCTCCGACGGCAAGGTCGAGATCGTGGTCACCATCGAAATCTCCCGCCGCGATTGCCATGTGTCCGGCCGCGGTCGCGACGTGCCCAAGCTTTGATCGTTCCAGCGAATGTCGTTCGAATTGACCGGGGGCTTTCTGTTCCAGCAAAATGATCGTGTCGAGAAGACCAGGACGCATTTGAAAGTGTAACAGCCCGGGGCAGAAGGCGACGGCAGCGATATCCAGATCGCCATCGCCATCAAAGTCTCCTGCGACAGCCCGCACCGCACCTGGCAGGGGGGCCAACTGATGAAATTCGTATTTGAAGGAGCCGGTGTTTTCGAGCCAGTTCACCCCGTGAAACGGCTGGATCAGCATCGTATCCAGCGTGTCGCCGTTGGTGAAAAGAATGTCGAGATCGCCGTCCTGATCGAGATCGGCCAACTCCAGTCCCGAACAGCCAAACGAGGGATTGTCGGCCTCAAACAATGTGCGCGGCTTGAATTGCCCGTGACCGTCATTCAAGTACGCCACGATCGTCTCATGTTCCTGGCTGATCAAGACCACCAGATCCAGATCTCCATCTCCATCGAGGTCGACAACAGGTGCGTGGATTGAACCGTGGCGATCATCGATCACATGCAATTTGGTCTCGGGACGTCCCGCTGTGGTCGACACCGTTTCGAGCCAAAGTAATCGACCGAAACGCTGATGGCCAAATTCCGCCACGACGAAATCGTTGTCACCGTCGCCGTCCAGGTCCGCGAGTTCAGCATCGGCAACACGCCCCAGGCCATCGATAATCGTGGTCGGAGTCAATGACTGCTGATCTGCTGACCGACGGAACAGTGTAACTGAGCCTTGCCTTACATCAGACGGCGTCAAAACACCCAGATCCGCGACAAGATAATCCAAATCGACTCCGCCATTGAAACTGCAGGCGACGATGTGAGCGGGGTGTTTCAGCTTTCCAATCTGCGAATTCGACATCTTTCCGTCGTTCCATGCAAAGCGATTGACCGACCCCGACAGCATGTCGCAGAGCAATAGCTCCGACGCCGGATTGCTTGGGCCTGAGCGGGAATGCGTGACGTTCAGGAATGAGACGGCGGGCGCGTCGAATTCCTCGGGAAGATCGATCTCTTCTGCGAGAAACTCGACAGGACTTTTTGAGCTTTCCGGAGCGTTCGGAACGTATACCGAGCTGCTGGCAAGACGAGAATAATACTCGGTGATGACCACCTTGTCCGGCACCTTTAAGTCGTGCCGACCTGACTCTTGATAACGACGGTATCCCTTGTCAATTTCGTCCGCCCACGCATTGCGAGGCATGAGGTCAGGTTGAGGAGTGCTGTGGCACGCACCACAGAATTCCTGAGCTTGCACAGTTGTAACCTTATCATCGATGGCGGAACTTGCCAGCGAACGGGACGGATCGATTCCAAAGATGCACAAGACAACCGATCCGATCGCTGCCAAGAAGAAAACGACCGCGCCGCTGATGACAACAAACCGAATAATTGATCCAAGGCTCACGTTGGCCACCACCCCGGTCGATTCCCCGATGACGGAACGTCAAGTTTGGTTCAGGCTGCACACGCCCGCAGATTCGCGGGGCTCCGTTCCAACTGCCTTATAAGCAATTTCGAATCAACTCTCAATCGCACGCGTTGACCTGATCAGAGGCCATTATCACACCGCGTGATGAGCATCCGTCGGAAACAATTTAAATGTTGCCGAGGCATTGGGACAGATATTCCGTTTGAATTTCTGATTTGAGAGAATGCGGATTGAAATCCGGTGGGTTGTCTAACAATACTCCTCACGTGGAGCGATGATGGCGACTTTGGACAACCCGCTTTTGCTGTCATATCTTTTTCGACCAAACAACAAAATGCAATGGTGATACTGAACCATTCCGTGTACGGAATGCCTCTGGTGACACGGACCTTTCAAAGTACGGTGTGACGACTTCGGGTCGAGAGCTTTCTGAACCCTTTTTCTGAAGCCAAAACAGGATAAGGGTGACGCGTTTGGCGATGGCATGGTCACGTGGCCGCGTGCGGAGCGGAGTGCACCTCCAACAACCAGCGAAAACTCTCATGAGTACCTTGAATTGTTAAGACAACAGTTATCGCTCTTATTGACAAGCGACACCTATCTTTGTAATATCATGTCGCTGTTTGTGAGAGCAGTCGAAGTGATTCGCGAAGGCCGAGCCGAAGCGACTTGAAAGTGGTCATGAAAGAGTAATACGTAGAAAGTTCAAGACATCGCTTTCGTTTCTCAGGCTGGTCTACGTATCACATGCGCTTCGTCAGCTTTCTGGCCGAATCGGCCTGGCTCGCCTGGATTTCCGAGACCAAAACTTGACGTCGACACTTGACCTTTGACACAACGGAGCCCCGTATCTCTTACGGACCGAGCGGCAATCGTTGTTTTCGGCAGGCGATCGGTAGCGGCTCGTTGCTTGCATTGTGGGTGGCGTCGAGTCTATGCCGAATCTGGGTATGACTCTCATACCGGGAACGGATAAATTCGAACTCACGCGAACTTTTTTTACTACGAAAAAATGGAAATTGACTTTGAATGCCCAATGAAATACGAGGAATGGGCGAAGTCGCGCGAACTTTGACATCCAATTTTCTGGTGCGGGATGACAGCCGAACGGAAGTGAAGATTGTGAACAGAATGACACAATGTTAACGAAGGGAAGAAAACGCGCATCCAGCCAGGATGCGGTCAGAACTGTTCTGACCGCTCGGGGTAAATGCTTCATTCGGAATTCCTTCATTAACTTCTATTCAAACGTCTTTGTATTTCCCGATTCTTGCGTTTTTCCTGGTAGGTTGGGCCTCCAAGACTCGAACGAAAACGACGGCTCGGGTGAAACTCGCTCTCCCGGCGACGAAGCAAGAACGGGTAAAGTTGGCCAACTTCAAACGTGATGAAATGCCTGAAAAATCGGAACTTGGCCAAGTTGGCCAAACATTTTTGAGGATTTGAATGGAGGATTTGATTAGATTTGAAGACTCGAATAGACGCTGCGTCGCCAGATGTGATCGCCGCGTTTTACGGCAGACTTCGTCCATCAATTTTCAATCTGATTCGATAGTTGCCCGACCGCCGCCAATGTTTCCCATCCTTGGTTCCCCTTTTTTGGTAATGTTGCCTACCAGAGTTGCTCAAACTTTCCCACGACGGAAATGTTGAACAAGGTCTGTCAATCACCAATGTTGCCCGAGAAATCCTATTGTTGCCCAAGGATTTTTGGACATGTACACCAACTCTTTCGTCATGTAAGCCATTTTTTCTGACCCGCGTCTGGGGGAGAAGAATTCGAGGACTAACATCCTCGACTCGCCTGGGAGGAGTGATGAGATTTGAACGTGATCGAAGTCGGTCGAACTGCGTCGAACTTGATCGAACTCGAACACCTCCAAAAAAAGAGGACACAGTCGCGAAAAACCCTATGATTTACGAAGAATGGTCGAAGTTGATCGAACTTTGACACCAAAATTCACGGAACCACGCCGACAGTCGAACGGAAGACAAGATTTTGAACAGAAGGACTCAAAGTTAACGAAGAGAAGAAAGTGCGCATTCAGGCAGGGTATCGTCAGAACTGTCCTTCAGCTCAGGAGCGATGTGTAATTATGGGTCGTTCTGTTATTTGTTTTAAATAATTTGCAAATGAAGTTGTGTTTCAACGGTTATGATGTTGGCCAACTTCAAGCGTGATAAAATGCCTGAAAAAACGGAAGTTGCCCAACTTGGCCAACTTCCGTTTGAGGATTTGAACGGTGGATTTGATTAAGCTCGAGAACTCGACCCACCCTGCGAGATTCGGACAGGCTGGTGCCTTGCTTCTAACGGAATCGGATACTTCACATGACTTTTTCAATCGCGCATCAGGATCGACGATTCGGGTTAGTGATCCTTTTCCTGGCGATCGTACAGGGCGGTGTGAACTCCTATACTTTTTCTGGTGAATCCTGGAAGCCGAGTCCCGCAGTCCCGGGCGGTCAATTGGGGCGTGATGTGAATCCCTTTATTGGAACAGGAGGGATCTCGTATCTGTGCGGCAATAACTTTCCGGGTGCGACCCTGCCGTTTGGGATGGTCCGACTGAGTCCCGATACGATGTCCAGCCTGGGTCAACGTGCGACGAACTCATCAGGTTACTTTTATTCTGATCCGCGCATCCTGGGTTTCAGCCATACGCGGCTGGCGGGGACGGGAGCCACCGACGGGGGGAATTTTCTGGTGATTCCTTGCGTTGCCGAATCGGCAAAATCGTTCCGCAAGGGACTCAATGTCCCATATTCACATGCCGATGAACTGGCGTTTCCGGGTTATTATGGAGTAGGCATTTCAAAGATAGGGATTTTGGCCGAATTGACAGCAACCCGCCGCGTGGGGATCCACCGCTACACGTTTTCGGCAGACCAGACGCCGCACATACTGATTCACGTGACGAGCGTACTCGGCAAAGGTTCGAGTAAATCGGGTGACGTACGAATTTTGCCAGAGTCGAATGAGGTGGAAGGGTCGGTTCAGACTTTTGGGACGTTTTCCAAGCGATACGGCGGACTGAAAGTTTATTTTGTTGCGAAATTTAACGAACCGATCGCTGAATTCTCGACATGGGAGAGCGAGACGGTTTCTAAGGGAAACAATGCCGCCAGCGGAGAAGATGTCGGTGTTGATCTGGGGTTCAAGCCTGATAACAAACGTCAGACGCTGGAGCTGAAACTGGCGATTTCTTATGTCAGCATCGCGAACGCTCGTGTCAACCTGGAACAGGAAGCAGGAAATTTTGATTTCGATCAAGTCCTGGAAAAAGCCGTTGCCGAATGGGAAGAGAAATTCGCTCGGGTTCAGGTGGCAGGCGGGACTGATCGACAACGAGTCATTTTTCGTACAGCGCTTTATCATTCACTCCAGATGCCAACGGTTTTCAACGATGTGAATGGGGACTACCTCGGTTTCGATCGCCAGATTCACAAGGCCGAAGGGTTTGATTACTACACCGACATGTCGCTGTGGGACACCTTTCGGACTGTGCATCCGCTGTTGAATTTGATCGCTCCGCGCGAACAGACGGATATGCTCAAGTCTCTATTGAAGATGGCAGAGCAGGGGGGATATCTGCCTCGATGGCCAGCGGGTGGCGGATATACGGGTTCGATGTTTGGAACGCCGGCTGACATTGTCATCACGGAGTCCTATTTGAAAGGTCTTCGCGGATTTGATGCCGAAGCGGCCTACCAGTTCATGCGAAAAACCGCTCTTGGCCCCGTCACGCCGGGCTCGCCGTTTTCAGGACGGGTCGGGGTCGAGCATTATTTAAAGCACGGATACTGTCCAGCGGACCTGATGAAGAAGTCGGTCGCAAGCACGATTGAATACTGTTATGCCGATCAGGCAATCGCACGACTGGCCGAAGCTCTGGGGCACTCCGAAGAGGCACAAGTTTTTCAAAAACATGGCCGGTTCTATCTCAATCTCTGGAATCCTGAAACTCAGTTTTTTCAGCCACGCGACTCAAATAAGGCTTTTTCCGAGGCGTTTGAACCGGAAATGTTGACATATATCGATTGGGAACGATATACTTGACTCACCACGGCTATCCGGTTATAATTCGGTTGTCACGAACGTCAACCGAGAAACCGAATCATGTGCAACACGCCAACCAGTCTAATCGAAGCCGTCCGATTCTTCTCTGATATCG
>CAIOKO010000226.1 GCA_903858935.1 uncultured Schlesneria sp. | reverse complement strand
TCTTGCCGGAACAGGCTCTCCCGGAACAATCAAAACGCCGACCAACTGGCGTGGACTTCGCTGGACCGACGGAAACGCCTGTTATACAGGGTTTACAACGATTCTTGGTCCAAACAAGATCAGCTGTCCTTCGAATAACGGCGGCGATTCTGGTGACGGAATTTACGAACCCGCCAGCTTGCATGTCGGTGGTGTTCAGGTACTGATGGGAGACGGAACTGTCCGGTTCATCAGCGAAAACATCAATACTGGAAATCCGACATTGACCAATCCGGCTGGTGGCAGCTCGGCTGCCCCCTCCGGTGCCAGCGCCTACGGCGTCTGGGGTTCCCTGGGTTCGATCAGTGGTGGAGAAAGCGTTGGTGACTTCTAACCGAAAGAATTCTCAGCGAGTCGAATTAGTCTGATTAAGTGAGGGCTGCCGTTCCTGGCAGCCCTCGCTTTCGTCGTTATGTTTTTATTACAATTGCGCTCTACGCAAGGGATTTTGTCGATGCGATTTCATTTCAAACCGTCAATTTGTATTGTACTTTTGGCAATCATGCTTTCAGGCTGTGGCGGTGACACAGGTAAAGGTAAGCCGCGAGCAAAAGTCTACAAGACTAAGGGGAAAGTGACATTTCTTGGCAGTCCCGTCGTTGGAGCCGTCGTTTCTTTTTCGCCAAAAGGAGATCAGCCGGCAGCAATTGGACGAACTAATGATTCGGGTGAATACGTTTTGACGACCTATGCTGCCGGCGATGGTGCGGCGGCTGGTGAATTCACTGTCATGGTGATGCTGATTGATTCCGGTGACGCCGAGAAAACCCCTGCGATGGCGCATGCTAAAACTCAAGCGGAGTATGTGCCAGTTGACACTCACAATGTCAAGAAAGCCAAAAGCAGTGGAAATGTCTTACCAACAAAATATGCTGACCCGAAAACGTCTACATTGACGGCAAAGGTTGAAGCGGGCAAAGAAAACAACTTTCCCTTTGATGTGAAGTAAGTAATCGTGCGGACTTTTGTCGAGTTAGAAACTTGACTCAGATGAGTCAAGTTTCTTTGCTTCTTCCAACGTAGCGGTCATCGCTCGGCGCGATGAGCGTTTCACGGAGGACGTACAATCGACGCTCTGCTATGATTTTTTGAATTCCTGGTTTTCCAGAATGAACCGAGGCCTTGGCTACGTCTGACGTATTCTCGAGAGATGCTCATCACGCAGAGCGATGATGGCGACTTTGGTTTGAGGTGAAACCTTTCTGGATTCTTCGGCCGCGTCATGACTGGTAGTCAAACCTTTGCTTTGCTTCGACGTCACTGGATCGCTTTTGTCCTGACGTTCGTTGGCATTGGTATTGGTCTTGGTTTTATCCTCGCCACCAGACGCACAACCGTTCTCCCTGCGCCGATTTTGTCCGATGCTAAAGCGGCATTTTCGCAAGGTGATTATGACCGAGCCGAGCGTCTGGCGATCGAAATTGTCTCGTCGGGTTCGAACCAGATCCAGGCCCTTGCCGTTGCGGGTGAGGCCGCCACAAAGGCGGGACGTATCGACGCGGCTGTACAGCACTATGAGATGATGGCTGAGCGGCAGATAAAGTTCAAAGAACCCCCACTTGGCCTTTATTACGCAGCAGAAAGTTATCGGGATGCGGGCCGATTGAATGATGCACAGGCGTTATATCAACGATTCCTCACATTCTCGCCAAATCATGTGCTGACGCACGAGCGACTGGCCTTTCTGATGAACGTGTCCGGCCGTCGTCGTGAATCGGTCCCCCATTTCCTTTCTCTCGTGCGTAGCGGAAAAGCCGAAGTTCACGAACTCGTCCTGTTTGCCGATCTCGACCGTCCAAACGAACAGCTTCAATTCCTGAACGACTGCGAAAGAAAATCGCCCGGTGATCAAGTTGTTCAATTTGGATTGGCGGCGAATGCGTTATGGGACGGTCGACCGGATGAAGCGATGGTCCGCTTGAAAAAGAGCCTGTCCGCTGTTCCTACTTTCATCGCCGGACAGGCAATGCTGGGTGAATTACTGGTCAATTCTTCCGATGATCAATTCGTCGAATGGTATCGAGGCCTATCGAGCAACGCTAATCGCGACCCCGACATTCAATACGTACTCGGCCTCTGGTCTCGTAAGCATAACCGAAGCCAAATGGCCGCTCGGTGTTTCTGGGAATCGCTTCGTAAACTGCCGACCTCACGCCGAGCGACAACACAGTTGGGACAGCAGTTGCGTTTACTTGGCTATCCCAATTTCGAAGTCATCGAAAACCGTTCAAAACAACAAACTGAGTTGACGCAATTGATTGACCAGGTGTTGAGGACGAATTCACAACGGGTCGAGCCCATCAAGGCTGCGGCGATTTTATTAGAACAGATGGGTCGGCTTTGGGAGGCGGCGGCATGGGGCCTGGTTGCCGAACGGCAATTTCCCGACGCGACCTGGCCGCGCGAATTGTTTACGCGGGTGGCAGGACAACTCAACGAAAAACTGCCGCTGGTTGTCGATCGTGAAAATCTGGCACTGCGTTTCGACCTGTCGGCTTTTCCCGAATTTGATCTCTCTTCGATTTCCGAAATCGAATCCGTCAAGGGACTCGAAGCCAATAAGAATTCCCAGATTCGTTTTGAGGAATCAGAACACGGCCCCGACTTCAGCTATTATAATTCGGTCGACACGGCAACCCCTGGGGCACGCATGTTCGAACAGACCGGTGGGGGGGTCGCCGTGCTTGATTACGACCGTGACAATTGGCCCGACCTATTCTTCCCACAAGGCAACATCTGGCGTACTGGTCAATCTGAACCAGATGCGCCTTCATCCCTGACGGACCGCCTGTTTCGCAATTCGTTCGGACATGAGGCGCTCGACGTGACTCAGTCTTCACGGCTGATTGACCGGGGATATGGGCAGGGTGCTGCCGTTGGCGACTTTGACAACGATGGATTTCCTGATCTTTATGTTGCCAACATCGGGCGGAATCAGCTCTTGCGCAATAACGGCGACGGAACATTCAATGATGTGACAGAGACTGCCGGATTGACATCAACAGATTGGACTACCAGTTGTGTTGTTGTCGACCTGAATGCGGACGGCCATCCTGATCTTTACGACGTGAATTATGTGTCCGGCCCCCATGTTTACGAGATAATCTGTCAGGGCCGGGCGTGTTCTCCAAAAGTGTTCGAAGGAGCACCGGATCGGCTGCTGCTCAGTCGCGGCGATGGGACGTTCGAATTGATTGCCCCAGATGCCCGCGAACCGAAAGGAAAGGGTTTAGGCATTGTCGCCTTTGAACTTCTTGAGCGAGGTCGTCCGAGTCTATTGATTTCCAATGACCAGGTGCCGAATTTCCTGCTGCACAACCACGCCACCACAGATCCTTCTAATATCCGACTGGAAGACGAAGCGTTCATTCGCGGGGTAGCGTACAACCAGGATGGATTGGCAATGGCGTCGATGGGAATCGCGGCAGACGATATTGACGGTGACGGACGCCTGGATTTCTATGTCACGACGTTCAAGGATGAATCGAGCATGTTATTCCTGCAAGATTCGCCCGGGTTATTCGTCGATAGCGCCACGACCGCAGGATTCCGGTCCGCGACGATGCCATTCGTCGGCTGGGGAACTCAGTGTCTGGATTCCGATCGCGATGGATTTCCCGATATCGTGGGAGTGAATGGGCACATCGACGATTACCGTGACGAAGGGGGCGAATTTCATATGCGTCCTCAGTTTTTTCGGAACCTGGGAACGAGCCGTTTTACCGAAATGCTGGCACCAGAAATTGGCTCGTTCTTCTCGCAAAAGCGGCTTGGTCGCGGGCTCTCCCGATTGGATTGGAACCGCGACGGGCTGATGGATTTTGCTGTCTCGAACGTGGGCCACCGGGCGTCACTCGTGATGAACGTCACACAGGGGGCTGGGCACTTCATCAATGTTCGCCTCACGGCCCTCCAGGGTGGACGCGATGCGATCGGCAGTTCAATTGAAGTTCATACGCCTGATCGCACGTGGAAGAAACAGCTCGTGGCGGGTGATGGTTACATGGCCAGCAACGAACGGCTGGTCCAATTTGGTTTGGGTGACGCGACGACAGTTCACAAACTGATCGTTCACTGGCCGTCAGGAACGACATCGACTCTGCGGGACCTGCCTGCAGATATGACAATTGAATTGATCGAATCGACACTGCACGGCATTCTGCGAAGTGGGCCAGAGGAGTCGGAAGTCGTCGAGGTGATTACCGGCCGCGATGATTAGACTTGGTGACCTTCGACGGATTACAGTCTTTTTAATTCAGTGAAACAGGCAACGTCGAAGCCGATTCGCCGAAACCCCATCGCTCTCCCAGCGGTGGTTAACGGGCCTTTGAACCAGTCCAAGTCATCATTCGCCGATATTTTGTCATGCATTTCCTCGGGCAAAGGCCCGATAACCACCCCCGCAGGGGGGATGGGGTTTCGTTTTAGTCGCATGGGCTTCCAGCCACTGAAATTAAAAACGCGTCGAGGCTGGAAGCCTCCACCACAAAATTGGAAAACCTCCCCGTGGCACGACCTGATTCTTCATCCCATCAACGATCTTTTCGACCGTTCGTCGCGATTGGACTGATCATCGGGGTGATTGTTTGCGTCGGCAGCCTCTATTTCTGGTTCGGATGGGGGGCAACACTTCCCCCCGATGAATTCCTGAGCCAGGCGCGTCGCGAACGTAAGATGGGGAACTATCTTCAGGCGGAAAAGTTAGCTCTACGGGCGTTCGAACTCGATCCGAAATTGAATGATGCCTTAGTCCTGGCTGGGGAGTGTGCCGCAGCTCAATCGGACTGGTCGCGGGCGCTGGAACATTTTGGTCGGATCAAGTCACAAGATTTTCGCCTCAAACTTTCGAATCGGCTGCGAGAAGCCGACATTCTGCATCGGCATCTACACCAACTCGCCAATGCAGAACGGGCGTACCGCGACGTCATTGAGCTGGACGCCGATAACGTCGCTGCTAACACCGGACTTGCTCAATTGCTTTGCCTGTGCGGCCGTAAGCGAGAAGCGACACCCCTGATCTTGCGATTAATCCGACAAAACGCCGAGACTGATATGTTGCTGTTGCTGGCTCGCATTGATGTCTTTGTCGATGATTTTGAACTGCTGACCCAGGCGAATGAGGCTGACCCCCACGATCCAAATCCGCCAGTGGGGCTTGCCTGGCGAGCGTTCCAAAACGAACAATATCCGGAAGCCGAAAGACTGCTTCGAACTTCCCTGCTCAACGATCCTCAGCACATGGCAGCCTGCGTCCTGTTGGGCCGTCTCCTTCTGTCGGCAAACCGTTCCGCAGAATTCACAGAGTGGAACCAATCACTGTCGTCGGCTGCTGACGAGGTGTCAGACATCTGGTCGATCCGAGGTCAGATGGCCGAAGCGGTCGATGACATTCGAGGAGCGATTCGATGCTATTGGGAAGCGGTGCGACGGAGTCCCGAATCGAAAATGTCCACGTTTCGGTTGGCTCATTGTCTTGCGGCAGCAGGCGACACGATCGTCAGCGAAGAATTTCGGGGTCGTTTGTCCGCGATGCAAGCATTGGAAGAAATGCAGAATCGCGTCCTGTTTGCCGCCGATCGCGGCCAGCCCGAACTGCTATGGCCTTTGGCAGATTCGTACGAATCCGCCGGACGATTGTGGGAAGCATACGGATGGTGTCAATTTGCGATCAGCGTCGGTGCGAACACGAAGGATTTGCTGGCGAACTTCGAACGATTGCGGCAGAAGGTTCGGAATCAACCACTGAAGCTCGTGACTGACGCGGCGAATACAGCGATAACAATTGATCTCTCTCACTATCCCCGTCCTGATCTTCGCGTGAAATTGACAACCTCCAAAAGCGACGTCACCAGTTCTGATGTCCTTCCGACATTTCGAGATGACGCTCAAGCCATCGGCGTCACATTTGAATATTTTAACGGAGTCAAAGTATCGCCGACGCATCGGATGTTCGAGTTCACAGGGGGAGGGATTGGAGTTCTCGACTACGATCTCGATGCGTATCCCGATTTGTACTTTACCCAAGGCTGCGTCTGGCCGCCCGGCTCCCCCGACATTGGTGTAGGCGATCGGCTGTTCCGAAATCGTGTCGGAGTTGCGTTTGACGATGTCACGGCACACGTCAGAATTCTCGAAAAGGGGTTTGGACAGGGGGTGACAGTCGGCGACTTTAACTCCGATGGCTTCCCAGATCTTTACATTGCCAATATCGGTCGTAATCAACTGTGGCAGAACCAGGGGGACGGCACATTTGAGGATGTCACGGGTTCGGCGGGATTAACCGCAACAGACTGGACCACCAGTTGCATCATGGTGGACCTCACTGGCGACGGTTTGCCCGATATTTACGATGTGAACTATGCGGCCGACGCCGATGCCTTCGACCGGGTCTGTCATCATTCCGATGGTTCACCGGTACTTTGCATGCCGTCTGATTTTCATGGTCAAGCCGATCGATTATGGCAGAATCAGGGTGATGGTCGGTTCATAGAGGCAACCACAGAGCTGTTGGGTGATGTCCCTCTTGGCCTGGGACTGGGAGTCGCTGCCTGGGACGCAGACGGCCGGGGCCGATTAAGCTTGTTTGTGGCCAATGACACAACCCCCTGTTTCTTTTTTCGACCTGAAATGAGCGACGCGAGAACGAGCCAGCTTCGCGAACGTGCCATCGAAAGTGGAGTTGCGTTCAACGGTGCGGGCAAGGCGACCGGAAGCATGGGGGTTGCCGTCGGTGATGTCGATGACAACGGCGCAATGGACTTGTTGATCACAAACTTCTATGCGGAACCGAACACACTGTTTATCAATACGGCGCCCGGATTTTTTGAAGACCAGACTCGCCGCTTCGGTTTGGAAGCCCCGTCAATCAATATGCTTGGTTTCGGGACACAATTTCTGGATGCGGATCTTGATGGTCGACTGGAACTGTTTGTGTCGAACGGCCACGTTGATGACCTCAGCCGGTTTCACCGCCCCTACCGAATGCCGCCGCAACTGATTGGTTTGGATGCAAAGGGACACTTCGTTGATCTGCCAAAGAACGGACTAGGTCCGTACTTTGAGAAGAATTGGCTGGGACGCGCCGTCGCACGCATCGATTGGAATCGTGATGGACTCGACGATCTGGCGGTGGGACATCTACACGATCCCGTGGCAATCCTGAGCAATACGACGCCGGCCGTCGGTCGGCATCTTTCGTTACGACTGATTGGCGTTCAGTCCAATCGCGATGCGATTGGTACGACGGTTCAGGCGCGAAGTGGATCAAAATCAATTTTTCGCCAGCTGACCGCAGGGGACGGATATCAATGTAGCAATGAACGTCGCCTCGTTTTCGGAACAGGGTCGGCAGTTCAGATTAATGAACTGGTTATTCGCTGGCCGTCTGGGCTTGTGCAAAGTCTGGCTGACGTCCCGGTTCCGGCAGAAATATTGCTGCGCGAAGGATTCAGCCCGGTTTTTCAACAAACGATCGATCGTTAGTCCGGATAATTCATTACTCGGACGCAGAATTGAGCGTCGGGCTGTGTTCTCCATCGCAAGTGCGCAGGGCTATGATTCCACGGTGATTCATGGGACAAACGATCCTTCTCGTTGAGAAAATCGAGACGGAATTGGCCAAACAAATTAGATTCTTATAGAATCATGGCCTTTCCAGTGCGTGATGAAAATGCATAATCGAGTGGTTCCCTTTCAAAATATCTCGGGATCGTGCGACAGACGCTCGCAACTTTCGTGAATTAAGGCAGAACGACTCGCCGCAATTTAAAGTTTTTCGTTTTAAAGGCCTTGGCAAGAATGGAATCATCGCGGATGACTTCAGATCCTCCACCACAGCAACGTGGCTTCGACAACGGCGAAACTCCGCGTAAAAAGCGTGGAGTCCCGGAAGGACTGTGGATTCAATGCGAATCGTGCAAAAGTACAGTCTATCGAAAACAGGTTGAACAAAACTTGTATCTTTGTCCAGACTGCAGCCACCATTTTATCGTTCCCGGTCGAATCCGGATTCAACAACTCCTGGACGAAGACAGTTTTGAAGAATGGTTTGACAATCTGACATCCAAAGATCCATTAGGGTTCGTCGATTCCAAGCCTTACAAAGATCGGCTGGTTGCTGAACAGAAGAAAACAGGGTTGAAAGACGCGTGTATCGCCGGGAAGGGTTATATGCGAGGTCGCCCCCTTGTGTTCGCTTTGACCGATTCGTCCTTCATCATGGGCAGCATGGGGTCAGTTGTCGGCGAAATGTTGACTCGATCCGTTGAAGAAGCGACGCGACTCAAGTTGCCTCTCGTAATCGTCAGCGGTTCTGGCGGCGGCGCTCGAATGCATGAAGGAATTCTGTCCCTGATGCAGATGGGAAAGGTCAGTGCTGCGCTGGGACGGTATCAATCGGCTGGTGGCTTGTTTATCTCGGTTCTGACGAATCCGACGATGGGTGGTGTTGCGGCAAGTTTCGCGTCGCTCGGTGATATCACGCTAGCCGAACCCAAAGCCCTGGTCGGATTCGCTGGGCCGCGCGTTGTTCGAGCCACTTGTAAAATTGCACTTCCTCCAGGATTTCAAACGAGCGAGTTTCTACTCGAACACGGATTTGTTGACAGGATTGTTCCCCGTCCGGAATTGCGAACGGAAATCTCCCGTCTGATCGACTATTGCGGGGTCTAAAGCCTTTGCTTGGAGCAGGCAATCCGATGCTGAAATTTCTAAAAACGCTGTTCAAACGCAAGCCCAAGATCAACAAAGTCGACATCGAATCCCGGTTCCAGCTGGTCAGTCGTGTTGGTCAGGGAAGCATGTCAAAAGTCTGGCGTGCCGTTGATCGTCGCTTAGAAAAAACGGTGGCACTCAAAGTTCTTGATTTCGAGAAAACGAAGCGGCTTGACTCCCGCTTCACCCACATGAAATCAAAGAAGCCGACCGAGGGCGAGATCGCCATCAAGCTCAAGCATCCGCATATTGTTGAGACATACGAGTACGGGATCACAACGAAGGACGAGCAATTCCTGGTCATGGAATTTATCGAAGGAATGTCCCTCGCGTACTTGATCGATGTCCAGAACGACGTCATGAAAAAGAACCGTCTTCGGATCATTGTCGAGCTTGGAGAAGCGATCGAGTATTTCCATCGACAGAACTGGATCCATCGAGATATCTGTCCGCGCAATGTGATGGTCGACACAAAGCTTGCGACAAAACTGATCGATTTTGGGCTTGTTGTACCGAATATTGCCGAATATCAGGCTCCTGGAAATCGTACCGGGACGGCGACTTACATGGCACCGGAACTCATCAAACGCCAGAAAACCGATCAACGAATCGACATCTTCGCTTACGCCGTCACCTGTTTTGAAATGTATACGAAAGAGCTTCCCTGGCCCGGCGGTGAGACACTCGAAGCAGTGGTGCAGCATATCAACCTTCCACCCAAGGAACTTCGTAAACTCGTCCCGGAGATCGATCCTGTGATTGCCAAAACCATCATGCGTGGCTTGGCCTTACAGCCACAAGACCGCTGGCCAACGATGGGCCAGATGTTGCAACCATTGCGCGAAGCGTTGCACAAAACAAAATGAACCGGAAACAAATCTGGTCCGGTCGTTTGACATCTTTTCTCTCCCTGATATTCTGCATCTGACCCAGACGGGAAAGTCGGAGAAGTTTCTCCAGTCTGACATTGATTCCTCAGAACGGTTTCTTGTAACGAACTTGAACTGAGGGGTGGGAAGCCGAAGGTCGGCTTTACCATGTACAGACACCCGTATCAGTTTTGAAGGAGTTTTCTATGAGTCGCGCCTTTGCATTTGTCGCCGCAACAGTCGTTCTGTTCACCTCGATCTCGACAGCAGAAGCCCGCAGCTGCTGCAAACCAGCTCGGCCAGTTTGCTGCAAGCCAGCTCGAGTTCACCATCACCATGCACGTTGCTGTGCAACACCAGCTCCTTGCAGCAGCTGTGCTGCTCCAGCCCCTAGCTGTTCAGCTCCAGCTCCATGCAGCACCTGCACCAGCGGTTGCAGCTCGGTCTCGACCGGTTGCAGCTCATGCGGAACCTCAACGGTTTCGACCGGTTGCACCAGCGGTTGCAGTGCTTCGCCTGCTCCAGTCATGACCACTTCGGCTCCAACCTACGCTGCTCCAGTGCAGAACGCTCCAGCTCCACCAGCTGAAGCTCCTGCTCCAGCTGAAGCTCCAAAGCCAGCCGAAGCCAAGTGATTTTTGATTTGGCGATTTGTTTGAATTTAAAGGGTTCGTACTGATTTTCAGTGCGAGCCCTTTTTGTTTACTGAAGCCCGGGCATATAAACAAAGCTGATTGATGATCAGGCAAACGATGTATGTCGTTGCCAAACTGTGATGACGATGGGGGATTGATGCTTGAATTTGTTCAAACGGCAGAAGAAGCGGCAAGGCGGGCAGGTCAGATTCTTCGTGCCTGGTCATCAAAATTTACGGTGCGAGAAAAAAGTCGGTCAAATCTCGTAACCGAAGCGGATGAGGCTTCCCAAGCCGCGATTTTTGAATTTATCCACGGTCGATATCCAAGCCATGGATTCTGTGGTGAAGAAGGCCTCTCGGTCAACGAAACAGACTCGCCCTATCGCTGGGTCATTGATCCGCTCGACGGCACAACCAACTATGTTCATGCGTTCCCGTATTACTGTGTCTCAATCGGCCTGGAATGTCGTGGTGAGATGATTGTTGGTGCTGTTTTTGATCCAGTACATGACGAGATGTTTCTAGCCGTTCGCGGCCAGGGGGCCAGCCTGAATCGGCGTCCGTTAAGATGTTCTGACATCACCGATCTTTCACAATCGCTCGTGATTGCCAGTCTTCCCGTGGCAACCAGCGCACACGAAAAAGCGGTCAGCAGGTTTCTGAATGTTCTTCCGGTTGCTCAATCCGTCCAAAGAACCGGGTCAGCGGCATTAAATCTGGCAAATGTTGCAGCGGGAAGATTAGAAGGATTCTGGTCCACCAGCCTCAAGCCGTGGGACATGGCCGCTGGAATCTTGCTTGTCGAAGAAGCAGGTGGTCGAATTTCGAAAATTGATGGATCGCAATTTCGCCTGGAAGAACCCGATCTGCTGGCAACAAATGGCTCTGGCGTTCACGAGCAACTGCTTAAGCTGCTGGTGTGATTCCGAGCGGATTTCATACGTTTGATCAGGAATTATAAAATTCCTTCACCCCATTCTTCCTCTTTCTCCTCCGCTTTGGCAGGTTCATCGCCAGTAACCACGGGGTTTGGAGTGGATTTCGCAGGATCGGGCAAGGATTCAATTTCCACTTGTTCCACGACCAGCTCAGTTTCCTGGGAAATCGCGGATTTAATGATCGTCGCTTCAGGGCGTGCTGGAGCTGGAGCATTCGGCTCAATTCCAAAATCAATCGGACGACGTTCAACGTCGCTGGGCCGTTGCAAAGGACGGGGAACCATCGCTCGCTCTGCTGCGATCTGCATCCAGGCCCCTTCCTGGCAACCGCACATCAAAGTTGTGATCTCGCCCGTGACCTTTCGTTCGCGTCCGCAGGCGGGGCAGCGCCAGGTTCGACGAACATCACCCGACAATTTATATCCCGGTCCGCGCATCTGACTCCCTTTCCATGACATTCAACAGATTAACAGCGTAGTTCACTCGGCCTGCAATGTATTTGCAACCAAACGTCAGGAAAATTTGTTGATCCGAACCTGAAACGGTCATTTCATTCGGCCGTTTCGGAATATTCAAAAGCCGACCAGACGTCCGTTTCACCTGATGGCTACCCGTTGTTCGAACCTGAACTTAGAATCAAGTGTCTACACCGCTGAATAACTTTCCTCGCATGGGTTTGGAATGACTGATCGACGCATTCTCGTAACATCCGCACTGCCATATGCCAACGGACACATCCACCTGGGGCATATGGTCGAGTACATCCAGACCGATATCTGGGTCCGATTTCAAAAATTGCGAGGGCACCGCTGCATCTATATTTGTGCGGATGACACGCACGGTACAGCGATCATGATTCGTGCCCGCCAGGAGGGGCGAAGCGAAGAGTCACTGATCGCAGATATGCGAGAGTCGCATCTTCGTGATTTCAACGGCTTTGACATTTCTTTCGACAACTACGGAAGTACAAACAGCGAACAGACGCGGAAAGTCTGCCACGAGGTATGGGCCTCGTTGCGCAAAGCGGGACTGATCGTTGAAAAGGATGTGACTCAGCTTTTCGATCCCGTCGCGAAAACATTTCTCGCCGACCGCTTTGTGAAAGGAACCTGTCCGAAACCAGATTGCCACGCACCTGATCAGTACGGAGACAACTGCGAAAAATGCGGTTCAACCTACAGTCCCGCAGACCTGATCAATCCGGTCAGCACCTTATCAGGGGCAACACCCGAACTGCGAACAGCCAAGCATCTGTTTGTTGAGATTGAACAGCTGCACGGCTGGCTGACGGAATGGACTCAGTCTGGCGGGCATCTTCAGAACGAGATTGCCAATTACTTAAAAGGCCACTTTCTTGTCGACCCCTTACGGAATTGGGACGTCTCTCGACCTGCTCCGTACTTCGGGTTTGAAATTCCGGATAGCCCCGGAAATTATTGGTACGTCTGGTTCGACGCTCCGATCGGATACATTGGATCGACTGCGGAATGGTGCGAGCGAAACGGAGAAAATCTCGACGACTGGTGGAAGAGTTCCAACACGGAGATTCATCACTTCATTGGAAAAGACATCACTTATTTTCACACGTTATTCTGGCCAGCCATGTTGAAAACGGCGGGACTCAGTCTGCCAGAGAAAGTCCACATTCACGGATTTCTTAACGTGAACGGCGAAAAAATGTCTAAGTCAAAAGGGACTTTCATTCAGGCTTCGACGTATCTTGGTCACCATGTCGATCCGTCGTATTTACGTTATTACTACGCGTCAAAACTTGGTACGGGGGTAGACGATCTCGACCTGAACCTGGAAGAATTTGTTAACAAAATCAATTCCGATCTGGTTGGCAAAGTTGTGAATCTTGCCAGCCGGACGGCTCGATTTGTCGAAGTGGGCGGTTTGTCCAAAGTCTACCCCGATGACGGCGGCCTGTTTGCCGAAGCGGCGGCTCAGTCAGACGCCATCGCGGCCGCGTACGAAGGTTGCGACTTCAATGGCGCAATGCGAATCATTATGAGTCTTGCCGACAAGGCGAACCAATATGTGGAACAGACCGCTCCGTGGACTCTCCGAAAAGACCCCGGTAAAGCCGCTGAACTGCAAGATGTTTGTACGGTGACGTTGAATTTGTTTCGACAGGTTATCGTCTACCTTTCGCCGGTATTACCGAAACTCGCTTTCCAAGTGGGCGAGTTGTTTCACAAGCCGATCTCTGATTGGAGTGAATCTCAAACGCCGCTCGTGGGAACGAGCGTTTCCAAGTTCGAACACCTCATGAAGCGAGTTGAACTCGCACAGGTCCAAGCCATGATTGAAGCAGGTCAACAATCCGCCCCCGAAACCGCCGCCCCGACTACGGACGCTGCCGCAGCGTCGCCGGCAACTCCCTGGAACGATGGGCCGGAACCGCTCGCCCATGAACCACTCGTTGCAGAACATTGTTCCATCGACGATTTCACCAAGGTCGATCTTCGAGTCGCTCGAGTCCTCGCGGCCAACGCTGTCGTTGGAGCCGACAAGCTGCTGCAACTGACGCTCAGCATGGGTGGTGAAGGAACGCGAAACGTCTTCGCCGGGATCAAGAGTGCCTATAAGCCGGAAGATCTGGTCGGACGGCTGGTCATTTTCTGCGCCAATCTCGCTCCGCGCAAGATGAAATTCGGAATGAGCGAAGGGATGGTTCTTGCCGCCGGTGCAGGCGGACAGGAGATTTACCTGCTCAATCCCGACAGCGGTGCCAAACCAGGCCAACGAGTCCATTGATCGTGTGACATGACCGTCAAACGCAAAACGCCTGAATTGGTCCGCTGCCCTTGGGCAATTGGCGATCAGTACGTTGAATACCACGATCATGAATGGGGTCTCCCCATTCATGATGATCGCCTTTTATTCGAATTTCTGATCCTTGAGGGTGCTCAAGCCGGCCTCAGTTGGATCACAATTCTCAAGAAGCGGGCGAACTATCAAGCAGCATTCGATGGTTTCGATCCGAACATTGTCGCCCGATACGACGAAGCAAAACGCGGCTCGCTGATGGCGAATGCAGGCATTGTTCGCAACCGGCTCAAAATTCAGTCGGCGGTCGATGACGCAGTCGCGTTTTTAAAAGTGCAGGACGAGTTCGGAAGCTTCGATCAATTCATCTGGCGCTTTGTCGACGGCAGGCAACGTCACAACACATGGCAAACGATCGGTGACGTTCCTGCTCAAACACCTGAATCGGACGTGATGAGCAAAGAATTGAAAAGACGCGGTTTTCGATTCGTCGGCACGACAATCTGTTATTCATTCATGCAGGCAGTCGGCATGGTCAATGATCATCTTGTGACTTGTTTTCGGTATCGTGAACTTCAGGCGAAAAAGTCGCGTTGTTGAAAAGTTTGTGCGCCGGCCCCAGTCGCCAAAGTCTCACATGTCTGTAGAATGTAAGTGAGACGCGACAGCGCCCCGTTCTGCGGGAAATGAAGGAACCATGCCATGTCTGTCAATACCGACGAAATCCTCACTGCGGCCATTCAGCTTCCCGAGTCCGACCGCCTGGCGATCGTCAGCCGACTGCTAGAAACGATGGGAGATGAGGAACATCTCCCAAGCATCGACGATGACGATTTCGTCGAGGAAATGCGTCTACGCAGTGACGATTCCTCCGGCGCCGTTCCCTGGTCGCAATTGCGCAACGAGGATTGACGGGGATGGAATCCGTTAGCTTTCATCGGCTGGCCGCGGAAGAGTTTCGAACAGCGAGGAACTGGTATCGGCAACGAGACATTTCGGTTGCCTGACGGTTTTGCGCCCCCGTCGATTCCGCCGTGAATCGAATCATAGAGGACGCTGCTTCTCATCCTGTTCTTGTTGACGAAATTCGTTGGGTTCGCGTTCGGAAATTTCCCTATATTCTCGTCTTCGTCCGTGAGCGATCTGACAGTTTGTTGGTCATCGCGCTCGCCCACGCAAAACGTCGTCCTGACTATTGGAAACGACTGCGAGGAACACCCCGAAGCGAGTTTTCGGCATTGTGAACTTCAAGTGAAGGATTAGCGTCGCTCGCTCGTAATCCGTCGATGTCACAAGTAGACTTCTACGTCATCCACAAAATCAGACAGGCTGGTTTCAGCTAACATCAGAACTTCGTCTGACGTGATGGTCACATCAACAAATGTCCTCTGTACTCAATTCAAGGAGAACCTCCGGTGTTATCAAACTGGTTGTCAAAATCTTTCATGACAATGGCGATGGGTGCCATTCTCGGCTACGGTGCCGCTAATACTCCGTTTCAAAAGCCTCAGTCGCAACCTGCCGTCGTTGAAGCACCATCTGCTCAAACGGTTAAGACTGTCGAGATTGCTCCGCTGAAGTCCGAACGACCAGGCTGTTGCGTCGGTGATCTCAGCAAAGCCGACCAGGTCGCACTCGTCAGTCATAACCAGCTTGTGGCCGCATCGCTGGCTCAGACTGGGAAAAAGCCGAATATCGTTGTCCTCTGGGGCGATGACATCGGTGTCCACAACATCAGTGCGTACAACCATGGCATCATGGGATATCACACTCCGAATATCGACCGTATCGCCAAAGAGGGTGCGTTGTTCACGGATTCGTACGCGCAACAAAGTTGTACTGCGGGTCGCGCGTCATTCATTCTCGGACAGCATCCGTTCCGTACAGGCCTGTTGACAATCGGGATGCCTGGCAGTCCTCATGGTATTCCTGACTGGACTCCAACCATCGCTGACCTGCTCAAAGAACAAGGTTACTCGACAGGTCAGTTCGGCAAGAACCACCTCGGTGATCAGGATAAGCACCTTCCAACGCTGCACGGGTTCGATGAATTCTTCGGAAACCTCTATCATCTGAACGCCGAAGAAGAACCAGAAACCTATTACTATCCAAAGGACCCCGAATTCCGCAAGAAGTTTGGCCCACGCGGTGTGCTGCACACGAAAGCGGACGGCAAAGGTGGCCAGACCATTAAGGATACCGGCCCGTTGACCGCGAAGCGGATGGAAACCATCGACGAAGAAGTTCACGCGAACGCCATGGATTTCGTTGAACGGAATGCCAAGGAAAAGAAGCCGTTCTTCCTCTGGTACAACAGCACGCGCATGCATGTCTGGACACACCTCAAGAAGGCGTCCGAAGGGAAGACCGGTATTGGACTTTATCCAGACGGCATGGTTGAGCACGACGGTTTCATTGGCGAAGTGCTGAAGAAACTCGACGATCTCGGTCTGGCTGACAATACAATCGTGGTCTACGGCACCGATAATGGGGCCGAAACAGCATCATGGCCTGACGGTGGTATTACTCCGTTCCATGGCGAAAAAGGAACCACCTGGGAAGGTGGCCTGCGAGTCCCGATGATCGTCCGGTGGCCTGGCGTGATCAAGCCCGGTACCGTCATCAACGAAATCTTCTCACAGGAAGACTGGCTGCCGACATTCCTCGCAGCCGCCGGTGAACCCAACATCGTCGCCAAGCTCAAAGAGGGCTACAAGGCCAACGGCAAGACCTACAAGATCCATGCAGACGGTTACAACTTCCTCCCTTATTTCAAAGGCGAAACGAAGAAGGGTCCCCGCGAAGAGATTCTCTACTTCGGACAAGGTGGTGAATTAAATGCGGTGCGATGGAAAGACTGGAAAGTCAATTTTGCTGTCGTCGATGGAAACATCGCGACTGGAACACGCAAGGTGACCGGCTGGCCATTGATTGTGAACCTGAAGGCTGACCCTTACGAAAAGATGCCACTGGAATCCAGCATGTATATGCGCTGGTATGGTGACAATATCTGGTTGTTCGTCCCCGTTCAGGCGCAGGTCAAGAACTTCCTGATGACGATCCCTCAGTTCCCCTTCCAGCAGGGAAGCACTCTGAATGCGGCAGGGATCAACTATCAGTCTCTGAAGGCTGCAGAAGCCTTGAAGCGATTGAACGAGATTGAAACGCTCGGTGCTCCGGGTAATTGACGTGTGATTATTCGCGCGACCTGCCGAGTGCTCGGCCGGTTTGTCACCCGACACGGGGATGTCCCATCTTGGGTTTCGTCATGAGACGCCCCTGACGTGAATGCGGCCTTTGCCGCTCCCAAAAAGTCAGCAACACGCAACGAGGAGTGCCCCTGGTCAAGACGGCACTCCTCGTTTTTTTCTTGAACCTTCTCTACCGATGCCAAACCATGAAACCGGTCTCGATGACGATCGTCGTACTACTAATCGCCAGCCGCGCGTTCGCCGCCGATCCACTGCCGTCGTGGAATGATGGTGCGGCAGAGATCACCGCGATCAACATCCTGTTGCAACTGGACGCGACGATGTTCGAGCATTCCGCTGTTAACAACGCGCGCCTGCTGAAAGTCTTCCCGAAAGGCTTCCCGCTGGATACGTCACACACTCCGCACATCACGATGCTGCAGTGTTTCGTCCGCACGGCGGATCTCGAAAAAGTCTATGTTTCTCAGGAAAAAGTTCTTGCCACCGCCAACGTGAACGCGATGAAACTGGAGGCGTTCAAGTACTACTATGCTCCGGGCGGCCCACTGGGAGTCGCAGGCATCTGCGCGAGACCGACGCCGGACATCATCAAACTGCAAGCGGACATCATTGCCGCCGCGAAGCCCTTCATGGTGAATACCCGGCCCGATCGGTGCTTTCACCACCCCGCATGACGATCCCGCTACCGATGCGGCCCTGATCAACTACATTTCGACATTCATGCCAAAAATGTCGGGCGAAAACTTCAATCCGCACGTCAGTACCGGCGTCGCTCCGAAAGAGTACCTCGACAAGATGCTCGCTGAGCCATTTGAAAACTTCACCTTCTCGCCCGCTGGTGCGACGGTTTATCAACTGGACCGGTTCGGCACGGCTGCAAAGAAGCTGAAAGAATGGGATTTGAAGCGTATAGACTCCATCTCCAGCAACGGCGTTCTGATGTGCAATCCCTTTGAAGTGAAAATGGTTTCGACACCGCCAAACGGAACACGGAACTACGCCACATCTTATGCGACGTGGGAGGGCAAGAGGGTTAAATTGAGGAATCAGCCACGGCAGTGGAATGCGTCGCTAAAACATCACGTTGGCCCGCACACCATAGACGAAAGCATCGTTCGCAATCGCGCCTGCCCCGGGATGGATGTACTGAAGGTCCGGGCTGATATCCAGCCAAGGGTTGACTTGGAACTTGTAGTACGCCTCGACGCCGGTTCCATCCCTTGGACCAAAAACGGCCTGCGGCAGCGGTCCGAACTCGCTGCTGACACCGTTAAAGTACCAGCCGATGCCGAACTGATCGCCACGTTGTTTTCCGATCGGGCTGTCACCTCCCAGGCCGAGACTGAGGAAGTATCGGATCGGGGTCGGATTTCCATCGCTGATGGAGGCGCGTCCAAACAATCCGTAACCTTTCCCTGGTTTGTCCGCGAATTCCACCAGGTATTGATCAAAGCCGTAATAGATTGTGTAGGCATCATTGAGCGTCGGAAAACCAGGAACCGTTGGTTCGGGGTAGACGCCTGGTGGAGGCTCGGCAAACGTCAGATTGGTCTTCTCGACATGCTTCCAGACTGCGCCCACGTGCTGATCACCTTGCTTGTCGAAAAATTTGGTTTTCACCTTCACTTCGACACTGACAATCGCGCCCTTGGAATAGAGGCCCCCGCCCTGACTGTTGAAAAAATTCCTGGTACGATCTTGAGGATCGAGGACGAATCCAGAAATTGTGCCCCACTCTTGCGGCATGGCAGCTCCCAACATAAATGATGAGTACGGGATGCCGAGCAGAAATGCCGGGTTCTGACAAAAGGCTTGATTCATGAATTGTTGGGTGCCATTTCCCGATGCAAATTTATCCACGTCTGCGGCGCCTGGCAGCACCTTCTTGCCGCCAAATACCACCAATTTTTCAGACAGCGGCTGGGTAATCCAGAAATTGGTCATAAAAAGATCGCCCGGCTCGTTCGGTGCCGGCGGAAGAGCCGCGCCAAACACAGCCGGAGTAAATGCACCGGTATTGAATGAGACGTTTCCGTATTGTCCATACCAATGCTCTGCTGTGACGAGCAACTTGCCTTTGGGCAACCCGCCGAACTTCTCCAAGTCAACGATCACGTTGTATGTGCCGCGACCGGTGTACTTGGATGTGTCACCGAGACCAAACGGTATCAATGGTAACGGAGGTAGTGTACGGACGCCGCCGTCGACGCCGAAAGCGAATTGCGTTGATTGCCCGGTGAACGTGATACCGGAATTCTGCAGGTTTGTTCGAAGGCCGCCCCAGTCCCCCGTCAGGGTCTTTTGCGTCCAGATGTCGGCGCTGCCAGAAATGAGGCCCGGCATAGAACTCATTTCTGGAAGATTGTCAGTGACCGTCGCGTTGTAGGCATCCGAGGCGGTGTCGCTCAGATCACTTTGCGCGAAACCCTGCTGCATGCAAGGCAGGGTCAACAGTGCCAACACGCAGAATCGAAGTGGGAGAGAGAACATCCGGTTCATTTATGTTCGTCCATGTGAAATGATGGTGGCTTGATTTGTGCGACAGCTGATGCAGGGCGATTTGCAAGCGATCCCCCAAGCGGCACTTCCGGTTTCGTTCCACCCGTTAGATGAATCGGTAGCGCCGCCAGATCAGGACCAGTACCAGACACCGCGATGCTCGTGCATGTCCATTTTCGGTAAGATCGGATACGGATTCCACGGCAAAGCCCGCAAGGTCGACACATTCGGCACGATCGCATTGGTCGAGCCGATTCCCGAACGGGAACTGCTGCTGTTCCAAGAGTTGCGGCCAACGCTTGAGCAGTTGCAACAGCATCAATCACAGCCTTCGCAGGAGTCCTATGTGATTCAAGAGATTTTGAATCTTCCACGGACCAATCGGGAGGACAGTTCCCGCCGAGCAAAGAATGCGGGTACAACAATGAGGAAACTTGTCGAAAAGGCCGGTGTTAAGCCTTGGGACAAAATCGTCCAGAACCTGCTGGTTACCCGTGAGAGTGAACTTCTACAGTCAGGCAAATACCGTGCTGACGCGGTCCATGCGTTCATTGGACACACGGTGAATGTTTTCCGCTCGAATTATCGAGCCGATGGAATAGTCCGGCTTCAGGTGCTTTTCGGTTGGCGTGAAATGCACGCTCAGCGTGTGCTGACCAGGCTGCACCTCGGTGGACGACATGACGAACTGGTCCAACTTAAGATAGTTGTGGGCCTCCATCGACCGTTTCAGCGTCAACCCGAAACTGGGCACCATGGAGGGCCTCAGGGCACATGTTCGCTTGATTCACAGCAAAGGCATGGCAGTGATCAGTTTCGATGACCTCGCCTACCCGACCCCGCTTTACTGCACTTCATCGGGCCGAGCACCAGGGGGATAGAAGTAGCCGCGCGAAACGCTCTTGAGCGTCTCAGACGGCCGCTCGCCGAATAGGCGGCAGTAGTCGGCGGCGAAGTTGCCGAGGTGATGAAAACCGAACTGGCGAGCCGCATCCGCAATGGTGATGAGCGGATTCTCTTTCAGCTTGGATCGAACGGCGTTCAAGCGGAGACACTTGAAGTACACGATCGGCCCGAGACCATACCGTTCATTGAAGGCGAGCCGGAGGGTCCGGTCACTCGCGCCGAGTTCCCGGCACAGGTCGATCGCTCCCAACGGGTCGCCGAGTCGGGCTCGCATGAATTCCTCGGCACGACGGATCAACCGGGATCGTCCGGGCAAGGATAGGTCCGACCTTGGGACAGATGGGGGGAAGAGTGCGGCGACCAGCGATCGGACGCACTCCTGTTCAAGCTCGTGGCCTTCCGGTGTCCGGAGGAGTGAAGGATCGGCTACCCCCGCTGTCAGCAAGCGGGTGAGCTCGCGGGTGAGGTTGGCGTATGCCTTGGGGTGCGGAGCGAGAACCGCCCAGGTGTGCGTAAAGGGTGTGACATCCGAGTTCAGCACCACGCGGGCGGCTTCCGCTAGAGCCTCTGGAAGTAGCGACACGCCCAGAGCTTCAGCCCGCCGTGCCGAGCGGTGGTCAACCTCGGCGTCAGTCCCGGGGAGAACGAGTTGCCCCGGCGTGAGCCGGCGGCCATTCCACACGCACCCGGCATTCCCAGCGATCACCGGCCATACCGATATCAAGCCTACCGAATCCCGGCCGCGAATCCTCACGCTCTGGTTGCCCGCGATTGCCGCGACGCGAATGACCCCGCCGCGGACCACACGAAGCGCGCCCTCGAAGCGACCGCGTGTAAGCTGCTCGAAGCGACCCTGCCAACTCGAATAAAGCGAACTGGCTTGTTCGAAGTCGGTCAGGCGGAGGACTCGTGCGCCGGTTGGGCTGGGAGGTTGGCGAGGCTCAGTTTCTTCGGGCATCGGTGGTATCCTGGTTCCGACGGAGCGAATTGGGCTGGCTTGAGACGACGGGCCGCGTTAGCTTGAGCATTTTACTGTCTTGACGATCAAGGAGGAAAGATCAAATGCCGGGAGAAGCCGCAAAGGTCGTGATTAGTTCACCGGCTGATTCCCAACTCAAGCCAAACAAAAGTGCCGTGATAGTGTATGGGCTTCCTCCACGCTCGGCACCACGTCTACGGATCGCGAAACACCCTCTCCGTCCAGTTTGCATTGCCGTTTTTGGATACCCTTCAGAATTCGCTTTTATCGCTCTTGTATCGCTCGGTGGAGATGAATAGGCTTTTTTCCCCAAACGCCTCCGTCAGATGTATTGTTTGGTTCCTATCATGCGTCCCATCAAGCGGTTATCAAAAGGAAGAATCTATGGCATTTCCAAGACAATTTCGAACTTTCACTGTGCTGACGGTGGGAGCCATTCTTGGATTCCTCGCTGCATCGGGCGGACTATGAATTGCCGAGCGAGCCGATGCCGCTCGGCCGGTGAGTGACATCGTCGCCGATCCGTCGGCCAAGGTTCAAGCTGTCGCATTGCCGTGTTGCGATGCGAAACTCGACCGCACGTCGGCGTTGGCCAACTCGGTTCAGTTGGCCGACGCCAGTACCGCTGTGGCCGCTCACAATCTGGCAGTCGCCACAGCGGCCCAGGTCACCGGCAAGAAGCCGAACATCGTGGTGATCTGGGGCGACGATGTCGGCCCGACGAACCTCAGCATTTACAGTCGCGGAGTCATGGGCTATCGCACCCCGAACATTGATCGGATTGGGAAAGAAGGAGCAGTGTTCACTGACCACTACGCGCATCCGTCTTGCACCGCTGGGCGTGCCGCCTTCATTACGGGCATGTATCCGATCCGGTCGGGCCTGACGTCGGTCGGCATGGTCGGGGGGCCTGTGGGCATGCAGTCTCACGACGCCTCCATCGCCGAAGTCTTGAAGACGCAAGGCTACGCGACAGGCCAGTTCGGCAAGAACCACTTGGGTGACCGGAACGAACACTTGCCCACGGTTCACGGGTTCGACGAGTTCTTCGGCAACTTGTACCACTTGAACACCGAGGAAGAACCGGAAGACGAAGATTACCCGCGCGACCCGGAGTTCAAGAAGCGTCACGGGCCGCGAGGGGTGATGCACACCTATGCGACCGAATCGGAAGATAAGACGGTTGACCCCCGCTTCGGCATGGTGGGCAAGCAGCGGATCGTCGACACCGGACCGCTCACGCGAAAGCGTATGGAAACCGTTGATCTGGAACTCATCACGGAAGGGACAAAGTTTATGGATAAGGCTCACGCGGAAGGGAAGCCGTTCTTCGTGTGGTTCGCGACGACGCGCATGCACACCTTCACGCGAGTGCCCGAGAAGTATCGCGAGAAGGCGCGGGAGTTCACCAGTTATCACGACGCCTACGGCGCGGGCGTCATTCAGCACGATGAAGAAGTGGGCATGATTCTCAAACGGCTTGACGACATGGGCATCGCAGACAACACCATCGTGATCTACTCGTCCGACAATGGGGTCGAGCACTCGACGTACCCCCACGGCGGAACCACGCCCTTCCGCTCGGAAAAAATGACAACGTGGGAGGGCGGCGTGCGCGTTCCCATGTTGGTGCGCTGGACGGGCAAGATCAAGCCGGGAACCGAACTGAACGGCATTCAAAGCCACGAGGACGTCTTCACGACACTGTCGGCGGCGGCCGGAGTGACCGATATCCGGGAGCGGATCGCGAAAGGCGACAAACTTGGCACCCCCGTGGAAAAGAAGAATTACATCGACGGGGTCAACAATCTCGCCTATTGGACCGGTCAGTCGGACAAGTCCGCCAGGGACGAGTACATCTACTACGCGGAATCTCGAATCCAAGCCATCCGAATGAACCAGTGGAAGGCCCACTTCTTCGTTCGCGACGGCTACTATGGAACCACCAAGAAACTCGATATTCCTTACATTTTCAACCTCCGTCAAGATCCTTACGAGAGCTACGAACAAACTCCTGGCCCTCGGGCGACGCTTTCCCAAGAAAAGACGTACCTGTTTAACGATGTGATGGATCGACTCGGCCGGCACATTGGCACTTTGAAGCAGTATCCGCCGAAGCAAAAAGGTTCCAGCCTGAGCATCGGCGAATAAGTGCGTTCACTTCAGCGTTGTGAACACCTTACTGCACCGGGGGCTATCAACCTTCGGCGAAGCAAGGGCGATTGCGAGATTGCAATGACGGCTATTTCACGAGCTGTCGTCCGAGTGTGTGAAGTCCCCGAAATGTAGCAGACGCGCGCTGCGCCCGCTGTCGAGAATGTGTCGAAACTTTTTGAGAGGAAGCATCTATGAGATTATCCCGGCAACTTCAAACTGTGGCCGTGCTGACGGCGGGTGCCATGTTCGGCTACTTCGCCGCGTCAGGCGAGCCACGAACGGTCGCGCGAGCCGACACCGTTCGTAACGTGAGCAGCATCCTCGCCGAGAAATCAGCAAATGCGCCGTCAGTGCAATTGCCGTGCTGTAACGCGAAGCTCGACCGTGCGTCGGCTCTAACCGACTCGGTTCAGTTGGCCGACGCGAGCGCCGCTGTGGCCGCTCACAATCTGTTGGTCGCCACAACGGCTCAGGCCAGCGGCAAGAAGCCAAACATCCTGATCATCTGGGGCGACGATGTCGGGATGTGGAACATCAGTGCCTACCACCGTGGGATGATGGGAGGGTCGACGCCGAACATCGACCGCATCGCAAAGGAAGGCATGATCTTCATGGATCACTACGCGCACGCCTCGTGTACCGCCGGGCGGGCCGCCTTCATCCTGGGCCAGTACCCCATGCGGACGGGTCTGAGCACAGTGGGGCTCCCCGGTGCGAAGGAGGGAATTCAGGCGAAAGACCCCACTCTGGCGCGGATGCTGAAGGCCGAAGGTTATGCGACCGGGCAGTTCGGAAAGAACCACCTGGGAGATCGGGACGAACATCTGCCGACCGCTCACGGCTTCGACGAATTTTACGGCATTCTGTATCACCTGAATGCGGGAGAGTATCCCGAGCAATATGACTTTCCAAAGGACGAAGCCGTCCAGAAACAATTTGGGTTGAAACAGCGCGGCGTCATCCACTCAAAGGTGAAGCCGGATGGCACGCAAGAGATCAAGGACCTCGGTGACTGGGGAGAGAAGCGTCAGAAGAATCTCGACACTGAGGTGCTTGTGGAGTCGAAGCGGTTCATCACCGAAGCGGTGAAGTCGGACAAGCCCTTTTTCGTCTGGCACAACACCACGCGAATGCATTACCGCACTATTCTGAACGACAAATATAAAGATAAGAGCGGTTACGGCGTTTACGCCGACGGGATGATGGAATTGGACGACGGCGTTGGCGAACTCCTCGATCTCCTTAAAACGCTCGGGGTGGATGACAACACAATTGTCATGTTCTCCACGGATAACGGGGCCCCCTGCAACTCGTGGCCCGACGGCGGCAACCAGCCGTTCCACGGGGAAAAAGGCGCGGGCGGTTGGGAGGGCAGCTTCCGCGTGCCCATGCTAGTCAAGTGGAAAAACAAGATCCCCGCAGGCACCGCCACGGGCGAATTCATGACCATGGAAGACTGGATCCCCACTCTGATGTCGTGGGTCGGACAGAAAACGATCAAAGAAGAGCTGCTTATCGGTAAAAACATTGCCGGGAAAAACTACAAGGTCCATCTCGACGGCTATGATCAAAGCGACATTCTCCTCAATCAAGGTAAGACCAGGCGCAAGGATTTCTACTACTTCACCGAGAACACGTTCCACGGCATGCGCTATACCGACTGGAAACTTCTGTTCATCGACCAGAAGGAATGGTTCCGTGCCGAGCAAATACCCCTTACTTCGCCGTTCATCATCAACCTGAAGCTCGACCCGTTCGAGCGGTTCATTCACGCCCGTGGCTACGACGAATGGGCCGAGAACCGCAGCTGGCTCTTCGGCCCGGCTGGAGGGATGATCGCGCAGTTTGTTGGGACCTTTAAGGAGTTTCCGCCGAGCCAGACGAGCTTTAATGTCCAAGTCACGGACATCAGCAAGTTTATTAATGGAATGGCTCCGAATCGGTGACTTTCAGAATGGCGCCGTAATTTTCCCGCCCATATTCCAATGGGCGGAAGGGTAACGCCGGAGGTGAGTGGAATACAAAACTGTGAGGCTGCACAGAAGCTTTGAGCATCAGCGCACCCGAGCCCCCCGGAAGCAGCCGCTATCAACGGAGCAAGAAGAACCCAAAGGCCAGTTCGTTTCGAAGAAGGATGAAACCTCGCGCCAGTCCAATAACTCGGTGACGAGGAAAAGAACATCCGAATACTGATCGGCATCTTTTGCCGAGACCCACTTCGCATTCCTTACCGATTCTTTATAACCGGAAAAGGAATAGGAAATCTTCTTTCGTACAAACCCCAAAACAAAACTTTTGGACAACAGTAAGAGTGTTCCGTCGATACCTTTTGTGACCAAAACTCCCAACGGATTGATCATCTCGAACCAAGGCCTAGTGCATGTCTCGCCCGAGGCCACGGTAGATTAACTCCTCCAGACTTTTGCGCCACTTTGCTGCGCTCATGATTTCGCTGAGCGTTTCATCCCGGGCGATTACACAATATGAAACGACGCCCACGTAAAGTACGCAATAGCGTGCCAATTCAGGAAATTTCCGTGGAATCGTTTCGCCTGTTGCCGAAGTATAGCAATGGTTCCAGATCGCAAATGTCACGGGATCGTAATCATGGTCACTGCCGTTAGAAGGTCATTCGTATTGTTGCTGCCGTTGTTGGTTGCGGCAGCCATCCCGTCGACGACCTGGGGACAGGACGCAGTAGGCAGCCTCGTCGAAGAACTCTTCGAGGGACTCGAGCCAGCCAACCCGGTCGAGCCCGTCGGTGACACCAACCCCGAATTGACTGCTGATCCGGAGGAAGTCTTTACCGACGCCGCAGTCGATACCACAGTGGATTCTCCCGTCGACACTCTGTTCGATGCATCTCTCGATACCAACAGCAGTGGTTCGCCAGAATCGCATTCGAGCGGCGGTGTGAGTGGGCCGCGCGCCTCCGCTCCCCCGACGGACGCAGGGAAGGGGATCTTCCAGCGCCGACGGCTCACCGGAGACTGGGGGGGACGCAGAACAGCCCTGCAGCACAACGGAATCCGTTATCGCGGCCGGGTCACCCAGTACTTCATGGGAGTGGAGGGAGGCATCCAGTTACCGGGAGCGCCCCAACCATTCGCCCTCATCGTCCAAGCTAAGTATTCAATTGTTTTTGAGAATTTGGTCCAAAAGAATCGTAACAATTTGCGAAATCTCGCATGCGTTGGAGTCCAAACCAAAGTGTCTGAGTTCCTGGTTCCGTTTTTTTGCGGTTCACATATC
>CAIOKO010000225.1 GCA_903858935.1 uncultured Schlesneria sp. | reverse complement strand
GCCAAAGCCTGATGGCGAGCCAGCAGATGCATCGAAGCCTGACTCCAGGAATGGGAACCCTTCGAAGCCGGAAGCTTCGCAGTCAGATATGCCAAAACCGACGAACGCTGACGCGTCGAAAACAGGTCCGCCAAAGCCTGACGGCCAGCCAGCCAATGGATCAAAGCCTGACTCTAAGAATGGAAATTCTTCGAAGTCGGATGCCTCTCAACCACAATCGAAGAAACCAGCAAACGCTGGGACGCCAATGCCCGACGCTGGGACGCCAGAGAATCCAAAATCAGGCGAGCCTCAAGCGGCGTCGACACCTCAATCCGATAAACAGAATCCCGGTTCCTCCAAATCTGATACATCACCTGCCACCAATAAACCGGCAAACCCGAAGGAATCCGATTCCAAATCAAACCCTCAGGCTGATGTGAATAGTCCGGCGAAGTCACCACAAAATGATCAAAAGGATCAAGCCGCGACGAAACCCTCGCTCCAGCAACAGGGGGCTGCTGCGGCGCAAAAGCAGGAACAGATTGCTCGCGAAGCGACTCAGCAAGCGGTGGAACTTGCCAGGGAAACTGGAGCGGATTCGCCCGTGACAAAAGCGGCTGCGGAGTTTGCACGTAAAGCCGATGCTGCAAAACAACAAGCTCAGGCAGGACAATTAGCTCAGGCCGCGAAAGAGGCCCGTGAAGCGCAAAAAGCTTCGGAAGATGCGAGCAAGCAGTTGACTCCGGAAGGCCAGTCGAACTCGCCGCAATCGAAGAAGGCTCAACAACTTTCTGAACAGCAACGCGACTCGGCCAAACAGTTGGAAGAACTTTCGAAGTCGACTGACGCGGCACGAGGAGCCCAGATACAAGGGCAACGTCAGCTTGCAGAAGCGACCAAAAAGCTGGCAGAACAACTCGATCAAACATCGGAGACTTTGAAATCCAAGCCGCTCAATGCGCCTCAAACGGCAGAGTCGGGGGAACGAGCAAAAAAGTCGGCCGAACAGGCTCAGCAGGCGATGAAGCAGTCGGAGCAATCTAATTCACAGCAGGATGCGAAAAAGTCAGCACAAGCGGCCGCTGATGCTGCCGAAAAACTGAAGCAAGCCGCCAACGACGTGAAGCCAACTCCTCCGCAATCACCAAAGGCAACGCCAGTTCCCAAGAAGGTGGGATCACAAGTTGCGCAGGCAACAAAACAAATTCAGGAGGCTCAACAGAAACTCGGAGAATGTAACTGCCAAAATCCAAGTGCTTCGAGTTCAGGTTCCAAATCGGGATCGAGTTCTTCATCAAATCCGAACGCAAGCTCACAGAGCCGATCACCACAGGACGAGAAACAGCCTGGAAAACCCCAATCGGGCGGTAAGGGAGTTGGACCGAGTGGCGAGGGGGGCAAAAAGCTGGGTGAGGCTCCGCCGGCTGACAAACCGCCTGGTAAATCGCCGTCAGAAAGCAAGCCGCCGGGTCAGAGCAGTCAGGAAGGGAAACAGCCGAGCCAGTCTCAGCAGGATGGGAAGCAGCCTGGTAAATCGCCGTCAGACAGCAAGCCACCTGGCCAGAGCGGTCAGGAAGGGAAGCAGCCGAGCCAGTCCCAGCAGGATGGGAAGCAGCCTGGTAAATCGCCGTCAGACAGCAAGCCACCTGGCCAGAGTGGTCAGGAAGGGAAACAGCCGAGCCAGTCCCAGCAGGATGGGAAGCAGCCTGGTAAATCGCCGTCAGACAGCAAGCCACCTGGCCAGAGTGGTCAGGAAGGGAAGCAGCCGAGCCAGTCTCAGCAGGATGGAAAGCAGCCTGGTAAATCGCCGTCAGACAGCAAGCCACCTGGCCAGAGTGGTCAGGAAGGGAAACAGCCGAGCCAGTCTCAGCAGGATGGGAAACCTCAGCAAGACGGCACGAAACAAGGTCAGGCATCCAAGCCTGGGGAGCCTGATGGTTCACCATCGGAAGGAGAATCGAAGAGTAATCAGGTGGGAAATCAGCAGCAGCCAAAGGGTTCGGATTTTGCCCAGGCGGCTCAGCAATTCCGTGATGTGGCAGCGATGTTACGACAGACCCGCGGCGAGCCAAAAGAAGATTTAGCCGCGCGCCAACCGATGAAATCGCAAAAGCCTGGAAAGCCGATGCCGGGTGAGCCTCAACAGAATTCTGAGCCGGGAGAAAGCGGAGCGAATGCGTCGGGAACCACAGCGACCCCTGATCTCAGTCATCTCGATCTCGAGCTTCAGCAGCAGGCACGTCAAAACTGGGGTCGATTGCCGGGACAACTTCGCACCGAAATCCTTCAAGGAGCGGGAAAGAAGTCGCATCCGGAATATACTCAGCGGATCAAGTCGTACTTCGACGAAATTACGAAACCGGCCAAGTGAATTGAAATGACAAGAGGCCCTGCGTCAAAAATCGTTCTGATCCTCGCAGTTTTGATCGCGATCATACTTCCACCGAACACTGGTTTTGCGGTTGATGATCAGGCGGTGGACACTGCGGTCGTGAACGCCTTGCGAATGCTGTCCCGGCTACAAAATCCAAACGGAAGCTGGAGCATTGAGATCACGGGTGAATCCACTGCGGCAACATCCCTGGCGGTGATGTCGTTTCTGGCGGCTGGTCACGTCCCCGGCGAAGGCCCTTACGGCGTGGCGATTGAGCGTGGTGTCAACTATGTCATCGATCATCAGGAAGCAAACGGTATGATCGTTGATCGTCGCGGGCACGGGCCAATGTACGATCACGGGATCAGTACGCTGATGTTGGCCGAGGTGTCCGGAATGACCTCCAAAACCCAATCCGCCAAGGTGCGAAAGGTGCTGGAAAACGGAGTCAAGCTGATCCTGAAAGCCCAGCAGGTTCGAAAGGGACGGAATGACGCTGGTGGATGGCGATATCAGCTCAACAGCAACGATAGTGATTTAAGCGTGACCGGTTGGCAGTTGCTGGCACTGCGAGCGGCAAAAGACATCGGTTGTGATGTCCCGATTGAGCGGATTGATTACGCCGTCAGCTACGTCAAAAGATGTTCGAGCGGACGTGGTTTTGCGTATCAGCCGATGGGTGGACCGACCTCAACGCTGACGGCCGCGGGGGTTTTGTGCCTGCAGGTGTGCGACCACCTCGACGACAACGAGGTCCATTCAGGGATTCAATTTCTGCAGCGTCAACCCCTTCGTTACGACGACGGCTGGTACTTTTACGGAGCCTACTATCACGCGATCAGTGCCTATAAATTTGGTGGACCTGACTGGGAACGGACCAAGTCAATTCTCTTCGAGCAGCTTGTGGCAAACCAGCAGCCGGTCGGAGGCTGGAAGGCGATGAACGGCAACGAACGACCACAGGGCCAGGTCTATGCAACCAGCCTCGGGGTTCTCGCCCTGACGGTCGAATACGGATACCTCCCGATTTACCAGCGGTAATGAATTAACCGGCTTGCAACGCAAGCCGAATTCCGCAGCATCGACCACAATCTGACGAAACCACACCGCCCCCGCAGCGGTGGTTAACGGGCCTTTGCACCAGCGTAAACCACCAAAGATCGATAGGACTTCACGCAATTTCAAAGAACAGAAAACGAAGAAAAGAAAGATTGGAACACTAATCAGCACTAATTGTTGCTAATCAGAAAAGTCAAAATTCTTTTAAAAATGGCTGACTGTTATTCGCGCGATTCGTCGGATTCGTGGTCAAAACTCTTTTCTATTTATCTGTTTGGATCTGTCTGCATCTATGGCTGAAACCTCTTTGCGTCTTCCGAGAAACCTGCCGTGGCCAACGCACTTAAATAATCTTCCGGATGGTTGAGGTTTTCGAGAGTTGCCAGCTCAGGATCGACCGAACGCAACTCGTCAACCAGGACTTCTCGCGTGTTGACTTCGTCAAACAGAAATCGTGGACGCAAACGGTCGGCGCCAAGAAGTTGCTGTACGTGGTCCAGAACTGACGTGCGATAAACGGCGGCCAGCGGGTGATGATGCTGCCCATCACGCGGCACTGCAATGTCGTGTTCTTTTAGCATTTCAAACATTTGTTCAATAAAAGCGGGGACCAGCAGCGGCACGTCGCAACTTGTAACGTAAACGGCATCGACGTTTTTGTCGGTTACGCGAAGTCCAGCCGCCAGTCCTTCCAGCGGGCCTCGGTCCTGACGTTCGTCGTGGGTCACTCTGATTTCATGGTGTATTTCTGGCAACGCCTGCCCGGGAGCAGCGACAACAACAATTCGATGCACATTAACGACCTGGCTGACCAGCCGGATTACGCGCTGCAGCATCACTTCAGAGCCGAAAGGGAGCGTCGCTTTGTCGCGCCCCATTCGACTCGATTTGCCGCCACAGAGGATAATAGCTCCCTTTTCCATGTCATCATTTCGTGATAGATGCTTGCAATTGTGTGAAGTCTGTCAGGTGGTTAGTGTGACATCTGCAGGAAAAAATGGAACAATCAATCGATGGCGTCATCGATGGATTTTGACCTTTACCATCCCCATGGGATTCGCTGAAGATACCAGACAGACAATCGACATCAATTGAATAAGGATCACTTCGTGCTACGGCTCACCTATCGCGGCGAAACGGCTGTTCCTGTCGAGATCGAGGGTTTCACCCCTGACTGGGCATGCGATAAGTCGCTTACCGAAATCGAACAATTCCAGATCTTTCACGGCAATCAAAAACTTCCTCTGGCCGAGATGTTCACGATTGCCGGTGACGCCAGCGACAAGCGATTTGAGTATGAGGGAAATCTGGCTGGCGTACACTGGATCGGGGCGCACATGGCCTCGGGCGAGATTTACATTCAAGGTTCAGTCGGACGTCATGTCGGCAGCGATATGAATGGTGGCAAAATCGTGGTCGAAGGGAACGCTAACGGCTGGGTCGGTGCCGAAATGCGGCGTGGTTTGATCCATGTGAAAGGAAATGCCGGCCATCTGACCGGTGCTGCGTATCGTGGCTCTGTCAAAGGAATGACGGGAGGGACAATCCTGGTCAATGGCAACGCTGGAAACGAAATCGGCCTGACGATGCGTCGAGGGATGATCGCAATCGGAGGAATGGCAGGGGACGTACTCGGTTTCAACATGATTGCTGGCACGATTCTGGTCTTCGGCGAATGTGGTATCCGTCCCGGCGCCGGGATGCGTCGAGGGACTCTCGGTATCTTCGGCCCGAATCCACCTCAGCTACTGCCAAGCTTTCGGTATGGATCGACCTACCGTCCACAAGTCGTACCACTGATGCTTCGAACCCTGATCAGTAAGGGCTTTCAAGTCGACGAGACATTGTTCGAATCCGATTTCGACCTGTACCACGGCGACCTGGTCTCTGTCGGTCGCGGCGAGATTCTGTTCCGGCATTCAATGGCATCGTAGAAAGAGGGGGTCGGGCGGCCAATTTTGAAATTTTGACACCCGACCCTAGAACAGCCAGCCCACAAGAAAGGACGATAACCCTCTTTCTTCTCCCCGTAGGGGATACAGCTACCAGTCCAGCGGCAAACTCGTCCTCGAGCGCCCTCCTGGGACGTTATTCCGAAATCGGAATTCTTGATGGGGGGCACGTCTTATTTGCCGCAGGCTTCCTGGACCCGTTCGACAGTCGCGGGGGACCTTAGCATGAACCAGTCGGTGAGTCCTCGGTCCTTGCGGGCGTCATAGATCGCTTGTTTGACCGCGAAGTAAACGGTTGCAGCCAGCACCAATGGTGGTTCCCCAACTCCTTTTGATCCGATCAGCAAGTTCGGGTTTTGCGGCACTTTTGGCGCGTCGTCGCGGGGAAACAAGTCGACGTGCATTTCGAGTGGAATTGTGGTCGTTGCTGGCGGCTTATAGGTCCACGTGTTCGTTGTGTTGTTCGTTCCTTTTGCCGGTCCATCCGGCTGGAAAACTACGTCCTCCGTCAAAATGTAGCCGATCCCCATCACGAACGCCCCTTCGATCTGACCGATGTCGATCGCAGGGTTAATGCTTTCGCCCATGTCATAGGAAATGTCCGCGCGCAGCACCGTTGTCTCGCCGGTCAGAACATCGATCTCGACCTCGCTGCAGGCGGCACTGAAAGTATAGCCGTAAAACTGCTGATCCGTCGCGTTGTCCAGTCCCGGCGTCGCGTACAAGGCTTGAGCCGAGAGATCAACACGATTTCGAAAAGCTAACCCCAGCACGTTTTGCCACACCATCGATTTCCTTGTCTGTCCTTTCACGATGACTTCGGCGCGCCACCCTTCGGGAAAGTCCCAATAGTTGATCCCTTCTTGAACACACCATTCCTTCCCATACTGTGCTTTCATCCCCTGGCAGAGGTTTTCCAGGTTCTGTCGCAATTCCCTGCATGCGGCCTTCGCCGCTCCACCTGACAGGTCCGTGCCACAGGTGGCACCTGTACCGATCGCATCGGGGATGATGTTGGTCTGGGTCGAACCTCCCATTCGGATAAGCCCCAGCGGTACGTTTAATTCCTGTGCGGCCACTTGTGCCACTTTGGTCATGATCCCCTGACCCATTTCGACGCCACCAATTTGGACGAGCACTGTGCCGTCAGCGGTATACACGTCAACCAGCGCGCCCCCCTGCATCAGGAAACCCAGATTGTAACCCAGGCCATATTTCAACGGGATCATGGAAATCCCTCGCTTACGCCAGCGATTCTCAGCGTTAAACTTTTGCACTTTTGCCAGACGCGATGTGAAGTTGCACCGATGTTTCAATCGCTCCCAGACTTCTTTGATATAGCAATAATCGAGTGTCTGGCCGAACGGGGTCTTGTCGCCAGTCTTGTACAAGTTCATTTCGCGGATCTCTTCCGGCAGCATGCCAATCTTGTACGCGGCAGCTTCAATGGCATCCTCTTGAATCAACATCGCCTGAATGCCACCGTACGAGCGCATTGCGCCGTTGCTGTGGATGTTGGTCAGGCAGACCTCCCCCTTTGTGAAAAAGTAAGGCACATTGTAGGCGTTGTCGGCTCCCAACTGGGCACAGTCCATGACATCGAATGAGCAGTCGACCGTGTTGCCGCCATTGGAATAGAAATTCGTCGACAATCCCAGGACTTTTCCTTTCTGGTCACCTTCGCAGGCAATCGCCAGACTGTAGTCGCCTCGGAACGGATGCCGATTACCGATCATCGACGTGTCGACATCGCGGGGCATCGCGACACGTACGGGACGGCGAAGTTTAAAGGCTGCCAGCGCGGTCGGAACCGCAACGAACGGAGTTCGCGTAGTCTTGCCGCCGTACGCCCCACCCACTCGCTTGACGGCGACTTCAACCTGGTTCGCCTGAACGCAAAGCGTCTCTTGAACTTCGCTCTGAATGGAATTGGGGCTTTGAGTCGACGAGTGAACGATGATCTCGGGACCTTCGCCGGGGTAAGCGACGCAGGACTGGGTTTCCATGTAAAAGTGGATTTGCGAGCCTGTATACTGTCGGCCGTTGATGACCTGACACGGGACGCCAGCCACATTAATCACACCCTGTTTCCCCACCCACTGGTTGTTGTCCGAATACCCAGGCGTCTGGAGCGTACTGTTGTCGTCATTTTCCTTCGTATAGCCTTGAAAGAACTGCTTCCGTGAAATCGCGTCATCAATCTCAAGGACAACATCCTTGAAATTCGAATAGGCAATACAGTCTTCGCGGACATAGGCCGCAATATCGTTTGCCCCCAATACAGTTTTGGCAACGACCAGGCCGATCGACTGACCAAAACAGGTCACACTCCCTTCGCAGAACCAGGGGTCTGTCGGATTTCCATATGAACCAGGCACGCCGTTGACACCTCCCGCCGGGATATCGAGATAGGTGATGTAGTCGACGAATTCGCCGCCGAACCGCTCTCGCAGATGCGTAATCAGTGTTGGCGTATCGACGGTCTTGCTCGAGCCGTCAGCAGATTTGATTTGATACTGAAAATCTGCGTTAGCATTGGTGCTGGTCACAAACGACCCCTGCAGGCCGCGTACGGGAACCGGAATATCGTGTGTGTAAATGGCCTCGCCGGTTGCCTGTTCGAAAGCCGAAAGCTTGATAAACGGCTGTCCGGCGGCCAGACCCTCGCTCGGCTTGGCGTACGTCTGCGACCCCCACGAAACACCCCGTTCGTATCGGACTCCCGCCGACCTGTCCTCAGGAGGGATGCTGTCCGGGCAGATTTTCCCTGAGACCTCGACATAAAACTTGTAGAAGAACGATTCCGCCAGAGACAGTTTGTAGGCGTCGCTGATCCCGTCATAGGGGAGCTTACGGAACCACTCGGGAAGGTGATTCTGAATCTCTTGAATTTCCTCTTTAAGGATTTGCAGTGCCTGCTGGTACGTATCGTTCGACCACGGCTTGCCGTCCATGAAGTCTTCCGTCTTCCGGGCACGGAACGCGACCGGGGCGATCGCGCCATAAACGAGTCTGGCCCGTTTGATCACGTTATTTTCGTCGATTTTGACGCGCAGGCCGGCATTAACGAGCGAATGTGAGTTCACCTCGCGGAGTGCGACTTTGTACGTGGTGAGATAGTCTCGCTCCTCCGTATAGGGAATCAGATATTGCAGAATCACGGCCTGCCGGCGGAACTCTTCGTCATCGTTGTATTTGTCAACAAATTCGACCATACGCATCGGCGGCAATGAAGTCCCGGCATGCGTTTGCACGACGAGCTGGGCGCCGAGCGCGCACAGGGCGGTAAATACGTCCGACGGGAAAGGGGTTCCCCCCTCCCTGGCATTCCGGGCGACCAGCATCGTGTTACCTGCCAGGCTGGCGACGTTACGAACGATTGTCCCTGCGGTCCGTTCTGCCATATAGAGAAGGGAGGAGAGTCCAACGGCTCGCGCTGACGGCGCTGTCTTGAGAATCTCGGTTAACCGACGTACCAGCTCGGTGTAGGTAACTGCCGCCCCGACCACCAGGTGCTCGTCTGTCACGCAGAATTCGTGCAGTTCGGTGATGTGTGAGATGTCAATGTAAACGTCCGGGTCACGTGGATTGATATCCGGAATTCCGACGGAAGTGTTGCCGACGACCAGCTTCAATTGACGATCGTGGTACTTTTGCATCAATTCATGTACGTCTTTCAGCGAGAGGGGCCGAAACCAGAGGACCCCACGATTGTGAAAGGCTAATGCTCGCGGTGGGTGCTTCAATGCTTCAGGGAAATCCTCTCGCGGAACGTCGTAGTGTTTGACTTTCATTTGCGGCGCTACATAGCAGTCGGGGGTGCCTGCCTCTTCAAGCGGGTCGCCGTCACTGGCAAACTGTTTCATTGCGTAAAGGATCGGTCGAAATCCGGTGCAACGACAAATGTTGCCATCGAATGCGTCCTGGATTTCCTTTCGTGACAGATCGCGGTCCTTGTTTTCCAGCAGAAACGAATGCATGTTCATTACAAAGCCCGGCGTACAGTAGCCGCACTGTGAACCATTGCACTTGGCGATCTGGTATTGAACGGGACTGATCTCGGTATTGACGCTGCCAAGTCCCTCGACGGTTGTCACCTGCATTCCATCGAGCGAACACAACGGTCGAAGGCAGGAATTACCCGCGAGGTGAACCACTTCATTTCGCTGCTCGTCATAGTGCGACAGTGTGACCGTACAGGCACCGCATCCCCCTTGGCCGCAAGAGTGTTTGGTACCAGTCAGGCCGATTTCAGTCGAACGCAGGAAATCGACGAGCAGCGCCTTGGGCTGGGGATTCTCGATTTCATAACGTTGACCATTGACGTAGAAAACGAGGTTTCGCTGGAAAGCTTTATCGTTCGAGCATAGGGCTTCGTCAATGTTTGGGGTCGTGACTGACATTCGTACTCCAGGGTCAATTAAAGTATCGAAAAGAAGTTTATGAAGTGGCGGTCAACGCCATGGTTTTTCGCCAGGCTTCGTCTTGATGTGCCGCTCGCCACGGCTTGACGGATGATCGTCAAGCCGTGGCACGGATTTCGATGGAACCAGTGTTCTTTCACCACGAAAAATTCTTCACGGTAACTCCTTACGGGGCGAACAATCGGCCGATTCCGTACGGACAATTCGTGAAATTGAAGAGACCTAACGCAAGCCCCCTCGTCCGGTCGGTTTCGAACGAACCTGGAACTCGCTGGCCCATTGTCCTTCCGACAACTGGCTCTTGTTGGCGTAGAAGTTCTGGAGTGAAATCGAAATTTGCCAGGACATGTCCGTCGAGTAGGCCTTTGGATCGCTGGACGTCGCACATTCGAGATCCTGGAACCACTCCATCCATTCCGGTGTTCCCCCCAGTGCCGGTGGCAGCGGCCCGCCGGGCGGTACCATCGACGGTGCCACCAGGCTGGTCAGCGGTGGGTACTGGGCTGCATTGTGACAAGACATGCAGGATGACGTGTTCAAGTCGGCGGGACCGTTCAACCGCGAGTTCCAACCCAGATGCTGTGGAGGAAGATCCTTTGAATCGAAGACTTTTTGCTCGACCAGCTTGGGGTTGATGATTTCGCCGATCGGTTTCGGTGGATAGGGAACGACCTTGTTTTCTGTATTCTTCGGATCGTTGCCCCACATCACGCCCAGTGGCACAAGGTTGAGAAATTTGCTTTGCTTGTTCGCGACAGCACCATTGTAGACGAACGTACCGAACACCCAGCCGGTCCCCTGTGGGTTGTCCTTTGAGCGGTCGGCGCGAGGATCTCGCATCATCATGTCCATCTGCAATAGATGAACCGTCTTGACCGCGAACGTAGGCGAAGTCCAATTTTGTGTGATATAGACTTTCCAGTCGACGCCGTTTTGAAGGTAATCAACATGGTCGTACGGGTTGCTCGGATCTTCGCCCGCTGTTGCAGGTGCGTCGGTGAACAACAATTTTGCGAATACAGTTCCTGGGGTAAATCCGCCTCCATACCGCTTATCAGTGGCGCGAGGATCTGGATTGTTCGGATCCTTCCACATCCGTGCCATCGTGAAGCCGGCATTTTCGTTCACCAGCGTGATTGCATACACCTGATACAGGCCGCCACTTTGCGACGCGGCCAACTGGTAAGGATTGACCTGGGCTTCCTTGATCATTCCGCGAAAGCCTTCCGTGCCGCCGTTGGGAGGATAAGCCTGCGTGGGGTGCAGCCAGGGAATGTGATACCACGGACGAATTTTATTGGTGAATGGATCCCAGGCCACTCTCCCCCCGCCGAACTCCGGCAGGTTTCCTTCAAACGAATATTTCTGGGCCGCAACCAGGTATTCCAATGGATTCGTTTTGAAGTCAATTTCCGTCATAAACTTGGGAAGCGTCTTAACTGCAGGCCCTTCAGGATAGTCGGTTTTCAGGCGGAAGATCGGCTGATCTGCGTAGGTCTGGTCGTATTGGGTTGGCGTCACCATGTGGCCAAAATCCGGGTAACTCATTCCCCTGTGCTTGTACTCTGCAGGGGAAGGGACTGCGGTGGGCTGGGCGCCAATTTCCAGCGGCGCGTTGATCAGAAAAATCATGACAAGCAATGCAGGCAAGTTTGTCCGTAACGATTTCACGGGGGGGCTCCTTCATGGGGTTCAGGTGAATCAATTCCTTTCCTGATCCCAGTCGCACATTGCTGACAAGAAATCGGGAAAGATTACGTTTCAAATCTGTGACGCGCCTTTTTTGTGGTTTCCTCAAAGGGTTGAGAAATCGCCTGGTGTCTTTGATGTGGAAAACATCAACCCATTGCATAAGTGAAGTTGTCAGCTCCTCTTTTCCCCAGATGACACAAACAACGATTTCAACTTTCTGATTCGATGAGAGCCAATCAAAGGGTTCGTGCGAAATCGATCTATAGGATTTATAAATTGGATAAGAATACGGCAGAAATTGCGGATTTGCTTTGGCTATCGTTGAAACACCATGCACATCTATGATCTGGCGTATGACACTACATCAACTCTCGCGCGATGTCGAGTGAGTGAAGTCGCCGGCTTTTCTGATTGAAAGTCGCGGAAACTGTTTTTTAATCAGCGACAACTCGTGCAGAGATCAGCAACGAACTGGTTCGGTGCTGGCGGTCGCAAGCCGGGGCTAAATGCACGTCATCATGTTTCGACGGGCGATGATTTCAGATGTGATACTGAGAGCGATTTCAAACGGCGAACGAGCGCCCAGATCCAGCCCGCATGGTGTTTGCAGGGAGGCTTTAGCGGACTGCATCAGGCCTTCTCGCTCCAGGAAATCCAGGATCAAGTCCGCTCGACGGCGACTTGCAATCAGTCCGACATAGGCGGGGTTGCGACGGAGCACGCTCCGTAATATGCGGTGGTCCCCTTTGTGCTGTGTGGCGATGACGACGTAACTGTTGCTTGTTACCTCATTCAGTTCGTAGGCGTCGTCGTCCAACACGCGACACACAGGTTGCGGGTATTCGCCGTTGCATGAGCCTGGGCCGTTGACAGTCACTTGCCAATCCATGGCGACGGCCAGGTCCGCCAGGCTTTCGGTGATGCGATTGTGGCCAACCAACACGATCTGCGGTCTTGGCTCGATGCGAGTCACTGACGCGCGTGGCGTGGTGTGCATCACGTTCGATCGCCATAGCGGTTCTCCCGTGCTTTGCCGTTCGATCATCAGAAGGCGAGCCGCCAGGCTGACGGCTTCTTCGGCCGGTGTGCGGGGGTGAATTGATAGTCCCGTGGCAATCATTCCTGGATGATCGCTGCCAATTCCTGGATCGTTTGAATCATTGGAGCGGCGCACGACCAGGTCGCAGCTCTCGACAGAGTTGATCGAGTTTCGGTGAATGTCGAAGCCACAGCGAGGCATCCATTTCGCCAACAAGTCGATGACAATATCGTCACCAAAAAGAAACAGTTGTCTGCCGGGTGTGACCGGTTCCACAAATACGTCCATGCTCCCGCCACACGGCATCCCCACCCCAAGCACCTCGTCGTTGAGGTCAATATGGATGACTCGTGGTTGAGCGATCTGCATGGCTTCCAACGCTTGTTGCGCCACGTAACTTTCGGCACAGCCCCCGCCGATCCAGCCCAGAATGTTGCGTCCCTCGAAGGAGATGATTGCTTTGGAACCAGGTCGCGCCGAAGCCGATCCATGCACCGCGATGACGGTTGCCAAAGCATACGGTTCGCGCCTTGCGGACAGTTCCAGCAGCTTCTGGTAAACCTCGTCAGACATGACCGCTTTCGAACCGCAATTTGCCGCACTGATTGACAATACACAATCTGCCGTGTAACAGTCAGTTATGCTAACACATCGATCTGTCGGCGGCGAACAATGACTCAAGAAGCGGCTGCTCCATTGGAACGCGTACAGAACCCGTCGCAATCTGCGACGCGGCCTGCAGATCAACCCATCGATCCACATAGTCGGGAACAGTTTCAATCCCTGATTCTCGACCATTCAAGTAACCCGCTGAATTTTGGCAAGCTTGTCGAGCCTCACAGCACGGGTTTCGGAGAAAACCGAGTTTGCGGTGATCGGTGTCGAATCTTCCTGAGGGTTGCCAACAATCGAATCGAGGCCATTCGGTTTGTCGGCACGGGTTGCGCGATTTCCATGGCGTCGGCATCGATGATGACGAGGATCGTCGACGGTCTGGAATTGCCCGAGACAGAAATTCTGATCGATCGCGTCAGGCTGTTATTCACAGATCGGGCAGTCGAGGCCGATGACACATGGGGCGATCTGAAGTCGCTCGTCGGAGTGCGTGACTTCCCCCCTCGCGTGAAATGTGCATCGCTACCCTGGCACACACTACGAGCCGCGCTCCGTTCAGCGACCGAGACTGTTACAACGGAATGAATTGCAAGCCCAATGATCAGCTGAATGCGCTGTGAAAGGGAACATCGCCATCGACCTCTGATGGTGCCGCAAGCAATGATTAAAAACAAGCAACAATATCGGGTGACCAGACGGCGAGTCTTGCTCGGCTTCGCAAAATCATCGCCGCGCTGGGTGTCAGTGTCCGCGAAGAAATCCTCTTGCCGACGAGAGCCAACAACGGTCTTATCGACGATCCGACCAAAAGCGGTGCCGATGAGATTGAATGAATCGCGGTATCTCAAAAAACGTAGTTGGGCATCTTTACTCTGCCTATTACAAATGTTCTCTTCGCTAAAAGAAAGCTTCTATCTGGCATAACGGTCCGTAGAAAGGAGTTTGAGAGCTCGATCCAGTTTCGAACGCATGTTGGCGATAACAGGGCTCGACGCGGGATCTGCAGGCAGACCAATCCCGTACTGCTCCCGTCGAATGTCCTCAATGATTTGTCTAGGGGTGAGCATGGCGATCATTCTTAAGCATTTGAAAATGTACGACGGAAACGGTTCACGATGAGGAAGTCGACTTTTTGAGTCAAGTTTCAGGATTTCTTTCAAAGTAGCCATCATCGCTCCGCGTGATGAGCATGCGTCGGAAACGATTCAAACGTTGCCGAGGCATCGGGACAGATATTCCGTTTGAATTTCTGATTTGAGACCATGCGGATTGGAATTTGGTAGGTTTTCGAACAATGCTCATCACGCGGAGCGATGATGACTACTTTGGTCTGAGGCAACGCCTCACTGGTGTCTTCGACACGGCCGTGTCTTCAAAGTTCGATAAGCATGTCCGAAGAGCACGGCCTTAACGAAAACGGTAAAACCGTGGCACCCATTTTCGTGGGCGACGCTGCCAGCGTCGGAATTAGGCGAAAAAACGATTTCCATGACCACCTTCCAAACGTTAAGAAAAGCTGTCTGTTTTTCTATTTACAAGCGATATCGTAGTTTGTAATAATGTTGTCGTTTCTAGATTAAGGTCGGAAAGCATCCCGAGGCGCACCGAAGCGGCGAGAGTTGATGGGAAGTTGGGGGTAAAAAGATCGGGATTACGATTCCTTGGTCTGGTTCATTTTTGGCGTCCAACGGTGGTTCCGGTTTTGTGGTGTACGACAACGGCGTTGATCTTTGACATCCTGGAATCAATTTAAATACGGCTCACCTTGTCGTCAGTTTTTGGCGGAGGGCGATCCGTGGCGGTTCGTTGTTTAGATGTTAGGGTGCGACCGAGTCAGGACGTTTTTTCATGATTAAGTCGTTTCAATGTTACGGCGGGTCTCGAAGATACGACCCGCACCCTTCGAGGAAACCGGTCCGGCGATCGAAGTTGGTCAAGTTGGCCAACTTCAAACCTGCGAAAAAAGCCTATGAAATAGGGAACTTGGCCAACTGTGTCGAAGTTGGCCAAGTTTGTTTTCGATTTTTCGGTGGGCCTCGAAGACTCGACCCACCCTGATATGGAAGGACCAGTCAATCGATAAAAAAAGAATTCTAAAAATTCTTTTGAACGGCGATCGTATTTGTCAGTGCATGGTTTGTTGTGCGGTTTCCGAGGCGTCGGCGGCTT
>CAIOKO010000224.1 GCA_903858935.1 uncultured Schlesneria sp. | reverse complement strand
TTTTTAATGCTCGCGTTCATGATTGAGGATGTGCTTGGATGCACGTCCCCGCGGGTAACGTCTTTTTAATGCTCGCGTTCATGACTGAGGCAATGCTTGGATGAACGTCCCCGCGGGTAACGCCTTTTTTAATGCTCGCGTTCATGATTGAGGATGTGCTTGGATGCACGTCCCCGCGGGTAACGTCTTTTTAATGCTCGCGTTCATGACTGAGGATGTGCTTTGATGCACGTTTCTGCGGATCGCTCTCCCCTGGCTTCGAAATATCGAAAAAGATTGATTTGTTCGATCGAATGATTAGAATGACAGTTTGATTTCGAGCGATCAGCTGCCAGTGGAGAAGTCGAGATGTTTACGTTTCAGGGCGAGTCTCAGCGTTTTTGTGACCGGTTTGCCCGACGCGATTTCTTCCGGATTGGGGGGCTCGCGATTGGCGGACTTACGCTTCCCAGATTGCTTCAAGCCGAAGAGTCTTCTGCAGGACGCGCGACTCGTAAGTCGATTATCAACATTTACTTGGCCGGGGGACCGACGCACCTCGATACGTTCGACCTCAAGCCAACGGCCGCTCGTGAGTTTCGTGGCGAATTCCAGCCAATTCCGACCAATGTCCCTGGAATGCAGATTTGCGAGTTAATGCCCAAACTCTGTCAGGTTGGAGACAAGTTCTCGGTAGTTCGTTCGATCTCGGGACTACGGGATGAACATGCTCCACAGCAAAGTGATTCGGGTTGGAGTGAGCAATCGTTAAGAAACATGGGCGGGCGGCCGGGGATTGGTTCCGTCATGTCCAAACTTTGGGGACCATCGCAAACAACGGCGACTGGTACCGCTCCAACATTCGTCGATTTGACTGGTTGGACAAAAACTGGTTTCACGGGTCAGATCAACGCAGGGTTTCGACCTGATGGTGAAGGTCGGCAAAACCTGAGTATGAATCAAAAGGTCAGCTTGAGTCGACTTGACGATCGTAAAGCCCTTCTTTGTGGCCTTGATCGACTGCAACGGAACGTTGACCAGTCGGGCATGCTGACGGCAATCGACAGTTATACTGAACGTGCCGTTGGCATTGTGACATCGGGGGAACTCGCCAAGGCGATGGATCTGCGTCAAGAAGATCCCCGACAGCTGGAACGATACGGTGCAAAGAACGGGAACGAAAACCAACGCTTCATTCTGGCTCGACGCCTGATTCAGTCGGGTGCTCGATGCGTTTCGTTCTCATGGGGAGGCTGGGATACACACGGTGATAATTTCAATACGATGCGTCGGCAGTTGCCACCACTTGACCAGGGACTGGCCGCATTAATTGATGACCTGGATGCGCACGGACTTTTAGAGAGCACGATCATCATGATGTCAGGTGAGTTCGGTCGAACTCCACGCATTAATAATACGGCTGGTCGTGACCACTGGGCTCGGGCCTCGTTCTTTTTCCTGGCTGGGGGTGGACTTCGACACGGACAAATGATTGGTGCCACAAGTCGCAACGGCGAAGAACCGATCGAACGACCGATTCACATTCAAAACGTGTTTCACACGATCTATCACCAGTTGGGGATCGATTCGAACACGGTCACGCTCACCGATCCGAATGGTCGACCTCAGTACCTTGTCGAAGACAGAAATTTGATTACTGAGCTGCTTTAAAAATTAGGTTCAACCGGCAGCTCGCAATTCCAATTCGACGGCACTGACGGCGACGATCGCGATACCTAGTTTATCAGCCAGTTCGATCACCTCGGGCTCGTCGAGAATGATCGTTTTATCGCTTTCAATCGCCAGCACTCGACCACCCGATTCGTGCATGGTTCGAATCGTCTGTAGACCGATCGTTGGTACGTCAAACCGCATGTCCTGATTTGGCTTGGCCGCCTTAACGACGGTGAAACCACCCCGTCGACACAGTTCGGCAGACCGACGGATCGCCCGGTCAGTCCCTTCAATTGCTTCGACGGCGATCACCGCCATGTCGTGAACGATCACCGACTGACCAATGTCCAGTCGGCCCATCTCTTTGGCCAATTCCCAGCCGAAGCGGATGTCTCGCCATTGAGACTCCGTCGGCTTACGTTTCGTCAGGAAACCGTGTTTCACGAGTAGCTCCGGACAGTAATCAAGGGCGGAATCGAAGTAAATATTATCGCGTTCAAATTCGCGAATCACAGCAAGTAACAGGGTGTCATCCTTACGGTCTCGTTTCGCATAACAGATCCACATGTGGATCGTTCGCCAATCGGGCATCAACCGAAGTATTCGAAATGGCTGGAACAGAACTGTCTTTTCAATTTTACCTGCCATGACGACACGGTTGATCCGCGCCTTCTTGAAAAGACTGATCGCTCGGCCAACACGAGCAAGTGGGGCTTCAACATAGGAATGACAAATCGTACGAAGCTCGGGCGGCGCCATTCCCATGACGCCGACGCCATAGACCTGATGCCCCTGATCCCTCGCCGCCTCGGCGAACGAGATGGGAAAACGCCCGGCACCAGCCAGAAGGCCGACTCGACGTCCGCTTGTTTTCAAATCGCTGTCTGAGGCTCCGTCCATGGAGTCCAGGCCCTTCTATTCAATTCTGTAATTGGGAAAACTCATCCTGAGTTTCCGTGATATCAATTGTTCGCTTTATTCAATTAACCTGCAGCTCGCAGGCCATTACCATCCTCAGGTGACCCTTTCAGTTTCTCCAGTTCGGCTGTGAGCATGGCGACTTGCTTTTCCAAATCTTTCAATTGATCTTTCATTTCCGGCAAACGCCGCATCGCCACCACGAGCCGCTTCTGTTCCATTTCGTGAGTTGCCGGAGCACCCAGCCAGGTTTCCCCTGCCGGGACATCCTTGAGAACCCCGGCTTTGGCTCCAACGGTACACCCGGTGTGCAATTGGGCGTGATCGCGGATTCCGACCTGGCCACCGAGACGAACATAATCACCTGACCGGCACGAACCTGCCATGCCCACTTGGGATGCAAACACATTGTGCCGCCCGACTTCGCAATTGTGCCCAATCATCACGAGGTTATCGAGTTTGGTTCCCTCACCAATCACGGTCGGACCGATGGCCCCGCGATCGACTGTCGTGCAGGCGCCAATCTCAACATCATCGTGGATATGAACTGTACCGAGTTGCGGGATCTTCTCGAACCGACCTGATGCAAACCGATAACCGAAGCCATCAGCACCGATCACCGCTCCGCTATGAATGATGACGCGACTGCCAACGACGACATCGTGGTAAAGAACAACGTTTGCGTGTAGAACCGTGTCGTTCGCAATCCGACAACCGGCTCCGACCACGACACCCGGATGAAGGTCACAGTCCGAACCGATCACGGCGTCTTCACCGATGACGACACCTGCGGCCACATGACAATTCGATCCTAATCGGGCAGTCGGATGGATGTGCGAATGAGGGGAAACACTTCGCTCAGGTCGTTGGCGAACCTTTCGAAACAGCGGCAATATCTTTTGAAACGCGGCTTGAGCATCTTCCACGATAATCATCGAAAAACTGACAGGTTCCGTGAGCAACGCAGCAACATTCGCCCCCATAATAACCGCACCGGCTCGGCAATCCTTCAGTCGGCTGACTTGAGTCGTATTCATCACAAACGTGACGGCAGAGTGACCGGCAGCTTCGATCGCGTTCGCATCGTCAATAACGCGAGCCCTGTCGCCGTGAATCGTTCCTTTTACCACAGCGGCCAATGTTTCCACCGATTCAGTCACGCGGCATCCTTTCCACGGAAGTCATTAATCGACACAATCACTCATGATTCAAGTAAGATGTTTGTATCGGAAATTCGCGGAATCGGGCAAGACCGATCGACGGCTGGCGATTTTACAAAAAATCGGCTATTCCTAGGATTACATAAACAAGTTGAATAACAGGGGTTAGCACTGCATCGGAGCGGTCTCTAGCAGTGTTGCGGTGCGGCTCTGAAAATCAACCCATATTGTGCTAACTTTTGATGAACGTTAATGGTAAGGAGCCATAAAAATGGCGGTGCGAGGCATTCGAGGAGCAACCAGCGTCGAAACGGATGTCGCTGAAGAGATTTTGTCAGCGACGCGCGAGTTGTTAAAAGAGTTGCTGAAATCAAACGAAATCGTAGAATTCGACGAAATCGTTTCGGCCATCTTCACCACGTCACCTGACCTGACATCCACGTTCCCAGCAGAGGCAGCTCGCGCCATCGGCATGAAGCAAGTGCCTCTGTTGTGTGCGTCGGAAATCGCGGTCCCCAGCAGCCTGCCACGCTGCATTCGAGTCCTGCTCCACGTTAATACGGACAAGAAGCAATCTGAAATTGTCCATGTTTATCTGCGAGAGGCGAAACGATTACGCCCCGATATGGCCAGTGCTCAATAATTCGATGACAGGAATTGTCACTGTTCTTCGCCAACGTCGGATTCACCAGTTCGATGCTTCCGACGCTTGAGCGCACTGATTTCATCAACGGTGAGAAATCCCCATCGAAGGGACTCGTCCTGGATGTACTGCTTGCCAAGAGTCATCGCCGTTCGTGCCTTGTTCAATTCCATCCCAAGATAAAAAGCGTGTTCTGCAGTTAATGAGCCAACAGTGGAGATCATCCGATCGAAGACTTCATAGGGGTCGGAACCGTGCCAATAACCATCGCGGTTCATGAGATGGATCTCCCCTCCTTCGGCTAAAACACGGAAATTAGGATCGGTCAGTCTGCTGGCGATTTGACGCAACCCGTCCTCGCCGACGGCGTGAAGCCTGGGATCACGGAGTATGACAAGCTGTCCTCCAAGATGTTTTGGAAGTACTCGATTTTCAATGCTATGCCGAACCAGTCGACGAGCAAGATCAAATTCGCGGACTGCGGTACGACCCCAGTTGATCACTTCCGTCGTCAGCACGCTTCCGATCTTTAGCTCCTCACAAATTGCCGCCAGTAAAAAGTTGATCCCCCCACTGTCGACTTCAGTCAGCTCCGTCAAATTGCCGACCCCCATCATCATGGAAGCGGCGGGATAACGTCGACGGGTTTCGTAATATCGCTGAAGTGATGCGGCAAAACCAAAACCGATTGGCTCGAGCACAGGATCAAGCCTGAAGATTCGATTCGATTCCCGAAGTCGAGCACAAGTTGCGTCCCATGAGCCAAGATCTCGTACCTCATCCGGTATGACCACAAACTCGACCGGTAGTCCGCATGCCCAGGAAACGTTGGAACTATTACAGCTCAGAACCAGTTCCGCACCAGCCTCAACGGCAGCTTCAACTTCCGACTGCTCAAAACTGTCGACAGAAATTCGAAAACCTTCGGATCGCAACTGTTTGACGGCCTGAGCGATCCCGGCCCATGACTCGCCGGGAATACAACCGAGATCGATCAGATCCGCGCCCGACTGACGGTACTTATCCGCTTGCCGAAAAAGTCCTTCGGCGGATAGTCGTGGCGCGTGGTTGATCTCGGCCAGGATTTCGATCGAATAGTCGACGAGCGAAGGTGGAGGTCGACCACCACGTCCAAAGAATTCGGGAAGGTCAAACAGATCTTTTGGTCCAAGGCTGAATGGAACACCAAACTGAGCCGACAGCAAGGAAAGATCCCCTCCACACCAGCCAGGCAGGATGACTCGAGTGATTCCTTCCGGAACCACAAGCTTCCGCTTCACCCAGTCAACATGCATCAATGCCGCGACCGAGATCCCCAGGACCGAGATCTCATGTTCAAAGTCGACTCGTTCCGCTAACGGTCGCAAAACTTCTTTGAGCGACGGTTCCGCCAGGCGACCTGTCACAAAGAGTATTCGTTCGCGCGACATGCTGGAGACTACTGACCAAGTTAGGGATACGCCTCAGCGAAAGTCGCTGCCCCCGGTTTGATTATTGAATAATGTTCTCTGAACCCGGCTCGTCAACCCGTGGAGTCTGTCCACCACGAAGAACGCTATTTCCCTTGAAGAGGTTCCGCTGATCGATTGGCAACGGATTGAGCCAGTCTGATTCTTGAAATTGACCGCTTTGAGCGTACGCCGTCAACGCATTTTTGTAACAGGCTAGTTCAATTTGCTCGAGTGGAATACCTCGTTCTTCAGCCAGTTTCGCTGTCTTGGGAACAGCAAGGACGTCTGACTTCCCCCAGTCTGCAGAACTGTCGACGATCACTCGGTCTGCACCGGCGACTTTCAAAATATCGACCATCCTCGCATTACCCATCTTGGTACCGGGATAGATTGTGAAGCCACACCAGTAACCACGATCGAGAACCTCGCGATAGGTCTCTTCATTATTGTGGTCGATGATCACCATATGAGGAGCAATTCCATGCTCTTCAATGACATCCATCGTACGATACGTCCCCTGCTTTTTATTCCGATGCGGGGTATGGATTAGAACCGGCAAAGCGACCTCCTTGGCGAGCTCAAGCTGCAACCGCAAAAACTTTTCCTCAATCGCAGTCTGGTCGTCATAGCCAATCTCACCAATCGCCACGACCCCTTCTTTGGTCGCAAACAGGGGAAGCAGATCCATCACCTGCTCCGCAAGAGGCTCGTTGTTCGCTTCTTTGGAATTGAGACCGATCGTGCAGTAATGCCGAATCCCGAATTGAGCAGCCCGAAAACGTTCGAACCCCACGAGGCTCGAAAAATAATCCTTGAACGAACCAACTTCCGTTCGCGGCTGCCCCTGCCAGAACGCAGGTTCGATGATCGCCCTGACGCCCGCCGCCGCCATCGACTCGTAGTCATCGGTCGTTCGAGACACCATGTGAATGTGGGGGTCAATGTAAAACATCGTTGTGGTGTCTCTCTTTCGAACGAACGGCAATCATTCTGCACACGCCTGAGAACACACGAGCAAGTTTGTTTTTCCTGCTCGTGACCTCAAGCAACCGAAATCAGCAAGTTGACTTACTGAGCTAGCTGGTACAAAACTTCCCTTTGAACTAAGGAACAAGGCAACCTATTTCAAAACAGAAAACTTGTGGACGGTCTTCTGATGATAAGTCTCTCCTGGATTCAATCGCGCCGTCGGGAACTCAGGACGATTTGGTGAATCAGGGAAATGTTGCGTCTCCAGGCAGAAGGCTCCGTGCTTGCCCGCGTTGCCAGTTTCCGCAGTCCCGGCGAGATGATTACCCGTGTAGAGCTGAACGCCAGGCTCGGTCGTCGAGATCTCCATCACCCGACCTGATTTTGGTTCGACGATCTTCGCCGTCGGACGAAGCTGGCCTGGTTTGCCGTTGACGACGTAACAGTGATCGTAGCCACCACCGCCATTAACCGGTTGATCAATTCGTGCCCCGATGGCGACAGGCTTCGTGAAGTCCATGCACGTTCCGGCAACAGAGGCAAGTTCCCCAGTCGGAATCGATCCTTCGTCCACGGGAAGATACTTATCGCAAAACAGCGTCAATTCATGATCCAGAACTGTCCCGTTGGCTGCCCCCGCAAGATTCCAATACGCATGGTTGGTCAGGTTGAGCACCGTCGGCTTTTCGTCGACGGTTGCTTGATAGTCGAGCGTCAGTTCGTTGTTGTCGTTCAGCGAATACGTCACCACGGTTTTGAGCGATCCGGGAAAACCTTCTTCGCCATCGGGACTCGTGTACGTCAGCTTAACTCCGGCGACCTTATCATCTGAGAAAGGCTCGGCCTTCCAGAGCTTCTTCATAAAATGCTCTTTGCCCCCATGCAGATGATTTTCACCATTGTTGGTGGCTAGCTCGTAATGATGGCCGTCGATCGAGAACTTCCCTTTGGCAATACGGTTGGCATATCGACCGCAGATTCCCCCGAAATAGGGGCCATTGACCAGGTAGGCTGCCGCGTCATCGAAGTGCAGTGTCACGTTGGCAAGCTTACCATCACGATCGGGGACTTCGACTGACGTGATGATTCCACCTCGGTTGATCAGTCCGACTTTCATTCCGCTTCGGTTACGCAAGCTGAACGAGGTAATTTCATGGCCGTCTTCAGTCTGACCGAACGGTTCGCTTTGAACTGTGAGCATTGGTTCTTCCGCAGAGTTAGTTTCGTGAGCCTTGGTTGGATTGCTGGCGTGAGCATTGGGAGCGGCGGGCTTCGTCACTTTTCCCTCACACCCGATAACGGTCAGCCAGCCACTGAGCAACAACCCTGTCGCCAGCCGTTGAAACGGAGTCTTTTTCATGATGCATCATCCTGGTGTTCGTGAAGACGAGGAACTCGTTGAACCGTTATCTTGGGTTCCATCCGGCAGGGATGCAAGTGTCCGGCAGGGAACGATCAGACGAAAAGTTCCTGAACCGGACGCCCTGCAAGCAGTCGATGCGGACGATTCAACGAATCGTAAAGGACCAGTTCCGGCGAAACACCCAGAGCATCATACATCGTGGCCACAAGATCCTGCGGCGAGATCGGGTTTTCGCTCGGATAAGCACCCCGTTTATCACTGGCTCCATAGACCTGACCGCCTCGTACGCCGCCCCCCGCCATCAGGCCGCTGTAACAATACGGATGATGCTCTCGCCCTGCACTACCATTGATCACCGGGCCACGACCAAACTCGCCAACCCACACCACCAGAGTTTCATCAAGTCGCCCCGATGCGGCCAGGTCATCCAGCACGGCACTTAATGCACGGTCTGCAGGAGGAATCAGGTCGTTCTTCAATCGATTGAAGTTGTTCGAATGCGTGTCCCAGAAGTTCTGACCGTCGTTTTGCCAATTCACCGACACGAACGGGACACCCTGGTCCAGCAATCGTTTGGCGAGAAGTACACATTGACCATGAGTGTTTCGTCCGTATCGATCTCGCGTTGCGGAGGTCTCTTGTTCGAGATCGAATGCCCGACGTACCGAGGGTGATGTTAACAAACCACAGGCCTGCTGTTGTTGAGCCGAAAGTCGATCAGATTGGGCGCTCGTGTCAACAAGACGACGCTGAGCATCAATTGATGCAAGCAAATGCTGCCGGCGAAGCAGCCGATCCGGCGACTGGCCTTCAATCAGTGATAATGACGGAACCTGCCAACCTGGTGCATTGGGATCTCCCGAGACCAGTAAAGGATCGTACTGGCGACCCAGCCAGCCGGAATGCTGGCCCGGCGCCTGTCCGCCGGGAGCTGCCGGATGGAACGCCAGCCAGGGTAGTGTCACGAACGATGGCAATGCTCCCAGCGATGGCCGCAGCTTCGACATCACGCAGCCGATATGCGGCGTATCACGATCGCTTGGTGGGGCCGCGTCGCTTTTGAGTGTCGGCGGAAGGTGACCCGTCAAAGTTGTGTGCCCGCTCGACAAATGAGCCGGATCGTCATGCCCCAGGGACCGGATCACCGCCAGCTTGTCGGCTCGTTGCGACAGCATCCGGAAATTCTCGGAAAAATCGATACCGGGAACATTCGTCGCGATCGGCTTGAATGGGCCGCGAATCGTGTCAGGAGCAAGCGGCTTCGGGTCAAAAGTATCAATCTGACTCGGCCCGCCCCACATGAACAATAGCAAACACTGCTTTGCCCGGCCGAAACCATTGGCCGCTTCAAGCCGACCTGCCGACGGTGACTCGTTCGCACGAAGAACTGACCCGGATGCCCAACCCGCCGATCCAAACAGACTTGCCTGTAGCAATGTTCGCCTGGCAAACATCGACGACGGATGTGGAAACGAAGGCACGGAACCGGTGGGGACCATCATGGCTAACCTGTGTCAGAGCAGCATGAACCATTGACCGTAATCAGCTTCCTCTTTGAGAGTGAGCCGTGATCGAAAATCCATACTTCCTGTTGAGGGCAAATTCCTGGCGGGACGTATTAGGCAGGCTTGATGCATTGTGGCGTATTGACCAAGGGGACGTCAACGAGAAGGGCTATTCTTGTCTCGCGACACAACAGCGGTCAGGGCCTCACGCAACGATTGGCCAGTCCTCAATCGAACCTCGCGTTTGCCGATTGCCAGGACGATTTGCTTCTGGCGAATCTGTGTTACGGTTCCCGTGAGATCACCAACGGTAAATTCGTCCCCTTCGTGAAGCTCTGTTCGCTTGTTTTTCGACGCGTCGAAGAAAAATGCGAGCTTCTTCTGCCCTACGATGAATATCGTGTCTAACCGAGTGAATTCGGCCTCGTCATCTCTGACGTCAAGCTTGAGTGGCAGCGTTGTCGACTGCGGCGGTGTGTCCGAATCGGTGAGAACCAGCGAGACCGTGGTCTCGCCAGGAACAATCGCATCGCCTGGAGTCCAGGTCAATTCGCCTGATTTTTCATCGATCGTCAATCCTTCAGGCGATTGGCTGCCAAGCTTCCAGCGGAATTGAGGCGATGGTGAATCGCCTGCTGAAATTTCCGGCCGAAAACTCCAGTCACGGTTGAGATACACGACCGGCGGCTTGGCCGCCCCGAGCTTTGGAGCGGTGGACCCTTCCTTGAGACGGATTGTGATCGTCTCTTTCAAACAACCTTCCGGCGCCGACGGATGCCGCACCTCAATTTCAACGGGGTATTTGTCTGGCTTGACGTCTGGCCCGGGCTTCCAGGTCAATTTACCGGATTTGTCCAGCTTCAAGTCAGCCGGTGGCGTTCCGGCAAGCGAAAATACCGGCTTCCCTTTCAACGTATCGTAGCCCAACGCTCCAATCGTGAATTCGATCGGCTTACTACGGACATATGGCTTATCTGCGACAGGAGCCAGTTTCAACTTGTACGGAGGAGCCGGCTTCACGAAGATATTCGTGGCAATCAATTCAGCGAACTCTTCCAGCGTACGATCGGGCTGGTCCGGCTTTAGCGGCACATGCTCGACCTGTGTCCCGGTTGCGTGTGATGCGGGTACAGTTCGATTAACACCTCGAGCGACCGTCCAGGTCTGACCCTCGATTTCCGTTACGTTCAGGAATTCGTTCTTGATTTGGATTCGAAATCCAGGCTTCTTGGGAAAACCTTCCAAGTCCGCCACCTGGATGGTTGTGTCGTCTTCAGCCACATCTGCGGCCAGGTTCGTCTGCGGGAATAAAGTCCGACGTGGCGGAGCGTCAATCATCGCCAAACCTTCCGCTTGAAGCGTCACCCTTAGAAAGGGGTCACCTTCAAACTCTTTGGTCGAAACGTGCAGTGACGTAACGCGGTGCAGTAGATTGGTGCGGTAGAACAAGTCAAGAAATCGAACCAGTTGTTCGTACCGGGCATCCATTTCCAGTTTGACCGCGACAGAAACAAAATCGTTCCCGCGCACGATCCTCTGATCGGGAGTCACTTTCGGGTCCTCGATCTCGCATAGCTGAGCGAGATCCGTCACCCATTCCAGATATAACCGCTGAGCGTTCAACGCATCTGGTCGCTTTGATTTTCCTGCATCAGGAGGAAGGCTGATTAACTTTGCATCGGCCAAAGACTTCTTGGCCCGAACCAGCATCAGTTCCTGATCTTCTTTTTCCTTGACCGACTTCTTCAATCGCGCGAGGGTATCACTGCGAGTCTGAAAGGGATCGAGGACTGCAGATGCAACCCAACCGCCACCCTGCCATGTGACGACAGTGGCAAGCAATACACCCAGGATGATTTGTTCGCGACGTTGCATCATTCACTACTTTGAACCGGGAGTTTGCGTTTTAGGTTTGGCTGCTGCCGAGTTTTTACCACTAGGCGGAATCAAATCCATATCGAGTTCAAATCGACTCGCGTAATCGCCATCGCGACTTGCCGTAATCGGTTTAGGACGAATCCCGTTCCGGAACTTCGGCAAGTCCGCCAGTCGAGCCAGCATCTGCTCGGCATCAAAACGAGTTCGTGCATTACCAAATCCAGTCAGCTTGGCGACAGCATCACCAATGCTGGGATCAACTTTGTAGTCCGAAATCACCAGCTTTTCGGTCCCGTTCATGACCTGATACAGTTCCGCCATCTGCTGCAATTGATTCGTGCTGCGGTTTCGCCAGTCGTCCAGTGCTTTCGCTCCGACAAAAACTGGCTCTCCCTCTTTCAAATTCCGTTTTAATACATTTTCGCGATTGAGTGTCGTTTCGATCTCGGCATCATAACTCGCCAGACTTTGCTGAACGACTCCCGTTCCGAGTGCCGTGACAAGCAATCCCGCTGCTGCGGCCGCCGCGTAAAGGGGTTTGCGAGGATCTCGTTTTGGAGGTGGTTGACGAGGATGAAGCAGATCAAGCTTCGGAGTCAGCGAACCACCCTGAATCAGAGCTAATCCCGCCGCGATCGAGTATTCCGATGAGGGACCTTCCGGTTTCACCGACCCCAACGAGATCCCGCTGTCGCGCCAAGGATCAAAACGCTCGACCGGACATTTCCACCGCTGACCGAGTGCCGCAGGAAGCTCTCCGACATCGTTATCGTCGCCAATCACCCAGGCGCGCTGAAGTGTCCCTTCCGGCAACCATGCCTGGACCTGAACCAGCACACGAGAAACCTCGGCCAGCATCTTCGAAACAGGTGGAATATCGGCCACCGAGGACCACCGTACTGCGTGCGCCGCAATCAATTGACGCTGGGAAACGACCGCCAGCTCCATCCGCGCCCGGTCTCGCAGCACCACAAGACTCGCCCCCGCAGAGTCCATCGACTTGCGGGCTTCGCCACGGGCAATCAATTCGGTCAGGCAGAGTGAACTGAGTGTCAATTGCACCAGCTCAAGCCCCGACTCTTCGAGCAGCTTCTTAATCGGGTCAATCGTCGTTTGAAGCGCGGTCGCCAGCCAGACTTCCTTCTGAGCGACCCCTTCACGAAGCGGAAGTGGCAGGAAATCTAACAGCAACTGATCGATTGACTGAGCGGATCGGGCAGCCGCTTGAAAACGAACGAGTGTCGGAAGTTCGGCATCCGAAACCTGAGGTAACTCAAGCAGCCTCAAAACGGCATCTTCACGTGGGAGTGCAAGAGCGACTTGTTTCGCATTGACACCAAACCGCTTGACCGTTTCGCGCAACCAGACTGACGTCGGCGGCTGCTCGGGCCAGTCAACGCTGAAGGCACCAAGAACTCGCGGGCCCGCCGCCGCCGGCGAAAGCTCGATCCCGGTCAGTCGATGTCGATCCCAACTTAAGGCCAACAAATCGGCCATGAGACATCCTCATTGCAACTCGAAAACCAACGCCAAGTCAAAATCAGACTACGTACGTAATCATATTCCACGCGACCCCGAAATTCCCGACGGATGAACGAATTCAGGTCCCATTCAGAATCGCGGTGGAACTGTTGAATACACGACCGCATAACGAAAACCGGCAAAATCTGCCGTAAGAACGTGTGGAGGCCGCTTGCATTCCATTCTACTTATCGGCGATCGTCAAAGTTCACAGGGAATCGAAGCTGGAAATCCTTGTGGATTCGTAGGATCAACAGGGATTCGGACGACCCGTTGTGCACGGGTCTCCCGACCGTTGATACCGCCCAGGACAAAAACTTACGGTGAACTCCGCACTGATACGCGCAATTCGGCTTCTCTCGACCTTCAAGATTCCAGTCCAAGCCGACTTTCCGTCGCGTCTGAATTTCGTAGGGTGGCGTCGAGTCTTCGAGGCCCACCAACTCTTCGAAAAAAAGTTGGTAAAGTTGGCAAAGTTGGCCAACTTCCTTTTTTCATAGGCTTTTGTGAGGTTTGAACTTGGCCAACTTGGTCAACTTCTCCAAAAACATTCGGCCTCTCCCGATCTTCAAAAGCCCCAGATTCCATCCCAAGCCGTCTTTCAGTCGTGCTTGAATTTCGTAGGGTGGCGTCGAGTCTTCGAGGCCCACCAACTCTTCGAAAAAAAGTTGGCAAAGTTAGCAATGTTGGCCAACTTCCTTTTTTCATAGACTTTCGTGAGGTTTGAACTTGGCCAACCTGGTCAACTTCGCCAAAAACATTCGGTCTCTCCCGATCTTCAAGAGCCCCAGATTCCATCCCAAGCCGTCTTTCCGTCGTATCTGAAATTCGTAGGGTGGCGTCGAATCTTCGAGACCCACCAACTCTTCGAAAAAAAGTTGGCAAAGTTAGCAAAGTTGGCCAACTTCCTTTTTTCATAGACTTTCGTGAGGTTTGAACTTGGCCAACCTGGTCAACTTCACCAAAAAACATTCGGCCTCTCCAGATCTTCAAAAGCTCCAGATTCCATCCCAAGCCGTCTTTCAGTCGTGCTTGAATTTCGTAGGGTGGCGTCGAGTCTTCGAGGCCCACCAACTCCTCGAAAAAAAGTTGGCAAAGTTGGCCAACTTCCGTTTTTCATAGACTTTTGCGAGGTTTGAACTTGGCCAACTTGGTCAACTTCAAAAGGGCTAGCTCGTAATTTTGGACAAGTCTTCGATACCACACCAGAACCAACACAACGACCTGGAAACGCAATCCCTTTAGAACAAAAGACAAAAAAGGCCACAAACGAAATCAATCACGGCGCCAACGGAACCGCCAGCAAACTTGCCAGCAATCAAAACGTTCTTCTTAAAAACCGTCATCGCCTTTCCTTCATTACCTTCGTTCCCTTTTGTTCAAAATCTTTTCCTCTGTTCCGCAATCATCAAGTCGCAACGTTTTGACCAAAAAGTTCGTGCGAGTTCGCACGACTTCGACCATTCCCCATAATTCGCAGGCTTTCTGCAGTCATTTTTCATTTTTTCCCGGTTAAAAAGTTCACCCGATTTCACCCGATTTCACCGGAGTTCGAGCGATTTCGCCCGACTTACCCCGCCTTGTCATCCCACCCAGGCGACCCGCAGATGTCGTTCCACAATTCATCGTGCTAAACAAATGGCACTGGAAACCAGTACCAGAAAACGAAAGCACCCCACTGACGTTTAAACACGCGACATATCAACCCCTTCCAGACAAACTCAATCAACAACGTCGCTGAACCAAACTCCGTGCGACATATTATTACAGTTATTTTTATAGAACGTCAATAGATTTAAAAGAAAACATAACGTTATTGATTACTTATAAGGCTGACAGAGCTCGACAATGTCATCCGATTGGCAACCAGCACCGAACGGCGGTGGAAATAGATTTCTTCGTAGCATGGGCTTCAGCCCGTGCAAGTCTGCGTTTCGTTGCGTCAAATCCTTGGAAGACTGAAATCGAGCATTGATTTAAGTTCCTTTGAATGCAAATGCTCGGGGCACAGGGGCTGAAGCCCAAGCTACGAAGGCAGTGTTTCATTTGAGGCCAGTCAAAATCACGACGTTTTCAACCGAGCAGGCGTAAACGCAAGTCGTTTCGTCAATCGAGGAACCTTAATTCTCGCGCATCCTGACGTTGATTGACTCGCATTTTGCGGCATGTTTAAATTCGTGTGCATTTTTTAAACAGGTCGACTTTCCTCCCGGGAATTCCCCTTTTTCTAGTTTCCGGTAGAAGCGGTGATTCACGATCAGGTTAATTCGTTCGACTTCATCAGGTGAATTAATCAGGTCCATCGAATTGCAGGATTGTCGTTGAAGGTGACATGCGATGGTGAAATGCTCGTGGTTTCAGAATCTGTGGCGAGTACTTCAATCGCGGGGCTTTCATCGCTCGCGATTGAAATCGCGTCGACGTCGCTCACGACAGGCGGTCGAGTCGCTTGAATCGCGGGTGCTGCTCTCCACTCTGGGGACGGCGTCGATCGTCGAAGGCCCGTCTGCGGGGAATGATTCGGATCTCGTCCTGGCCTCCGGGGCCTGGACCGCCTCGACAACAACATCGTGGATCACGGTGAGCACCCCAAGCGGGACAGGAAATGGATCGGTCAATTTCAGTTTCACGGCCGATGCGGGTCCGACGCGGACCGGTACAGTGACGATCGCCGGGCAAACGTTGACCGTCACACAGGCGGGAGCGGGCTACGTCGCGGCGGCTCCGACGACTCTCGTCGCAGGCGTGTTGGCTTCTCCCGCTGGCGTGGCAGTGGACGGATCGGGGAACGTCTACATCGCCGATTCGAATAACAACGCGATTAAGGAATGGAACGCATCGACCAAGACGGTCACAACGCTCGTCTCTCCGGGATTGAATTCACCCACTGGCGTGGCAGTGGACGGGTCGGGGAACGTCTACATCGCCGATTCGAATAACAACGCGATTAAGGAATGGAACGCATCGACCAAGGCGGTCACAACGCTCGTCTCGACGGGATTGAATGCACCCAATGGCGTGGCGGTGGACGGATCGGGCAACGTTTACATCGCCGATA
>CAIOKO010000223.1 GCA_903858935.1 uncultured Schlesneria sp. | reverse complement strand
TCATCGGGCCTTTGCACCAGCACGACCCATCATTCACCGACAGACAATGCCAGGTGAATACGTAGGGCAAAGGCCCGTTAACCACAGCCACAGGGGCGGTGGGGTGGCGGATTTGGAAAATCGTTCCCATAGTTGCCCAAAAGGGCCATAGTTGCCCAAAGCTTTTTGACAGGACGAATGGGGCCAATCTGACCGGAAGCGCTTTGGTCCCATCCGTGTTATTGGTTCCACAGGAATCGGCTCAAGACGACTTGGACTAAATTGAAATACTGGAGAATACGACGTGCCGCGTGAATGACAGAATGATTGCCATGTGACGCACTCCAAAGACTGGCGTGCACCACCAACCCACACCTCAACTTGACTTTGCAATGCAAACTAAATATTGTCGGTCGTGGGGGATTCATACGAATTTGTCGTTCTGGTATCCTCGGCAACCAAACACTGCTGAGCATTTCCGACGATAAATCCAAGTAGTGCGTATGCCCTGCTTAATGCGTCACCGTTTGGGCCGGGGCCGAAAGAATGCTTTGCAATAGAAATCAAACAAGACTGCCGCGTGCGAAAGGAATCTCAGGATGTCGGAAACCGGCGAAGATGTGCTTGAGTTCATTGATGACGGCGTACCGCAGGGACCGCTGACCCCACCCCCGATCAGTGGTGCGTGGTCAGCCCCAGTTCTGTTTCGTGAAGTTGCCGCACTCCTTCTGCTGACGCTGGCTTGTGACGTGACGATTTATCGTTCGACGGGCCATGCCGGTCCAGGCGTGTTGTTTCTGGTGGCTCCTTTGCTGTTGTGGCTGGGGACAGTGCGTAGAAAATGCGAAAACAGCCTTTGGTTGCTCATTCCGATGCTCGTTTCGATCTCGGTTCGGCTTCTCTGGTGCGGATCGTTTCTGGCGATTGTCCTGGGTTTCGGGCTGCTGGTCTTGTTTGCCATGAGCCTGGCAGGTTTAAAGCCTTATTTGACTCAGGCGGTTTTGTTCACATCGCAATTGATCGCTGCGGGATATCGGGGGCTGCATCATTACTTTCGGACACTTGCCCGGTTCAGTCCGGCGATCTTGAGAAACCAGTGGTTTGCCATCGTCTTGCCCGCCGTGACCCTGTTTGTGTTTGCGACGATATTCGTGATGGCAAATCCTGATCTGGTGAAATCATTCGGAGAAAACATTACCTGGATCGTTGATTCTATTGACCAGTGGTTACAACAGTTCCAATTCACCGAGATTTTGTTCTGTGCGTGCGCCGGTTGGCTTGCGATCGGGATGCTTCGTCCGATCGTCAGCCCATCGAGCGAGACCAATCACCACGTCGCTGTGACAGAAATACCGGCAAAGTCCCCGTACTATGACGCCTACCGAAATACGTTGGCCGTCGTGATCGGATTATTCGCGGTCTACCTGGTTTTTGAATTCCAGACACTCTGGTTCAGGAAATTTCCCGATGGGTTCCACTATTCGGGGTACGCTCATGAAGGAGCGGCGTGGCTGACTGTGGCACTCGGTCTGGCAACGCTGATGTTGTCGTTGATTTTTCGCGGCACGATCCTGACAGATCCTCGTTTGTCCCGGTTAAGAACCCTGTCCTGGATCTGGTCGATCGAAAACTTGCTGCTGGCCATTGCGGTCTTTAATCGTGTTTCGATTTACATTGGTTTCAACGGAATGACTCGCATGCGAGTGGTCGGCATGTTCGGGGTCGCGTCTGTTGTCGTTGGCTTTTTGCTCGTTTTGCGAAAGATCGCCTGCAATCACGGGTTTACGTGGCTGATCAGGCGCCAGTTATGGACGGTTGCTTTCGCCCTGTTTCTATATGCGGTCTTACCGGTCGATTCCTTCGTGAATCAGTTCAACGTGAAACGGATTATGGCAGGTGATCCTCGCCCGTCTGTCCAGATCAGTTGGCATCCGACGAGTGACGAAGGTTTTCTTCGTTTATTGCCGTTAGTCGACTGTAACGACGTCATAATCAAAGACGGGATTCGTGGAATGCTCGATGAAAAGTTGTTTCAACTGGAAACCGAACTGGCGTCAGAAAGATCTCAAAGCTGGACGGCAAAACAGATCGCGACGGATCGATTGGTAGCCCAGCTTCGTACCGCGAAAACCAGATGGTCAACCGATCGGTGGTGGAGCAGCACGAATTTTTCACCGCGACACGAAGTCATTGAAAATTTTCGCAAATACGCGTTCCAGTGGTATTGAGACAAGGTTCAATCCACGTTCTTCGTGACGTATACTTCGTACGGTGGCGTCGATGGAAAACTTATCGGAGTTGATGTAATGCAGCCGTCCCTGTTTCGATTTCTCGTGATGGCTTGTCTGATTTTTTCCGGGCTTTCCTGTGGGACAAAGACCACGTTGCCGAAGCCTGATTCATCGGATACGAAACCGACGTCGACCACCGACATCGCTCCGACAAAACCGATTGAGCAAACCGAAAAACCGGCCGCGAAGCGACGGACGCTGGCTCCGATAGAGATCGGAGCCAGTACGAACGTGGGGGGCGGACCCGTAAAATCGACCGCAGAGCAAGTCGAATCGGTTCGATCAGCTCTGAAGCCGTTTCAAATTCTGCTGGGAAGCTGGAAGGGATTGTCACAAAAGGCGATCGCGGATCAACCTCAATGGGCGTATGACTGGGTCAGCGATCCCAAGTTTCCCGGTATGAAGATGGTCTCAGAGAAAGGTGCGTATATTCGCCAGGGACGATTGTCGTACCTGCCTGAATCGGACCAGTTCGAGTTAAAGGCCAGGGATGCGGACGGGACGGAGCGGACGTTTCGAGGGACATTCATTGAGCCGATTCGGGATGTGGCGACAGACGAAAAGAAGCTGCAACGAACCTACAAACTGCAACTGACGGAGCCGGAACCGAACGGAGCGGGCGAGCAATGGCGAATCACCTTCAACCAGCAGGAAAACAATCGATACATCCTTGAGGTTGATCGCAAGCGGGGAAGCGGGCCGTTCAGTCGAGTTGATACCGTTCACACACAGCGCGAAGGGACCTCGTTTGCACTCAGTGAAACCGACTATGGGGACAAGACGTGCATTATTTCACAGGGGCTGGGGACGATTTCGGTCAGTTACAAGGGGCAGACATTCTGGGTTTGTTGTTCAGGCTGTAAATCGGCATTCGACGACGATCCCGAGAAATGGATTGCCAAATGGGAAGAAAAGAAAAAGTCGATGACAAAATGAGTCAATCGATGCCAAATTTTGAAATGCGAATTTGTGCCACTGCTGAGGAGTCTTCGGAAAAGCAATGGCTTTTCCTTCAGTCAGCCGAAGAGCACTGCCTGGCCGAAGCGGCCAAGCAGTGACACTCAACGCGGGTAACGATTTTCTACGGAAGGTTTGGCACGGTGGTTTTCTTTGTCCCGGAGGGACTGCAGCAATTAGCCGGTCGGTTGAGCGAAGCGACACCACCGGGTACGACGACGGAAACTGTCTTGAATCCTGCAGGGATTCCAGAAAATTGACAATCGACCATAAGGTTTGGACGAAATGAGAAACGTCAAGAAAAAAATCTGTCATCCTTCCAGGATGAAAATCCCAACTACATACCTGATCCGGTGGTGTCGCTTCGCTCAACCACCGGCTAATCGCTTTAGTCCTTCCAGGACACAGGACAATGTAGAAACGAGTTACGAAACTTCTCGGCACAAAAATTGTTGTCTGCATGGAGTGGCACAGGAAGTCATAAGATTGACAAAATGCCTGTGTCGAAATGATTACGCTTGATTCGGAAAATCTATCGAGATAAGCTACCGCATGCCGATTTGAGACATATCGTCTACGGAAAGGTTTGGAACATGTCCGAAGCATCACTGACCTCACGCTTGTTGAAGAATGTCCTGAAGCGGATGCGGTTTGTCGCCGTTGGTCGCAGCTTTTACTGGACGTTCCTTGTATTTTGCGGCCTATTCGCGGCGGTGTTACTCGCGGCACGGTTCACGGGCTTATTCGCGATGCCGGCAGCGCCTGAGACATGGCTGGCCTTTGGCACTGTTCCGCTCGCAGCGGGGCTACTTGCGTTTCTGGTGCATCGTCGTCCAACTCTGCCCGACGCGGCTCGACTTGTCGACAGGGCGATCGGTGCAAAAGATCTCTATCTTACGGTGTCATTGCTGGAAACATCTGCCGGTGCTTATCAGCCCCTGGTGATCCAGTCGGCGGAAGCCCGCTCGGCAGGCGTGACGGTTGATCGGGTATTGCCGTTCACGTGGCAACAGCGATTCTGGCACACCGTCTGGGTCCCCGGTCTGGTGGCTCTTGGGGTGCTGTTCCTGCCTCAGTTCGATCCGTTTGGAAAAGTCGCAGCGGCGAAGCTGAATGAAAAACGTAACGAACGACTGGCGGAAGGGAAGAAGGCGACCGAACTTCGCCTGGAAGAGGTCAAACGCCAAAACGAAGAGCATGAAGAGAGCAACGCGACGGACGCGGCGATTGAAGATTTGAAGCTGACGTTCAACAAGATGAAAGCGGATCAGAAGCTGGAAAACCTCAAGATGTTATCCAGCGAACAGAAGGATATCGGCAAGCTCTGGCGGCAGATTAGCAGCGAAAAGCTGAAAGACCTGATGAAGTCATCTGCCTCCAGCGATCAGCAGTTTGGTGCCAACCAGGATGAGAAACTGCAGAAGTGGGTGAAGGAACTTCAGGATGGCGACGCAGGCGGAGTCCAGAATGAGCTCAAGGAACTGAAAGAGCAGTTACAGCAACTGGCAGCGACGAAAGACCCGGTCAAACGAGCCGAGATGATGCAGGAGCTGAAAGAGCGTCTGCAGAATCTGGACAAGCTGGCTCATGACAAATTGAACAACGAGCAACTGGCCACGGCACTCGAACGCGCCATGCAGCAGATGGATCTGGCCGAGAACAAGGATCTGCAACAGGAAGCGATGCAGGCCGCGTTACAGTCGCTGGAACTCAGCGAACAGGAACTGGAACAGGTCGAGCAGGCGGTCAAGGACATGAAGGAACTGGAAGAGGCTCTAAAGACGATTCAACAGGCCAAGAAGGTCAACGACCAGGAAAAGCTCGACGGTGGCAAGTGCGAAAAGTGCAAGACGCTGGCCGATTACGAAGCGATGTACGCTGAGATGATGGCCGGATCTGGCGAGAACGACAGTGACGATGTTCAAGAGAAAAATGGTGAGTTCGCCGACGGCGGCCCAGGGTTTGGCAAGGGTGGCGAGGCTGCCGAAGACGATTCTGTGGAGACGGGATTCAAGAGTGAGCAATCCAAGTCTGCAGTCGTCGCCGGCAAAATGCTGCTTTCAATGCAGACCAAAGGCGAAGCGGAAAAAGGTGAAGTCGTCCGCGATTACAAGCAGTTGATGCAGTCGGTCAAGCAGGGTGCGATGGAAGCCATGAATACCGAGCAGATTCCTCCCGGTTATCATGAAAGTATCAAGAGTTATTTTGACTCCCTGGAAAAGACCAAAGCCAAATCGGCCAAGTAAGCCATCTAAATATTCGGGTGCCACTGGATGACCGTCTTCGGTCACCCAGTGCTCTTGGGTTGCCTCGATACAAGGGCGGACACTGCGTCGGAGAAGACTCCAGAGAGGCTTCGCCTCAGACCAAAGTAGCCATCATCGCTCCGCGTGATGAGCATTGTTCGAGACCCAGGCAAATACGAATCAGCTTGTTTTCAAATCAGGAATTCAAATGGAGTATCTATTCCGAAGCTAAGGCAACGATTGAATCGTTTCCGACGCATGCTCATCACGCGGAGCGATGATGGCTACTTTGGAAGAAATCCTGAAACTTGACTCATTGAGTCAAGTTTCAAACTCGAAGAAGCCCGATGTAGTGGCACACAACCCGAATTTAAGCCTTAACAACGTACCAGGGTTCGATTGAGCTACGTCTCGGGCTCTTTGAAGTCAGTGCGGCATCATGCCGTCGTGACTTAATCGATGGGTTCGGGTTGGAAGTCCAGACAACGAAACGTGCCCCTCGCGAAACGAAGATCACCAGTTTGAAGGAAGCCAGAGGTCGTGTTGTGACCGGACAGTTGTGTGGTGAACACCAACCGGGCTTTTTCAACTTCGAGAACGGGGTCAGAATCTCTTGGATTTTGGCCGGCGAATGAGGTACCATTATGTGGTTGCCCGAAAATCGCTAACATCAAGTGTACAGTCCGGTTTTGATTTGCCGTATTCGCCAAATCGAGATCTTCTGTGGTGATTTTCCCGCAGCCTCGAAATAGACATGCCGATCTCCCGCCCGGTTGCACTCCTTGAATGCGTTCATGCGCAGACGGTAATTTGAGCCATGCAGACACGACGACAGCTCACCGTAAATCCCTCGCGATCACTTCGAAACCGTTTCGCTTTTAGCCTGGCCTTGGGGCTATTCTCCGTGACGGGATTTGCGGACGAAGCGCCGACGGGCGAGATGATTTACCTGGCGAAGTGTGCATCCTGCCACGGAGCAAAAGGGGAAGGTAAGGTCGACAGTTACGCTCATCCTCTGGTCGGTGACCGGTCGATTGGTGAGTTGACCGAGTACATCAGCAAGTCGATGCCCGAAGATAAACCTGGAACATGTACCGGGGACGAGGCCACTCGCGTTTCTCAGTTCATTCACGAGACCTTCTATTCGTCAACGGCGCAGGCTCGTAACAAGGCGGCTCGCGTTGAGTTGTCACATTTGACAGTCCGACAATATCGAAACGCGGTCGCGGACATGATCGGGCGGTTCCGTGGAACGGGCAATTCAGATGATCGGGTCGGGCTTGTTGCCGAATACTTCAAGTCTCGAAATTTTGGTGGCAACGATCGAGTGTTTGAGCGGGTCGATCCGGTTGTTTCGTTCGACTTTCAGGACAAGAGTCCCGATGCGGATAACCCTGAAGGATCCAAAATCGAACCGTATGAGTTCGCGATCAAGTGGCGTGGGTCGGTCTTTGCCCCTGATACGGGCGAGTACGAATTTCTTGTACGAACCGACCAGGCAACCCGGTTGTGGGTGAACGATCAGAAGCGTCCCCTGGTTGATGCCTACGTCAAATCAGGAACAGATACAGAACATCGCGGGACCGTTTTCCTGCTGGGTGGTAGAAGCTATCCATTGCGTCTGGAATTCTCGAAGGCTTCACAAGGGGTGAAAGATAAAAAGGCGAAAGATAAACCTCCTGCGAAAGCATCGATCTCGCTGGAATGGAAGCGACCGCATCTTGTCGGCGAAGTGATTCCCGCTCGATGCCTCAGCCCCAGCCAGCCGCCGGAAACCTGTGTGGTAACGACGTCGTTTCCGCCCGACGATCGTAGCTTTGGCTGGGAGCGTGCCACGACAATTTCGAAGGAATGGGATCAGGCAACCACGGAAGCAGCGATTGAAGTGGCTGCTTATATCGGGAACCATCTCAGTCAGTTGTCGAGCTCAAAACCGGACACGCCGGAACGGGCCGAAAAACTGAAAGCGTTTTGTGGACGATTAGCCGAGTTTGCATTTCGCCGGCCATTAAACGACGAACTGAAGCAACGGTATATCGACCGCCACTTCGCGTCAGCCAGCGATCCCGATATCGCTTGTAATCGCGTGGTCCTGCTGCTGCTGAAGTCTCCGAGGTTCCTGTACCGCGAGCTGGGTTCTCAACAGGCAAACGCCAATGATGGCTATAACGTCGCGTCACGAATTTCGTTCGGACTGTGGGATTCGGCTCCTGACCAGGAGTTGTTACAGAAGGCGGCCAGCGGAGAATTGGTGACTCGCGAACAGATCGTCGCACAGGCACAACGAATGGTCGGTGATCGTCGAACTCATTCGAAGTTGCGTGAGTTTTTGTTTCGCTGGTTAAAGGTCGACCGCGTTCCTGACTTGAGTAAGGACCCGGAACGTTTCCCGGATTTCAGCAGTGAGATGGCGAACGACCTTCGAACATCGCTGGAATTGTTCCTCGACGAAATTCTGGCGAGTGAGGGATCCGATTATCGGCAATTGCTGCTTTCAGATTCGGTGTATCTGAATGGGCGACTGGCCGGGTTCTATGGTTCCCAGTTGCCCGCAGATGCCGCGTTTCAGAATGTTTCGCTGGAATCGAATGAACGGGCCGGCGTTTTGACGCATCCTTATTTGATGTCGGGATTTGCCTATACAGCGACCAGTTCACCAATCCACCGGGGGATTTTTGTGGCTCGCAGCATACTGGGCAGGACGCTGCGTCCCCCTCCAGAAGCCGTAGCGCCGCTGGCTCCGCAGCTACAGCCTGACCTTACCACGCGGGATCGGGTCACTCTGCAGACGAGTCCTGAAGTTTGTCAGTCATGCCATTCGATGATCAATCCTTTGGGTTTCACGTTAGAACACTTTGATGCGGTCGGCCGTTTCCGAAAAGACGAGAATGGGAAACCGATTGTTGCGACCGGCGCCTACCGGACTCGAAGCGGTGAAACAGTCCAGTTTGACGGAGTACGTGATCTGGCAAAATATCTGGCGAACAGCCCGGAAACCCATGCGGCCTTTGTCGAACAGCTTTTTCACGGAGCGATCAAGCAACCGATTCGAGCCTACGGATCGCAGACAAAGGAATCGCTTCGAGAGGCATTTGCGAGAGAAAACTTCAGCATTCGCAAATTGATGGTCGAGATCATTGCGGCTTCGGCATTGACGCCCGCCGATGAAAAAACACAAACTGTTGTCGGGTCAACGCAACCTTAGCAGAGAGCAGGAAACAGAATGGCACATCCTACCCGTCGAGAATTTCTGCGCGATTTCGGACTGAGCGCCGCGGCATTGCCGTTTATTCTGAATTTGCCGAGTCTCGGTTTTGCGAACCAGACCGCTCGCAAGCAACGACTTGTGATCATTTTCAGCCCGAACGGAGTTGTCCAACCGAACTTCTGGCCTGACGAAGAGGGAGCCGAATTTACTCTGAAGGAAAGCCTGACACCGCTCGAACCATTCAAGGATCGGATGCTGACGCTTCACGGTGTGTGCGACAAAGTGCGCGGTGATGGTGACAGCCATATGCGCGGGATTGGTTGCCTGTTGACGGGGATCGAACTCTTTCCAGGGAATATCCAGGGTGGCTCGGACACCCCGGCCGGCTGGTCCAGCGGGCTGTCGATCGATCAGGAGATCAAGAATTTCCTGCAAGCGGATGCAGCGACACGGACCCGATTCGGATCGCTTGAGTTCGGCGTGATGGTTCCGGATCGAGCTGATACCTGGACGCGAATGTCGTATTCCGGCCCCAATAAGCCGAACACTCCGATCGACGATCCGTACCGGATGTTTGCCAAAATGTACGGCCGGATGAAGGATCAAGAGAATCTGAAAAGCATCCTGGATGACCTTCAAGGTGACTTGCAGACGCTGGCATCCAACGTCAATTCGGAAGACCGGCGATTGCTGGAAGAACAAACGACATTCGTGCGTGAGATGGAACGGGAACTGAGTTCCGGACCTGCGGACGGAATCGGGCATGCGGTGCCGGATCTGGAACCAGGTGTCAAAGAAGAAGCCGACAACATGCCCCGGCTGAGCAAGATGCAGATCGAATTGATGGTGAATAGCTTTGCATCGGATTTCACCCGGGTTGCAACACTGCAATACACGAATTCGGTCGGCGATGCGAAGATGCGTTTTCTCGGTGTTGATCAAGGCCACCACGAGTTGTCGCACAACCCGGATGACGACGAGAAATCGCAAGAAAAGCTGACAAAAATCAACAAATGGTATGCCGAACAGGTAGCCTATCTTGCCAAGCGACTGGCCGAGACGCCCGAACCGGGTGGCGGGGGATCATTGCTGGACAACACGTTGATTGTCTGGACGAACGAACTGGGCAAAGGAAACTCGCATACTCTCGACAACATTCCGTTCGTGCTCGTCGGCAACGGATTGGACTTCAAGATGGGGCGTTCACTGAAGTTTGGTAAAGTTCCACACAATCGGTTGCTGATGTCGTTGGCGCACGGTTTTGGACATCGGATCAATCGGTTTGGCAACCCTGATTTCTGCTCCGTTGGCCCATTGCCCAATTTGACGTAATTGGTGGAGACTTGATTTGCGAGTTCAGCAGACCTGGCGCAACGACCCGTCTTGCTGAATTTGCCGATTTTCGAATACATTCCCAATTCTTACGGGCGCGGCGAACGGATTTCGTCCACGCCCGGTTGGGCTGATATTGACAAGGCGGATGCACGGATGCTGAATCGTCTGAGACGTTGGTTAAGTCCTGACCTGGCCATTGATTTGGGCACGGCGAATACGCTCGTGGCCATTCAAGGCGAGGGAGTTGTTCTCGATGAGCCATCTGTCGTTGCACTACAGCAGGGGAGCCGTAAGGTTCTCGGACGTGGAACGGCTGTGGGCAAGCTGGCCAAGCAGATGTTGGGTCGGACTCCCGATTCGATTACGGCGGTCAGACCGATTCAGGATGGTGTGATTACCGATTTTGAATTGTGCGAGGCGATGCTGCGTTACTTCATCCAGAAGGCGGCACGTACAACACCTGGATTTAAACCGAACGTCGTCATCGCTGTTCCCGGCGGCATTACCAACGTGGAAAAGCGAGCGGTTTTTAATAGTGCTGAACGAGCCGGGGCCGGCAAGGTTTACCTGATCAACGAGTCCAAAGCAGCAAGTATCGGAGCGGGATTGCCGATCTCGGAACCGCTTGCCAGCATGATTTGTGATATCGGCGGTGGCACCACGGAAGTGGCGGTGTTGAGTTTGGCTGAGATTGTCGCCAGTAAATCGCTTCGCGTCGCTGGTGATGAAATCGATCAAGCGATTATCGATTACATGAAGCAGCATTTTGCACTACGAATCGGCGATCAGACGGCTGAACAACTGAAGATCAAGATTGGATGTGCTTACCCTCAGGATCAAGAGCAGACAAGCGAAGTTCGGGGGCTGGACATCGTCAGCGGCGTTCCAAGAAAGGCGATTGTCACCAGCGAACAGATTCGCGAAGCCCTGCGAGGTCCGCTGGAAGCGATTCTTAATTGTGTCAAAAGCGTGATTGAACAGTGCGACCCGGAACTTGTCGCAGACCTTTCTGATACCGGAATGGTCCTTTCCGGCGGCGGTGCGTTATTACCGGGACTGCCGTTGTACTTTGAAGAACAACTGGGAATACCTGTCCGCGTGGCAGATGATCCACTTCGCGCCGTCGTACGCGGAGCGGCAATTTGTATTGAGCACCTGTCGCAGTGGAAGGAAAGTCTCGAAACGAATAACCGCAATATCTAGGGGACCTTGAATCGCGGATCAACGCAGGTTGGGTCGAATCGTCGAGTCCCATCGGAATTTACACAAAAGAATGGTGGGCTTCGAAGACTCGGTCCACCTTGCAGCGCCGCAACAGGATTTCCTTTAACGAGAAAAGCCTCAGGCCATGACACCTCGATTTGTTCTGACATTCTGTTGTATTTCACTGACAGGGGTAGGACTGTACTTCGCTCCAGATGCTGCCGTATCGCGTGTGCGCGGAACAATCACGGACGCGATTCGACCTGGCCAGATCCTGTTTCACAGGGCCATGGCATCGATTCTTGGCCGCTTGTCGGAATCGGGTTCAGCAACCGACAATGATGTCACCGAACGTCTGAAGGACGAACTATCGGTCGAGCGTGAGCGGAACCGAGCTCTGCAGACGCGACTCGCTCAAGTAACCGAGCAATACCAGGGCGAGCAAGACATCACCAAAGCGATGCTTCGGACGAAGCGGTTGATCGTACCTTCCCTGATAGAAGTGGCGGTACTCGGCGATACCGTGGCGGAACAATGGCGATCCGGAAAATTGCTTGATCAGGGTTCAATGAACGGCTTGCGAGAAAATGAGCTAGTTCTTTCGACACGAAAGCCCGTGCGGCCTTTGATTGATTTTGGTGAGGATGGGGATCTTTCCACGGAAGACTTGATGCTGCTTGGACGCTGTGTGATCGGAAAAGTCGAGCACGTTGGGCGCTGGACCAGCACATTTCAGCGGGTGACGGATTCGCATTATCGCGGTCGAGCCCAACTGATCCGTGAAACGCAGTCAGGGTTCGTATTTGAGGCTCAGGGCATACTGAAGGGACAGGGTGGACCGCTCTGCAAGCTGGAAGGAATTCCCGCTGAGAAATCGGTTCGAATTAATGACGCCGTCTATACCGCCGAACGTGACGGAATTCTGCCGACTCCGCTGTATTACGGCCAGGTCGTCGATGCTGTATTAGGCATGGATGATCGCGAATGGACTGTGTATGTCAAACCCGCAGCAGTACCAAGTCAACTGACACAGGTTCACGTCTTGCGGACAGCGGTCAATCCAGACCGATTGGCGGTGAAATGATGTTACCCCATCTAGTCACCGCCTGCCTGATTTACATATCGCTCGTCCTGCAATCGTGTGTGTCGTGCGATATGACATTTCATTCCTGTCGACCATGGTTTCCGGGGATTGTTCTCGCGGCGTGTCTCTTGATACATGACGAAATTGCCGGCGTCGTCTGGGCGGGAATTCTGGGGCTTGTCGTGGATGGTCTCGGGGCCGATCGAATGGGTGTCCATCTGGTCGTGACAACTGTTGTTGCTGCGGGTTTGTTGTTGGCTCGCCAGGACACTCGATCGAATGGAACGTTGTTACTGGGACCTTTTGTCTTTGTGGGAACATTGATCTGGAGACTTGCTTCAGCGACGACCCAGGGGATCCTCGACAGACGTGATTTTAACCTGCAAGAGAGTCTTTCAGTTGCATTCGGTGACGGTGTTTATACCGCCGTCACGACCGTTGCTATCGGATTGTTAATAAGACTGTTTTGGCAGGCATCAGATCGCCATAAAACTTCGAACCCAATCGCCTTGAAAAATCGATGGTCAATGCTCGCCAGATAAAGCAGGACCGAGTTTTTTAACAAAGTACTCCTTGGCAAAACATGCTAAATCGTCCAGTTCCATTCTTTGGCAGCGGAGATGACTCTGGAGAGACAGGGTGGAATGCGGATCGTGATCCGCAGTTTCGACTGACTCTGTTGTGGCTTTTCCTGGCGTTGCCTGTTCTGGTGGTGATTGGACGCGTTGGTCAATTGCAGCTTGATTTGCAGGACGATTTTGCCGCGGCCTTTTCGCGGACGACAGAAACATTCCAGGAAATTCCAGCCAGAGACGGTCGGATCCTGGCAGCGGACGGAAGCGTGCTGGCCGGTGACGTTGAGCGTTACGACGTCGCTGTCCATTATCGTGAGATTCAGGATCCACCTGACAATGACTGGATCGCCTCGAAAGCCAGGTATCGATTAAGCAAGGCCGATCGCAAGGACAAGGTGAAGCTCAACGAGGAAAAGGGCAAGGTTATCGCCGAACGAGAACTCCTCTGGCAGAAGCTGGCAGACCTGGCAGGTCGCCCGTTGAATGACCTGTTGGAATCGAGAAAAAAACAACAAACGCGAGTCGAGCGAATCAAAGAATCGGTTCAGCGGCGATATCGTCAGCGGCATCAGAAGACCCAGTCAAATGACGCTCTCGTTGAACGGACGACTGAGTTTTCATGGAACGCTTTCTGGGAACGTATACAGCAAGCCATTTCAGAACCACCAGAACAGAGTGACAGTCTGCGCGTCATCGAAGATGAAGAGAACTATCACTCGGTGATTGCAAATATTGATGCCGAGATGAAGGCGGAGATCGAAGGGCACCCCGAGCGATATCCTTATACGAAGATTCTGACCCATTCACACAGAACCTATCCCAAAGGTGAATTCGCGGCGCACTTGATCGGCTTTCGAAAACCGTTGTCCGAAGAACAGCTTCAAAAGCGGCGCGAGACTTATCCCGATGGTGATCCACTTGATTACCATGTTGGAGATCCCAGCGGGGTTAGTGGCCTTGAACTGAGTTATGACTCCCATTTGAAAGGGGTTCGCGGACGACAATCGCTGATCAAGAATTGGCGCGATGAGATTGTTGACACTCGAATTGTCCGTCCGCCTCAACACGGCCGAGATCTCGTACTGACTCTCGATAGCGAAGTTCAGCTCCGAGCCGAGCAGCTTCTCGACCAGGCATTGACCAAGGTGACGCTCAAGGGGACAGTGGACCCTGAAACGAGTCATGGTCGTTTTCGTGATCCAACCTGTCCGCAAGGGGGGTGTCTGGTCGCAATCGATGTTCATACAGGGGCCATTCTTGCAGCGGCAGCGGCACCTCGATTCGATCTGAACCTGATGGTCTCACCTGATTCGGACCAATGGGACGACGTGATGTCAGACCCAAGAAGCCCGTTTTTGTCACGTGCGACCCAGATGGCATTACCACCTGGCTCGGTTTTCAAAGTCATCTCGGCGGTCGCTTCGATTGAAAGTGGAAAAATGCCGCCCCATGAAACGTTTTATTGCCAGGGATATCTCGACAGTACTGATAAACACCGATGTCTACCGTTTCGGCATTATGGTGTGGGGCATGGCGAAGTGACTCTGGCTGACGCGCTATGCCGCTCGTGTAACGTCTATTTCTACACGGCAGCGAGACGAATGGGACCTCAAACACTCGTCGATTGGGCAAGGCGATTTGGGATTGGCCAGAAGACGGGGGTCGATCTTCCTTCAGAATCTGCCGGATATCTTCCTGCACCTGATTTGCCACTTGCGCCGGGCGAACGGCGTCCCGCGTGGAGGCCCGGTGATACTCTAGATCTGGCAATCGGACAGTCAAAATTAATGGTAACACCGCTTCAAATCGTGAGAGCGATGGCGGCCGTTGCCAACGGCGGAAACCTTGTGACTCCGCATCTTGCAGCTGAGTCAGGCCCTTCTCTGATGGACTCGTCGAGTTCGATACGAAGTTCACCGTCAAATCTGCAACCATCATCAATTGAGGGATTGCACGAGGAAACCCTGGACAACATCCGCGAAGGACTGAGGATGGTGGTCCACCATCCTCGTGGAACCGGCTATAAAACAGTCCGAATGAAAGAGGTCACAATCGCGGGTAAGACCGGAACGGCGGAAACAAATGGCATCGATCACGCCTGGTTCGCAGGATACGTCCCTGCAGAACAACCTCGGATTGCCTTTGTCGTCGTTCTTCAGAACGGCGGAGGAGGGGGTGCAGCAGCCGGTCCGGTAGCTCATGAATTCGTCAAGAAATTAGTGGAGTTGGGGCTTGTTACAAAAGTGCCAAATCTGGTTAGTGAACGGGATTCAACGCGTCATTCGCAGAAACGGTGAAGATCAGAAAAAGTTCATGATTCACGTGCCACGAACCTTAGAAAACGAGCTCCTTTTCCATTTTTTACAAAATTTCACAAACACGAGAAAGTCGTGTTGACCCAATGGAAACAAGCCTCTATGTTTCGCCCGCTTGCTCTGACGATAACTAAATCAAGCAACGCGTCGATAAGAACAAATCTCAGTCCTTGGATTGAATCCGTTAAAAATCCAATCGAATGCGGCCCCGCAATCGATAGTTATGATTCCTGATAACTGAACTCCACATCCACTCGTTTCGGCCCCATGGACGAACGGTATCTGAGGTTGCAGCATGGATGCTGCTTTGCAGATAACGATGAGCGGATACGGGACGACTCACATGGATGTGATCCGTCCCGTGAATATTGCTGAGTCCGATCGCCCCGGAAGCAACTGATGTCCTTCGCCCCCCTGGGACCAGTTGCTTCCGGGCTTTTTTTGTAACGCGTTTCTTTGTAACTCGACGTTGATTGAGGCAATGTCCGGCGCACGTTGCCGTGCCTCATCTCGTATTGCCGATTACTTTGTCGCAAAGCGTTTTTTGTAACGCGTTGATGATTTAGTCACTGGCTCATAATCGAATTATTCCGGGCGTTCAGAACTTCAGATATCGATGACAGCCGCCTGCTGGTGGATGCTTTCGAGTTGAACCAAGTTCCCTTCACCCATGCCAGGGCAGACGGTTTGTGCCCGTTTCCACGTTTCAGGACTTTCCAGGTTCGAGTTCCAAAACGGCCACGTACGACATTGAGGTGGCCTTACGGGATAGATCGTGCAGCGCCGCGTCTGCCCGTCAAAGAAGGTGCAGTCTCCATTTGCAAACTCACGCAGAGTGACTCTGCCGCCATGTAGCTTTGTGTGGTTGATCCGCATTTCACCAATCGACAAGCCTCGAAACTCGGCAATTTCACGGATTTCGTCGTCGGTCACCCAAACCACCCCCGGCCCGCCGGTACAACAGTTTCCACATTGACTGCACTGAAAACGAAGACCTTCGTGGTACCAGGGCAACTGTTCTGTCATCGATAAGTCTTCCAGAAAAATGGCACAAAACTGCCAACCAAACAGTATCGCCAAACCACAAGGGCGTGGCCATTGACCGAAAAAACATGTCTTCACAAGAGGTACGATTGTTACGCAAAAAAGCGTTATTTCAATCAATGTCGCAGTAAAATCTGAATTCCTTGGCGGGCGAGTAACTTCGTCAGTCGGAAGGACGATGATTCGCCCGAACTGGCGTACCTCTGCGGGTTGATTCTTAGCTCGAGACCCACAGCAATGCCACAGCAGCCTAAGCTGGCGTCAATCGGAATTGGAAGCAATAATTTTCAGTGAACGAAACGACGGCGTCTCCTATCAAAGACCGGCGGCATCGCGATCAAGAAACGGTAAATCGGAAGAACCGTGATTTTTTTCTACACAACAGATCTCCTGAAGCTGGCGAGACCATGAATACAAACCTGTTGAGTCTTCTTGTCCTGTTGAACGTGGCCGATTTCGCCTTCGCGGCCGACTCAATCACGTTAAAGCTTTGGCCGGATGGGCCGCCGACGGCAATGGTGGCAAAATCGGATGCCACGGTGAAGCTGATCCAGTCTTATGGAGGCGTGGGTCGAGATCGTGTTTCGGATGTCAGCGATCCGACGATGACTGTCTATTTTCCTGAAAGGCCGAACGGGGCTTCGATGATTGTGGCACCGGGTGGTGGGTTCATGTTTTTGTCGTACGCTCATGAAGGGACTCAAGTTTGCGAATGGCTGAATTCGTTGGGAGTGACTGCTGTGCTGCTCAAGTATCGCACTCCAACTCGCGATGAACGGGAGATGTTTGAATTGCCCGTCCAGGATGCTCAGCGCGCTTTGGGACTGGTAAGGCAACATGCGGCCGAATGGAAGCTTGATCCAAATCGAGTTGGTTTGCTGGGGTTCTCGGCCGGTGCGAACCTTGCGGGGCATGCGTCCTGGGATCGGGGGACTCGGACGTATTCTCAGCAACCTGAACTGGATGACCCACGTGGACCCGATTTTCTGGTGTTCATCTATGGCGGAGGCTTTCTCGACAAGAATGACAAATCGAGATTTCGGCCTGGATTCACGATTCCTGCCGATGCTCCTCCAGTCTTCATGCTGGTCGCTCACGATGACGGAGCGAACCCGACAGAAGCGGCCATGATATATCTCGAGTACAAGAAACTTAGTCTCTCGGCAGAACTGCATATCTGCGCGAAGGGAGGCCACGGATTCGGCATGCGTCAGGATGGAAAACCAATCAATGACTGGCCCAAACGCTGTGCCGAATGGATGAAAATCCAGGGATTTCTTGAGCAGAAATAGCCGCAACTTTTTCGGGAAACATATGACGTACGCTCACACCCAGAAAGCTCCGCTTTGTCTGTTTCTTTATGGCATCGCCCTGGCTTGCCTTATTCCGGCATGTGCTACAATGGAGGTGCCAGCAATCTGTATTGCCGGTAGCGTTTCCTTACTGCTAACTCTACTTGCACCCGCCTTTCATCATCTGACAGTGATTGATCAGGGGGACGTATTAGCAATTCGCTTCGGGCCGGTCCCTCTGTTTCGCATCACAGTTCCTTACTCGGACATCGAGAGGGTTGAGATCGGTCGGACGTTGATTCTGGACGGTTGGGGTATTCATATCAGCATCCGCGGTGGGATGGTGTGGAATATTTGGGGTCGCGACTGCGTCGTCGCACATTTGAAACGCGGGATTTTGCGAATCGGTACTGATGATGCCGAAAACCTGGCATACTTTCTGAATCAACGAATTTCCAAATGACTAAAAATCTGTTCACGGACCTCCCTACAAAGTTGCCTGACGAGATCATCACAACGATAGTTGAAGCGAACACGGTCAGAATTGAACGGATTGCCTCGCACGGACATGCATCCCCGGAAGGATTCTGGTATGACCAAGATCAGCACGAATGGGTCGTGTTGTTAAAGGGATTGGCTCGGCTGTTGTTCGACGCGAATGAAAAACCGGTTTTGATGAAACCAGGTGATTTCGTAAACATCCCGGCTCATACGAAGCATCGAGTTGAATGGACGACCCCTGACGAGCCTACGATCTGGCTGGCTGTTCATTACAGCGACTGAGAAGCCGACCTGAGACGCCACTTCATCGGAGTCTTCACCGACGAAGCGGCTTAGTTGAAAAAAAGTCATCGAAGAGCACAGCTTGACCGAGTACGGTCAAGCTGTCGTAGAAGACATTCTCTTGTCCCGGTTTTTCCGACGGAAAATCCTGCTGTTTCAATTAAGAGTGAACACGAGTTTAAAGACCTTCCACTGCGACTTTGACAACAACTTTGACCACTTCACTGGCAGTCGGGGGATTTCCGATCGCCAATCCGGGGGCGTGAATATCATCGGGGTAGAAAATCATAAACATTCCCATCGGGGCATCGAAGGTTTCGGCACCGGGTTCGTAGAAGATCACATCCCGTTCTTCGTTATATGGAGTTTTTATTTTGGGAGCATTAGCCAGTAGAACATGACCGAATTGCTCGTGTCCTCCGGCGACGAACTGTACGTCGATATACTTGCGGTGTGACTCCCAAACCGCCTGTTCAGGGAGCTTTGTTTTGTAACGCTGGACCATACTGACCAGCTTTTTGCCGTCAAGTTCGTATTGGCCACTTTCGACGAACGTGAAATCCGTACTTCCGATGTACTGGATGGCATGCACGATTCGAGGGGGAAGATGCATGTACTTGGCATGGTTTTTAATGTGGTCAACGATCATCGCGTATCCTTTCAGGCGTTGATAGATCTTTTTGATTGGGGGGATTATCCGTCCAGAATGATCAGATTAGCTGTTCGCCTGGTTGTGTAGTAGTCCATGAAGACGAATTGGTGGTCATTGAAGACTTGACTCCACCCGAGATGAAATCGAAACTCGAACTGAAAGATTGTCGTCTGAAAGTCGCCGAAATGCGATCGGAAAGATATGATTGCCGGCAGTTTCAAGATTCCCCGATATCCATATTTCACACGTTTGAACCTGTTCCAGGGGCTATCGTTTTGTAGCCGCATCGATCGATTAATCGTTGGTTCGGTTGTGATATATATTTGGTTTTTGTTGAATTTGGATCCGTCATAAGATTTGTTCGATTCGTTCAAACTCAAAATCCTCAATTTTCTTACGGAAAGTTTCGGAATGCGACTGACAACTACGCTGGCACTTGCGGCGACATTTTTTTGTGCGGTTTCTACAACGGTTTCAGCCGCTGAACCGGGTCCCCTGAAACTGCTGTATCTCGGCGATGACGGACACCATCAGCCTGCGGTTCGCTTTAAACAACTTCAACCCGCACTCGCGAAGCAGAAGATCGATCTGGTTTATTCTGACGTTCCGTCAGATCTCAATCCGACGACATTGGCCGGCTACGATGGACTGGTAGTTTACGCGAACATCGATTCGATCACGGATGATCAAGCCAAATCACTGCTCGACTATGTCGCCGGTGGAAAAGGATTCATTCCTTTGCACTGCGCCAGTTATTGTTTTCGAAACAACGATGCTGTTGTCGCTTTGGTCGGTGCCCAGTTCATGAAACACGGAACGGGAACGTTCCGCACGACAATCACTCAACCCGATCACCCGGTAATGAAGGGATTCAAGGGGTTTGAAAGTTGGGATGAGACGTACGTTCATTCGAAACATAATCCGTTGAACCGAACGGTGCTTGAGACTCGTACGGAAGGTCAAACTGAAGAACCGTGGACGTGGGTCAGGACTCATGGCAAAGGTCGCGTCTTCTATACCGCGTGGGGGCATGACGCTCGTACTTTTGCTAATCCCGGCTTTCATAATCTCGTCGAACGAGGCATTCGCTGGGCTTGCGGACAAGATCCCAGTGTCGTTCCATCGTTCAGCGATAAGCCAGCAGTAACCAAGCTTGCTCCTGAATTAAAACCATTCGAGTATGTTGAAGCTGAGGTTCCCTTCTATCCGCCGGGAAAACAATGGGGAACCGTCGAAAACGGAAAACGGAAGATGCAGCTCCCCGCTTCACCCGAAGAATCGATGAAACATTTCGTCACTCCAGTCGGGTTCGAAGTAAAGTTGTTCGCATCTGAAAAAGATTTCGAAGGAAAACCAATTTCGATGAACTGGGACGAACGAGGTCGTCTCTGGATTTGTGAAACACTCGACTATCCAAACGAACTGAAGCCACGGGGCGAGGGACGCGATCGGATTCGTATTCTGGAAGACACTGATGGAGATTGGGTCGCCGACAAGTTCACGGTCTTCGCCGAAAAGTTGAGTATTCCGACGGCGATTACGTTTTACCGCGGTGGTGCGATTGTTCAGGATGGAACCGAAACAATCTATCTGAAAGACACGAATGGCGATGACAAAGCCGACTTCCGCAAAGTTCTGATCACTGGCTGGACAATGGGTGACACTCACGGCGAAGTCAGTAATTTCCAGTACGGGTTGGATAACTGGTATTACGCCATGCAGGGTTACAACAATTCGTCACCCGTGCTGACCGATGGCCGTAAAGTGACATCGTTCCGACAGGGCTTTTTCCGATTCAAGGTCGAAGAGGCGAAAGCTTCAAGTGGCAATGAAGTTGGGAATGGTAAGTCTGCTCAGCCTGATCCCGTGGTGACGGATTTGGAATTCCTGCGTTCAACGAACAACAATACATGGGGGCTGGGCTTCAGTGAAGAAGGCCTGGTGTTCGGCTCGACCGCCAACGGTAACCCAAGCGAATTTATGCCAATTCCTAACCGTTATTACGAAGCAGTACGAGGCTGGTCATCGTCTGTACTTGGCGGCATCGCGGATAGCAATAACTTTGAAGCGCTCGATGAAAGTAAAGTCCGTCAGGTTGACAATCACGGTGGATTCACTGCCGCAGCGGGACATGCCTTATACACGGCTCGCAACTATCCAAAGGAATACTGGAACCGGACCGCCTTCGTGACTGAAGCGACCGGACATCTTGTTGCCACGTTTGTGATCCGCGAAGACGGAGCTGGTTTCCGATCGAAGAATTCGTGGAACCTGCTGGCCAGTAACGACGAGTGGTCGGGCCCGATCATGGCTGAGGTTGGCCCCGATGGAAACATGTGGGTCATCGACTGGTACAACTTCATCATTCAACACAATCCGACTCCGGTTGGCTTCAAAACAGGCAAAGGGAACGCGTACGAAACAAATCTGCGCGATAAGAAACATGGTCGAATCTATCGAGTTGTCTACACCGGGGCAGGCGATCCTTCAGTACCGAAAAAAGACCTCACCTCGAAGACGTCCGGCGACGGCGCGATGATGGGTGACAAATCGCTCGATCTGTCCAAAGCTAATGCCGAACAATTACTGGCGGCATTGCACTCGCCTAATTTCTTATGGCGTCGGCATGCTCAGCGATTAATGCTTGAAAACCGCGATAACGATGTCGTTCAGGCGCTGATTGAAATGGTGAAAGAGCAGTCGCTCGACGAGATCGGACTTGCAACCGACATCAATCACGCGTTGTGGACACTGCACGGCCGAGGAGCACTCGATGGCAAGAACCGGGATGCTTTGAAAGTGGTCGTTCGGGCGTTGAATCATCCTTCGGCAGGAGTTCGCCGAAACGCCTTGCTGGTTCTTCCTCGAAATAACGAGGTCATTGCACCGATTCAACTGAGTGGCGTGCTACGCGATAAACACCCGCAAGTGCGGTTGGCAGCATTGCTGACATTGGCCGAATTACCTGCTTCTGCCGAAGGGGGTGAAGAGGTTCGTCTGGCAATGTCATCGCCAACAAACCTGGAAGATCGGTGGTTACGCGACGCGATGGTCGCTGCCGCAGCCCGGCACGATTTGCACTTTCTGAAATCGGTCGTTCATAACATTGGTGGAAAACTGACCAGTCCTCCCACGGAATTGATCGCCATTGTGTCCGAGCACTACGGACGTGGTGCTCCAATAGATTCGATCGGTTCGCTACTGCCGTTGCTCGGAAAAACAAGCGACGATGCCGCAGTGACTGAAACGATCGGGCGAGTGAACTCGGCCATCATCACAGGATTGGCAAAGGGCTGGCCGAAGGGCAAAACCACGACATTTGATGAGGCCACGGAAACGGCTCTGGTCGACTTGTTAAAGAAACTGCCACCTGCCACTCGTGGCCCAATGGCGACTTTTGCAACCCGGGCCGGCAGCAAGAAGATGGAACAATATGGAGCCGAAATCGCTGGTTCATTCCTGACCATCGCCCAGAACGACAAAGAAACGGAAACAGCACGGCGCGAGGCTGCCCTGCAGCTGGTCAATTTCCGAAGGCTCGATCCTGCTGTTGCCAAGGATATTCTGTCGATCATCACGCCACGGACATCGCCAGAACTCAGCAAGGGTCTGATCGAAGCTCTTGGAACCAGCGAAGCACCGGAAGTCGGTTCAACTCTGGTTGCGTCATTGGGATCATTGACACCATCCGTCCGCCCGTCTGCTCTACGCGCACTGCTTAGTCGAGCCGACTGGAGCGAAGCGTTGCTCGACGGACTCGATCAAGGTGCGATTCAATTCGGCGAATTGTCACTCGATCAGAAACAAGGCCTGACGGCTCATCCAACGAAGAAGCTGTCTGATCGCGCGAAGAAAATCCTGTCGCGAGGGGGTGGCTTGCCCAATCCTGATCGCCAGAAAGTTCTCGACGAACTGATGCCGCTCACCGAACTGACGGCCGATGCCGTTGCAGGCAAGGAAGTCTTCAAGAAACAGTGCACGAAATGTCATACGCACAGCGGTGAAGGGACGAAGATTGGACCTGACCTGACAGGGATGGCTGTTCACCCCAAGAAGGAATTGTTGACTCACATCATTGATCCAAGCCGCAGTGTCGAAGGGAATTTTCGCGTTTACTCGGTCGTACTCAACGATGGCCGTGTCATGAATGGTCTGCTCGCCTCCGAATCGAAAACCGCTGTCGAGATTTTTGACGCCGAAGGAAAGAAGCACGCCATCCAGCGAGACGATATCGATGAGCTGGTGGCATCAATCAAGTCGCTGATGCCTGAGGGATTTGAAAAACAGGTCAAACCGGAAGAGATTGCCAATCTGCTTGAGTTTTTGATACAACGGGGCAAATACCTGCCGATTCCGATCAATAAAGTCGCGACGGTTGTCAGCACGAAGGAAATGTTTCATGACGGTCAACACGACGAACAGAAGCTGATTTTCCCTGACTGGTCGCCAAAGATCTTCGAAGGAATCCCATTCGTTCTGGTCGACCCGTCCGGCGACCGAATCGCCAACGCGATCATGTTGAATGGAACCAATGGCGACAAGCCACCGCGCATGCCCAAGAGTGTTTCGCTCACCTGCAATTCATCTGCCACTGCCATCCACATGCTGGGGGGGATCAGTGGCTGGGGATGGCCAGCAAGCAAGAAGGGAACGGTCGCCATCAATGTCCAACTGAAATACGCCGACGGCAAGACCGAGGTACATGAACTGATCAACGGTGAGCACTTCGCCGATTACATCAGTCGCGTCGACGTCCCCCAGAGCAAGTTCGCTTATCGACTTCGAGGCCAGCAGATCCGTTATTTCTCGATCATCCCGAAGCGAACAGAAAAGATCGACACGATCGAACTGGTCAAAGGAAACGACACCGAGTCATCCCCAATCGTGATGGCAATCACGGTGGAAACGCCAACGAAAGCCGAAGGGAAATAGGCTCGGTACCAAACAAAACCAGGGATGCAGTAATGTTCTGGACTCGCGTTCTTCAAATAAATTCTCCCGAACACTGTACTTTTGGCACGCCGACCCTAAAAAACGGTCAAGAGCTTGCGGCAAACGAGTTTCTCCAAGGTGACAAACTCTCGTTTGATAGTTTGGTTTTACCGGTCCTCAGGCCCGGAAAGATCCATGCCATTTCCATGGCTTTGGGTGCGATACCAATTGTCAATGAGATCGCTGCTCCCGTGTTTGAGGAGGTGTTGGGAACGGACGTCCAATTGATAGAATGCGAGCCAGTGAATGGACAATCGCTTTGGGTCGCGAACGTATTGTCAGTCTTAGACTGTCTTGATCGCGCACACACGAAGGCGGAGTACTATCCAACAAATTACCCGCTCAGACATCTATCAAATTGTGTGTCGATCGCCTTCGAACTTGCAATTCTTCAGTCAGTAACGGCTGGGCATCCTGTATTTCGAATCAGAGAGGACAATGCAAAATTAATTGTTGCATCCACGTTTCTTGAGATTATTACGGCGAGACACTTGGACGGACTCGAGGCCAGTGACTTTCCGAGGTATAAATCAGTGAATTAAGACGGGACCAAGAAAAAACCGTACGATGCAATTACCGATGCTACGAATGGGGTGGTATCATAGATCAAAGCCCGCTGGTGAAGGAAATGGTCGATGCCGGTGCAAAATTTATTGGCGAATTCGCTAAATACGTCCCGGTCCAAGCGGCTTTTTGGCTGAAGGCCCGTGAAGAAGAACAATGGTATCTCTATTTAGCCAGCGACCAAATTGACGACACGAATTTTGACCTTGCATATGGCGAAGTCATGCGGATTGCGTCCAGAATACCAGACCCGTGGCTGAGCCCATTCGAAATCAAAGTCGTCAGCAGCAAAGATCCCCTGGCAGCGGCAGTTGTAGGGTTTCAGAACAAATACCCTGGGGTAAACCCGACACGACACCGCAGTCGACCGCTCGGGAACAGGATTGTTGAGGAAGTTTACATGTACCCGCAGCCTGCAACCGCCGCGATCTGATTGCAGTTGTATTTAACGCCGGCATTCCAATCCGTGACTCCTTTGATTTTTCGAAGAAAATCAATACTCAGTGGAAATTCGGATCATGAACGTATCGGATGGGTTGTAGTTCCCTATGTTGGTACGGTAATCCACGGATCGGCCGAGAATCCAACCCCCTTCGAGTCGCGTAATCTGGCCGTTGGTGCGACGTGATTCAAGACCTGCAACCAGACGGTAATCACGATACGTCACGACATCATAGGCCCGATTTTCTCGGCTGATCGCCCACGAACCGCCCCCCAGTTCCCCGCTGAGTGTCAGCCAGTACGAGCTCCCTTTGAATGTCAGGCCGTTTTCGACCTTCTGACTCTGAGCAAATTTCCGGGAAATCTTGGGCCTTGGAAAGACAAGATCCAATCGGACATCCCCTTCCTTAGGGGCATAGACCGTCCCCAGCACGGGAAGATATTTGATGTCATCACGGGCCAGATCAGTGACACCCGTCACCCAGTACCAGTCTTCTTCAATTGTGTAGTACGTCACCAGATGCCACGGCATTCGGAACGACTGAACCCCTTTATTGGAAAAGTCCGTATACCAGCTTGGCGAGAGCATGACATCGACCATAATGTCATTATTGAATTGAAACCTGTCACCGACATTAATACCGATATTAAAAAGTTGAGGCGGAAGGTCGGTGACATCCGGACCGTTCAGCCATCGGGCACCCCATTCAATATCGACGAACGTTGTGGTGACCGGCCGGGTCGGGTCATACCAGACTCGGCTTGGTGGGTTGAAAAGGAGTTCAATCATCCCCAGCCGGTCGTTCGCCCCTGCAATCCAGGCCAGCGACGAATATTGGTTTTGAAATTGATGTTCGTCAGCTTTCGGCTTCACGGTCGCATCACGCGGTGTACCATCAAGTGGTATCGCTTCCTTCGATAACGGTGTTGGTACAGTCGATGGTGAGGGGAACGTGTTTTCCAGTTGCCCCTCTTGAAGTTCCTCGGAATACTGCGTCATCAGGATTCGGCCAGATTGACTGTCTGACGTCTCGTCGGCCTCTTCTTCGTCAGTGAAAATCTTGTCGAGAACCGGGCCACGAAACTCGACTAAGTTTCCATCCGAAGCCATTCCGATCTGTGTATCAAAAGTAGAGGCTTGTCGATTTGGCAAATCCTTCAGCAAGGTAAACTGAGTACCCCGAACCTCAAAAATTCGAGGCCGTTTAAGATTGGTTATTGGACTCAGGGTCAATTCACCGGCATACGCAACGGTGCCGGCCAGTCCCCAGAGTCCTGCAAAGGCGAGCCAGCGATGCAAGGAAACAGTTTCCCACGTGACTTCAGGGTTCAGCAAAAAATCGAGCGTTCTGGTAACAGTTCACTCCAGAACGGTCAAGACGAAATGACATTATCCTGGATTCTTCTGCCGCCGAAACGCCCTTGTTTGTATCAATGAAATCTCGGATTTTTTCCCGAATTCGTATTTCGTGTTTTTCGGAGTACTAGCGTTTGATTTCCTCGCGCGATGCGAAGATTTTCCTCGGGAGGGCGAGGTCCGCACCGTGATTTTCGCGGTGAAAAATCTTTTGCGCTATTCCTGCATTTTCATGCTGATGCCGCGTTTCCACGTAGCGTCGGTTCTTGAATTGACTGCGTTCGAGGTCACATCCGAGGTTTGGTTTGTGACACCATTGGGTTCGACGGAAATGTCACGCCGGCGGCATTGGAGTGAGTCGCTCCAGCATCAGTGTCAATACGGCAACCAAAGCCAGGTAGGCGATGAACCCCGGGCGGTCGCCGGTTTTGGGGGCTTTACCGGTCAACGCTGTGAAAACCCCGCCAATCATCAACAGGGCGAGTAGACCAGACGTCTCCTTACCCTCGCAGAACGACATGATCGCACTCAGCCCCAGCACGGCCAGCCATCGCTGGTTTGTGCTCATCGACTGGAAGGCCCGGCCGCCGTCGAGAGATGCAAACGGCAGCAAGTTGAATAGATTGATCATCGCGCCCAGGTTGGCAATCGCCAGAAAAATCGGCAATCCAGTCGCAAGATTCAACAGGTAAGATCCCAGCGCAGCTCCCAAGCCCCAAACCGGACCGGCGAGACCACAGCGGGCGTCCTGACGTGGATCACCCAACGATTGCCGCAAGCGAATCACCGCGCCAACACCAGGAATGAACATTGGGGCCGTCGCCTTCACTCCATACCGCATCAGAGTGACGACATGCCCCATTTCGTGAATGTAAATCGAGATCACCAGCCCCAAGGCAAGGGGCCAGCCGAACATGGTCCAGTAGACCCCGAACGACAACAGCATCGACGTGAATGTGCTCGCTTTGGTCAGGCCCAGAAGCAACACCTTCCACTTAGTCAATGAGAGCAGAAGAACGGCTTTGAACTTCCAGAGAATCAGGCCGATCGCCCCCAGCCCGGCGACTCGACCTACCCCCGCACCGTTCGTTTTCTCGGCGGACGGGGATGAGGATGCAGGCGGGGTAGGGAGGGTATCGACCACCTTACCAAGTTCGGTGATCTTCGCCTGGATAGTGTCATACTGTCGCGTTCCCGGAGGCAAAAGCTCAACCGCTTCACGCCAGGCGACAAGAGCGTCGACGGGGTTGGTGGCCTGCGTCGCCGTATCAGCCAGGGCCTTGAGGCGATCCGAATGGACCAACCGCCGACATTTTGGGCACGTCAGCAGATTCGGAGCGAGTTCGGTCGCGCAAACCGGACATCGGAGCATCTGATCAGACATGTGAGCGGTCCGAATCTGGATTATGGCCAATGTTGTGCGGACCAGTAACAACGAGGTTCACTTTGCGGTTAAGCTTGAATGCTTCCCATAGTGCAAACCCGACAATCAACAGGCTGATCGGATTTGAGAAGCCGACAAGAATCGGAACCGCTAGTGTAGTGACTCAGAATTACGGGAACTTATTCGATTCGCTGGCGTCTGATCTTCAGTATAAGGAGGATCAGTGTCATGCGAGTAGCGAAGACGATCATATTGACGGACGAAGAGCGAGTCACGTTGACCAAGTGG
>CAIOKO010000222.1 GCA_903858935.1 uncultured Schlesneria sp. | reverse complement strand
CTCTTGAACTTCGCCAGACCCTTTGCAGTTTGAACGGCGAGAATGGCGGCCGTCGTTGTTGTCTTGCCGTGATCGATGTGGCCAATCGTGCCAACGTTCACGTGTGGCTTCGTGCGTTGAAAATTTTCCTTCGCCATTTTGCTCGCAGTCCTCTTTCTCTATCCGTCCCGCCGCACCCCTTCAGGGCGAGCGGACATTCCACAAGAACCCAGCCCCGCCGCCAATGGCGAAGGCCATAAAAACCCAAACCCAGAGCTGCTGAAGGGAATCGAACCCTTGACCTCGTCCTTACCAAGGACGCACTCTACCAGCTGAGCTACAGCAGCGACGCCAGCCAGCCTGCCAAATCGCAACACACACAATGGTATGTTTGTGTCAACATGTCAACTGAAGAGCGGGTGATGGGAATCGAACCCACACCACCAGCTTGGAAGGCTGGAGCTCTACCATTGAGCTACACCCGCAACGTCTATCACCAAAAAACCGAAAATCAACCGGAAGCGACCGTCTCAAACATCCAAACTAACGAAAATCATGGCGGGAGCAGGATTCGAACCTGCGAAGGCAGAGCCACCAGATTTACAGTCTGGCCCCTTTGGCCACTCGGGTATCCCGCCGAAAAGCCTCCTCGCAAAAAGCTAGCGGTGGGATTTGAACCCACAACCACCGGTTTACAAAACCGGTACTCTGCCGTTGAGCTACGCTAGCGGCGCAGCGGACGGCCTAACCGCGAGGGAGAGAATGATAACGATTTGTTTTCAATTCGCAAGCGCCGTGTCGCAAAAATGATTCCGATTCAGGTGGGATAAATGCCGATGTGGATACTTGCCTCACGCGACATGAATCCGTATTCTTGTCGTCCCCGCAGCCCAGGTGGCGGAACTGGCAGACGCGCTAGGTTCAGGACCTAGTGGGAGTAATCTCGTGCAGGTTCGATTCCTGTCCTGGGCATCAAGTGGCATAAGGACTTGGAGCAAATGGCTTCAAGTCCTTTTTTCTTTCCCAACGTCCGTTGGGGGCAAATTGGGGGCAGTCATCGAGATTGCGTGGCTTCTGCATCGCTTGCCATTCAGGCGACACTTTATGCAGGAGAAACACAATCATGGCATGGCTCGAACAACGTGGAAACAATTTTCATTTGGTTCATCGTTTCGGAAACCAAAAGCTGAAACGCTCGCTTCAGACCGACCAAGCGACCGAAGCAGAGACAATTCTGGAACGAGTCGAACGACGTTTGCAATTGATCGAACACGGTGATTTGTCCGTTCCGACGGACGCAGACCTGATGACTTTTCTGCTGTCAGACGGGAAACTCGCTCAACCGGTCGTTCTGTCCGCCGGAATTACGCTTGCTGACCTTTGTCAGCGGTATCTCGACGGACTGCTGAAAAGTTCTCTTGAATCCAACACTGTTTACACTCTTAAAATCCACTTGAAACATATCCGTGGATTTCTTGGCGACAATTTTCGAGCAGATCGATTGGCGTTTGCCGATCTTCAAAAATACGTCGACGCACGTTCACGCGTATCCGGTCGAGGCGGGAAAACGATCAGCACGGTTACGATTAAGAAGGAGTTGACAAGTTTCAGCGGCGTTTGGACCTGGGGCCTACGAATGGGCCTTGTCAAGAATGCATTTCCGAATCACGGCCTACGGTTTCCGAAGATTTCGGACAAAACAGCGTTTCAGACGTGGAACGAGATCGAAAGTCAAATCGAAAAGACCAAACTTTCTGAGGCAGAGCAGTCTGAATTGTGGCAAGGACTTTATCTCACGGGGCCGGAGATTGAAGAAGTTCTTGACTTCGCTGAAACAAACGCCCGTCATCCGTCGTTTTATCCGATGTTGATTCTCGCCGCCCATACCGGAGCGAGGCGAAGCGAGATTCTGCGGGCTGAAGTATCGGACTTTGATTTCAAAGGAAACACAGTTCGATTGAGGGAACTGAAACGTTCTCGCAGCAAACGAACGATGCGAACTGTCCCACTGTCGGGACGATTGCAACGAGTCATGAGTGATTATTTAAAGGGGGCGACCGGTCGCTTTGCATTCAGTGTCGACGAACGCCAACTAACCGTCGACGAGGCTTCGCACCAGTTCAACCACACGCTTTCAAACAGCAAGTGGGACAAGATTCGTGGCTGGCATGTATTTCGACATTCGTTCATCTCGAATTGCGCCAGCCAAGGCATCGACCAGAGGATGATTGACGCCTGGACCGGACACCAGACGGACGAAATGCGGAAACGCTATCGGCATCTCTTCCCCACGGTTCAGCGAGCCGCGCTGCTGTCAGTGTTTTCGTCTTGAGCGATCATTAATTCAACATCGCTCACAACTCCTAGTTAGTCGCCACGCTGATTTTACTGGCAGTCCGCTGACTTCCTCCTTCGACCCGTCCTGCTTCGTTAATGTTTTCATTTTCTATTGAAATTGGAGGCTTTTTTCAGGCTGACTGGGTCGGAAGAGCGCGAAGGCAAGTGAATTGATAAAACCTTGCCAAATCTCGACAATCTTTGCCGTCATGTGCCAATCCAATTGGGCGACGAACGACTCCTAAATCATCGGAGGCAGCTGAATGTCAGATCCGCTCCAAATCGCTTGCCCAAATTGCTCCAAAAGTTATCACATTTCAAATGAGTCCTTCGGCAAAGTCGTTCGCTGCCGTTCGTGTCAGCTTTCATTCAAAATTGACCCTGAGAACTTTTCAATGATGGTAGCGCCTAAACCATCATCTACGGAAATAAACGCGGTTCCCCCACCGCTCCCCTCAGTTAAACCAAAGGCAAACAAAACAATAACCTACATTGCTCTGGCAGTCCTGTTGTTGACTGTTGTCGGTGGTGGTTTTTGGTTGATCCCTAAAAGCGCATCACAGCAAATGGCCGGAGAAAACGGAATTGTTAAACCAATTATCACCGAGTTTCAACAGGATGTGTCAGAGGCCCGACGAAAACTCGCAATCGTCCGAAACAAACAAAAGGCCGGACAACGAAGATCGGACAAGTTTAAGAACGCAGCGGACAAAATTGAAAAGGGATTTGGTGACCCCAAGTTAAAAGCCATTGCCGTAATGTGGGCTCTGACTGAATCAACTTCTGAACTTCTTTCTGGAGTAAAGCTCGAAAGCAACGACATATACAAACTGAGAATGTCAGTGGTGAGCGCGTTTGGACGATCCCAATTCCAATTAACAACTTTGCAGGGAAACAACAAAATTTCCAAACAAACATTTGAGTCCGCAATGGTTGAGCTTGAGAACATCGACTCGCAATGGAAATCCGCCGTCGAAGCGTCCAAGTAATCCTGAACCTGGGCGATCTCCGAATCGCGTTTTATAGAAAATAAGGATGACGTGAATGAACAATTACCCGTTTGATTACTTCATGTTTGCCTTTATGGTTTGCTCATTTATTGGATGCGGAAACAAACAAAACCAGGCGGTTCAACTCGCAAATGAGCAAGCAAAAATCAAGCCCATCTTGCTCAAGTTCGAACATGGAGTCTCAGAGGCTTGTCGGGAATTTCAGGAAACTCGAACTGAGATCGACATTGCTGTGCAATTGTTTCACGAGTCAATTGCAAAATCCAACGAGATACTGCAATCAAACGCTGGCGACTTACGGAAAGAGGCATACTCAAGCGTTTGGAAAGCGAAAGCGAATGAAGTGAGGATGAAAGTAATCCTGCGCCTATTAAAGGACAAGAAGGAGCGAGACAGTTCTCATGCCAGCAGCTACGAAGAAGCGCAGAACGCAGTCGAAGAATTGCGTAAACAAAACGAAATTTCAGACGCCGCATTTTCTTGGGGTTTGTTGGAATTGGAAAATCAAGATTTGATATGGCACGCTGAAATAAACAAAACGATCCTCTACAAAGACGATGAGCTTTTCAAAAATTGAACGAAACTGCGGTCAATTGCATTGCAAAGGGGCGATGTGCCTGCAAGACACGGGTCTCTAAAGCCTGTTTTCGCTTCCGAGAAGTCCTTCAGATTGAATCCGTTCCAATTCTTCGTGAGCGATCATCCACTCTTTTGAATTGCCTCGGCCACAAGGTCGTTTCTCGGCACGGATGCGGTGGAGCCGACACCATTCTCGAACGGTAAATTCCGCTTTGCCGAGAATCTTCGCCGCATCCGATGTCGAGTAAAACTTTTGAACGACTTTCTGTTGCAACAGCATCCGCAATGCATCTTCAATCCAACTTAGTCGGACGCTTAATGATTGATCGTCGGTCATATCCTCGCCTTTCCCCCGAAAAGCCCTTCACGCAGTTCATAGAGACTCCCGAACGTTGGCTGATCTTTGAGCTTGTCAAACCGGAAACTCAGCTTTCGCCCGTGTCCTGACGGATGCGGACCTGAATCTGCGATCACTCCCCGCTCGACGAGTTCAAGAACGAACTGCTCCCGTTCGGATTCTGTCGCAATTGTCCTTCCTTCCGCCGCTGCTGCACTGGCTACAAGCCCATCTGCATGCGAGAACCGTTCCCTTTCATCTCTTCTGTTTCGCCGCTCTTTACTCACGCCGCATCCTCCATGACTTGACCGTCAAACACATGTTCCGCCGAACTTCCGGCGAACCCTAACTGAATCGACTTGACTGCATATCGGTCCCCAAAATCATTCCGGGACCAATACAGCCGCATTCGATTCACCAACTCCGCAGCCGCACCCTCAAAATTGCCCAAACGCAGCCTCGCCGCGAAGCTCGCAAGGCACCCGCTGCAATGAGCGATATACCATTCGACATCGGCGGGACGCTCATCGGCCTCGCCGCTAAATACTCTGGGAACACCGAAAAGCTGGTCACACATCTGCACCCCCAACCACCAGGGATGCACCGTTCTTCGGGTTGCATTTGGGTCATCCTGAAATCTCAACGAAAACCAATCTTCTGTCAGGTATTTCCAAAGACTTCCAAGATCGTCGATCAACTCGGAAACGGTGTTGATTTTCCGTGCCTTGAGGAATGGTCTACGTAACTGGAACTCGACGCGCCAAACATCCTCGCACTCGGGAATCTTCCACACGTCTAGAAACCAAAGCTTTGTGCCACCCTTCAGAACTTCAAGGGCCTTGTCGTAAATCCGCATTTGAACCGGTGACTTTTTAGACCCTTGATAAAACGTTTCGAGGCGGTTCGCCGTCATGTTATGGGAGTGCTGTCCATCCGCTGGAACTCGATGCGAAAGGATGAAGTCCAACGAGAGCGGATTCGGCAAATAGAAATCTGCCGCCAGATCGCAACGACTCGGCTTCACATTCAATACCGTTCCGCCAAACGCTTCGATTTCTTGAAGCACGATTGCGACACTCGCTTCAATTGACGTTTGCCAGAGTGTCTTGGCGTTTATCTCAGCGTACGCGTTCGGAGTGCCTCCCTTTGTTTCTTGGCTGTCACTCAAGAACAAATGGAACTCCGGCCATTGAAGATGGAAACAGAAATTCTGCTTCCCACCTGGCAGAATTAGGAATTTACCGTCGTTCATCGGAACACCTTGGGTCCCCGATGCCCCTTCTTTCCACTCAGCCAACTCCTCTGTCTGATCCTTCCAAGATTCGCCCCACTGGACATAGATCCCTAGATAAAGTGAATCCACCCCACAGGCCAGATACCTCCATCCCTCTAGGTTTGAATTTTGAGCCTGGGGTGTTACAGACAACCCCAGGCTTTGCGGTGGCGTGGACCACGGAGTTTCGCCAAATGACGCTCGGCCGGCGGGCGCTTTCGGTTGCTCTTGGTCATTTTCAGGCTCTTGATTACCATCGATTTGTCGTTGCATGTTTTGGAACCCTTTCCAAACGCGAAACGGGGGCACGGCCCCGTCCCGCAGGTTTTTTGACAAATATCCTGTTGGACACACACGCCCCTGGCCGTCGCTCGTCGCCAAACATTCGACGGTTCGGGGTTTTCTATTCTGCCTTCAGATTTTGCAATTTCTTCTCGCTATGTCGTTCCGGTGGATGAGTTGGGCTGCCCGCTATCGCGGTAGCCCAACTCATCCGCCGTCAGACTTTCCGTTAAAACGGTGCTGCTTCGACGCCTGGTTGGCTGTCATCCGTATCATCGAATTTCGCCTTGTCTTGTTTTCCGTACCACGCGTCCCTGAAGTTCTTGACTAATTTCGTTTTTCTAAGTCTCAGGGTAAGTTCGAAATTTTCGACGCCATGCTGAATCATCAGGCCTGCAAGCTTCAGCGGCGATTGATTCATCGATGCGGCGATCTGTTCCAATTCGTCTGCTTGCGCCTTCTCAATCTTCAGTTGCAATCGCTGTTCGCTGCTCTTGGCTCCGCCGTCGAGCCATTCATTGTGTTGCATTGGTTTCTGTATCCGTTCTCCAAGCCATCCCCAAAAGTCTGACTTATTCGAGAGCGTGATACCGATTGCCCACCCCGCGACCCACGCCTGACTCACGTCGAGTTCGCTGGCGTGACGTTCCACTCTTGAAGCGACTTCCTTACACAAAACGACTTGCAATCGGACTTTTTTGTCTTCTGAAGTCGAAGTAGCCTGCATTTTCGTTCTCCTCGGCAAAGTTCAACATCCGTTACGCTAGTGTTATCGCCGTCTTTTCGATGGAACTTGACTCGTTTTTGAGTGTGTCTTACTCAGAACACCTTAACCGTTTATCGTTAATGAGTTTGGGCGTGCCCCTGGCGGGTCGGGCTCTCCGCTGCGATGAAGACATCTCCGCTGCGATCCCTCACGCAAATGCACCTGGTATGACGCCGATTGTCTGGCCGTCTTCGTCCGTCGCGGCCAGGGAACCCCACACGAGCCCTAACCGCGACGGACGAAGACGGCAGATCGAAACCGGCGGACATCGACGCCAACGCAGCTCGAATAATGACGGCTACGCCGCTGAAGAGTTCGCTTAGGAAGCCCTACGCTCGGGTCCGAATCCGGCAGTTAACCACTCAAAACAACCCGACACATGGCACGTCATGTTTGTTTTCACTACAATTCGCTTTACTTCTGAATACGTCGCTCACATTTTCAAAAGCTTGGCTAAATGACATACTTGCTCAATCAAGCGTCATACTTACAGCTCCGTGACATTGTCACTCAAAATACGGCGAACATCGTCGCATGGGTCGGCTCCGGACCAAGTTGTGAAGCTGGGATTCCATCATGGATGAGCCTACGAAACGGTCTAGTTTCGGACCTTCGGTCGAAGGCCGTTTCATATGTCGAAGGACCTGAAAAGCAGCGTTTGTTATCGGTGGCAGACCGCGCCGCCGCCGAAAGCAATCTCTGGGTAGCGTTTGAAATGCTCAAATCGGGTATGGGAGAAACCTCATACCGCACTGGGATTGCATCAAGATTTTCACAGGCAATGCGATGTCCACTACCGCACGCTTACAAAATGCTTTGGCGAATGCGACTCGGCGGTGTCTTAACACTGAACATAGACAAACTCGTAAGCCGTGCCTTTGCTGAAGAGCGAATGGGACGAATTGCAATCACAGAGTTCACCGGCAGACACGTTGCGAACTATACGTCGGTGTTAAATTCTCCTAACCCTTTTATCGGGCACCTGCATGGTACGGCAGATGAACATGGAAGTTGGGTTTTTACCAAACAAGAACTCAGACAATTACAGAACTCTAATGGGTACACTGAATTTATCACAGCGTGTTTCCTCACGCGCAAGATTGTCTTTATCGGCATTTCCGCTCATGACATTGCCGTCGGAGGATACCTTCAGGAATTAAGCGAACGACGCTTAAATGCTGGAACTCATTTTTGGATCACTGACCATCGTGATCCAGCTTACGATCGATGGGCGGAAAAAGTGGGCATTCAGATTGTACGTTACAATAGCAACGGCTCGGATCATTCTGAACTCCAAGAGTTGCTCGATGACTTGCACGCTTACCTTCCTTCTGAGACCGACCCTATACCAATTGTCCCTTCGCACCGCAAAACGTCTGAGCTCCCTCTTGAAATTAGCTCTGCGGAGTTGATCAAGTATAACACGAAACAGAAACGTGATTTTATCGCCGCACGTGTTTCAGAAATCTTGAATTCCTCTCGCACGACTAAAAACGTGGAGTACGAGAGCTTTGTAGCAAAGTATGATGAAGCCATTCATCATGCCTGGTACGCCACTACTTCCGAAGGAAGCAATGAACTATTTGACTACAAACTTGTTTCCGAAATCGCATCCGGCGCATTCGGTCGAGTGTTTACCGCTACGGACGACAAAGGGGAGCTCGTTGCGATTAAACTCCTTCACGACACCGTAAGAAACAAGAAAGGATGGCTGCAAAGTTTTCGCCGAGGAATCGCAGCGATGCGAATTCTTACGCAGCACTCAGTTCCTGGCGTTGTCCGCCTTATCGACGCCGAAGAGATGCCAGCCTTTGCTGTAATGGAATATATTGATGGGCCGAGTTTGCAAGAGATGGTAGCAAACAAGATGATCTCGAAATGGAGTGTTTTGTTGTATCTGTGCGATGAATTGTCGTCAACGATAAAGCGAGCACATAGCCTTCCTGACTTTGTGTTACACCGAGATATACGGCCATCCAATGTAATCGTTAAAGGAGGGTGGCAGCCGGACTGCGGTGATTCATGGAACTTAGTTGTACTTGATTTCGATTTGGCATGGCATAAAGAAGCTATGGACACTTCTATCAGTACACCCGGAACTGGATACATCGCACCAGAGCAAGTGCACAGAGAATCGGGAATCTCCACTAGAAATGCTCTCGTAGATTCGTACGGCATCGGGATGACGTTCTACTTTGTCCGCACACGACAAGAGCCCACATTCAGTCAGCCAGCACATTCGGACTGGGGAGCGACCTTGTCGCGACAGGCGAACTCCTTTCCATGTGATGAATGGAAGTCACTCCCGAATCGTTTCTTTCGCCTTATTGAAGAGGCGACGCGTCCATTGCAGCCAGATCGATGGGATATGACTCAAATTGTGAACGAACTTCGACGCCTTCGCGAAGCACTCCGCAACCCGAATCAAGTTCAATCAGCTGAAATGTTGGCCGAAGAGATTGCTTCACGCGGCTTTTCCGTTGGTTACAGGTGGGACCGGGTGATGCTTGAGGCTTTAGGTAACTACCCTTTCGACTTCCGAATTCAAGGTTCCGAATCTTCGCGTGAAATCCGTGCAAAGGTCGTGTGGGTGTACGCTGGCAATGACGTGATGAAAAAAGTACGTCGCTGGATTCCAGAGGCCTGTACCAAAATCGACTCAATTTTTCGCAAAGCTGGTTGGTCCACTAAATTCACCAATAGCTCATTGCGCCTTGAGGCAGAAGCGACAATTGGCGTGGCCATGGCAGCGAGGTCATTGGACGACTGTGTAACCGCTATCGAGGAGGTGTCTGCGACCATGTCCGCGCTGTGACTCGTTTAGTAAGCGAGCCGCCTACGTTCGGATTGGCAGTGTTGCCTTGCCGTTGATTGCGGGCAATAACCGATTACAACCCATCATCGATCAAAGAGCTCCAGCATCGGTAAACCGATGCTGGAGCTCTTTTGTTTTATTTTATTGGAGCCGGGATGCTTGGGGGCAGATTGGGGGCAGAACTGGCAATTCTACCTCAATTTGAGTAACATTGTTGACGTATGGCAACGGCGTTGTAACGTCAGGTGCGGTAAAGAGTTGCCACGCAAATTTGACTCAACTCCAACCCTTCCCCAACGCATGCAAGACAGGTTCAGGACCTAGTGGGAGTAATCTCGTGCAGGTTCGATTCCTGTCCTGGGCATATTTGATCTAAAGGCTTAAGGCGATTCGCTTTAAGCCTTTTTTTATTCCAATGT
>CAIOKO010000221.1 GCA_903858935.1 uncultured Schlesneria sp. | reverse complement strand
TTAACATGATCCATGATGAACTTCCTTGTTCATGAGGAATGGATTGGTGATACTCCCATTCTCTCAGAAAACATTGAAGTTCATCACTTCTCGTTTACGCAACTCCTTGCGGCGCAATGCCCAAAAAGCAGGACAATCTCTGTACGCCGCTGCCGATGACGGACCAGACGTTGACGCCACTGAGTTGATTGAGTGCCGATTGTACGGCACTGGGGGTGGCATTCCAGGGAATCGGTGCGGTGGTTTCGGTTTTGCCAGCCGTGGTTGTGACCGAAATGGTAAAGGTACCCCCCGCAGCATCTGTCCAAAGCTGTTCCGCCGTGACGGAACTGTTGTTAGTTTGCGATCCCACCGACGTAGAGCCAGCGCTGGCGGTCAATTGCGAATCATCGGTCGAGAGTCCACCGATTCCGTCCCCGGCGATTTGCCACGGGCTGGTTGCGGTTCCGTTACCAATGACCGAAACGGTGACTCCCGCGAGCGAGTTCATTGCGGATGTGATCTCGGTCGCAGTGGCGTTCCAGGCGAGGGGGCCTGTCGTTTCGATTCCGCTATTGTTGGGGTTGACCGAGAGGGTAAATGTGCCGCCGCCGGCGTTATTCCAAAGCTGCAGTAGAGCCTGGGCCGAGGTGTTGGTCGAGATGGTGGCAGAGCCATTTGTTAATAGCGAACTATCGGGCGCTAATCCATTTTCAAGTCCCGTTCCCGAGATGACCCAAGGGTTAGCGTAAGATCCCGTTCCCGTTACGGTCACGCTCACACCCGGCAGCAAATTCATCGCCGCCGTCAACTGAGCGGCGGTGATATTCCAGGGAAGGGGGGTGGTGGTTTCGACGTTTTGCCCCTGACTGTCTGGCGCAACGGAAACGTTGAATGTTCCCCCTGTTGCCAGAATCGTCAACTGCGTGGTGGTTGAACTCAATGTCCCGACCTGGATCACTCCACCCGTCAGCGAGTTTCCGTTGGCACTGGAGATGTTCAGCGCATCCGAGGCGGGGATTGTTACCGAGAGTAAACCCGAATTACCGTCGATTCCGTCTAAGACGTAGGAATTCCCCTGGCTGTCGGCGAGCGATTGTTGCAGCGCGATATCGACCACCGGGGCGTTGGCATTCGGGGTGGTACTCAGGCCGAGAATGTAATTGGAAAAGACGGGATTAAACCCGGTGTTCACCTGATTAGAGATGTAATAGACCTGCCCACTTACCAAACCATTCACCGGTCGCCCTGGAACACCGTGGTAAACAACCGGGGTGCCATCGACCAAACCGGGGTCGGTTTGAAACACCAGCCCGACACTGGATTCAATGTCCGCGATCGTGATTTGATACGTGGGTGTAATCAGCCAGGGTGACTGCGTCGTACCCGATCCGGTGACCGTCACGCTGACACCGGATGCGGCCAGAATGCTGGCGGCGATGTCCGCCGGGGTAGCATTGTAATTCAATGAGGTGGTTGTGAGTATCTGGCCATTTGCGATCAGATTCAGGGCAAATGTTCCTCCCTTCGCCGTGTTCGACAGCGTCTGGGTCAATGGATTGGAGAGGGACGAGCTTCCCCCTGACAGTGTGTCGGTAACAGAATTCATGGCGAACTGTTGGGTGCTCACTTGGGTGGTAATCACCCAGGGAGCCTGAGTTGTTCCAGACCCGGTTACGGTCACGGTCAATCCCGAAGCGGACTGAATTGCCGCAGCCAGGCTGCTACTCGACGCGTTATAGAGAATCGGACTAGTTGTTTTAGGCTGACCATTGACGGTCAGGTTCAGTACGAAAGTTCCACTTGTCGCCGTGTTCGACAAGGTTTGAGTCATTGGATTGTAAAGTGCCGAGCTTCCTCCGGTGAGTGAGTCGGTTACGGAGGCAATCAAGAGTGTGCTGGTACCAACAGGCGGGGTGATGACCCACGGAGCTTGTGTTGTTCCCGATCCCGTCACGGTCACGGTCAATCCTGAAGCGGTAAGAATCGCCGCAGCCAGGCTGCTACTGGACGCATTATACGAAATCGAACTGGTTGTCTTGGGTTGACCATTGACCGTCAAATTGAGAACAAAAGTTCCGCCCGTGGCGTTATTCGAGAGATTCTGTGAGGTGGCATTCGAGAGATTCTGTAGCACAGTCAGGCTTGACGCTCCGCCCGTCGTTGCGTTCATCACGGAACTAATCAGCAGTTGATTGCTGGTTAATGGCTGATTTCCCAAGCCCATGAGCGTGGGGTTGGCATTGACGACGACGGGGTTCGCAGCGACGGCCTGTGCGTAGGTGTTCGCGAGTTGAATCAACCCTGGTGTCGTTGGGTCGACGATCGCGTAATAGGTCGTCCCATCAACCAGGTTACTGACTTGTGTTGCCAATCCCTGGTTGTAAACCAGTGCTTCCCCATTCACCAACTGGCCGATGATGGTCGTCTGATTCGGGTTTGGCTGTCCCGTCGTCGACGTGGCGAAGTTGAAATTGATCGTATCGCCATTCGTGTCAAAGTTGGCGACCTCATAGGGTGTGTAACTTGCTGTACCGACCGTTCCCGCCGTAAAACTGGCGTTTTGGCTCAATAAATAGGGGGTTCCGCTGGAGTTTTGCAGTTGAATTTCGTATGGCGTCGAACTGGTAATCGTTGTATTAACGAGATTGATTGAGTAGGTTCCCGCGGGGAGGGGGCCAATCAAATTTCCATTTGCGTCGTTATATCCGATGAATTGTCCTGCCGCTGGCGTGTACGTTACCTGTTCATTCTGTGTGAACAAGGGGGCGTTGTTTGACCATTGGCTGAAACCAAAAGGGATGGTGTTATTGAGGGTGTTCAGGCGAGTAATTGGTACGGTATTACCGTTTGAATCTGTCAGTGTGGGGTAACCAGCCCCGAAATTGATGGGTATCGGCGAATTGCTGATCGCTCCAGCCAGCGTGGCAGAGAGTTGCAGGCTGTTGGGTTTCGCAGGATTCAGGATCGCGTAATAAGTGCTGCCGGAATCAAGGCCGGGGATGGAACCCCCACCTTGTCCGGAATCGTAGATCACCTCTGTTCCATTTTGATAGCCAGCGGGGATGGGGCCGTTAAAGACCAGGCTATCCGTGGCGAAATTGACAACGAGATCCGGATTGAAGTTCAGGGTCACCGGAACAAGGCCTACATTCGCGGTGATGTTACCATACACCAAAGCCTGTATATTTGACGTTGTTTGTGCGTACCCAACGGCAACACCCGCTCGACCATCTTCATAAGATGCCGACTTGACATGGTTGATGTTCTTATCCGTTCCGGTGGCCGTGATGTTCACCGTCTGCCCGGATGTAATGCTGGCCCCGGCATCCACGCTGGCGATGGAAACCGTGTTGGAAATTGTGACCCCCACGGCAATGGTTGTCGTCGAGGCATTCGCAAGACCCGCCCCTTGACTTTTCTTGGCTTTGGCTTCAAGCGAGTTTTGATTGGTGGTCGTGGTGGCAATCTTAACTGCTCCCGCCGCGTTCACCACCGCACCAGACTGTAGCTCAGCAGTCGCCTTGGCATCAATATCATTGACACCGACGGCCATGCCGAAGGTCCCTTTTTTCGGAGCTAGCTTACTAACAATGTTATAGCCCCAAAATGCTTGCGCATCGGCATAGGGTTGGGACGTGCTCGAGATGCTGACATCGCCACTGCTGTTGATCGTCGCGCTACCAATCGTAACGCTGGCGTCAGGTTTCTTAATGATGACTGATAACGGCAGCGCGGTGAGCTTGCTCAACATTTTTTCGGTGGTGTTGGTGATTAATGGCAGGCTACCATCACTGTTCGAGGTATCAATGGTGGTGACCAAATGCTGGGTTGTGAATTGATCACCCGCTTCGCTTGAGATGGTGATATTGCCACCATTGATCTGCACGCCCGAGTCAATCGTGATGGTTCCGTTGGCGCCACGAACCCATTCGTAGATATCTTGCGCCTGAGCCCAAAGTGCCCATTTCGCATCCGGCACGGTACCATTGGCGTCAATAGTAATCGCCCCGTTATTTGCCGAGGTCTTTCCATTGGCTATTAATAGGGCTCCCGCATTGATCTCAATCGAGGGTGAGTCGGCGTTAATCGAGAGTGTGTCGCTGGAGGGCCGCGACGCACTCAAGCTGATGCTTCCCGCTTGACCGATCGAGGAGGATGTTTCGAGGATCGCTCCGGATTGGATCACAATCTTTGGGGCGCTGAGCGTGATATTACCGGCCGCTCCGGTGGAAGAAGCGGTATTCAAGATCACGCCCGAATTAATGATGATCTCTTGCGGGTCTGAGATGCTGATGTTTTGGCCCGGTGTAATCTGATTTTGAGTCACTGTGTAGGTCAACAGGGTCCGCTTTTCGAGAACTTGGGCTGCGGCAGCAATCTGTCGGTTCACGAGCCGACTGCGGCGCGGCAATAGGTCAACGCGTCGACGCCAAAGTCCTGTCAAATTCAGAGAGGGGAGCCAAGCCGATTTTGCCCGAGACTGTGATTGTGGACGACGTGTGCTCATCTTCAAAACTCCTTCGAGGCAATTCATCTTTGCCTCTTCAGTAAAATCAATTTCGAGTATGGTGTTTAGACCCCAGTTCAACGAATTAGGTCGATTCAAAATTACTTGTTCGTTGATCTGGTTTTTGGATCATTCTGATATGGGAATCGGGACCGTACATGAGTACGGCCCCAATGGGGGTGATTCAGGAACGCTTACCATTCAAGAACGCTTACCGAGGTTGCTCAGTTTCGAGGTTAAGGACAGGGCAGCCCCTTTGGCCTTTACCAGCTTTGGAATCAGCAGATTGACAATCGGACTCCCCAGCCCCGCGAAGACGTTGTAATAGTTCTTGCCCGAGGCAGGGGGGACGGGGGTTGTTTTCTGGGTCGTTTGATTGACTGTTGCCCCCACCGAGCGGAGGGGAGGGGCGTTTGCCAAGGAATAGAGTGTGGGGAGAGTCTGGCTGATCCCATCCAGTGGCAGTTGGCCTGCCAGCTGGCGACCCTGATCGGCGATCGCGAAAATCGCGGCCCAGGAGGGGGCGGCAATGCTGGTTCCCCACGCGTTTCCCCAGGGTGAGCCCCCAAATGCGTAATTATTCCCGCCCGATTTAAAGTTCGTGGTTGTCGTGTTTTCGTAAGAGTTATAAACGGCGACACCGGAAACTTCAGAGCCGTTAAAACTGACATCGGGATCGGTACGGCCCGCAGTACTGACCGGATTGGCGAGTTTTGTCGTATTCGGAACAAATTGCTGATAGTTCGGTTGCGGTTGAGTCCCATCGACTCCCCCACCGGATGTAAAGGGTTTTCCCGTGGTCTGCATTGACCCTCCGTAGACCGCCTGTTCAGAGATTAACTGACCACTGGCGGTCGTCTTGATCTGTGTGTATCCCGCCACGACGACATTCGACGCGCCAAAGCCGCTCGGTCCAAAATCCCCACTGGACGAAACATACGTGACATTGGGTGCAAAGGGGCCCGAATTCAGGCTGTCGGCATTAAAGCTGGTTGTGACGACCGAGGGGGCCGGAATTCCGGGAATGGTCCAGTTCGCAATCAGATTCAAGACGGCTTGGACATCTGTCGTAGTACCGCTGGCAGCCTCAATGACAACGATATTGGCGAGTGGTGCCAAGGCATGGACCCACTCGATATCCTGCGGAACTTCGCTCGGGTCCGGATTGATTTGCTGAGACGGGTAATTCGTTCCGCCCGATTGATCGACCTTCAGGAAGACGGGGCCGCCGGGCTGATTGAAATTATTCAAGCCGATGGCCCGATCAAACATGCTGAGGTCACTGTTGAGAAAGTTGGGATTGGTGCTACTCACAAAAGCTGAGTTATCTCCGATGGCAAAAATCGCCACGGTCTGACCTGCGCCAGTCCCTTTGATTCCCCCTGCAAGTACCACCGAGGAAAATCCATACGCTTTCGCGATCTGTGCTGGCGAGTGGGTCAGCGCGAGGTTGTAGTACAGCGTTTGATTATTCGGGCCAGTGACCTTCAGCAGCAGCGGGTCGTTGACACCCCCCACGCTGATGGTTGGAATCCCGCTGATACTGATCGTGCTGGTTTTGGCCGACCATTTGATTTTCAGCCCTGCGACGTTGGCGATGACATCCTGCAGCATGCTTCCCGTTGCCTGGTTGACACCGGTCACATTTCCCCCTTTACCACCGATCAGACCAGGGACTGGTTGTTGCAGATTGACTGCGGAGGCCAGGTTTCCGCCTGACAACTGGGTCATCAGAGCCACGGATCCGATGGACCCATTGGTAACTTTGATTGTGGCGTTGTAAGGGAGACCGACCGTGCCCGGAGGAAGCACGAGCGAGTTGAAGCCAAGTGCTGTTGCATCCCCCGCCGGGGCGGGCATCGTGGTCGTTACCGACCCCTGAAAAACGCTGGCTGAGGGGCGAATCAAAAAGTGATAAACGACCGTATCCGAAATCGCGCTGTTCGCGGTACTTGTGGCAAGGAACGCAACGTTGTACTGACCGGGAGCCGTTGGGCTGGCTCCCGCCAGGCTGGCGATCCGGAAACGGGAGACTCCGGTAAGGATTCCATTGGTTGCCGGGACTCCACTCGCGTCTTGCAGTTGCAGACCGGGGGGCAAATTCCAGCCCGATGCGACCGAAATATTGTACTGCTGGCCCGGCAGATGGCCGACGAAGATCGACTGATTATAGGTTTGACCCACCATTCCGCCCGCGACATCACCTGTTGGTCCGCCATAACCTGTTGTACTAAAAGGGATTGATGCATTCAGGTTCGAAATGAGGGTCGATGCCAGAATTGGGGTTGTATCGGCATTGAAATCCGATTCCATGGGGACGGTTGCAGACAGAAGCATTCGTTGCTCGAGAATCTGCACCGCTGCCGCGCTCCCTTTCCGACGACGAGGCGTCGAGCGGGTGCTCCGTGACAAAAATCGTTCCCTACCATTCAACAGCCAATTGTTCACCGTCATTCTTGCTTCCTTCCGTTCAACTTGATGCACGTGTTCTCGCTGTCCAAAAACACCAATCCCGAATGGTGGGAATCTCTCGTTCCCGTGTTGCTGCTGCGTTTGCTCCAATCCCTGGACCAGATCCCTTACTTCCGCGGAAGCGGTTGGTTGGCTTTGACGCAACGCTTCGATGGCAATCCGTTTTTTAAAATGAGTTGTGTTACGATACGTTTTCAGGCAATTTGGGGTCGCAAGCCCTGAGACGAGTTTTTTTGAGCGAGTGCTCCATCAATTCTCCTCGTGTGAACGTATTTCAACTAAGTAAGCGAGTTTTTCAGGAGACGAGGGAGGTGTTTTTCGCGAATTTTTGGTAAGTTTGTCAAAATCGCGCTGAATCGCTGAAAACGAGGTTTGGCTCGCCTGGACTCGACGGATTGGTGCTATGATCGATGAATTGATTTTTGCTCGAGAGCAATCCATCGCTAAGTTTTTGCACTGTTTCAGCGAGATCAGGCAGATTGCAGGCGAATATCTGAAGCGTGAGCGTGTCGATCACACGTTGCAGCCGACGGCGCTGGTACACGAGGCGTTTTTGCGCCTGGTCGAAGGGAAGCTGGTACACCCGGATGATCGGACCGAGTTTTGTGCGGTGATCGCCCGAATGATGCGATTTGTATTGGTCGATCATGCGCGGAAACGCTCGACGCACAAACGCTTCGAGGACAGGGTGCGGGGGGAATTGACCGAAGAGATTCCCGATCGATTGTCGATGGATTTCCTGGATTTGCTGTCGCTGGACGAAGCGTTGGATCGCCTGATGAATTTAAACCCCCGTCATGCCCAGGTGGTCGAACTGCGTTACTTCGGTGGCTTGAATATCGAAGAGACGGCCGCAACATTGGGAGTCTCGACCTGGGTTGTGAAAGACGACTGGCGGATGGCTCGGGCTTGGCTGAGGGTGCAATTGCAGATTGAAAATCGCTCATGAACCCCGATTTTTATCGTCGGTCGACCGAACTTTTCCTGGCTGCTGCAAAACTCACTCCCGAAGAGCAGCACGAGCTGTTGACTCGCGAATGTGGCGCGGACGAAGCCCTTCGATGCGAAGTCGAAAAACTCTTGCAACAAGACGCGCAACTCGGTCCGATCCGTGACCGGGAATCCGTCCACAATTTCGCCTCAGCTCAGTCGTTGCTCGATGCGGCGAACGCCCCGCAGAAGGGATTCGATCCGTCACCCCCGGAAAATCACTTCCCCATGATCACCGGGTTTACGATCCTCAGTCAACTGGGGGAAGGGGCCACCTCGGTGATTTTTCGCGCGTTTCAGCAAAGCACCAACCGCGAAGTGGCGCTCAAAACACTGTTTTTCCGGCAATTTGCCTCGAAAAAAAGTCGGCAACGTTTTGAACGTGAGATTGAGCTGGCCGCTTCGCTGGAACATGCCAACATTGCCCATATCTATGACAGTGGTGAATCTGCCGGGGTACTCTGGCTGGCGATGGAATTGATTGATGGTTTGCCGCTGGACGAGTACCTGAAAATCCAGCCGCAGGACCAGCGGGCGAAGTTGACACTGATGATCCGTGTCTGCGATGCGGTCAGTTATGCCCACCGCCAGGGGATCATCCATCGAGATTTGAAGCCAGGGAATATCCTGGTCCGGGAACAGGGGCAACCGGTCGTCGTCGATTTCGGACTGGCTCGTTTGGCAGGTCCCGATCAGTTGGCAGGTCAAGGGCTGTCACTGACCGGAGAAATTCTCGGGACGCCAGGGTTCATGTCTCCGGAACAGGCCCGCGGCGAGAATGAGGCGACGGATCTGCGGAGTGACTGTTACAGTTTGGGGAGCCTGTTGTTCTGGCTGACTACAGGAGCGACCCCTTATGATTTGATCGGATCGATTGCGGCGGTGATGAGGCGAATTGGCTACGATCAACCCCGTCAGCCTGTGGAACTGGGGGTATCGCTCGATCGGGATTTCACCGCCTTATTGGCAAAATCGATTTCTACGGACCCGGAAGATCGCTATCAAACTGCCGAGGAATTATCGCAAGAGATTCAGCGTTATCTGAATCACGAACCCTTGATGGTGCGCAGTCGTTCCAGTTTGTACGTGATCGGAAAATGGCTGGCTCGCCATCGAATCATAGCCGCGACCGTCGCCTCCATGATTTTGGCCGCCTTGACCGGGGTGTTGATTTTTATTTTTTCGCTCCGGTCTGAACAGCAGCGGACCGAGCTCGCCAATCGCGAATTGCAGATCACGTCTGCTGAACTCCGCCTAACCATGGCCAGGCATTCATTGACACTGGCGCAGGAATTATGTGAATTGAATGACTTGACGCAGGGCATTCAGTACCTGCGCGAGGCTTTCTCTTATGTCCCCGACGGCCATGACGATCTAAGGCATGTGATCCGAGCGAATCAGTGGGCGTGGGAGCACGATGTCTGGCTGCCGATCATCACCTTGCGAGAAAAAGGGCCGATTCGGCGGATCGACTTGAGCTCCGATGGGAAGTCATTGCTGGCGATGTCGAACACGTTTGCGCAAGTGTGGAATTTAGAGTCTCGCTCGCCAAAAGGCTCTCCGCTCACACATGCTGCGTCCCCGGACGGAAAGCCGGTGCGGATCTGGTCTGCTCAGTTTAGTCCCGATGGTCAATTCATTTTGACGGCCGGCGCGGACGGTCGGGCGATGATCTGGAGTTCTGCAACCAGTGAGGCCATCGGGATTGAGTTTGCTCACTTTGACCCGGTGTCGATGTCTGCGGGGGATGCCGATGTCAGGAGTGCCGAATTCAGCCCCGATGGAAAGCGGATATTGACCGCAGGAGGACGGTCGCTGCGATTGTGGGATGCCCGAACGGGGCAAGCGATCGGGGGTCCACTGACTCAAGAGAGCCAGGTCCGCTGCGCCAAATTTCATCCTGGGGGGGGAATGGCTGGCTGCTGGGGGGGCGGATGGGATGATCCGTTTCTGGAATTGTCAGACTCAAACCGTGTTGGGTGAGCCCCTTGTCGGAGTCTCGAAAGCCTCGATTGATAACCTCAAGTTTAATCAGGCGGGGAGTTGCTTGCTGGCGGTTTGTGGTGATGCACGTATCCAGATCTGGGAAACGGAGACTCACAAGCTCTTGCGTGAGACCTCGCCGGTCAATCGTCAGGTGATTGACGCCGATTTCAATGACCAGGATCAGGGGGTGTACGCGCTGAGTGACAAGGGGGAAGTTCAGCGCTGGGAAATCGCCTATTGGAATAATTTTCACCGCTCGCTGATTCTGTCAGGGGAAGTGAGTTGTTTGACGGTGAACTCGCTCACGCAACAGGTGGCCGTCGGCGATGCGGAAGGGACCATTCGGCTGCAAAAAATTCCGGAACATGGCGAGGTTCGCCAGCGCATCGTCGCCCCGTTGCCGATTTCCTCCGTCGCGGTGGATCTCAATTCCTCGACCCTTTGGATCGTCATGAAAGAATCTCGACTGGAACAATGGGATCTCCAGCAAGACCCTCCGGTTTTACGGTTTCAGCAAGAGCTCACATTCTCTGCTGAATCGTTGTCGATTTCTCCCGACGGCAACCGGTTGGCGGTGGTGGGGGGAGCGATCGTTCGTCAACTGGACACCAGGAGCCGAGAGTTTATCGGCGCACCCTGGGAGTCATCGATGGGGAATACCTCCGGGCCGGTGATGGCAACCACCTACTGTCCCGAGGGGAAGCAATTGGCAATCGGAACGCAAGGTGGGAATGTGGATATCTGGGATGGGGTGAGTGAGAAATCGGTTTCGCGGTGGAAATGCGGGGGGGCCGTAACCTCGCTCTTTTTTTCACCTGACAGTCAATATTTGATCGCCGCCTCGACGGATCGAAAAGTCTGGATCTGGCCGATTGGCGCCGAAGCCGAGGGGAGGGGACCGATGCAACTTGAACATCCCGAGGCGGTGTTGTCGATGGCGTTGAGTCCTGATGGGAAGACGTTGTTAACGGGTTGTCGCGATGGAACCACTCGATTGTGGGGGCTTTTCCAAGAGCACAAGCGACTCAGCGAGATCAAGCAGGTGTATCCCGTTACGGCCGTGGCGTTTTATCCACAGCCAGGCCCCGAATCGAATTGGATTTTGACCGGTTTTCGCGATGGTTCCCTCAAAACCTGGGATACGAAAACAGGATTTCCCATTGGGCCGACATTCCGGCATAACACCATGATTCAGTCGCTTCACTTGTTGGACCGAGGTCGGGTGGTGATGTCAACCAGCAGCGATCGCAACATCCGATTCTGGAGGTTGCCAACATCCCCCGAGTCCAGTCCGTAGCGGCCGCCGCTGGTTACGATCCGGCCTCGTGATGAGGCTCGATCTATCGGGGGTAATTCAGATTCAGTTTAGCTTTATGTTAGTGACGATTTCCCCCTTGATCCTGTTGAATTTTCGTGGCAACCAGTTGTGTAACCGGAGCCAGAATATTGAAGTGATTTGCACGTGCCACAGGCAGGAATACGACCTGGGGGTTTTGTGTGGCGCCGGTAAGAGCTTTGAGAGAGGCTGCGTTGCCCCCGATGCGCCGTCACTTCGCGTTGCTCGCGCGAAGGAGAAAGAAGTGGCTCCAGACGGTTCCAGACTCGATTGGATGTATGACCGCCGGTCGCAATTCATCCATTCCCGGATCGTTCCGAAAGGAGTCATCGATGGAATCCCGTATTTCAACTTCCGGCTCTTCGACAACAAGAACACGAATTGGAGCTCGAAATACGAATCGGAAGCCTTAGTCGAGACGAAGTATCCCGAACTGTGGAGGGAGTTCCTGACGCTAATCGGGGAGCAATGGGAGACGCTGCGATCCCGACTTCGCGCGAGGGAAGAAATCAAAATCCAGGAATTGAAAATCCCGAATATCGATTTCAGTAACCTTCGACCCCAGGATATTCGAATCACTGGCGGCCCCGTTCCACCGAGTGCGATTCTCTGGAATTTCCCGACAATTCCTCCGAGCGGAACGCTGTGAATTTCCTCTCCGTTAATCCGCAATGTCCACCGAAAATAGCGCGCAAACCAGAGTTCTTAAGCCGTGCCTGACTACCGAGCGACAACTAAGTTATGGGAATAAAATCACCATGATCCGTACCACGTCACTTCGACGCTTCGACTCGGGTATACCAATCCGCATGTGTTTCGACTGGCTTGTGACCGGACAGATCATTCCGACCAATCCCGCCGCTTCTGTTCGCGGGCCGAAATACGTTGTCAAACGCGGCAAGACGCCAGTGCTTTCTGCCGATGAAGCGCGGCAACTCCTCGACAGTATCGACTGCTCCACTCTTGTCGGGCTTCGCGATCGAGCACTCATCGGCACCATGATCTTCACCTTTGCCCGCGTCAGCGCCGTCGTCAATATGTCGGTCGAGGACTATTACCAATTCGGAAAGCGGTCCTGGATACGACTTCACGAAAAGGGTGGAAAGTTTCACGAAGTGCCAGCCCACCACAAAGCACAAGAGTTTCTTGACGCATATCTGGCATGTGCGGGGCTTGAACCCGACAGTGCGACTCCCCTCTTCCGCACCGCCGTGGGACGTTCCGACGTTTTGACTGATCTTCAATTGTCGCGACGAGACGCACTGAGAATGGTCAAACGCCGAGTTGCGGATGCAAAAATGTCGCGAAAGATTTGTTGTCACAGCTTTCGCGCAACTGGGATCACTGCCTACCTTGAGAATGGTGGCACAATTGAAAAGGCTCAGGCCATCGCCGGGCATGAATCTCCGCGAACGACAAAACTTTACGACCGGACGAATGACGATGTGACACTGGATGAGATTGAACGAATCCTGATTTGATGTCACGCAAACGCAACGCTGATTCATCCAGCAACTTGTCAGGATTTTGTTACAAGTTCAGCTTGCTCGACTTTCAAGCGTGCGACGCCCGCCCGTGCTTTTCGCCAGGTTCAATACCGTCGTTTGTGTATCCGCTCCAAGCGCCTCCAGCAAACGCCCCGCACGCTCCAGCGTAATGCCGTGATATTCGTTCCGCTCGTCCCGCGAGACTTGGGATTCATGGATTTCGAGACGCTCCGCCAATTCCCGCTGCGTCATTCCCTGCGAAATCCTCAGAGCAATGAACAATCGCCCCATTCCTTCAAAGTTCCGAACTTCATCAAACTCTCCGCGTTTCAGTCGTTCGTAGCTATCGACCTCTTCCTTGAGTTGTTCATGAAACGACCGGACGGGGTCAAGTACTCGCTTGATCTCTTCCTTCGCCAAGTCCAACTTCTTAAGCTGCGTCTCCTGCTCCCGTAATCGCCCCCCTTCGTCCTTCAACCGTTCCACTGCTTCTTGGTATTCCGCTTCGTTTCGAATCATCACTCACCTCCAACTTTGATTATTCCCTTCGGAAGACTTCCTCCCCGTGTCTGCCGAAACGCAGACGGGAATTCCAAATCGTTCCCGAACTTGTCCTGAATTCCAGAGAGTTGTCCCACATGCGGATAGAGTTCCACCCGATACACATGCCACATCGGAAGCTGCCGCTTTGGATATCCTCGGCACGGCTTCCGTGACGCGGGGTCCCAAGTCCAGACTTTGTGAGGATCTAAACGGTTCAGTTCACGTTCAAGTTCCCCACTCGCAAGCCTCGATAACTCACATTCAAAATATCCGTCGATGTCGTTCGGATGAGACTTGTCCTCTGCAAAAGAACCATCGGCAAAAATCTCAGTAACCCCGATTTTCCACAATTGCCGACAAAGAATTCCCAGATTATCAACCAACCGCAGCCGCCAATCGACGTCCCAGCCGGGAATCGCGTTTTTCCCCTTTGGCCCTCGCACCAGAATTGATTTTTGCAGATCGGCCAGCGTCAGGGTGTAATCCCCCGGCGGCAACAATCCGTCGGCCGTAAATGCAGGAAGTGGCTTCGCTCGACTCATATTCTGAAGGTAACAGGACATGACATAAATGTCAAGCACAGCGTTTATGTCGTGTTGAATCGACGGTTCTCGTTGCGAGCCGCAATCACCGTCAAATGTTTGGAATTGCCGAAAGTTTAAAAGGGGGGTGCCCGTCATTCCGATATCAAGATGACCATGAAATACGTCCATATCGGCATCGAAGATCAGGCTGATGCCGTAGCCCAGCTTCCATCTGCCGCGCTGCACGGGCGCTGCATTTTGGGCGGCGTTGGGGGTCAATCGGTGTCATCGACTGGCAAAGCTGCCACCAAGAGAAAACGCCCAAACCCTTCTTTAACAAAGGATTTGGGCGTTGGTTGTCAGCCGATGGCAACGGCTGGCAAAGTGGAGGCGGGGGGAATTGAACCCCCGTCCTGAGATCCCTTAGAATGGATATCTACGTGTGTATTTCGCTGATTAATGTCATCGCTGAAGGCACAACGAACGAAGCCTTCTGGCGACCAGTGTCCCACGAGTCTCGCCCCGGGCGTAGGTCACATTGACCAGGGGCCAGCCGGTTTTTGCATTTGACTTTTGGACTCCACAGGCGGGGATTCCTCAGTCAAGGCCACACTAGGCAGCCAAGGTCAACGGCTTGTTAGCAGTTGTTTTTTGATCAGCTTTTTACGTGGCCAACTGATCAACCACGACACGCAACCCAGACCTCGCATGATCCAGTCGAATCCGGTCGCCCCCGAGGTCCTGACAGACTGAAAAAAACGGGTTCGGCGAAAACTGACTTGTAACCGTGACTATATTCCCGGTAGGTCAGCAATCGCCTAGTCAGATTTTTCACAATCTGTGTTTGGACAATCCAAATCCTAACCGGATGGGAAATCGAGTCAAGGAGCATGGGCGATTCATGGGGTGATTTCGAAAAATACGGGTTCTGAAATTGGTTGAAGGGGTTTAGAAGAGGGGGTCGGGCGTTCAAATTTCAAAATTGGCCATGATCACGCCATAAAATGAAAATCCGTTGGGATGGCCAATTTTGAAATTTGAACACCCGACCCCAGAGCGTGACGTGAACTTCCCCGGTTACCCATCTGTCAGCTCATGTGCTAACCTAGGGCAAAGGCCCGTTAACCACCCCCGCAGGGGGGTGGGGTTTCGTTAAGAGTTACCCACCTCCGCGGGGGAGGTAGGGATTCGTGGAAATTAAAAATTATCGAAGCATGTACGACTGCGAGAGGAACGAGGGAGCGAACAATTGATGAAGGATGGATTTCTTGGGTATCAGGCCTCGTTTATGCTCGACGCTGTTGTCGTGGCACTGGTGCTCGTCGTTCCCGTACTGCTCTTCAGCCTGTTTTCCGTCAAGTTTCGTCGGCAATACAGCGTCCATCGTAATGTTCAAATGGTGCTGGCTGTGACGCTGCTGGCGGCGGTTTGTGCGTTTGAAATCGATCTGCACTGGGTACAAGGTGGTTGGGAGAACGTGGTCAAGAAGGGGCCGGCGGTTTCCCCAGACCAAATGTCGTTCATTCACAACGTGTTAAGATTTCACCTGATTTTTGCCGCAAGTACTCCGTTTCTGTGGGCGATCACAATTGCTTTTGCCTTGCGACGTTTTCCCAATCCGCCTCATCCTGGACCGCATAGCCGGCTGCATTCACTGCTCGGCTGGGCATCGACACTCGATTTGGTGATGACATCTGTGACGGGCCTTGTATTCTATTATGTGGCGTTCGTGAACCGAGGTTGAACGAGTCCATTCGCGCGAGGCAGGATCATGCTCAGGTCAATTCAATGCCGTGCCGGTCTGCTGTCAATCGCTCTCGGAATGGTCATCGCATCGCCGGTCGTCGCTCAGCCGAAACCAGTCGGGGTTGGTCATCCCGCTGTCGATATTGTCACGTTGAAGTCGGGACGCAGCATGCGCGGTGTGGTTGCGTATCAAGAGCCGAATGGTTCAGTCACGATGGTTGTGTCTCGCGAATGGCTTGGTTCAGCGAATCCCACTCTGTTGGAAACAGTTTTAAAAGAGAATCAGGACGGACAAAAGGCAGGTTGGACTCAGACTCGTGATCGAATTGTGGAGCGACAGAAATCGCCGATCGATTCTCCGAATCTTGCCTTTTTCCTGAAGCAGGAAAAGGAACGTTTTGACCAACTGCTGGCTGATCGGAACCCGCCGGAATTCGACTTTTTGTGGTTGGATGTTCGACATGAAACGATTGCCAAGGTCGCACGAGCCACTCCTGATCGACAGAAAATTGCCTTGTCAGCATGGAATGAGCATATTCCTCACGTCGAAACTCGTGATGCAAGCGCGCTGGAAAAGGAGCTTACCAAGCAGGGTGTGAAGCTGGAGGTTGCGAATGTCGACCTGTCAGACCGTGTTCCGCCTCGATCTCAGTCCGACGACGAATGGGCCGCTCGAATGGCCATCGTAGAATATGCGCTCGCCGAACCGCTTGATTTCCAGGGGATGGGTGACGTGCTGGCCCGAACTCGTGAAGGGGAACCAGCCAACCTGGGCGAAGTGTTACCGAAAATTTTTCAGCAACAGCTTGGCTCATTGTTTAAAGTCTTGATCAACGACGGACGGCCCCCACAGAAGTCGAAGGGGGACGGTGATTGGCTGGCCGGGGCGATTCGCCAGGCGGAACGCGAGAAGGTGCACGGCTTCCGGGTGACTCGTTTGGACATTGATCCAAACGCGATGCGAGTGACCGTGGAAACTCGGTTTGTCGCCAAGCTGGCCGAGAGTCGATGGCGAACTGTCTGGCAAGCGACCGAAATCGGAGATGGAACAAAGCCGCGTCCTCAGGCGGAAGCTCGCATTGAACAGGACCCGCAGTTGAAGTCTGCTGTCGACACACTGAAGTCCATCGGACTGGCCGAGGGAGATACGTTGAAACAAGCGATCCGAATCGGTGCGGCGACGATGGCGACTCAGCAGGCAGCCGATGCAAAATTCGCTTTGTTCCGCGATGGGTATGTTCGGCGTTTGGATGGTCCGCCGCTGGTGATTGCGGAGAAGCGAGAATAAAGCCCATGGCGTAACCGAAGAGGGTTACGGTTCCGATGCTGGCAGCATCGGCCACGTGGCCGACGCTGCCAGCGTCGGAATGATTTTTTAATACCATCCGACCAGTGCTCGTGCAGCCACACGAATTTCGCTACCAACTGGTCGAGCCAGTGTGGCAAGCACGAATTTTCAGCGGGACCGTTCTCCGCTTTTTGTTGCGTTTCGAGCTCAGAGTATCACCAAGAAAATCATTTTGCGGATTCAGTCCCCGCACGTCAGTGTTGTCTCGGGAATGCTACTTTCGTGAGTAACTTCCAAACGTTAAGAAGCCAAGTCTGATTTTCTATTGACACACGCCAAGTTGTCTTGTATTTTTTTGTCGTTAAGTTGTGTTTTCTTAGAGTGTGGTCTGGTGTTTATTCGAAGCCAGCGGCGCAGGCGGATCGGCGTTCAGTCGATTTCTTCCGTACGTTGTTGGAGTTAAGGATTAAGCCAGACGTGCGCGAATTCTGACGCTAATCGGGAAGAATTCGTGGAAACATCCCCAGCTTGCTTGGGATTTCCAGACATCAACGCCTGACGACGACAGAATTCGATCTTTGACATATCGGAATTAAATTTATACGGGTCGCCTAGGAGTAATGATGGGAGTCGAACTTGATCGAAGTCGGTTGAACTGTGTCGAACTCGAACAAACTCGAACACGCCGAAAAACGGGACAAACAATCGCGAGAACCCTATGAAATACGAGGAATGATCGAAGTCGGACAAACTCGATCAAACTTTGACGCCAAATTTCGCGGTATTCGGTTTTTCGCAGAACTGAAGAGAACGACGAGTCCGAGAGCGGGCCGAAACGGCAGAGAGTGGTTATGTGAGAGTAGTAAATAGAAAAAACACGAAGAGTCCGAGAGCTTACGCTTCTCGGCTCGCCTGTTAGGAATGATGGGATTCGAACTTGATCGAACTGCGTCGAAGTCGGTCGAACTGTGACGAACTCGAACAAACTCGAACACCGCGAAATAGCGGGAAAACAATCGTCAAAACCTTATGAAATACGAGGAATAGTCGAAGTCGAACAAACTCGATCAAACTTTGACGCCGAATTTCGCGATGGCCTGTTGACAGCAGAATCTAGGAGAAGAATTTTGAACAGAAGGAAACGAAGGTAGCGAAGGGAAGAGAACTCCTAAGAAGATGCGATCGTTAATTTGGTCGCGGGAGTCAAGAATTTTGCTAAGAAGAGTTTAACCAC
>CAIOKO010000220.1 GCA_903858935.1 uncultured Schlesneria sp. | reverse complement strand
TCTGGAAGTGACCGTGAACGTCCGACAAATGTTGATGCGCTTCCGTTGATCGCTTTCGGTGATTTCATCCGAAATCAAACTCTCGAACGGTTGGCCATGCGTCTGGAAACGATCGCAGACTTCCGACCGCTGAAGCCTGGTTGAACCGCCCAAGCCATTCGATCAACTGGAGCTGTCCGGCTTGAAAGTGACGTCCAGGTGAGAACCAGCGATACGATGCGAACTCGACCGTGGACTTCGACCAGCACAACTGGTGACGTCGATCATGGTCGAACGGTTAGCCATGCGTCTGGAAGTGACCGTGAACGTTCGACCGCTGAAGCCTTGTCGAACTTCCGATCCCCTTTGACTGGAACTTCCCAGCCCGATAGCGACATCCAGGTGCGAGCCGGTGAAACGAAGCGAACTCGACCGTGGACTTCGACCAGCACAACTGGCGACGTCGATCACTGTCGAAGGGTTGGCCATGCGTCTGGAAGTGATCGCAGACTTCCGACCGCTGAAGCCTGGTTGAACCGCCCAAGCCGTTCGATCGACTGGAGCTGCCTGATTCCAAAGTGACGCCCGGATACGAGCCGGCGCATGGTGAGAATAATGTCGATCGTTTTCGAAGGGTTGGCCGTGCGTCTGGAAGTGACCGTGAACGTCCGACCGTTGAAGCCTGGTCGAACCGCCCAAGCCATTCGATCGACTGGAGTTGTCCGACTCGAAAGCGACGTCCGAGTACGAGCCGGTGAAATGAAACGAACTCGACCGTGGACGATGGCCGGAAACAAAAGGCGACGTCGATCATGGTCGAAGGGTTCGCCATGTGTCTGGAAGTAACCGTAAACGCCCTACAAATGTTGATGCGTTTCAACCGATCGCTTCCGATGATGATTTCAGCCGAAATCAAACTATCGAACGGTTGGCTATGTGCCTGGAAGTGACCGTGAACTCCCGACCGCTGAAGCCTGGTAGAACCGCCGATCCCCTTCGACCAGAACTGCCCGGCCCGAAAGTGACTTCCAGGTGCGAGCCGATGAAGCCAAGCGAACTCGACCGTGGACGATGGCCGAAAACGAAAGGCAACGTCGATCATGGTCGAACGGACTCTCGGATACGAGCTGTCGCATAGTGAGAATGATGTCGATCGTTTTCGAAGGGTTGGCCATGCGTCTGGAAGTGACCGTGAACGTCTGACCGCTGAAGCCTGGTCGAACCGCCGATCCCTTTCGACCGGAACTGCCTGACTTGAAAGTGACATCCAGGTGCGAGCCGGTGAAACGAAGCGAACTCGACCGTGGACGATGGCCGGAAACGAAAGGCGACGTCGATCACTGTCGAAGGGTTGGCCATGCATCTGAAAGCGATGGCAGACTTCCGACCGCTGAAGCCTGATTGAACCGCCGATCCCCTTCGACCGGAACTGCCCGGTTCCAAAGTGACGCCCGGATATGAGCTGCCGCATGGTGAGAATGATGTCGATCGTTTTCGAAGGGTTGGCCATGCCTCTGAAAGCGACCGCCGACTTCTGACCGCAGAATCGTGAAGTTACTATTCCGATTGGAATGGCCCATTAGGGGGGGGCAATTTGAAAGACGAAGGGGGTCAATTGACCCGCTGCCCATCGCTTTTGCTTCTCCAGAAATCACCCGCCACAGTTATTGCAAGCTCGCCCTTCGTCCGGTTGGCAGTGGCGTCCTCTTTTTCTTTTGAACCACGCACATTTCGAGTTGTGGCGGATGCCCGAGGTTGCCAACCATAGGTCATTCCTGCCTGTTTTCTCGGACTGAAGTACTTCCAAAATCATCATCGCAATATACGCGTTTCCGACGTTCGCTTTTGAGTCCAACAACTGCTGGATCAAGCCGTCGATCTCCTCGCGTTGATCGTCGCTTTTCCGATCATAAAGCAACTTCACAGCGCCGAAGTGACGAAGTGCGCATTCAAGAGACATTGCGACCAAATCACGAGCCGAATTCACGATCGCTGCGGCGGGTGCGTCCGACAAGGCATGTCCGTTCATTGAAGAGATTTCAAAGTTGGACCGACCGTGTCCCGAAATTCGGATTCCGTCGAAGGATCAAACTACCGTGGCCGACGTCCCCTATCAATTCGCCAGATGCGTGAAATGCCCTGAATCATGGGCGAAACCGAAATCAAGGGGTTTTTGACTTGAAAGCGCATGGCCGATTGTTAGGATGACTCTCGCATAAACCGAGCTGCACGGCCTAACCGCAGCAAAGATCCTGAAAGGTAAAGTTGATGTCGTCCAATGCCGCTGGCTTGACCGCGTGTGTTCTATTGCCAATCTTCGATCCGGGTTGCCGGGGAGAAAGGTGGAACAAGGTGCCCTTTCGGGAGCGCCTTTGCAACGCGTGGTCAAGCCAGCGGCATTTGCGTGCGCTCATCGGCTGAACCGTGTCCCGTTCGGTCTCGACCGAACGGGACTTCCGCCGGTAATTGCGACACGCCGAAAGGCGCATCTCTGCTATGGTTGCTCCGCGTGAAATGAATCACGCAAGGATGCATGACCCCCAAGGATCGGGAAGCCTCTTAGCGTTTTGTGAAGCCGTCATTTTCCCTTCTCGCCCATCAGATGCGAGTCGCAAAAAATATCGGCACGTTATTAATCATCTGGCGAACTTCCTTTGCCGTGAACCTTCGATTAACGATTTGTCGTCTCGTAATTTGCGGGGGGTTGTGGCGCGACTGATTGAACTCGATCGATCCCGATCGACGGTCAAAGAGGTTCGCGAAATTCTTCTTGCGATCGCTCGCCAAGCGCATCAGCACGAGCTTTTGGCTGATCAGCCTTTCGTCTCATGGCCGGAACTTCCCCCGTTCAAACCCGCTCCCGATCGTCAAAAAAAGACGCCTTGGTTGCCGTGTGAACTGAATCAACTGTTGGGTTCCGCGCGAACGATGCCCGGTGATGTTGCTGGCATTCCATCACGTCAGTGGTGGCCCGCATTGCTGCTCACATTATTGGATACTGGATCAAGCGCAAGCGAACTTCTTGACACGCCAAAATCAGCCTATAGCGCTCGAAGAGGAGAACTTGCCATTGGTCTCTTTAAGTACCGATTGCATCCGCTAGCGATCGAAGCAATTGCGGCAATTCTTCATCATCCATACGAAAATCTAATACCGTGGAAGTCAGCCAAATCCATTCTTTATCGACGTATGAAGCATCTTCTTTTTCGCGCTGGCTTGCCTCATGTGGCCGACAATCTCTTCGAACGACTGCGCGTTACATCGCGGGATTCAATCAACGTTCTTAGTCGCGTGAATCTCTCGCTTCCCTTTAAACCACGCGCCGGCAAGCCGCATTTTTCGCGTGCAAATGATCTGCGTCGTTTGGAAAACAAAACGTCGAATGAGAAGGTGAAATTCGCCAAAGGCGCGAAAAGACAAAAGACTGTTGCCGATACCCAACCGGATCAACTGATTCGCATTACGATCGATACTCCGAGGAACCTGCTTCGGTTCACGAATGAATCATACATTCCACAGCGGCTCGCGGACGCGAAGGAAGACGTAGCAAACCATTTGCGCAGAATCGTCAATCGATTCTCTCTTTTCCTTGCTTGCGACGCGACTTTCGACCATCTCGAAGAAGACATCGTCGAAAGGTTCTTCGCATGGCTCAAACAATTGGGAAGCTTGGAAAATATAACGATCGTCAGAGAAAGGGGGCGATTACTGGCTCTTTGGCGTCATGCATGGCGAAAGAAACATGTTGCCGAACTTCCACGCGACATCACGAAATTAACGATTCCGAAACGCGTTCCGACTGCATGGTCACTCGATGAAATGCGAGCGATTCTAAAAGCGGCTGGGGAGGTTGAAGGCGATGTTTGCGGCATTCCGGCAAATCTCTTCTGGCCCGCGCTCATTCTCGCTTTGTATTGCACGGGGTTACGCATCGGCGCTTTGATGAAGGCTCGCACCAGTGATCTTGATATCGAATCGCGATGGCTGAAGATCCCCGCCGAAATTCAAAAACAAAATGCCGATCAGGTATTTCGGCTACCCGCCGAAACAGTCGATGCGATCATTGCGACGAATCTCGATGGCCGTGAACGGCTTTTTCCGTGGCCCTATGATCCGACCGGTTCTAAGGTGCTGACGCGCCATTATCGAAAAATTCTTCAAACTGCGGGATTGAGTGACGGCAGGCGGGATTTATTCCACAAGCTTCGTCGGACGTCGGCAACGGCCGTATCCAATGCGCTGGGGCGACAGGCGGCTCAAGAACATCTTGGGCATAGCAGTATGTCCGTGACTGAGCGTTATATCGACCCAACCAAAATCGTGATTGAACAATCGGCTTCCGAACGCATCCCCCGTCTGTTCGTGCCCCCCGTTTCTCGTGAATTGCCTCCCCTGATTTCGGGCGAAATCACGGGTTGAAAGGTCGCCCGTCGAACGTCGAAGGGCTTGATGAATTTGTTTCCTTTGGTCTCTGGAAAGGTTGTGTGTTTCATGCGAGAAGAATTCGTGGTTCGGGTTGGCGCTGGGTTCATCAGCGAAAGTGACGGCAGTAAATGTCGTCTTGTCGAGTTTGATATCAGGAAAGCGAGGCGGTTCCCCGAGGAACAAGCGGTCTTGATGGCCTGTTTCGCAGAGACAGCGTTCCCTGATGATGTGATTTTCGTAGCACACGAACGATCTCCCGACGTCGCGTTTGATTGCAAAAACCCTTCCGAATTTGTCGTCGTCATCGGTCGAAGATACCTCAAACAGTTCAAAGGACGTCAGCCGCAAATTGCGTTCACTCTCGATTCCGCAAAACGATATACGCGATTGGATGCTTCCGAAATTGTTGAAATGTTAAGGCTTGCTTGGCCCGGTCGACCGGTTCACGTGGCGCATGAAAGCACGCCCTTCATCGGAGTTTTCGACGGCTCAAACGGTGAATCGGAATCGCCACCAAAGAAAGACTTTCTCGACGAATTCGAAGCGAACGAGGAATAAAGGCATGCCTGCCTTCAATCGATAGTGGTCGCCGATTGTCGACGATCACTTTTTACAGGTCACTCCGCGATGGATGACCGCAACTTCCAGAAAAGGAACGCATGATGAATTTGAAACTGTGGTTTTTGGGCATTCTCTCCAATAACCGAACTGACAAGGAAACCGACGCGGCAACATCCATCGGCGAGGCCGACGGGCGCGCGTTGACTCTCGCGTATGTGCATGGCTTCCGACAGGGAATGACTGAAGTTCTGAAGGATGAAATGAATGGTTTCCATTCCGTGATCGAAGTCGAAGCAGTCCCCCGCGTGACGAAGGCGACTTCAAAGCGATTGCCAAAGCAGGCTTGATCGTTTCGCTGAATGTTTCGGCGAAGCTTGTTCGAATGATTGAATTTTAAAAAAGGGATCGAAGTTATGAGTAACCAAATCGGCTTTAACTATGACATTGTGAAAGACGCGAAACTCCGAACCGAGGCCAAAAAGCAGGCCGATCAAATCAATAAACTGTTGAGAACTTCCACTGAAGCAGTCGTCGAGATCGGCAAGCGATTGAACGGAATTCGTGAAGGAATGTTAGCCACGCCGAAACTCTTTCGAGCGTGGATCGAATGCGAGTTTTGCTGGCAGCAGTCGACGGCAGCAAACTATATGCAGACAGCGCGCGTCTTTGGTGAATTGGACTGCCTCGCGAAATTCCAACCATCGGCAATTATTATGCTCGCGAGAACCAACATTCCCGCGAAGATTTCCGAGGCGATGATTGAACGGGCTCGCGCCGGTGAGACGATCACTTACACGATCGTCAAGAAGGCGCTGAGTGAAGACGCGAGTTTCCAGCCGACAAGGCGTGATGCTGGCGTCTCTCGAAAAGGGGAGTCAAAAGGATCGACCGTTAATGCGGCCAGCGCTCAGACCGTTCCAGTGACAATCGAAGCGCTTCAAAAGTCTCTGGATGCCTTCTCTGCAAGTCTTCCTCTACTGACGCTGGAGCAATCCGACCGGGATGTCCTCGCGAATCGATTCTTCGAACTGGCTTGTGAATTGCGAACACTTCAGCCAAAGGCGACCCCGAAAGAATCACCCGCTTCGCCTAAGGCGAAAGTCGGAAAGCCTCGCGGCGCAAAGACGGCGGCTTGATATAGATCGACCCGAAAAGCCTTCAGACGACTGCAACCGCCCCGCAAAGGGGTGTGTTCCCTTGGGTAATACGGAATCCAGATCAGAGCGGTTCTGATGCGTGAAACCGTGCCCCATTTTCAACAAAAGGAGAAAGAGATTATGAAATCGAAAACGACACCAAAGGCGACAGGTTCGCCCTTAATCCCTGCCGTGGGATATATCCGCATGTCAACGGATGACCAGAAAGACTCGCCAGAACGACAGCGGGGCGAAATCGTCGATATGGCGCAGCGCTGTGGATACCAGATTCTTCGATGGTATGAAGATCATGGCCTAACGGGTACGGAATCGAAGAACCGCCCCGAGTTTCAGCGAATGATGAAGGATGCGCCCAAACGAGAGTTCAAGGCGATTCTCGTTTGGGAACCAAGCCGGTTCTCGCGGGAAGATTTTTTCGATGCCGCCGAACATTGGAAGATTCTAAAGAACGGTGGTGTGGCAATTGTTTCTGTAACGAAGGGGGAGATGAAACTTGATGATGTTTCCGGTCAGATTATGGCGCTCATTGGCCAAAATGAGTCTCACAACGAATCCCGCAGAATCGCCGAGCGATCTCTCTCAGGAAAGGTCTTGAAGGCTTCAAAAGGCGTTCATTTTGGACCGACGCCGTGGGGATACGATCGGGAGTTCATTGACGAATCCGGGAAAGTCGTAAAACGCGCCGCCTGTTGGGAGCGATTTTCGTGTCCGTCGTCCTGGAAAACGAGACTGTCACCATCGTCCGACCCGGATGTGATCAAGGGTCTACAATTCATTTTCCAATCAGTCATCGAAGGGAAGTCCTTGCGAGCGATTGCTCGCGAACTGAATCAGCGCAAGCTGAAAACGGCGCGCGGGAATATGTTCACCATCCTTGCCATTAAGCGAATTATCAGGAATCCCATTTACATCGGAGTGACGCGGTTCGGAGTAAACCCCGAAGGAAAATTCGCCCGAGCTGAGGAAACGATTTTTACTGCTGAGGCCCATGATGCTTTGGTTTCACTTTCCACTTTCGATACCGCGAATGGGGTGTTGAGTTCCGCATACCAATCGCGCAGCGCCTGTTGTGCGGCTGGAACATTCCTTCTCTCAAAGGTGTTGGTCTGTGGCCATTGTGGAAGAGGCATGGTCGGCCATAGGACGAACTATGAATGCAAGGGATCAATGACCGGGATTGCAGTCTGTGAAAGGCCGGTCTCCATTTCCGCCGTGGCAATGGAAGCCATGATACTTCGAATGCTCGCAGAGAAAGTACTTTGCGAAGAAAATCGGGAGAAGCTTTGCATCGCCCTGGATCGAAAGAGCAGTGAGAAGGGAGGCGCGTCGGCAGAGTCGGCCCAGTTGATGGAACTACAATCCAAAATTGCGAGGGGCGAGCAGAATCTAGCGCTCGCGGAAAGCGAGAACTTCTCTGCAATCGCAAAGCTGCTTGACGAATGGCGGGGTCAGGTTAAGAAGCTTAACCAAAGGCTTCAGGGTGAGAGAAAAACAAGTGCCCCGAACAAGTCAATTTCCAAAGCGGGATTGACGCTTCATTCTCCCGAGGCCCTCAAGGCTCTCCGCGAGAATTTGCATATCTGCGACAGGCAATTGCTGGCGATGGCCATACGGCAAACGGTCCAAAGAATCACCATTAAGCGTGAGGTGATGGACGTGAGGTTTTCGGGTGATATTCCCATTGATCCGATCACGGGCGAAGTGCAATTCCTTCCTGAACTTTGTCCAGATGCCTTTCCATTCGGCGACGCCGAGTTGTGGCCCGGTCGCGCATATTTGGAAGTAGCCAAGTATGTCAACAAAGCTCGTCGCCCCGTTCGCCGTGGCGAGTTGGCAGAGGCTTTAGGAATTAATGAGACAGCCGCCCTGAAGAATGCAACGCGTGCGGTGAGATTCGGTCTTATAGGCTTCAAAAAGCTCGGTCGAGCTTTTGTTTTCGAGCCACTTTCACCCGCTAAATCTTGAGGGCAGTAAGAATGATTTCAATTCCCCGTGATGATCAAAAGGAACCACCAACGACACTGGCAACACTGGCGAGCTGTTGTCGGAAGCGACGACTGTTAATGCGTCAGTCATTCCCACGTTCGGACAGACGACCTTTAACGCGTACAAGTTCTCGTCCAAGCTCGTCCAGATCAGTGCTGAATTGCTCCAAGATTCGGCGTTTGACATGGGTAAGGAAATCGGCGGTCAATGCGGTACTCGGTTGGGCCGTGTCACGAATACATATCTCACGACGGGTACTGGTACCAGCCAGCCCCAAGGAATCGTGACCGGTGCTTCGCTCGGCATCACGTGTGCGTCTGCCACGGCGATCGCATTTGACGAAGTGATCTCACTGGAACACGCCGTCCCCGTGGCCTATCGTGCCAACATGGGCTACATGTGCTTGGATTCGACGATTCTTGCTCTGCGAAAGATCAAGGATTCGTACGGCCGTTACCTCTGGCAACAGTTCGCCAATTCGGGAACTCCCGACTTGCTGAACAATCGACCGCTGTACCGCAACCAGGACATGGCAGCGATCGCGACCGGGAACAAGACACTCCTGGCTGGCGATTTCAGCAAGTTCAAGGTGCGTATGGTCGGCGAAGTACGAGCTCGCCGGCTGAGCGAGCGATACGCCGATACCGACCAGGAAGCGTTCATCAGCTTCATTCGATTGGATTCGAAGGTTTTAGACGCCGGGACTCACCCGATCGTCTACATGCAACAGGCGTAATTGTTGTCCGTACAACAATGGGCTTCAGTCTGTTTTGGATGGGACCTATGGGACGAATAGGACCGATGGGATAAGATCGGTCCCGTTCTTTCCCTTTGCCTTCACGAAAGAGTGTTTTATGAAAATCAAATTGAGCTGCGGGCGAGCTGGTGTGAACTACGCTCAGGCTGCCGGTGATATTGTAGACGTCGATCCGGCGGAAGCTGGTCGAATTTATTCGGGTGGAATGGGAACGTTCGTCGACGATGCCGATAAGCCAGTCGCCCTGGCGGCTTCCGGCACAGTTGATCCGTCAGTTGCTCCAGTTGTCAGTGTGACGTCGACGGCAGTGCCGGTGGCAGCCGGTGCTTTGGCTGGTGACGAAGACGACGATGACGATGCCCTTCCCGATGATCCCAATGCAGCGCCAACGACTGCATTAGGAAAGGCCAAGGCCAAGGCCAAGGCCAAGCCTTGAGGAACAGGTCCCATAGGTCCCATAAGTCCTATAGGTCCCATGACGGACACAATTCGGGCGCAACTTCGCCGCACATTTTCACACGGAATTTTGAACAATGGACAGAATTCCTTTCGCTTTCGAGATTGTGACTCAGCCAACCGTCGAGCCGTTGTCGCTCGACGAGGCTAAATCGCAGTGTCGTTTGGATGGTGTGACGGATTATGACCAGGATTTGACCTGGTTGATCCAGGTGGCACGAGAAAAGGTCGAATCCGATTCTGAGCGGGCTTTCATGAATCAGACTCGGCGAATTTGGTTGGACCAGTTCCCTAATGCGGGGAACCGGGGGCGTAATTTGATGAACCCGTTTCCGTCGCAGCCCTGGCTGTATGGCGGAGCGATGCAGGCGATGGAGATTCCCATCAAGCCGGTCACGTCGATCACGTCGATTCTGTATTTCAATCAGTCCGGGGTATGGGCCACGATGGATCCTGCGATATACATCGCCGACCTGGTGACGTACCCTGTTCGGATCACTCCGACCTATGGGTTGATCTGGCCGATCTGCCGAGTGCAGATCAATTCGGTGCAAGTTCTTTTCCAATGCGGAGCGGCGTCGGCAGCCGCCGTTCCGGCGATGGCGAGGCATGCGATGCGATTGCTGGTGGGGCATTGGTTTGAGAATCGTGAAGCGGTCGGGCAGGTGGGCGATAAGATCAAACTGGGCTATGACAGCTTGATTGATGGGATTCGATGGCACTGAGCCGAAACGGCTAGATAGTAGTTTTGAGTAAGTAGAAAGTAGACCGGAAATGCCTGCTGGCAAGCGTCGGTTTTTGATCACGATTCAGCAGGCGGTCATGTCCGACGATGCCAGCGGCCAGCCGCTGCATTCGTGGAGTCTGTATTGCACGCGTTACGCCGACGTAGAACAGACGTCTGGTACCGAACGATTTCGCGGTCGACAAATCGACGCATCGATGACGCACGTGGCTGTGATCGTTAGTGACAGCGTTACTCGTGCGATCACGCCTGGCATGCGATTCCTTTGGCGTGGTCGGGTTGTGAATCTGATCGTTGTGAAGCCGCTGGATGGCAAGATTCGAGAGATTCAGTTGATGGGCCAGGAGTACATCCAGGCATGAACGCGATTCGACTTGCGGTGCTGAATGGAATCGATGTGTCGATTCAATCCGTCGAAGGAATAGGCATCAAAATTCGCGTCAGAAAAGGGGATTGGGGCTACGAAAGCTTCTTATCTCGCGACCTGATATTGGATGCGCCGTTCGATTCGATCGATGCAGTGGTCGACGAGAATTGCCAAAGGCTTGTTCGATCCGCCGGGCTAGGGTGTAGGGGAAAGCACAGATGACAATCCGCTCCCAAGGCCAAAGGCTGATCGAGATCACGGGCGACAAGGAATTGATTCGCAAGTTCGAACAACTGGCGAGTCGGGACGCGACGCGTATTTCTCGAAAGGCGTTGACCAAAGGCTCCGGCGAGATGCGGGACGAAATCAAGTTCCAGATTCGTCCGACCAAGACAAAGGGGCATTCGACTCGCGGGATTAAAGCCAATATCGGCAGCCGGCTGAAAAAGATCCGGAAGACGAGCCAGGTCGAGGCTCTAGCCGGTGTTGGCGTCGGCAAGAAGATGAAGGGGGCACGAGCGGCGAAGGCTCGGTTGTTTGCTCCTCATTTTCATTTGCTGGCATTGGGGTCGAAAGATCGGTACACGGGTCGAGTTTCGCGCAAGGTTCGTGGCGGTGGACGGATCACAAAAAAGACCGGCGGTGCGATCGCGTACCGAGGCCGGATGCCAGCGGATGATTTCGTGGGGCGAGCCTACACCGCTCGGGGGTCAAAGGCCGTCGCGCACATGATCACCGTACTGAAACAGGGGATTGAGGAAGCGGCGGTCGGGAAGTGATTTCGGGCGAAATCAAGGAGTGAATCATGTCTATTGCGGCGGATCTGGTGGCGTTGCTGAATGCGAACTCGACGGTGACGAACCTGGTGGTCACCAACAACAAGACCGGGACGAAGGCCATTCGCCCTGACAAGTTGAGCCAGAACGATGTTTTCACGGGAAGTCTGGGCGGGGTGGAGATTCATCAGACTGGGACTGAGTACGAGAACGATCTCGGCGGGAGCAGCAAGACGGCTTGGGTGAAGATCCTCGTCGATTGTGTGACGCTGGCGAGTCTTTCGGCGAACAACCTGGCTGACAAGGCTCAGGCTGTGCTGGAGCCCTTTCGAGGCGCAACGGCTGGCGGTTTCATTGATGGGATTGAGCTACTTGACCGCAAAGGTGAATGGGCTGCGACCGATGACGGCCGCGAAACCGGTGAGTATGTGGTCGAGATTGAGATTCACGTGTTTTACATTGCGAATTGATGCACGGGCTAAAGCCCATGCTACGAATTTGGAAGGGTGACGATGGCCACGAAACGTATCTCCAAAGGGACAGTCTTACAACTGTCGATTTCGTCTGTCTTCACCACTGTGGGCCAGGTTAAGAAGATCGATTTTCCTGACGACGAGACCGAGTTCTACGACGGAACCGCTCTCGATTCGACGGATAAGGAAGACGGCGAGCCAACTGGGTTCGGCACGCCAGGCTCCATGAGTGCCGACCTGTTTTATGATCCGCTCGACAGCGTGCATCAAAAATTGCTGACGAGCCGGGCCGCTAAGACTAAGGAATCGTGGCAAATCACGAATCCTAATATCGGGGCGACGACAGCGCTGAAGTGCTCGTTTACTGGTGCGATCAAGAAGTTCAAACCAACCGCCGCCGTGAGTGCCGGCCTGGAAGCGTCACTTGATGTTAAGCTGAGTTCCGTTTCGACGTACAACACGCCGGCTTAATCGAACCAGGATTTTGAACAGAAGGAAACGAAGGTAACGAAGGGGAAGCCGAAGAGGTCCGCTCCTTCCTTTTTTGACTTCCTCCTTCGTTACCTTCGTCGCCTTCTGTTCAACCGTTTTTAGGAGTTTGCCATGAAAGTGCGATTGATCAAGAACTGTGAGGGGCCGAACCCCGCTTATAATCCAAAGAAGCCAAAGGACGAGGTCACGAATTGGCCGGTGATCCCGAAGCTCAAGGGTACGGTGATCGATCATCCCGATGCTCATTATTTGACGTATGGCGAAGATCCCAACGCCGAGCCGGTGGACGAGGAAGCCAAAGCGAAGTTCGAGGTCTATCAGAAAAATCGCGAGGCTGGCTTGGCTGCACGAGCGTTAAGGGCAGCCGAAGACGGTTCGGATTCGACCGAGGCTTAATTTGTAGCATGGGCTTAAGCCCGTGCTTTCTTCGCCGAAAAGGTGCACGGGCTTAAGCCCATGCTACGAAGGAGTTTTTCTGATGGCGTTTTTGACTCGTGAAGCGTTGTTGAAGAAGCGCAGCCGGCGAACCAAGACTGTCAGGATTTCGGCGAATCATCCCGATCCGGAGTTGGCTGGCAAAAGCGTTGTCGTTCGGTCGATGAGTGCCCGGGAACGAGCGGATTTCGAAAGTCAGTTCGCTCATCCGAAAACCGGCAAGACGCGACTCGATCGAGCGGCCGAGATTCGTGAGAGACTTGTTGTTGCTACAGTAATTGACGAGTCGGGCAACGCTCTTTTCACGGACGACGACATTGCAGCCTTGAAGGAAGTCGACGCGGCGATCCTGGAATCGATCGTCAAAGCCTCGCAGGAGCTGAATGACATCAGCGAGGACGATCTGAAGGATCTTGAAAAAAACTGACCGATGACCCGGTTCGCATGTTCGCTTTCGAACTTGCTTTGGAGCTGGGTCATGTCGACGTCGACGCCATGCTGGAATCGATCACGCCCATTCAGTTCGAAGAATGGCGGATCTTTGGCCGTTTGCGGCCGTTTGGCGATCGACGGGCCGATCTGCGGAACGCGATGCTGGCGATCGCGATCGACGCGGTTGTGGCTCATGCGGTCGGCGGCGATCCGTGCCTTGAGCCGGAATCGTTGATGCCGTTTGATAAACCGGATGCCGGAGCTGACCAGGACAGGGAAGATCTCGGCTGGGAAGATCCGGAATTGCAGATGGCGAAGCTGGAAATGCTTGCGCAACAGTGGGGCGCGAGATAGTCCCGTGCCACTGCTTCGGAGTCTTCGGAGAAGCAGTGTTTTAAGAGCACTGCTTGACCGAAGACGCTCAAGCAGTGGCACAAAACATCATGGCAACCGTTGGATCTTTGGTCGTAAACCTGCTCGGCAACACGTCGCAGTTTCGCTCTGAATTTGGGGCGGTACCGGGAGTGATTCGCGGAGTTGCGAGCAGTGCTCTGAACCTGCTCGGCATCGGGGCTGGCCTGGCGGGGTTCGGTCGAGGCCTGCAGCTCGCATCGAACGCGGAGTCTGCGGCCGTCTCATTCGAGGTTCTGACCGGTTCGGCAGAAAAGACGAAGAAGATTCTCGGCGAGCTGCAGCAGTGGTCCGACAAATCCCCTTATTCGCTGGCCGGTGGGACCGAGGCGACCAGGCTGCTTCTGAATTTCGGCATTGCCGCTGAACAGTCATTGCCGACACTCCGAATGTTGGGGGACATCGCTGGCGGTGACGAGCAGAAGCTGCATTCGCTCGCCCTGGCGTTTGGGCAATCGTCGAGTGCCGGTCGCCTGATGGGTCAAGATTTGAATCAGATGATCAATGCCGGTTTTAATCCGCTGGTCGAAATCAGCAAACGAACGGGTGAGACGATGTCAGCTTTGAAGGCTCGCATGGAAGCCGGCGGAATCTCAACGGCAGAAGTGACGCAGGCTTTCAGGGACGCGACGACTGAAGGGGGCCGATTCTATGGGATGACTGATCGGCAGTCGGGGACGATGGCCGGACAGTGGAGCACACTGCGAGATACGATCGACGGAGTACTCCGCCAGATCGGCCAGCAGCTGATTGAGACGTTCGATCTGAAGAAGATTCTTTCCGAGGGGATCGTATATTTGCAGAGCTGGTCTCAGTGGATCAAACAGAATGCCAACGACCTGATCACGATCGGGGGAATCATCGTCGGGTTCGTCGCAGGACTGACGGCGATCCGCGTGGCATTATTTGCGGCGGCACAGGCTCAGGCTGTGTTACGAGCATTGAGCGGCCCGGTCGGTTGGGCGATGCTCGCAGCGGGAATTATGGGAGCTGTCGTCGTTGCCGAGCAGCTCAATTTGATGTTCGACCAGACGTCGATGAAGCTGATGGGCGTGACATCGGCAGCCAAAGGGGCTGGCGAGGCCCTGAAGGAAATCGGCGGCGGGTCGGATCAATCGGCGTTGTCGGCAGAGATTGATCGCCTGCAGGCGATTCGAACGGAGCTAGCCAAGCCGGATCTAACGCCGAACTATCGAGCCGGGCTGCAAAAGAAGGAGGCGTTTTCTCAATCGAAGGTCGACGCGATGTCGGCGATCGGGATTCCAGCGGAAACGGCAAAGCGTCCTGTCGACGAGCTCTGGAAGTCGTTAAATGACCTCAATGAAAAATCTCGAATGATGAGTGAGCAGGGTTTCGAATTTATGGGAGGCCCTGAGAAGATTGCAAAGATCACGGACAAGATCGGTGAATTGAGCGGAGCGACGGAGAAGATTCGCGCGCTGCGGGATCAGATCGCGGGGGTGACTCAGGATGAGCTTGAACGCCGCAAACTCAGCCAGGCCGGTGCGTCCAATGAGGATATCGCTGAGATTGAGCAGCTCCAGGAGCAGGCCAAGACGATGAAGGAGCTGATGACGGCTCGCGACAAGATCATTCAGAGCACTCAGTCTCCAGCGGAGAAGTTCCAGAAGGAATTGGAGGACCTGCACAAGCTGAATGCCGGCGGCTTCATTACCGACGAGCAATTTACTCGAGGTAAGCAGCTCGCGGCGAATGACCTGGTCAAAGGGGAAGAAAAGGACGACGAAAAACCGGGCAAGAATACCGGTCGTCCATTGGAAGCGATCGCCGCTGCGTCGAAAGAATCCCAGTCGGCCATTCTGCGAGGGATCGTGGCCGGCAACACGAATCCGAACAAGAAGCTGGAATCGCTGGCTGAGCGTCAGGCACGAGCGGCGGAAAAGGCAAATACGATTTTGGCCTCATTGGCTGATGCGGATAGTGCAAACGTGACGGTCATTGACTATCCTTGATCGTCGGCAGCTGGAAGCCGCCGCGATTCTTGGAGATCCTCATGTCGACGTTCACGGTGGAACCGTTATACGGCCGCAAGCTGAAGATGACCGTTAATTCAAACGGCAAGGTCGTTCGCTCGTACGTCGAATCTTTCCGGGCCTCGTGCTCTTACCAGGCTGAGCAACTCGACGTTGGCCAGCAGTTTTTCCAAAAGATGGGAATTGGCTCGTTTTCGCGACGTGGCACGGATGCTGTCTGTCTTTGCCGGTCGATCGATATTCAGGAAGAGACAAACCGGGACCCCTGGACATATCTGATTTTGGTCGAGTGGAACAATGACACTCCCGGTCCAGACCAGAAGGACCGCGAGAACGATGATCCGTTCGCAGATGATGTGATTATTGAATCTGACGACGAACTGGTAACGTTCCCGCTCTTCAAAGACCGTGACGGTACCATGATTGCGAACGCCGTCGGCGATTTGATCGGGGGCGTCGAGGGGGAACGGTCGATCGAGATTGTACGGTTCACTCGCAACGAACCGAGACGTGATTTCGCTCGTGATCGACTTTATCGGCATGCGACCAATTCTGTCGCCTACAGCGGGGCGGCGCCTGGGACGCTGAAGTGTCGATCGATCAAGAACCGCATGGAGTACCGGAATCAGGTGCAGTACTTCGCCTATACCTACGAATTTGCCTGGAAGCAGGATGGGTGGCAGTCGACGCTGCTGAATGCGGGTCTATACAAGTTCGGCGGAGCGGGTGAACGAACTCCTTGTGTTGATCAGTACAACGAGCCTGTAAGCGAGCCGGTGCCGTTGGATTCCTACGGCCACCAGGTGGCCGCGTCGTCGTTGCCGACCGGAGCAACCTTTAAGACGTTCAATACGGTCAATTCGATCGACCTGTGGGGGCTCGGCTTGCCGGGATGAAGGAGCGAGAATGTATTTTGCCGATCGGGTTTATGAGCAAAGTCGATCGACGGGGACGGCGGACATTACGCTGCTCGGCCCCGTCGTCGGGTACCAGTCGTGTTTCGCGGCGTTTGGTGCCGGCGTGCCGTTCTATTATGTGATCGCTCATCCGACACTGAATCAGTGGGAGACGGGGCTGTCGAGCGGAGTGACGCTTGTCAGCGGGTCATATGTGTTGGCTCGAACGGCTGTTTACGCATCGTCGAACGCGAACGCCCTGGTGAACTTCGACCAGGGAATGAAGGATGTACGAAACTGCCTTCCGGCGTTGGTTGCCAACAAGTTCGAGCCGTTGTCAGCGACGGCTTCCCTGACCTTCGGGGCGATCGCGGCCGGGGCCAGCTCAGAACAGACGATCGCCGTGGCAGGCGCGACGGTTGGTAGCGAGGTTGTGGTGAGTCCGAACGGCTCGCCAGAAGCGAACCTCGCCTGGTGTGGTTATGTTTCAGCCGCCAATACCGTGACGGTGAGGTTGATGAATTGTTCGTCCGGATCGATCACGCCGGCAGCTCGCACCTGGCGAGCGACAGTGAGGCTGCCATGACGCTTGGGGAGGGATCTTTTTCGGGAGATGCTTTGTCCGGGACGCCAAAGCCTCGACGGTTTGCGATGGCGATCGTGTTTGAGTTGTTGATCGTGGCGAAAGTGCGGTTTCACACATCAACGAGGCCGAAAATCACGTCGGGAACGCATTCGGCACCGAAGTGATTTCGGGCGAAATCAAGGAGCGGTTGTGAACGTCTATCTTCAGAATGACATGGAATTCATTTGCGATGCGGTACAGCTCGCCGATGACTTTTCACCGGTCGTCGACATGGCTCTGGCGTTGTCCATTGGTCGGACGGACACGACGGGGGTCGTGACGAATGCGACGAATGCTTCGCCGATCGTGGTCACTTCGGCGGCTCATGGTCGCGCGACGGGTGACCAGGTGGTGATTACCAGCGTACTCGGCAACGCGGCCGCGAACGGAGCCTGGACGATCACGGTCATCGACGCGAACACATTCAGCCTCAACACCAGCGTCGGGAATGGGGCGTTCATTTCGACGGGGTCGGGAATCTGGTATCTCGGCGTAGCAGGTGCGGTCGGTCTGACGATGACCTATCTGACTTCGCCCCCTCGTTACAAGACGACTCTTCCTGGAACAGTGCCGCTCGTGCTGGGGTCGAACTATATTCGGGTCATTCAGGCGTCGAATTACAATTTCCACCTGGAAGACACTTTCACGCCAGTGACACGCAAGGGCTAAGGATGGCATCCAAGCGGGTTGAATTTACGGAGCGAGCAGCTCGCAAGGTCCTGGATGCGACTCGTCGCGTCTTGAATCACGGCGATCCTGTCGATTTCCCGGACTACGGGGGCGTGAAGAGATTCGGACTGTATGAAGGGGAATTGACGTCGGCTCTGGCTGCGCCTTCGAACGGTAAGACGGCACCGACTCAATGCACAGCGGTCCGATGGGTTCCCGTCGCGGGGAGTTCGGCTGACCCGGTTCCGATGGCGAACGGGACTGATGCGAGTGATACCTACACCCTGACAAATCGTTCAACGGGATTGAGCGGAGCGGTAGGTACGTATGCCATCTGGATTCGGATCGGTAAAGAGTTTCGCGTCATCTGGCTGGATTGCAATTAATCATGGGAAGGCCATGTGGATGCTGTGGGGACTATACCACGCGGGGTTATCGCTTCGATGGAAGCGTGATTTGGTCGGCCAATTTCTTTGACGGCTACGACCCGATCCACACGTCGGCCCTTGAAACCACGTGGTCTTGGGGTAATCACGTCACTTGCCAGGCAATCGATTCCAGCAATGTCTACGTGGGCGGATCGCGCGTCAGTGCTGATGGTTCGACGTATTGGGACTTCCGAGTGTTTTCGCTCGTTGACGGCTCGCTTGTGTGGCAACGAGATTTGCTCCACGACGTCACGAGTGCGGGGCACACATACAACAATGGGATCGTCCAGCAAATCGTGATCGACAAGGACGGCAACGTGCATTGTCTGCTCCAAGCGACAATCAATTACGCTTTTGGATCAACTGCACCATGGGGAATCCTGCAGGCTATTGTGGTGCTGTCTCCGTCAGGCAGCCTGATTGCCGTTCGCACGTTCCCAACGTTCTCAAGCGGATTTGGGTTCGGAGCTCCCGCGACTGCGACCTCGTTCGTCGTTAATGAAGATGGTGATTACCACTTCGTGAACGCCACGGAAAACGTCTATGAATTTGTGGCACCTTTCACTTCCGACCCGGTGGCCTATCCCCTCGAACGCGCACCGAGAATCATTCGTCGATTCGGTGGCCGAGACTATTTTGGAATCGCCGGAGAGCTGCCGCTGACAACGATGATTGCTTTTCCAACGATCATCATGCGAGGTGTTAAACAAAAACGAGCTCCACGCGATGCGTCCGAAATAGATCTAAGAATTACATATGCACCGGGTGTCGACCCGCCACTCGACCAGTGGGGGTATTGCGTGGGTGCGTTGAGTAATGTCTACGACATCGCCGTTGATGGCGATGGATCAATCCTAGCCGCCGGCCTGATGAACACATACGAACTCCCGTATTCTGGCAGCGGCCCAATTATGTGCGGTACAACCTGGACCACAGTGAGAAAGTGGGACATCAATGGCGTGCTGCAATGGTCCAATTTCTGTGATGGCCGATCATTGGCCGTTGACAATTCCAATGCCGTCTACGTCTCAGGTTCCACGGTTGGGCATGTCAATTTTGACAAACGATCTTCAGCCGGATCATACGAGTGGGGACATGCCCACGCGATTGGTGACAAATACGGTATAGGCACGTGGGTGTCGTTACGAGAGGTCAATGTTAACGGCAACACATCAGTGATCCGTACCGGCGGGCTAACAAAAAAATCAGCCGATCAAAATTATCTGCCTATCCCATGCCAATCGATCTCCGTCTATCCAGGCCCACTCCCTTACCCTTACGGGTCTTCATCGTGCACGGGCAATTGCCTGTATATCGCTGTTGATATTGCCCCCGCTGGTTACACGGGTACAAACACGGGGATTACAGGCCAGTTCGTCGTATGGGCAGAGGCTTATACCGACGAACGGTTTCCAGGAATCCTGTTTCCAACATGCAGTGCAAATTGCGGATGTGCCTCGTTCACGAGCCCAACCACAGTCCCTTTCGTCAACGATCCCTATCTGAATTTTTGCAACGAATTTGGTTACCCATCAGCGATTGGTGAAGTCATGGAGACAATTTGTGTCTGAAACAGGTTGCCGTTTTTTGGGACCGGTCAAATCAACACGTCGGCATGCCGAGCTGCCATCGTTCCAGATTCACAGCTGTGAAAAACTGGGCTCGTGCCTTGCGGATTCCACATTCCACGAACGGTCTGGTGGCAAACTCCCGTTGTGTGAGGATTGCCGCCTCTTCGAGCCAACAGGTAGACCATCCTGCGCAAATCTCGGTCCCGTGATCAGGCAGGACCTGTCCAATCTTTGCGGAACCCGTGGCAGCCAGGTCAACGTCCATTCATGCACGGTCCACGGTGAATGCTCGATCGGCAGGTACTGCAAAAAACAAACAGTGCAGACCTGTACTCTCTGCAGTGACTACGTTGAGCCGATCCAGCGGCATTATTATCGATCAATCAATGACGTCTGGCATGATGCGTTCGCCTGGTCACGGGAGCTTCCAACCGACATCATCGGGTTTTGTGGCGTGCCACGTTCAGGCATCCCCATCGCTCACGCGCTCGCGTCAAGTCGCAATTGCCATTACATCGAACTGTCGTCGCTGATCAACGGGGAAAGCCCCTGGAAAGAGCAAATCCGTCGCCGAATGGGCAAGCCACACAATACAGACGGAACCATCCTCGTTGTTGACGACACCTCATGGTCTGGTGGCACAATGAGACACACTATCAAACCAAAGCTCTCACACCGCACGGACATCAAAATCAAATACGGTGCGTTGTACTATGGTCCCAACGGCCGTAGCGCGATCGATTACGGTTTCCAGCAGTTCCGTCATGTGCGGCAAACGTTCCAACACAACCTGATGCACGACACATTCTCCATCCAACAGAGCTTCGACCTTGATGGAGTCATTTGTGAGGATTGCCCATCAACCGAGATTGACCACAATGAGGAGCGATACATCAATTGGATGCAGACAGCTAAGCCGCTGCAAATCCCCACCAATACAGTCGGTCAAATCGTCACAGCCAGGCTGGAGAAATACCGAAGCGTCACAGAATTTTGGCTGAAGAAGCATGGGGTTGACGTCGGTCAATTAATCATGCTCAACGGCTTCGACAGTAATCTTCATCGCAACCAGACTCAAGACGCCGGTCCTCGTCACAAAGCCGAGCATTATTCGAGACTTTACCATTCGACGCTGTTCGTGGAATCTGACGACTACCAGGCCGAGCGGATCGCGGAACTCACAGGCAAGTCCGTAGTCGCCTGGCCTAGTAACCGAAAATGGAATTGTGACTAGTATGCCACCGAATCAAAAACTCTTGCCAACACTAATTGGACTCATTCATGCGGCAGGCGGAGACCAGGTGAACGGCTTCCACCATCTTTTTGAGGGTGGCTACTGCATTCAGCAATTCCCCGATGAACTCGCCCGACTTGCCTGTCTTCTTTCGGCTTACGCACCGTTTAACGCTTATTTGGAAATCGGCACGGCTGCAGGCGGTACCATCCGATTTCTGACAGAGCAGGTACTAATCCATAAGTCCGTTGTGATCGACGACGGGCAACATCAGAGGTTTCCAATTTGGACAGAACACAACAGCCAGTTCGTGCCAAATGTGAATCAGTTCATTGGCGATAGTCATTCGCCCGAAGCCGCCCTTTTTTTGAAGAATCTCGGACTGACTTTCGACCTGGTCGGCATTGATGGGGACCACAGTTATGAGGGCGTTCTCGCGGATTGGAACTTGATTCAACCGTTCATTTCCCCTGGCAGTCTTGTCTGGTTTCATGACGTCCGTTGCCTGGATGAGGTCAAGCGGTTGTGGCAACAACTTCGACTGCAACACACACCGATTTTGGAAACAGACGGACTGGGAATCGGCGTCTTGCGGATCCAATGAACGCCTGAATGTGCTCGGAATTGAGTTCCGAAACGGTCCAGCCGAGTACCGCTAACAGACATTAGCGGTACTCAATTATGATCGGCAGGATATTTCGGACGATCAGCCCCAAAATCGATGTGCGTCATGTCGACTTCTTGCGGGCGCCCGCCTTTGGTGACAACCAGGGCCGTTGTTCGGGATGATGAATCAATCCATCTCTGAAAAAACGCCTCCGTCCAGTTCTCGTAACGATAGACCCAACAAGGGGAGTTCGTCTGAACATTGCTTGGGCTCGGGACATGGGCGACTTGATCGTTAGGCATGACTGACTCCTTTCGTAGGACTTTATGACATTCTGCTAAAGAGCGCAACCCAAATGTGATTTCTGGAGAAATCACATGGCAAAGCAGCTCGCACCAAGCAGTCCCCTGAAGGCGAACGGAAAGACTCAGTCGATCACGGCGTGGGCTGCCGAGCTGGGCTGTCCCGTCCAAACGATTCTCGGTCGGCTCAAACGAAAATGGACGGCGGACAGAGCGGTTTCCGAGCCGATTGGCGATGGTGGATCCAACCGAGGGAAGAAGCTCGCAGCGGAAGTTCTGACTCCGGAGGAATTAACTCGAGTACTCGCGGCCTGCAACGACGGAGCGACCGGGATTCGGAACCGAGCGCTCATCGTGATGGGCTGGCGAGCCGGGCTGCGCATCAGTGAGGCGATCGCTCTCAAGCCCAAGGACCTGGACGAGAAGCAACAGACGATCCGGATCTTGCACGGAAAAGGCGACAAGTCGCGGACGGTTGGATTGGATCAACGAGCCTGGTCTGTGCTGAGTCAGTGGCTCGCCACCAGGTCGACTCTTGCAATCGACCAGGACGCGACTGTCTTTTGCACCCTGACCGGTGGCGTGTTGCTCGATCGATATGTTCGAGCCCTGATGCCGAGGCTGGCGAAGGAAGCGGGGATCACGAAAAGAACACACTTTCACGCGCTTCGACACACGATGGCGTTCGAGCTCGCTTCCGAAGGCGTCCCGATGCATTTGATTCAGCAGCAGCTCGGGCATTCCAACCTGGCAATCACATCGCGGTACATCTCGCACCTGAACCCCTCTGAGACGATCGCGGCCATGAAGGCCCGGGCATGGGGCCAAAGTAAAAGCGAGTCCGGAATTGTTACGTCGGTGAAACCGGCTCCCGACTGGCTAACCAGGCTGCGATCCGACATTGGGGAGCGGCTAATGCTGATTCACGACGCTCGATCGAGTGAGGATCAATTTAAGGCAGTTGTTTTGTTGTTCTGAGAAACCAAAGCGACCGGCCAAAGGTTAGCGCCTTTGGCCGGTCTACACGTCGACCTGCTTGCAACAGGACGACATGCACGACCCCGGAGGGCCGATGTCATGTCCTGCGCAAACCTAGGTCGAATTCTTCAGCGCGCCCGCGGTCCTCCACTGAGCGTCGCGCGAAAATATGACCTTCCCGCCGCCTGTAGTGACAGTGCGGCCTTTAACAGCTCATCATTCAATGGATTGTTTCAAATGAAAGACTTTGATGGTCGGTGTAAGCCGACGCGCCCCGTGCTCAGATACCACGGTGGCAAATGGAGAATCGCACCGTGGGTAATCTCGTTCTTCCCACCTCACGAAACCTATGTCGAGCCGTTCGGTGGCGGCGGTTCGGTGCTTTTGCGAAAGCCTGAATCCAGGAACGAGGTATACAACGACCTGGATGAAGAGCTTTGCAATCTCTTTAGGATGCTTCGAAGCCGGGGGAATCAACTGGTAAAGCTTCTCAAGCTCACCCCCTTCTCGAGGACTGAGTTTGAGCGATGCTTCCAACCCGGGGGAAGTAACCTGGAGCGGGCTCGCAAAGCAATGTTCCGCTCGATCTGCGGCTTTGGAACGGCGGGTTACTTTCGACAGACCGGATTCTCGACGTCAATAAAGAATCGCAACTGCAGGAGCCACGAATGGGCGAATTACCCTGACGCTCTCGCGAAAGTAGTCGAAAGATTGAAATGTGTGGTAATCGAGAATCGTCCTGCGATTGACGTAATGCAACGGAACGATTCGGAAACGACACTGCATTATGTCGATCCGCCATACGTCGCAACCACTCGGTCATCCCCAAAGGACTATCGCTACGAGATGGACGACGCTCAACACATTGAGCTTGCGGAGTGCCTTCATTCCCTGAAGGGCACCGTGGTGCTCAGCGGCTATCCATCGCCGCTTTATTCGCGTCTCTTCAAGTCACTCAAGACGCACGATCGTATGACGACGACTCAAACGAACGAGCGTAGAGTCGAAAGGATCTGGATTAAGGCAGCCCGTTCTTGAAGACGAGCGCCGACGCTCATCAGCTCGACAACCCCACAGCGGCTGTATGCCCAAAAAGCCTACGGCCGCTGTATGCGGTGACCGGATACAGCCGTCGAAAAGGGGTAGGGGGTCGTCTTTCTGGGGCCTCCCCACCCCCGAAACCGCATGCGTGCAGGCGTGCGCGCGCCGTCAAGTTTCGCATAGGGGGGGGGTGTGTCCATGGGCCTTTTTTGAAGGGCAGTATCTTCGGGACGTAGAGGTCGCAGGTTCAAATCCTGTCATCCCGATTTTTTGCGGTTCAGGCAAAAAATAGAGCAGCGGAGACGAGAACAGTGGATCAGTTGACAGAGAAGATTTGAGAAACGACACGCCTACCCTGCGGTCCGCTGCTCACCTGTTCTCCTGCTCAATCTTGTTTGTCTCAATCGAAGCGGGCCACAAATGGCTTTCATGTTCGACAAGCTGGAAGACTGTCAGAAGGCCGTGACCTTGGCGCATCAAACGGCAGATATCTCGCAATCATTTCCGCGCGGATTTTATTTCCTGTCAGACCAACTCAATCGTGCTGACCTAACGTCCTGACCTTTCGATCGCTACCAATCTTGCCGAAGGGAAAGGTCGACGCCCCAGGGAGCAGAAAAGTGGACAGGTTCAGCTCTGACGATTCTTCATTGTGTCCTTATTGGCCGACCGCAGTGTATTTATTGGACCTGTCCCCTTTTCTCGCTTTCGAATGAGTTCTGTCGACTTCCATTCCGGGAAAGTCGATTGCCTGGATAAATCGAAGAATCGCTTCGCCTAAGTCGTGTGCCGCCTGCAATTGCGTTTGATCACGATTCATAAACACCTCCGAGTGCTTCAGCATTTTTCTGGTCAAAAACCAAAACGAGACATCTTATTGATTCTTGCTCCGATCATTCGACTTGTTTCAAGGTGTGATTTGTAAATTAGCCAAGAGACTCCCACATTTTTCATCGAGTTATGACAGGATCTGGTCGTTTGTTGTTTTCGGATTCCTGCCTTTTGCATTAGCGTAAAACTTGAAATCAAAGGAATTTTGGGCGTTGGTTTGCAGTGGCTGAGCCAAAATGGCAATCTGCTCATTCAACGAACAATCTGAAATCTGAAGTTACTGCAAAAAACAGCCTCGATGGGCCAATCATTCGGGAGGCTGAAGCAATTGATCGAAGTGACGGACGTGCGATATCGGGCCGACATTACCGCTGGGGCTTTGAAGCTGCCGGAGAGCAGACTCATTGCTGATTTGCTGCTGCGCCATGTCGACGCCGAAGGGTGGAAGGACGCGATTGTCACGAACAATATCCTTCAGGCCCGCAACCCGGCGACCGCTCGCCGTCTGACGACGCTGATTCGCCGTCGACTGGAGACAATGGGGCCGAATCTGTGGGAACTGGTCCGTGACGGTAACGGGACGGTCGCGACCCATGCGATCTTCGCCGCGTCAGTGAAACACAGTCCGCTTCTCGGTGACTTCCTGGAAATCATTGTCGCTGAGCAATACCGACTCTTTAGCCCGGCGCTAACAAATACGTTGTTTACGAATTATCTCGAAGGCTGTCGGGAGCGTGATCCCGAAATGCCCCAATGGAACGAAACGACAGTTCGACGCCTTCGGTCATCGGTGTTTCAGATGCTCGCCCAGGCAGGCTACATCGAGAACACTCGCAGCTTAAAGCTGAAAACGGTTCACATCGCCGAACAGGTGCTTCGATATCTGAAGGTGAATAAAGAACAATACGTCCTGCGATGCATCCAGGTGGCCCCATGAGCGATCCCCTCAACGAACGACTCAACCAGATTTTAGACAGGATCATTTCAGATGATTTCTTGAGTGGGAAAGGAATTGGGAATGAAACGCCGTTCTACATCTTCGACTACCCACCAGAAGATGAACTGCGGGTTCGAGATTTCCTGCGAACTCTGCTTGAACACATTCCAAAAAAGAGGCACGGGCTGCGAGTCAAACACGTCGACCTGTTCGACTTCGTGATGGACTATCTCAAAAGTCGCAATTTGCTCGACAAAGCGATTCAGATGCAGCGAGAAAAAGGGAACGAGGCTCTTAAAAAGGCGCTCGCTGGCCCGCTGCACGAAACCAAGCTGAGCAGTCTGTTCGCCGAGGTAGCCCAACCCGCTGATCACGACCTCGTAATCCTCTCTGGTGTGGGGACCGTGTGGCCCCTGTTACGGTCGCACTCTCTGTTGAATAACCTTCAACCAGTGATGGGGGAAACTCCCCTCGTGATGTTTTACCCAGGCCGATACGACGGGCTGTCGCTGCGGCTATTCGGCAAAATCAAGAGCGACAACTACTACCGGGCCTTTAGGCTTGTTCCACAGTAATCAATCATCAGGGCGAGTCTTCAATGCTCATCAAGAACCTTTTCGAACGCGACATCTTCCGACCGATCAACGGGGTCGTGAAGGCTGACCAGATGGACGATTCGTCAGTCTGGCAAGAGTTAGACGAATTCGTGATCACAAGGGAGCTTGACCAACACTTCCGCAAATTCATCTCTTGGTATCTCGACGATGCCAATCAGGGAAAAACCGCCAGTCCGCAGGACAAGATGGGAATCTGGATTTCGGGATATTTCGGTTCCGGTAAATCGCACTTCCTCAAGGTTCTGTCGTACCTGCTCAGCAATCGCACGCACTCGTTCAACGGGCAAAGCAAACAGGCTGTCGAGTTCTTCGACAGCAAGGTCAAGGATGCGATGCTTTTCGGAGACATCAAGCGGGCGGTTGCTGCCAACACCGACGTCATCTTATTCAATATCGACAGTAAGGCCGACCACGGCAGCGGAACTGGACGCGACCTCATTCTGCGGGTGTTCCTCAAGGTTTTGAATGAGTTGCAAGGTTACAGTGGCGACCATCCGCATATCGCCCACATGGAGCGACACCTTGAATCCAAAGGGAAATTGAAGGCGTTCCATGCTGCCTACGAGAAACTGACTGGCTTGAAATGGGATTCTGAGCGGGATGCGTACCAGTTCAACCGGGATGAAGTCGTTAAAGCTTTCAGCGAAGCCCTGGGCCAGAGCCAAGCGGCTGCCGAGAAGTGGATTGACGGGGCGGAAGATAATTTTGCCCTGTCAGTCGAGAACTTTTGCAAATGGGTCAAGGAATACATCGATTCGAAGGGACCTCAACATCGGATCGCATTCCTGGTGGATGAAGTGGGTCAATTCATCGGGACCGACTCGCACTTGATGCTCAGCCTGCAAACCATCACTGAAGAGTTGGGAACGACGTGCGGTCGCAGGTCATGGGTCGTCGTGACATCACAAGCCGACATGGACGCCGTGGTCGGCGACATGGGTAAAACGAAAAAGCAGGACTTTTCCAAGATTCAGGGGCGTTTCTTTCCGCCACTTTCCCTGTCCAGCGCCAACGCCGATGAAGTGATTCAATCTCGATTATTGGCGAAGCGGCCAGACGTAAAGGCGGATCTCGAAGCAGTTTTCAAACATCGAGGGGACATCCTCAAGAATCAATTGACGTTCAAAGATTGTGGAATGACCTTCCGTCAGTTCAAAGACAGCGATGACTTCGTCAAGAACTATCCGTTCGCCCCTTATCAATTCCAACTGATCCAGAAAGTTTTTGAGGCCATCCGAAAAGCAGGGGCAACTGGTGCACATCTCGCCAAGGGTGAGCGTTCCATGCTGGAAGCCTTTCAATCGGCGGCTAAGACAGTCTCGATCAACGAGGTCGGTGTCCTGGCCCCGCTTTATGACTTCTATCCGTCCATCGAAGGGTTCCTTGATACCGCAGTCAAACGAACCATCGATCAGGCGGCAACGAATCCCAGTCTGGAACCATTTGATATTCAGTTACTTCGAGTTCTGTTCCTCATTCGTTATGTGGATGAGATGAAGGGGAACGTCGATAACCTTGTGACCCTCTGCCTCGATCAAATCGACGGTGACCGTTTGGCCCTCCGCCGTCGCATCGAAGAGAGTCTCGGTCGCCTCGAAAAGGAAACATTGATCAGTCGGAGCGGCGACCTGTACTTCTTCTTAACTAACGAAGAGCGGGACATCAACAAAGAGATCAAACAGGTCGACTTGTCGAATGGCCAAGAGACGATGCTGGCGGGCGAGATCATTTTTGAGAGCGTGCTAAAGGGGCTGCGCAAACACCGATTCAGCGCGAATAAAATGGACTTCGAATTCAATCGACGGTGCGACCAGTTCCCGATCGGCAACCAGAAAGACGGAGCACTTCTTGTCTCGGTCATTACGCCACTGGCTGACGACTACGAGCTGTACGATAAGGGTAAAGCCATCCTGGAGAGTTCGACCGATGGTGGCTACGTACTGATTCGACTCGGCAACGACGAAAGTGTGGGCCGTGAACTTCGGACGTACCTACAGACAGACAAATACGTTTCGACCAAAAACGATGGGACGCTCTCGGAGTCCATCAAACGAATTATTCGGGACTGTGCGGAGGACAATCGACAGCGACGGGAACGATTGACGACGCTTCTTGGAGAGATGCTTGCTTCTGCAGAGTATTTCGTCGCTGGTCAGCCTCTGAAGCTCAAGTCATCGACCGCGCTTCCCGCACTCGATGAGGCACTTGAATATCTGATTCAGAATACGTTCAGCAAGATGAGTTATCTGAAACGGTTGACGCCCGAAGCGGAACGCCTGAAGGAAATCCAGACGGTTCTGCGTTGCAACGACGTCGCCAAGGAGAATGTCCTGTTTCAGACGGGTGAGAGTAATCCCGAAGCCATCCAGGACATTCGAAACTATCTGACACTCTGCGCGGCAAAAAGCCAGCAGGTCATTTTGCATGACATGTTGGAAAAACGGTATGCGTTGCGACCGTACGGGTGGCCGGATGAAGAGGTACTGCTGCTGTTGGCGCGGTTGATCGTACTGAGCGAGGTCAATCTCGTCATGGACATGACTGTCATTCCTACTGATAAAGTCTACGAAGCGATTTCGACCCCGGCAAAACGTCGTAAGATCGTCGTTCGCAAACGCGAAACGACTGATCCCAAAGCGATTCAAAACGCTCAGAGTTTGGGTAAAGATCTGTTCGCAAGTCTCGGACCTGATGGGGAAGACGGCCTCTGCACGTTTCTTCAAACCCGACTCAAAAATTGGAATCAACTTCTGAATGGCTACAAACAGTTGGCTGACACGGGAAACTATCCAGGCGGTGACGAGATCTCAAACGGATTGACGCTGATCAGTCCGTTGCTTGCGGACAAGGATAGTCGGAAATTTATCGAACGGTTTAATACTCTGAAGAAAGACCTGCTCGATCTGGCCGACGAATTTCGCGACTTGGAACACTTTTACTACCACCAGAAGCCGATGTGGGAAAAACTCCGCAAGGCGCATGTCGTGTTCCAGCTCAACCGACTCGAACTGGAGAAGGATACTGAGGCCGGTCCTGCACTCAAGAGAATGCAAGAAATCCTGTCGGCCAAGAGTCCCTACGGACTCATCAAGGATGCCGATTCCTTGATCAACACAGTACACGCCGTCAACTCGTCGCTGCTCAGCGGGCGAAAAACGCAGGCTATTGCCAAGATCGACGCAGTGATTGCCACGCTCAACAAGGACGCTGCCGCTGCTCAGGGCGATGCCAGTCTCCGTACGGCGTGCCTAAAGCCACTTGAGGCTCTACGGGAGCAGGTGGAGAGACAAGAAAGCCTCGCTCACATCACGCAAGCCGAGGGTGAGGCTGTGAAGGAATTCGATGTCGCCGTGGGGCGGATTGAAGACTTCCAACGCAAACTGACCGAACAGAAGAAACCTAAGGACGATGGATTGGGCAAAGTGACACCACCGCCTTTGGTGGTCAAGAAGCAACGGGTCGTCAAACCGGCAGACATCGTAAAGACAACGTACCTGGAAACGTCCGAAGACGTGAACGGTTTCCTCGACGCGCTTCGAAATGAACTTGAACGGGCGATTGCGAACAACGAACGAATTCAAATTCGATAGGAGTCACAGCGAATGTCATCAATGAAGATTCAGGGAAAAGAGTACGTCGTCGCAAAAGTTTTTGCAGGCGACGAATTTGCATTTCTAATACCCGAGTACCAACGCCCTTACGCCTGGACGACTGAGCAAGCCGAAGAGCTGTTGAGTGACTTATTAGCGATGATGGGCGACGACGATACAGCGGGGGTTGAGGATCTGCCACCGTACTTTCTTGGCTCTATTGTCCTCATCAAAGAGGATGGCAAGGCGGATTCCGTCGTCGTGGACGGTCAGCAGCGATTAACGACGTTGACGATACTTTTGGCGGCACTTCGTGAGGTCGGCAACGATGATGAGATTACAACCTTTCTCTACCAGGCCAAGCAAAAACACGTCGTTGGTTCTGAGGATCGATATCGCCTGCTACTTCGGGAGGAAGATCGGGAGTTTTTCAAGAAGTATGTTCAGGATCGAGAGGGGTTTAAGCTGCTTCTCAAAGTCGACCCGACTTCGTTAACCGACAGCCAAAACAACTTTGTGAGTAACGGGAAGCTATTTTATGACAAACTGACAAAACTTACTGACGAACGAAGGGACCAGCTTGTCGGGTACATCTTGAATCAGTGCGTGATGATTCTCGTCACATCACTTGATCGAGATTCTGCGTATCGTATTTTCTCAATTCTCAATGATCGCGGACTCGATCTTTCGCACACGGATATTTTGAAGGCTGAGATCATCGGCAAGTTCTCTGCCGATAAACAGAAACAGTATTCCAAGAAGTGGGTCGATCTGGAAAACGACTTGGGCCGAGATGCCTTCCAGGACCTGTTCGCTCACATCCGAATGATCTTCCGTCGCTCCAAAATGCGAGAGTCAATTTTAAAGGAGTTCCGGCAGTACGTCGTTTCGGGCAGGTCGCCGCAGGAGATCATTGATGACGTCCTGTTGCCAAATGGTGAGTCGTTCGAGGACATCCTAACTGAGAGTTTTGAAAGCAAGAGCCACGCCGAAGAAGTTAACGCTTTGTTTGGTTGGCTGAAATGCATCGACAACGTGGACTGGCTTCCCCCAGCGATCGCCTACCTGACTAAGAATCGCAACGAACCGGTTAAGCTCGTCAAATTTTTCAAACACCTTGAACGTCTTGCTGCTTCGATGTTTATTCGTCGAATCAATATCACCAGCCGGATTGAAAGATATGGAAGCGTTTTAAAAACGTTGAGTGATAGCCACGATATCTACGCCGCTGGTTCACCGCTGCAACTTTCTACGGAAGAAAAGGCGGACACTATCGAAGCGCTCGATGATGACATTTACAACCTGCCCCGTGTTCCGTTGTTCGTTCTGCAACGACTCGATCATGCACTCTCGGACGGAACAGCGACATACGATTACAAAACGATTTCCATCGAACATGTGCTTCCGCAGAGCCCAAAATCGACAAGTAAATGGGTTTCAGATTTCGCAGACGAAGGGGAACGGAAGGCACTGACGCACAAGATCGGGAACCTTGTGCTGTTAAATCGCCGAAAGAATTCGTCAGCCAACAACTTTGATTTCAGCGACAAAAAGGAGAAGTATTTCAAAATGGATGGTATTTCGCCGTTCCCTTTGACGACCGGTGTCATAGGAGAGGCCAATTGGACGCCGAAAGTGGTTAAAGACAGGCAGAAGCAACTTCTTGAGAAGCTCACTGAAGTGTGGGACCTAAAGTAAACGAGTATTCATGAATCGTACGAATCTGAAAAACTATGCACCGCAGGCACGCAGGGATTTCATCCAGGCGATGACGGATCGTGCCGCCTATTACGGGCTGACCGCCACGAAGACCGAACCAGTCGTGGAACGGGGCGATGTTGCCGTGATCGCAGGCCGGGACCATCCCCGTGCCGTCGCTAAGAAGCGGAACAAACTCGAGCACCGCATCAAGCGGCACGGCTTCGAGGAGACGATGGAGGCGATGGCCTACACATGGTTCAACCGGCTGGTCGCCATCCGGTTCATGGAACTGCACGGCTTCCTCGAACACGGCTACCGAGTCTTGAGCCATCCCGAAGGTAAGCCGACGCCGGAAATCCTGGAACACGCCGAGCATGTCGATCTGCCGGGCCTCAAGAAAGAAGCGGTCATCGACCTCAAGCTCGCCGGAAACAAGGAAAACGAACTTTACAGGCTGTTGCTCAGCGCTCAGTGCAATGCTCTTCATGCGGCGATGCCGTTTCTGTTTGAGAAGATTGACGACGAGACGGAACTGCTCCTCCCCGACAACCTGCTCCATTCCGATTCGCTGATCCGCAAACTTGCCGGCGGAATTGACGAGGAAGACTGGAAAGAAGTCGAGATCGTCGGCTGGCTGTACCAGTTCTACATCTCGGAGAAAAAAAACGAAGTAATCGGCAAAGTGGTGGCGTGTGAGGACATCCCAGCTGCCACTCAGCTTTTTACGCCAAACTGGATTGTCAAATACCTCGTACAGAACACGCTTGGTCGGCAATGGCTGGCGACCTATCCGCAGTCAGCCTTACGGCGGCAGATGGATTATTACATCGAGCCTGCCGATCAGACGCCCGAAGTCCAGGAACAACTGAAGGCGATCACACCCACCAACTTGAACCCGGAAGAAATGACGCTGCTTGATCCGGCCTGTGGCTCCGGTCACATCTTGGTCGAAGCCTACGATCTGTTCAAAGAGATCTACCAGGAAAGGGGTTATCGGGCCAAGGACATCCCTGCGCTCATCCTTCACAAAAACTTGTTCGGCCTTGAGATTGACGACCGAGCGGCACAGCTTGCGGCCTTTTCTCTGATGATGAAGGCCCGTGCCGACGATCGACGCATTTTCGAAATCGAAGCGACGCCGAACGTCCTTGCGTTTGAAGACACCAAGGGAATGGACGCCGCCGACATCACCCACGCACTCAACTCGCCGTTAAACAAGGACGACAGGCCGAGCGAGTATCTGTTCGAGGAAATCGAAAATGAAAAGGCCGGACTTTTCAGTAAGAAGATATTGGCCGAGAAGGGCCACATTTCCAAGGGCGACATCGCATCGCTTCTGGAGTTGTTCGAGAACGCCAAGACATTTGGGTCGTTGATTCAAGTTCCACCGAAACTGGCGGTAAAGCTGCCGGAGATTGAGAAACGGATTGATGATGTTCTAAAGAATGGCGATCTCTCGCACATTTCGGCACAGGTCATCAAACCGTTGCTTCAGCAGGCGAGACTGTTGGTGAAGCAGTATGATGCCGTGGTTGCGAATCCTCCGTACATAGGAAACAAGTCTCTTCCGCCCGAATTGCGTCACTTTGCGAAGGAGACTTTCGCGGCAGGGCGTAGCGACCTATTTGCGGTTTTCATCCATCGGATTTCGGCCTTTACTAAGGACAACTCTTACATTGGGACAATGACTCCGTTTACATGGATGTTCATCTCGTCCTATGAAGACTTTCGCGATTGGCTCCTCAAGCAACACGTCTTGTGTTCATTGATCCAGCCAGAATACCATGCCTTTTTTGAATCCGCATACGTTCCCGTTTGTACCAGCGTTATGCGGAAATGTTCCCTGCACCTGATCGGCACGTTCATCAAGCTCAGCGATTTTTACGGAGAGGATGTACAGCCGCAAAAGACTCTCGAAGCGATCAAGAATCGAGATTGCGGATGGTTGTTTTCATCGTGTTCCGAAGACTTCAGGAAGATTCCGGGAAGTCCTATCGCATATTGGGCGTCTGCCAAAGTGATTTCTGCTTTTGACAATAGCGAACCACTGTCTCAGTTTGCTGTTCCTCGTGTTGGGATGATTACCTGTAACAACGAAAGGTTTTTGAGGTTCTGGCATGAAGTCGATTATTCAAAACTCGGCTTGTTGTTCCGCGATCGAGCGAGCGCCCAACAGAGTCGCAAGAAATGGTTTCCATACCAGAAGGGTGGCGCATTCCGAAGGTGGTTCGGCAACCTGGAATATGTAGTCAATTGGGAGAACGACGGACTCGAACTGCGAACCACTACAGACAGCAAAGGGAAAGTTCCAGCACACGCTTTCAATGACGAATACATCTTTCAGCCTAATGTGAACTGGTCCAAGATTACCTCTGGTGAATTCTCTGCTCGCATCAGCGAACATGGCAATCTTTTCGATGATGCCGGATCAGGTGCATTTGGAAGCGAGGATAACATTCTTTTGCTTGCGGGGTTTCTAAACTCAAAAATCGCATCTGCTGTCCTCAAGATGATGAACCCCACACTGAATGTTCAAGCGTGGAATGTTGGTACTCTTCCGATCAAGCACACCGTGAGTGAAGTCAAAGCGGATATTGTCCAGAACGTGAGCGAACTGCGACTCATGGCAATTTCCGATTGGGGTTTAGGCGAGACTTATTGGGGCTTTCAGAGCAACGCACTTAGTCGCCGATGTGATAGCGAATCGCTTCTCAGCAAGATTTGCGAGCGATGGAACGAACAGTGTTTCGCTCGTATTGACCGTGCTGCCGAATACGAAGAGAAGAATAATCGCCTTTTGATCGACGCCTACGGCCTGCAAGACGAGTTTTCGCCCGATGTCCCAAAAGACCAGATTACTCTCTACCGGCCCGACCGTGCTGAAGACATCAAGCGTCTGCTTTCCTACGCCATCGGCTGCATGATGGGGCGATACAGTCTTGACAAGCCGGGGTTGATCTACGCCCGCAGTGGCAACAAGGACTTTGATCCCGGCCAGTACACGACTTTCCGAGCCGACGGTGACGGCATCATCCCACTGCTCGAAACCGATTGGGGTATCCAAGACGACGCAGCCAACCGCATTGTGGAATTCGTCGGCGTGGCGTGGCCGAAGGAACTTCTGGAAGAAAACCTGAAGTTCATCGCCGACAGTATCGGCCCGAATAATGGCGAACAACCACGGGATACAATCCGTCGCTATCTCGCCACCGGGTTCTACAAGCATCATCTTCCGATGTACAAGAAACGGCCAATCTACTGGCTGTTCTCCAGCGGTAAGCAACGGGCATTCCAATGCCTCGTCTACCTGCACCGTTACAACGAAGGCACACTGGCCCGGATGCGCACTGAGTACGTCATCCCACTCCAGGGCCAGATCGCAGCCCGCATTGAACAACTTGAAGGCGACAAGGCGAAGGCAACCAGTACGAGCCATCGTAACAAGCTCCAGAAGGAGCAAACCGACCACAAGAAGGAGCAGGCCGAATTGCTCATCTTCGAGGAGAAGCTCAAGCACGCTGCCGACCAGAAAATCAGCCTCGACCTCGATGATGGCGTGAAGGTGAACTATGGCAAATTCGGCGACCTGCTCGCTGAAGTTAAAGCGGTTTGTGGAACAAAAGACGATGAGTGAACGAATGCGTCAAGAGCGATAATTTGATGCCAATCGATATTGCAACCCCACATTTGCTGCCGAATCAAGTTCTCTAACCTGAGACAGACATGACAATGCGAATCAAAGCCATTCAAGTCAGCAATTTTAAATCGCTCGTCGACTTTCGACTTGATCTGGCGAAATTTAATTGCTTGATCGGCCTGAATGGCGCAGGGAAATCGACCGTGCTCCAGTTTATCGACTTTTTTTCGCAACTGGTCCACGGCGATATGAAAGCCTGGCTCCGTGAACGAAAGTGGAATACGGTTGATCTGAAGTCAAAACTCACCAGAAAGGTGAACATCGATTTCTGCGTTTGGTTTACAGGGTCGAATGGCGAAATCGCTGGGCGATGGGAAGCAACATACAATCCGAAACAAAACCGATGCACGCGCGAACGTCTCGACCTGCTCAACTGCTTGGTAGAAACCGAAAAAGACGTCGTGACGATCACGAATTTGAGCGAAGGATCGGTAACAACGCATGAAATCGCTGTTGACTACGAAGGGTCGATTCTGTCTCGTATAAAGCGCGACTTGTTGCCTGAATCCGCGTTGAAATGTAAGGAATTCATTCAATCAATCACCTCACTTGACCTGTTGGCCCCAGAGTACTTGCGACAAAGGACTCGGGAGTCCGCAGGGAAATTGGGTCTTGGAGGGCAGAACTTATCCGCCTTCTTGCACGAAATGAGCATCCCCAAACGTCGGCAACTGATTACTTACCTCCGGCAGGTGTATCCAAGACTGCAAGAACTTCACGCCAAATCACTTCGATCAGGATGGAAGCAGATCGAAATTACCGAAGCATTTATGGGGCCGGAATCTGGCTTGCTACCTGCAATGACAACCGAAGCCCGGCACATCAATGACGGCATGTTACGGCTAATCGCGATCCTTGCGGAACTCGCTACCCCGAATCGCTTCCTGCTGTTCGATGAGATCGAAAATGGAATAAATCCCGAACTCGTCGAGTTCCTCATCGACAAGTTGGTCAACGCAACCCAGCAAGTTCTGGTGACCACGCACAGCCCAATGATCCTGAATTATCTTGAAGATGACATTGCACGTGCGGGCGTCATATACCTTTACAAGACTTCGCAGGGATTTACAAAATCAATTCCTTTTTTCTCGATCCCTTCATTGGCAGAGAAACTGACCGTGATGGGACCGGGGGAAGCGTTTGTAGACACCAAACTTTCCGAGCTGGACCAAGAAATTCAATCGATCTCGGAGGGCCACTGAAATGTATTTCCTTTTCAGTGGTGAAGGACCAACAGACCTTGGTTACTGCGTAGGGGATTCCAACGCCTGCGAAGCGGCGGACTACGTACATGGCCCGATGACGATCTTTGTCGATCAAATTGTCGAGACCCTGGATCGTTATTCGTTCCTTGACTCCGCGAATTACGGATTTGTTTCGAAAACTTTACTCGTTGAACGTGCGAAAGAATTGAATGCGAACAAGAAAGTGGTCCGTCTTCCTGGCAAAAAGCAACGAAAGGAAACCAGCTATTTTTACAAAAACGCCCGAGTCTTCGCCCGAATTGCTATTGAGCGGGAACGGACTTTAAATGACGAAGTTGTTGGAGTTCTGTTTCGCGATTCAGACGGAACCGCATCAGCCGATCGAGGTATTTGGGATGACAAACTGCGTTCGATGATCTCCGGGTTTCAGGCAGAAGGATTCAATCGTGGCGTCCCAATGATTCCGAAGCCAAAATCGGAAGCGTGGTTGATCTGCGCTGTTAAAGAAAATCCGTATCAAGCATGTGGCACGCTGGAAGATCGTTCCGGCAATGACAACTCCCCAAATTCACTCAAAGCCGAACTTGAGGAAATTCTCGGTGAGCCAGCGACGATCGAGAAACTCAACCCACTGGTCTCGGATCGTGTTATAGATGGCAATCGAATTAATATGATGAGCTTCCGGAAATTTCACGAACGATTGGTCGAAGTCATTAAGCCGCCCGTCAAAGCTCGGTCTGTTCTAACTGCAAAACGGTGCATACGTTTGCGGCATAAGGAAAACAACAATGAACACATTTGAACGAATCCACATTCAGGGCTTTCGCCGACTTTTTGACGTCGATATCAAACTGAACCCGCTGAATGTCTTGATTGGTGCCAACGGCAGCGGGAAGACATCGATTCTCGATGTCTTTTCGTTATTGGCAAATTCGGCATCCGGGAAATTAAACGAATCCCTGAGCGAGCAAAACGGGATCGATGCGAACTTGAGCAACTTGACGGCGGCAAATGCCGGTAAAGCACGATTCATGTCGTTTGAACTGGCAATGCCTGTCCCGAACTACAAACCGATCGAGTATCGACTTGCGATTGCGCCGCAAGGGACGACTTATCAGATCGCCAATGAGCAATTGTCCCAACATGGAGACAGATCGGCACCTTTCAAGCACATTGTCGCGCAGCACGACAACATCGCGTACTACGAATGGAAACAGGCGAAGAAAGGACTCGTGCGACCGAATTGGGAATATAACGCGAAAGAGTCGGCATTATCCCAAGTCCCCAAAATGTTTCGTGAGCCCGAAGACTTTCGAAAAAGGCTTGCCTCTTCGACCCACTATCACGTACTCGACGTCGGCCGTCGCGCGCCGATCCGCCTTCCCCAGCAGATGCGGGATGCGACGTTACCGGGACATGACGGCGAAGACATTATTTCGTGCCTGTATACGGTGCGCGAAACTGATCCTGATCGTTTTGAAATGATCGAGGCAACGCTCCGCGCGGGATTTCCCGATTTTGAGCGTTTGAATTTCCCGCCAGTGGCAGCGGGAACTCTGGCAATGACATGGAAGGATCGGAGCAGCAAACATCCGTTTTATATGCATCAGCTTTCCGAGGGGACACTACGGTTTCTCTGGTTGGTCACATTGTTACAAAGCCCTGGCCTTACAGAGGTCACCATGATTGACGAACCCGAAGTGAGTTTGCATCCCGAACTGCTGTCACTTCTGGCCGATCTCTTGCGGGATGCGTCCAATCGAACTCAGTTGATTGTCGCAACGCATGCCGACCGACTGGTCAGATTCCTTCAACCGTCCGAAATCCTGACCATTAACACGAATGAGGAAGGAGCCAGCGAAGTGATTCGAGCTGATGAACTCGACCTTGAGAATTGGCTGAAAGAGTACACCATGGACGAAGTATGGCGCATGGGCAGAATTGGAGGGACGCTGTGAGAATTGCCATCATCGTTGAGGGTAAAACAGAGGCTGCGTTCCATCCATATTTAAGGGAATTCCTGAGAGCGCGACTTGAAAACAATATTCCTGCGCGGGAAATGCCGAAACTGGATCATTTGAAGTATGACGGTCGGATTCCCAAAGAAGATAAGTTGAAGCGTCTTGTCGCAAATTTGTTAGCCGATCGTAAAAAGCCTGCCGATGCGGTTATTGCATTAACCGATGTTTATACTGGCTCCAGTCCGCCGGAGTTTGTGTCAGCTGCGGATGCAAAACAAAAGATGAGCGAATGGGTTGGCACGGAGACCCGGTTTTACCCGCATGTTGCTTGTCACGACTTCGAAGCATGGCTGCTTCCCTATTGGGAAAAAATTCAAAAATTAGCCGACAGTAACCGCAAATCTCCAGGGAAAAACCCTGAGACAGTGAATCACGGTAATCCCCCCGCACATCGTCTCCAGGATGTGTTCATCAAAGGGGGCAAAAAGAAATCGTATGTGAAGACCGTCTACGCGGGTCGAATTCTCAAAGGGGAGGACCTGAACGTCGCCATTAAAGCCTGCGCCGAGTTAAAGGCCTTTGTGAACACAATTCTAAAATTGTGTCGCGCCAAACTCATCGACTGACACAAACGTCAATACTTCAATGTGACGGGTCAACTGGGATTAAATGTGACGAATGAGCGATCTCAACCAAATTCACACCGCACTGGAACGCCTCTTCAACGAGGAAGGGCAACGTATTGTCTTTTGGAACGACCCCGACCGAGAGTTCCTGACGACCGTCCCCTTCATCATGATCGATCAGGTCACCACGTTACGCCTGGATGAAGTCGGGGCGCTCGATGCCAAAATCCGTCTTGAGCGAGAAAAGCCCAACGAGAAGTTTTTACTTTACTCCCCGACCGAAGAACCCGACTACGAAGATGATTGGCTGCTTGATATCCGTCTCTACAGCCGCAGTTTCCGCGCAGATCGAGCGAGTATCCTGTTACAAGAGCTGGGGCTGGTAAACCTGCATTTGCGAACCCACCTTGCCGATCGGCGCAAGTTTTTCGATGCGAAAGAAAGACTCCAGAAGATCAAAGGCCTGGTCGCCTCGGACGACGCGGCTGCCGACCTCGACCGCAAGATGATCGCCGTCGTTGTCAGGTCCGATCAACCAGAACTGTTCAATCTGGTGCTGACGATTTTCCACGCATGGGCGGAAGTGGGGAGCGAATTCGACATTGATACTCCCCCTGCGGTTTTTGGCCAAATCGAAAAGTTTGACCTCGATGTTCCGTTCTGGCAGATGGTCAAAGCGACGTTCGGGTACGAAGAAGAGAACCCGACGCTGAAGAATTTCCTGCTTCGCCTCATGCTCACCGACTATGCCCATCACCTGAAGGGCGACGTCCCACAGGCGATTCGTGGTTTGCTGTTGCCCCGAAGCGGGTGGTCCAATGCAGTTGTCTTTCTGGCACAGTGGCGAGACAGCAGTAGTAAGGGGGCCAGTTATGAACGACTCTCCGCAGTGGTGGCGGCGATTCTCAAGATCGATGACCATCTTCCGAATATGGAGATCGATCAACTCATCGACGTGATGACGTTTTTGACAGTGGAGAAGCGAATCGTCAGTAGTCTGCGGGAACGAGTTCAAACCACTGCTGAAACGATGAACGCCGAAGATGTGCGGGCAATCGCCACTCGCAGGCAGTCCGGCCATTGGGCTTCGCTCAATGTGGCGGACTCCGCTGGTGCCCCTCGAAAGGTGCTGCACGCTGTTTATGATGCACTCGTCGCGGCGGCGGATTTCTACGCCTTGCGGAACCTTCACAAGAACGGTTTCGACTATCCCGGCGCGACAGAGATGTACAAAGCCTATGAGGCGGAGCTTTACCGGTTTGACCAGCTTTATCGCCATTTTTGCGAGTCAGCAGACATCGCTGAAGCGGCGGGCTGGAACATCCTCAAACCGTTGAGGACCGATATCGAGGCCCATTATGTCACCGGATATTTGACGAACCTTGCTCTGGCTTGGGGAGCGTTTATCCAACCTGAGGGCGGATTACTCTCGAAATGGCGGGTCGACGACGTTTCAAATCAGTACCGTTTCTACGACCACAACGTCCGCCCCTGGCTGGACGAAGCTGACAACAGACGAGCATTCGTCATTATCAGCGATGCCTTCCGATACGAAGCAGCCCAGGAACTCACGACGGAACTCAACGGCAAATACCGGTTCGAGGCGACGCTCTCGTCGCAACTGGGAGTTCTACCGTCATATACGTCTCTGGGAATGGCCAGCCTGTTGCCACACCAGACCCTGGCCTACAAAGGGACCGATGTGCTGGTCGACGGCCATTCGAGTATCGCCAGCGAGCGAGACACGATCCTTCAAACGGTGGGCGGACTGGCCTGCAAATATGATGAACTGATGGCGATGAAGAAAGACGAAGGCCGAGAATTCGTGAAGGATAAACGGGTCGTCTACATTTACCATAACACGGTCGACGCAGTGGGTGATGACGGCAAGACCGAAGGGCGTACCTTCGAGGCAGTCCGCCGTGCGATTAACGAGCTGGCATCACTGGTCAGTCATATCGTCAACAACTTAAACGGCCATCACATTCTCGTCACTGCTGACCACGGATTCCTCTTTACCGAGACCGCCCGTGTCGAAACGGACAAGAGCAAGTTAAAGGAAAAGCCGGACAGCACTATCGTCGCCAAGAAACGGTACTTGCTTGGGCCGCATCTCCCCGACAACGATTCGGCCTGGCACGGAAAGTTGAGCGTTACCGCTGGGGCCGAAGGGGATATGGAGTTCTGGATTCCCAAGGGGGCGAACCTCTTTCATTTCGTTGGCGGCGCTCGGTTCGCCCACGGCGGGGCAATGCCGCAGGAAATCGTCGTTCCTGTCGTCACGGTCAAACACATTCGGGGCAAGTCGGCTCAGGAAACCAAGACCGGCCCGGTGGCTATCCAGGTCCTCGGAAATAACCACCGGATTACCAGTGCCTATTGTCGCTTCGAATTGCTTCAGACAGAGGCTGTCGGTGAAAGGGTAAAACCAATCACGCTCCGAATCGCCATTTTCGAGGGCGAGGAACCGGTTTCAGACATCCAGACAGTGAAGTTCGAAAGTAGTTCCGGCATCTTTTCGGAACGAAAGAAGTGGGTCAGCCTGGTTCTGAAAGAACGGCAATACAACAAGAAAACCAATTACCGACTTGTACTTCGCGACACTGAAACGAACATTGAACACCAGAGCGTGGATGTGATTATTGACAGGACGTTCGCCGATGACTTCTGAGAAAACCACTCTTGATACCGGACTGGATGATCTCCTGAACCGCCACTTTCCCGGCAAGGTCGTTCGAAAGGACTTGACCAAGCTGGTCAAGGAAGGGGCGAACGTGCCGGTTTACGTCCTCGAATATCTTCTGGGGAGCTACTGCGCTTCAAACGATGATGCAGTCATCGAGGAAGGACTGCGAACCGTTAAGAAGATCCTGGCCGAGAACTACGTCCGTCCTGACGAAGCCGAAAAGGTGAAGTCGACCATTCGAGAACGCGGGAGTCTGAAAGTCATCGACAAGGTGACGGTTACGCTCAACGAAAAACGAGACGTCTACGAAGCCCTGCTCGGTAACCTGGGAGTTAAAGGAGTTGAAGTCAGCAGTACGACCGTCAAAAACTTCGAGAAACTGCTCGTCGGCGGCATCTGGTGCATCATCACCTTGGAATACTTCTTTGAAGAGGATCAGAAGGGATCGCCGTTTAAGATTCGCGAATTGAAGCCGATCCAAATGCCCAACATGGATCTGGAGGAACTCTTCGAAGGGCGACGAGCATTTACCGAAACGCAGTGGACAGACGCCCTGTTACGTTCGACGGGGATGGAGCCAACGAATTTTGAGGAACGGGTGAAATGGCATTTGCTCGCCCGCATGATCCCATTGGTCGAGAATAACTACAATCTCGCCGAGCTTGGGCCGAGAGGCACGGGTAAGAGCCACATCTACAAGGAAATCAGCCCGAACAGCATCCTGGTCTCAGGTGGACAAACCACCGTCGCCAACCTGTTTTACAACATGGCACGGCGTCAGGTAGGTCTGGTTGGCCTTTGGGACGTGGTGGCTTTTGATGAAGTGGCGGGCATCTCCTTCAAGGACAAGGATGGCGTTCAGATCATGAAGGATTACATGGCTTCGGGGTCATTCGCCCGTGGTCGTGATTCGATCAACGCCTACGCTTCGATGGTATTCGTCGGCAACATTAACCAGCCGGTCGATACGTTAGTGAAAACGAGCCACCTCTTCGCTCCCTTTCCTGAGACGATGATCGACTCAGCGTTCTTCGACCGATTTCACGCTTATGTTCCCGGTTGGGAAATCCCCAAGATGCGGCCTGAGTTCTTCACGAACCAGTATGGTCTGATCGTGGACTACCTCGCCGAATGGCTTCGGGAAATGAGGAAGCGTAATTTCGGCGATGCAATCAACAAGTATTTCAAGCTGGGGCGTGATCTAAATCAACGGGACACGATTGCCGTCAAACACACCGTGTCTGGTTTGCTCAAACTGCTGTACCCCAACGAGGAATACGACAAGGAGGCCGTCCGCCGCTGCCTGGAATACGCTCTCGAAGTTCGCCGTCGAGTGAAAGAGCAGCTGAAGAAGATCGGCGGCATGGAGTTCTTCGACGTTCACTTCTCCTACATCGACGTGGAAACGATGGAAGAGAAATTTATCAGCGTCCCGGAACAAGGCGGCGGGTCATTGATCCCGGACGGTCCATTAAACCCTGGCGTGATGCATACGGTCGCCACTGGATCGGGCGGTCACCTCGGTCTTTACCGTATTGAGACCCAGGTGACGTCGGGAAACGGCGGGCTGAAATTGTCGGGCTTCGGATCAGTCTCGCAAGCAAAGGAAGCGGTAAAGGTCGGCTTCGACTACTTCAAAGCGAACGCCAGCCGAGTGAGTGCTTCGATCAAGCCGGGAGACCACGACTATCACCTGCATGTCATCGAGTTGCACAATACGGGTGCAACCAACGCAATGACCTTGTCAGCATTCGTCGCTCTTTGTTCTGCGGTCTTCGGAAAACCAATCCAACAACAAATGGTCATCCTCGGCAGCATGAGCTTGGGAGGAAACATTGTCCCTGTTGAGAATCTCGCCGAATCATTACAGGTCGCCTTCGACGCCGGAGCCAAACGTCTCCTTCTACCAATGGCGAGCGTAAAGGACATCCCAACGATTCCTGGCGAATTATTTGCCAAGTTCCAAACCGGGTTCTACGCCGACCCTGTCGACGCAGTGTTCAAGGCGTTAGGAGTGCAATAAAAGGGAGTTGACGGTGTTATTAACGTATTTGGATAACGAATCAGGCTAGCCATGTCGAACAGTCAAACCTCTCCCCAACCTTCGACCTCCGAAACAGTCTTTCGAGATTTCGAGGTTAACACTCTCGATATTTACCATAAACAGTTGCCACTCTGGCAACGCCCTACCCTACAAGCACTGTTCGCATTGCTTGCTCAATTCGACTGTAACGCATTGCTGTCACAGTTGATGCCCGGATTGATGCCCGGCATCGACACAGTCCAATTATTCAAATCCACTGAAGATGCACTTACGCAAGCACTCAAATGGTTTCATGACGGGGGATTGGCACTGGACGTGAATCCGGACATGGATCTCAAATTGTTTCAAGAGGCAGGGGAATTCTGCCTACATGCTGGGCGATACGTTAACATTGCTGACTTCCACAAAATGTATGGACAAAATCAGGTTGATATTGAAGTATTTGAAACCAGTCGTACGGTACGCTTTTCGCCAATACAGGGAAATTCAGGGCAAGCTTCACTCTGTGGAATGGCAGAGGGGGCCCATCGCATTGAAATGCTACGTGGAACGATGACTGAATCGGCGAAGAGAACCGGACTCATGCCACGCCAACTGAGCGTCAAGGGTGCCATGCAAGCGATCGAATACTTCACGCCAGCGATGATGTTTGCGGATGTTGGCGACGTGCTGTACGACGCGATGTTGATTACCGTGTCAACTCATCGCGTTGCTAATCGACCTGGACGGGTTGAGCCACGACTCAAGAAGCGTCGACCTTGCTGGAGAGAAATGATGACCAAGCCACGGAATGTAAACAGGCGAAAATTGAACGCAAAAACGAAAGCATGAACACTCTCCCATTGCGGTTCGACTTGATTCAGGGACAATGCGAAACGCCACCGATTAGAGCCGGTGGCGTTTTCTTCGTTTTACGTTCTCGGGCGGGAATCATGCGCAAGTGGTATTAAGCATGGTAGCGACTCCCCGTGCGCCGTCAACTGGGGTCCCGCGTATGAAATCTTTATTTGATTTTCTAAAATCCTTGCTGCACAGCCAAATAATGCAGATGTTGTCAGCAGCCATACCCATTGGTGTGGCGTCATTTTTTGGTTCCGAAGTGCTGCCTGTAATCCAAACACCAGAAGGGTCAAAAGTAGCAGCAGGAGCAATCGGTTTCCTATTAGCAATGAATCTCGTAGGCGGATATCAGTGGTGGAAAGAGAGGCACCTTGCTTTGCATTTTGGGATGCTTTGGGACTCTCGTCAGAATGCATATTGTGCGAAGTGCCGAATTCCCCTTCATAGCTTGGATGACCGAGAGGATTCGACGTCGTCACGCCTTCGTGGACCGCATGCAAGTCTACTCTGCCAGACGTGCGGTCCTCAATTTCTGCATTTGGATGATCCGAAGTTTGCGCCGACATTAGGACAGGTGCGAGAAGCAATCCAATCCAGACCATAACCCAGATCATGCGAACCATTGTTGTCGACCAATCGAAATCGAATGCCTGTTTTAACTAACTCACCGATTATCAAGGTATTCAATTTCTGAAACCAGATCTGTTTCCGATCTCAACTGCCGGACGGTATGACCAGACGTTTCAGGCAGGCGAAAAACTTATTTGGCAAACAACACGCACCTGCCAGACTCAACCAGAGATAGCTTTCGGAATGTATTATGGGGTTTGACCCAAAGACTGCTTTTATCGCATTTCGTCAGTATTTTCGCGATTCACTGGCGAACGACGTTCCAGACCGCATGAATGCCGTAAACGTAATGGCGGTGTTTCTATTGAGACATGGGTATCGCGTAGATTCGGAATAGTCTCTATAGTCTCTTAGGTATGCGAGCCATTGCCGATTGAACGGGGATGCCTGCAAAGGCTCGGCGAAGGTGCCATTGAACTGGCAATGCCCATGATTCGCCGCAAGATTCCTTATCCTAGCGCCATTCGTCCGACACCTTAGGAAAAGTGGAAGAGTTCACAGGCCAAAAAAACGGCTACCACGTTTCTACCATCCCACCGTGAAAACCTACCACAATTGCCGAGAAATGGTGAGAACAATTGCAATCGTCACGACTTGCGTTAGACTCTATAAATATAGGGCTTTCACGCTGCTCTGCGGCTGTAAGAAATGTTGTTTCGGGATGTAGAGGCCGCAGGTTCAAATCCTGTCATCCCGATTTTTTGGCCGTGCAGGCCAAAAAATTGAGCAAGGGAAATGAGAACAGTGGATCAGGTGTCAGAGAAGGTTTGAGAAACGACAGGCCGCCCCTGCGGTCAACTCCTCACCTGTTCTCCTGCTCAATTTGGATTTCCTCAATCGAAGCGAGCCGCAAATGGCTTTCATGTTCGAAAAGTTAGAAGTCTACCAGAAGGCCGGTCGACTTCGCAGATTCGATCTCCCAACAGACCGAAGAATTCTTCCGCAGGTTTCGGAGGCATTGAACGCTATAACTCAGCCGGCCACGAAACGAGTGCCGCACGGCGTCAATTTCCGGCTTTTTGTGGATTGTTTTTCTTCTTCCCGTTGCCGCGTTCATCAGTGTTGTTTTTTCCCGGCCCGCCACGAGGCCGTTCTGCTTTCGGGTCGTAGTTGGGGTTGGCTCCACTTGGGATCGCGGCACCGGTTTCGGTTTGCCAAGCTTGCAGAGTCCGATACAACTCAGATGCCTTTTCGGGCATGGTGGCGATTAGGTTGCGTTCTTCGTTCGGATCGCTACGCAGGTTGTAAAGTTCGCGTCGACCGCCATTCTCGAAAAATTCGATCAGCTTGAGATCGCCCTCCCGAATGGCACTCGACGGAGTTGCTCTGCCGACATAACAAGGGAAGTGCCAGAACAAACGCTCTCGAGCCAACTCGCTCGCACCGTTAAACGCGGGTACAAGACTGACACCATCCAGGACCTGGCGTACTGGGGGGTGTATTCCCGCCAATTCCAAAAGTGTCGGATACAGGTCGATGCTAGAAACGGGCGCGTCGCATTTGCTTCCAGGTTTCTTCAGGCCCGGCCAGGAAACAACCAGGGGGACACGAATGCCTCCTTCGTAAAGTTCACCTTTGCTGCCTTTCAAGGGGGCTGTGTACTGCGGAGTACCGCCGTTGTCCGAGGTGAAGATGACGACCGTGTTGTCGACGAGCTTTTGCCGGGTAAGCAATTCGATGATACGTCCCACATTCTGATCGACGGCTTCAATCGTCGCCGCATAGGCCGGGTCGTCGCGACGATCGGTGCTGTGTGTCGCCTTTTGTTCGTATTTCTTCAGCAGATCAGGCTTAGGCTCGAACGGGGCGTGAACCGCATGGTCAGGCAGATAGACAAAGAATGGCTGTTCGCGATTTCGCTGCACGAATTTCAGCACTTCGTCTGTCAGGCGATCACTGAGGTATTTCCCATCTTTGTCGAAGTATGCGTCCTTGGCGAAGCCAAGGTTCTCGGGAAATACCACGTGCTTAAATCCTTGCCCCCCGGGGGTCACCGGGCCGGTTCTCCCTCGTCCAAGGTTCCACATCCCGAAGAAAGCCGTTGCATAGCCCCCGGCTTGCAGAGATTCAGCGATCGTCACGACATCGGTCGCGAGTTCCGACTTACTTTCCGCTGCCGTCAATTTATGCCAAGGAGACCCGACTGGTTGCCGTGGGTCGACGACCGTGTAGATGCCATGTCGCGGCGTGTACTGACCAGACATCAGGCAGGCCCGCGTTGGCGAGCAATTTGGAGCGCTGGCATAAGATTGCGTAAACACCAAGCCGTTTTTGGCGAGACGGTCGATATTCGGCGTTTCAACAAACCGATTTCCCATGAAACCGACATCGCGCCATCCCATGTCGTCCATCAAAATGACGATGAAGTTCGGTGGTCGCGGCCGATCAGCTGCGATTGCTGGCAACGTACTGAAGAGCAGCATTGATAAAAGAGCCAAGCGCAAACGTCGGAGTAAACCGCGATCGAAAGTCACTTTGTGGTTTGTCGTCATCATTTCTGGCCCTTTCGCTCGTACTGAAAATCGAGCGTTCCTTCGGCGAGCGTAATGTCTTTAATGGCTTCGAGCAGGTTGGCACGCGTGGCTTTTTCCGGGGCAAGCTTGAGCACTGAGGACAGGGCGTAAACGGTAATGTGATACTGTTTCACACCGGGGCCTTTCGATTTCATGGGGTCGTACTCGCGCCGGTTCTTGTCATTGAGTCCCACGGTGCCGGTCGATTTATCGTTTCTTAAAAGCTTTGTGGCATTTGCCGGAATGTTGTAGACAACCCAGTAAGATTTCAGATCGCCTGGCCCTGGGACATGCCACAGGTTGACCGCGAAGGATTTCGTTCCCGGCGGAGCCTCTTTCCATTCGATTGGGGGAGATGCGCTGGCGCCGTCACCCGTGTACTCAACGGGAATGGTTCCGCCAGGTTCAAACACGGGGCTGGTCACAACCAGCTTAGGCAGGTTGTTTTTTGATGAGGGATTTGAGACGGCTTGCTCATCGTTGCGTGGCGGAGGAGGAGGATTCTCACCTCGGCGAGGTGGAGGCGGAGGCCGACGATCTTTTCCAGCATTATCGGGACCGCGTCTTTTAGGTGAATACGTTTCAGTCGTGGTTTTACCAGTGGTGTCGACAAACACAAACCTGGCTGAACCATCGCTCGCAAGCGAGTAGCTGACCGAACCTTTCTTTCCTTTCACGTCGTATGTCAATTGATAGCTGCCTGGCTTCGTTTCGACGAAATCAGTGATCTTGGCATCTTGAAGCGGCCTAAGATCGGGTCGGATCGGTTCGGCACGTGGTTGTGGGTCGACCTGGCCACCTCGCTCGGTCACTTCGCCATAGAAACCGCCGTTGAGATACGGGTAGTTTTTCGTTGCGTGATAGTGATAGTTGCCATTGGCGTCTTTGTGGCCGTTAAACTTGTCCAGTCCGGTCACTTTCGAACCGTCAGGCTCGTCGTAGCCATAGATCGGATAACCGTCGAGTGCGTAAGCGATTGGCAAACCTTTGCCGACCGTTTTTTCTAAATGGACCGGTGCAATGTGATAGTGATAATCATCTGCTCGACCGCAATGGCCTCCAAACTCGTCAAGCTCACCAAACAGGTACGCGTCATCGCCTCGATTGTTCAGCGGGTTGAAGATCGGAATTCCGTTCGACGCAAGTGCGATGGCTCCGCGCAGGAAGTTTCCCTTTGCTGATTGCGGGTTGTTTGCGGGAACGGGGTGCAGCGGAATCTGCCACGCATTTTCACCGATGTACTTCTGCGGGATTGGCACCTGCTGCTGCCATGATGTAATTCCGATCATCATTGGATGATTCGGGATGCCATTCGATTCGACGTAGAAGAACCGGTCATCCCAGCGAGTCTTGATCGCTTTGAGTTTCACGAACGCCTCGAACGCCTTCGCCATTTCGGGCACCTTGCCAGCAGATTTACGCAAATCCTTCTGATCGACCTGTACCACCAGTCGCGGTAATTGATTGAGGGCGAGATCCTCGATGTCAGTTGTTTCATCGTCATCGTCGCTTCGAACGAATGATGTCATCATCGGCAGAGATAAATGCTGGAAAGCTTCGTTTGCCTGACGAATCTGAGTAAGCCGGTGCATCACCCATTCCTGATCGGCTTCACTGAACTGAGACAGTTTCAGATTCACGAGCGATTCATCGGCCTGTCGTATCTGCACGTCACCGTGTTTGACTGCGACAAATGAACCCTGCAGCAGAAGTCTTCCTGTCGTATCCGTCCAGATCCGTTCGCCTGACACGCATGGTTCTGGCATTTTCGATGCCGACTTCCGGGAGGAATGTCCAGGATGTGCGAATGCCAGTGATGTCGCACTCAGGAAGAATGAAAACGCGACAAGAGATAATTTTCTCTGAAACATGCAAACGCTCCGTCACTGTGTCTATGACCGCACCGAACAAACATTCGGCGTTAGTTCTTGGGTTTCTTTCCAGCGTTCTTCCCCTTGCCACCCCTCTGTCCTTTTTCAGGAGCGACAGGCTGGCTGGGATCGTAATTCGGATTCGGTACTGGAAACTGGGCGTCAACTTCTGCCAGGTACTTATCGAGCCGATCACGAAGCTTTTTTGCTTCGACTGGCATTCGTTCTGCCAGGTCATTTTTTTCGCTGAGGTCCTTCGACAGGTTGAACAGTACATCGCGGTTGTCTTCGTAAAAATGAATCAGCTTCAGATCCCCAAGAAGGATCGCGGAGTGCGGAGTGTCCCCCTGGTAATGTGGAAAGTGAAACACCAACTCTTCGCGGGGCCGTTTCACGTCGTTGCGATCGTTGCTGGTCATCAGGGAGACAATGCTCCCTCCCTCAATTCCTTTCGGTAGTGCTTCGGCCGGAATGCCCGCCCATTCGCAAAAGGTGGGGTACAAATCGTAGCCGACGATCCGGGTATGGCACCACGAGTTTGGTTTGACGCCGGGACCTCGCACGATGAAAGGAACCCGGATACCTCCCTCCCAGACGCCTCCCTTCCCCCCATTCAGCACCTTTTTGCCACCTGCGGCACCGTTGTCTGACATGTAGATCACATAAGTATTGCCGGTCAGTCCAAGGCGTTCGATGGACTCCAGCAACTTGCCGACCCCGGTATCAAGATCCTCCGTGATGGCTGCTGTTGTGATTCGCTTCGTATTCTCGCCCGATAGAAGTTTCTCGTACTTCGCGAGCGTCGCATTGTTCGCGTTCTCCGATGCGTGCAATGCGTTCCATGACAGTTGAATAAAGAACGGTTTCTTCGCTCGAGAGTTTTTTTCCATAAACGTGGCTGCACGATCCGCCATGCCGAAAATGTCGACGGGGTTTGGATCTTTGAATTTGAAAGCATTCTCGTTGCCAGTATCCCCATCATGTTCGTCGTAACCGTGCTGCCCGGGCCCTCCTCCGCTGATGTGCCACTTGCCATAATGTGCGGTTGCATAACCGGCTTTTTGCAGCAGTTCAGCGAACGTTGTCTCAGTAGCAGAGATGCTTTTAATGAGACGAGGCTCAATCAATTTGTGCCCCTCTTCCGGAGGAGCCGCCTTTGTCCAATGTAGCTTCGCCGGACTTTTACCTGTCAGGAGACTGGCACGTGTCGGTGAACAGACCGAGGCTGGTGCATATGCGGCTGAAAACCGCATCCCTTGAGCGGCCAGCCTTTCCAGATTGGGTGTGTGAAAGTATTCCCCTTTTGATCCGGGAACATTGGGGTGCATTGCGACCGACAAACCGTTCCATCCCTGATCATCGGCGAGCATAAAAACAATATTGGGACGCTCGGACTTTTCAGCGGCCAGAAGCCACGACGGGGCGCAGGCGAGCGCGACAAGGACGACCCGCGCCGCCCATTGAGCCGAAAATAATCGTCGCATTAATGAATTCACGTATCCCTCCGCTTGTCATGATTTTCGTGTCAGTCTGCGGTGACCTGGTTTTTGAGTTTACGACAGACATGATCCGCCTGTCTTACAGGTCGCGTCACTTTTTCGGCTTCTTCGGCGGTCCATCGGGGACAACGTTGTTGAGGTTCGAGAAATCTGGACGACTTTTTCCGTCCGGGGGCGACTTCACAACGTGGCGGAAAATGACCGTGTTATCGAGTTCGATATCGTCTGACCAGATAAACTTCGCATCTTTAAAGTCATGTTCGAAAAAAGTCTGCTTGGGGCCAACCTGCTCTTCAGTGTACTCCTTCGCCTCCCCCCACGAACTGTCGTCGAAATCAACCGCGAACCAGTTGTCGGGAATCGGGATGCTTTCAACACGCGGGTTCTTCGTATCGTGATCGATGGGCCCCCATGAGAACTTCCTGGCTTTCCAGCTCGAGTTTGTCACGGTTCCGTCGCCGAACTTGAGGATGAAACCCGCGTCGCCAATCTGAGTGTTGGCATATTCCATTCCTGTCCTGGGATCAGCATTATCTTTCGCCATCACGGCAATTGTCATCGGGTAGCTCGGCAGAATGTCGACGGAGACGACATTGTGTGGAATGAACTTGATCGAATCGACCGCGACCAGTTCGCCGTTGATATAAAGTATGAACCAATTGTCGGCATAAACATTCGCACGAACGGTGTCGCTCATCTGTGGCTTGCGAATTTTTCCACTGCCAGATGGTGCCTGTCGCTCATCCGGACGTTGAGCCCATGTGAATAACGCTGCTCCGAATGTCAGCCCGAGTGCTGTGGCGATTTGAATAGTTCGTCGCATTGGTGTTCACTCCTCAAATTCAATGACCTGATCAGCAGCATGATGGGATTCGTGGTTGAAAAACGTCTCGCCGAGTTGCTGTCCTTCGACGAGAGTCATCCGCATGGTGAGCCGCTGGGGACCGTATGGCATCTCAACGAATCGCATTTGCCGAATAAGCCCGCTCCGTACCGAGTACGTGATTTCGACCCGCTTGGGGCCTCTGTAAGATCGTTTCTTCACTGCCACAAGCAGCCTGCTCGGCCCATCATCGTCAAGACTGGATTTGTCCTCAGGCTCTTCGACAGGAAGCAGCTGAACTTCGTAGGCTTCTCGCAATCGTTCCAGACCATCCTGGATATTGATCAGTGGCATTGAATGCTCATGCCCAGGCACATCACGGCTGAATCGCCCCAGATCGGAGCTCACGCGAACCGGTCCGTCAGGTCGCACAGCCCAACTTGTCTGACCATTGCACCCCGTGACAAACGGTAAACCATCTTGAGTCATTCTCACCAGGACAAACTGATGTCCTCCGCCCACGTGCAGAACGGCTCCGTCCATCGGCGGCTTGGGCGGTCGGCCATGATCCGGCGATTTTGCCCCCTGACCCCGAAGCGGGGGAGACATCGCTTCTTCAACCGCCATTTGGTACGTGCGATCGCCTGGCTTCGAAGTGACTGCGATGATGCGACTAAGTTCTGTAACTGCGGCAGAAGCCGCGGTTTGGCCAAACATATGCCAGAGAAATATGGTTGCGAGAAGCAGACTGCACGCGGTGGCGGCCGTCACGCCAAACCAGCCGACCATCCCTGTAACAACTTTTCCAGGGGTTGTTTTTTCATTGATTTTACCACTGACAACCGGGCCGTCCGCCACGAGGTCGACAAGCGCAGTCAGCGACTCACCCCCAAGTTCATCGCTCAACAAAGAGTCAAGTAGCAATTGATCAACAACATACTCAAGATTCCTGGCGTCCGCTCGCGCGAGGCAGTTCAGCTCATTCGCTTGCTCGGTGGACAATTGGCCGTCGATCAGTTGCGAAACCAGAAGTTTTATCCGTTCTGAAGGACTCTCGATTGAGGTCATGCTGGCCTTACCTCCGTCGCAAGTTGCCCTGCAATGCACGCCAACAGGGCCGTTCTGACCCGATAGAGCGTCTGACGGATGGAACCCGCAGGACGTCCGATTGCCTCAGCAATTTTTTCGACAGACTGGTCGCTCCCATAACGAAAATCGAGAAGCTGGCGCTGCGCCGGCGGAAGCTGCTTCAAACAATGATTCAGCGCTTCCTGCCTCGCGTCGAGTTGTTGCAATTTCCGGCTGGAAGTCTCGATGATCTGCTGGAGTGTTTCTTCGTCAAATACAACCCGCTCGCGGCCATATTTCCTGACCTGATTGAGCACCTTGTACCTTGCGACCTGACTGGCCCATGCCCAGAAATCCGTTCCCTGCTGAAATTCATCAGCCTTCTCCCACAGCACGACATTGATTTCCTGCAAAAGATCATCGACGTCGCTTGAACGAACGAGAAGACAGCGCACAAACGCCCGCAACCGGGATTGATGCCGGGCAATCTCCTGAACAATCAGTTTTCGAGTGGTTTCGCTCACGAATCGGTATCTCCGTAGAGCTAATGTCGCGAACAAGAGAAATGTCAACACTTTGGGGCAACAACTTCAAAACCACAATACACGATTGAACAAAACCACTCGGAAGCGTGTTTCACAACACCCCCTGCAAAACAAACGCAACCGATACCGCGACATGGGGTTACATTTGGAACGCAAAGCTCTATTCTCTATTTCGCTACCTCATGACCAAGAGAGTCAGGTGTTATTGGTCCCTAAAAAACCACAAATGAGGACTCGCGATCCCATTGCCGATGTAAACCAGCTGAAAGCTGGCGGGGCGTTTGCGGCAAGTAATTTCGAATTATGAACCAGAGGCCGCTGCGAAACCAAGAGAACG
>CAIOKO010000219.1 GCA_903858935.1 uncultured Schlesneria sp. | reverse complement strand
TCTGCGAGCAATCGCCTGCAAGAAGCCGCAGCGCGGGCGGAAGTCGAAGCCCCCGTCGCAACAGGCGTCGTCTATCGCTTCATTGATGTTCTGGCGAACATGGGAATCTGAATTACGGCTCTGTTCGAAACTCGGGGTGCCACGGTTTTGGAGTCTTTAGGCTTGAAACGTGACTCATTGGGTCACGTTTCAGTTTTTCTTCCAAAGTAGCCATCATCGCTCCGCGTGATGAGCATGCGTCGGAAACGATTCAAACGTTGCCGACGCATCGGGACAAATACTTGGTTTGGATCCCTTTTTTGAGAACATCCGAATTGGAAATTGGTAGGTTCTCGAACAATGCTCATCACGCGGAGCGATGATGGCGACTTTGGTCTGAGGCGACGCCTCGCTGGTGTCTTCGACAAGTCCGTGTCGACTTGGTTTGGTAGTCGACAATCTTACCGCCGCGATTCGGTTTGACGGCATGTAACAGAGTGAACCTCGTAAACGATATATTCCGGCCCGATATGAAAATTTCGATTGAAGGCCGTTTTTCTCACGTATCGTGTCGGCGCTCTCGATGTTGATCCCATTCGAAAAGGAGATCGTATTCGATGTTTGCAAAATTATCCCGGACTCCAAATTCATTCTGGCGAGATGTTAAATCGACGTGCATCGACGGGGTCATTCGTCGTACAACATTTTACGGGCCGTTATGGCTGATGGTTTGCAGCCTGCTTTCGCAGGGAGTTCTAGCCGAGAACGCGCCGAATTTCGGTGCCGATTTCCGAGCGACTTCTGATACCCTCTTTCCCGATAATCCGGCGATCGTCGATGTAACAAAGCCTCCTTACAATGCAAGGCGGGACGGCCAAACCGACGATACTGACGCCATCCAGCGGGCGCTGAACGACACAATGGGGTCGCGCAACGTCGTTTACCTCCCGGCCGGGACGTATCTTATCTCGAAAACGATCAACTGGTCGAACAAGAATTCGGCGGGAAACAACGCCTGGGGGTTTAACTTCATTCAAGGACAGAATGCCCTGAAAACAGTTCTTAAACTCCGTGACCGTACTTTCACCGACGAAAAAAATCCCCAGTCGATGATGTGGTGTGGAGGTTTTGGATCTGCAGACTGGTTCCACAATTACGTCCAGGACATTACTTTCGATATTGGACGTGACAACCCTGGTGCGATTGGCTTGCAGTTCTATTCGAATAACACGGGCGCAGTAAGAAACTGCCGCATTCTTGACGAAATGGGAAGCGGATTCCTGGGACTTGACCTGAGTCACCGCGATATGAATGGTCCGTTGCTGGTCCGCAACTGTGAAATCCGCGGCTTTCGTCGTGGCGTCAGCACATCTCGAGCTGTTAATAGCCAGACATTTGAACGCCTGACACTTCGCGGCCAGACGCAGTTTGGATTCGAGAACGAAGGGCAAGCGGTCTCGATCCGAGGCCTTTTTAGTGAAAACAGGGTGCCTGCCATTCAAACTTATGGGACGCTTTGTCTGATCGACGCAAAGTTGAGTGGTCGGGATGGTCCTGCGGAAGCACCCGCGATCATTAACTACAACGGTGGTCGGATCTTCTTGCGGGACATCGAAACGACCGGATATCAACGAGCGCTGGGCGATGTTGAAACGCCCGATTCTTTCGCCGCACGTCGAATTCAGGGTGTCGATAAACCTGGAAGTCTGGGACCGAACATCACCGAATATTTCTCTCACCCGGTCACGTCACCATTTCCATCCGCTTCGAAGTCTCCTCGACTCCCCGTTAAAGAAACGCCGAATGTAGAGATTGATTCTCCCGCGAAATGGGCAATCGTGGATCATTTCGGTGCAGATCCGACTGGTAACGGCGACTCATCGGAAGCGATTCAGAAAGCAATCGATTCGGGAGCGACGACCGTCTTCTTCCCTGGTTCATACAGCCTCTCAAAACCCGTGAAGGTTCGTGGCACCGTCAGACGCCTTCAAGGGATTGGAGGCTGGATCGATTACAACAAAAAGTCGAAGCCAGATTTTATCATTGAGGATGGTGAATCCCCGGTAGTGACGATCGAACATTTCGCACCCATCAATGGGGGAATTGAAATCAATTCCACGCGAGCAATCGTGCTGCGAAGCTTGGAATCCGAGAGTCTGATTTGTCGGAAAAATGGCGAAGTCTTCTTTGAGGATGTTGTCACAAATTCCCTCCATTTCAATCCCGGCCAAAAGGTGTGGGCTCGACAATTGAATGTCGAAAACGAGGGGACGCACATCACGAATGACGGTGGTCGATTATGGATTCTGGGCTATAAAACTGAGCGTGGCGGAACTTTGTTGAACACGAAAAACACAGGATCAAGCGAAATCCTGGGGGGATTCAGCTATACCACCACTGCGGGAAAGCTTGGTCCCATGTTTGTTAACGATCATTCAACGGTTTTCGCGTTTTTCGGTGAGGTCTGTTATACCGGCGATCCGTTTTCCGTTCTGATCGAAGAAACTCGCCAGAATCAAACAAAAGTCAGTAAACGGGGTGAAGGCGGAACGACGCCGTATATCTCGAATCCCTAGAACACACCTTGAAAGCAGAAATCATGTCGGTCGAAATCGGCGATCCCGCTCCAGATTTTACGGCGACGACATCGGACGGACAGCAAATCTCGCTGGCAGGGTTCAAAGGTAAACAGTCGGTCGTCATCTTCTTCTACCCGAGTGACAATTCACCGATATGCACTCAAGAAGCATGTTCGTTTCGAGATGCGTATGAAGATTTCGTCAAACTTGGAGCGGCTGTCATCGCAGTCAGTGCTGACTCTGACGAAACCCACCGTGATTTTGCGGCCAAAAAGAAACTCCCCTATCTCATGGTCTCGGATCGCGGAAATGCATTGAGAAAATTGTTCGAAGTGCCAAGCGTCATGTTTCTTCTGCCTGGTCGCGTAACGTATGTCATCGATCAGGAAGGGATCCTCCGATCCAAATTTGTGTCGCAACTCTTCGCGAATCAACATGTCGAAGAGGCACTAAAGACCCTGCGCCAGCTTTCCAGTTCCGCCGATACGTAATCGTCATTTCTAAACACGATGGGCAACGATGGATGGAAAACAATTCCCAGGCGAGCCGGGGTGCGTAAGCCCCCGGACTCATGGCAAAGCTTCGGCAACGATCTATGGTCAACAATCGCAGCGGTTAGGCAACGATGGAGTTCCATCGAATTCGCGAAGCAAACGTAGGGTGGCGTCGAGTCTTCGAGGCCCACCAATCCATCCACAAAGTTGGCCAACTTGGCCAAGTTCCTATTTTCATAGGCTTTTTTACAGGTGTGAAGTTGGCCAACATGACCAACCTCGCCCATTCTCGTCATGACATCGGGAGGCCGAGGTTCCAGCCGACTGGTCTTCTGCTTTCGTAGGGTGGCGTCGAGTCTTCGAGGCCCACCAATCCATCCACAAAGTTGGCCAACTTGGTCAAGTTCCTATTTTCATAGGCCTTTTTACAGGTGTGAAGTTGGCCAACTTCACCAACTTCACCCGTTCTCGCCATATCTTCGTGAGGGCGACGTTCGATCACGAATCGCTATTCTGCCATTTCTTTTGTTCGTTGCCTGATGTTCAAGAATCTTCCCTATTTCATTGATTTCATGTTACCACGAAATTTGATCGAAAAGTTCACCCGACTTCGAGCGAGTTCACCAGAGTTCGACTGATTCCGCAGATGTGCGAGGGTCTCCCGATCCCGCACAAATGACCGACCGAAGGCCTCCTGTGACTATCTTCACTTCGTTACCTTCGTGTCCTTCTGTTCAAAAGTCTCTTCTTCCGTTCTGCAGTCGTCATGTCACCGAGAAATTTGGTGTCACAGTTTGATCAAGTTTGATCGACTTCGACCATTTGCCGTAAATCATAGGCTTTTGGTGATCGCTTTCCCGTTTTTTTGGCGTGTTCGAGTTTGTTCGAGTTTGTCGCAGTTCGATCGAGTTCGAATTGCATCATTACTCCAGGCCGAGCTGAGCGGGATACCCCCTAACCTTTTCTTTTTTACTACTTACTACTCTCACATAACTACTTTCTGCCGTTTCGGCCCGCCCTCGGACTTTTCGTATTCTTCCTTCCGCCGTAATCCCATCGTCACAAAATCTGGTGTCACAGTTTGATCAAGTTCGATCGACTTCGACCATTCCTCGTATTTCATAGAGTTTTCGTCACACTTTTTTTGGCGCCCGAGTTCGACGCAGTTTGTCGCAGTTTGATCGACTTCGAATCGCATCACTCCTCCCAGGCGAGCCGGGCGTGCCGAAGCGGCAGAGCGTTGGTGAGAAGAAAGTGGAAAGCGGACCAGATCAAGAGACCGTTTTGATTTCTTGATCTGTCTACTTACCACTCTCTCAAAACGACTTTCTCTCCGCTTCGGCGCCGCCCGCACCAATTGATGGCTGCGGGGGCGATCCGTAATTAATTCATTCCGAATTGTCAAAGATCATTTGTCGTCGTCAGGTTTTGGTTTCGGAAATCCAGGCGAGCCGGGCCGAAACGGCTAGAAAGTAGATGAGGAGAAAGTGGTAAGTAGACCAGCCCAAGAAACGAAATCGTCTTCGATTTCCTGATTTTTCTACTCTCAACTTTCTACTTTCAACTCTCTCGGCGCTTCGCCGCTCTACTCTCTACTTACTCTGGACTACTTTCTAGCCGCTTCGGCTCGGCTTCGGGTCAAACGAGCACAAAACGCCTGTCGTTATTAAACCATATTTTTACATAAAAATAAAAGAATTTGTATCGCACGTCAACAGAAAAAACGAAATATTTTCTTAACCTTTGGAAGGTACTCATGAAAACGCTTCGCTTATCGCTGGGGACGCACGCCGTTTTCTGGGCGGCCACGAGACCATACCATCGCCAGGCATATCACCTTTGTCCTGTTTTGGCGTTAGAAAAAGTTTTCAGAAAACACTCGACCAGAATCCTTCTCCCCGTTCTTAGAAACGCTTCCGTCCCCCGATTTCCCGATTGATTTTCCGTCGAGACAATTTTGCCTGACCGCTCAGCCAGTGGCTTCAATTTCGACCCACCATTTTGTCATGAATTCACGTGACACCGCGCAGTCTATCTCAATATTGCTCGTGCGCAACCAGATCACGATATGCGGTGCGAGGTAATTCTGGGTAACAATATTGTGCAACAAATCAAACGCAGCCACTCGGCATTTGATTTTCCAGATTCCTGTGACTATACCTTCATGCGTGACGAGCCAAGACAAAGTGAAAACGAGACACGAATAGACGGCGGCTCGGTACACGTAACTAAGCGGCCACATAAACGAAACCTTCTCATGCCTACCCTGAAAAACCTCGAAAGCGCTGGCAAGCTCTATGGCGACTGCGCGAAGCAGGTGACTACCAAGTGCAGCGATCCGGAAAACCCAACTGCACCAGAGTCTGAGCTTAGAATCGCCTTTGGTATCGCATCTGATTGGAGCCGGCGAGCGGCCGCAATGCGTCCAATTGACTACGACAGCAACCTCATGAACAAATCACCGAAGAAGCACAGCGTCTCTGAGATGATCCGCTTTGGGCTTTCCTGGTCGGCCATGAACGCTCTGTTCTCAAGGAATTCTGTCGTAACACTGCTTAATCCAAAGCCACCGACTTCAGAACTGGACCGCTTCAGAGTCTTCTACAACATGTCTGGAGTTGATCCAGCGATGATGAGTGGGATGCTTACAAACCTACATAACATCCTTGCCACTCCAACCCTCTCTGCCATACCCGGAAAGCCGCCTGGAACTTCGCTGCCAATTCTTCAGGTGCTGCATGAGAAGTACACACCACCTCAGTATCAGAAGATGTCAGCCGGAAAGCTAATCACAGCCGCAGTGGGAAGCGGGAACTACAGCAAGCTGGACTTGCCGGTTCTCATTTACCTCATGAGAAATTGGAGTGTCCACGGCGGCCTGCTTGGGAGTAGCTTCCGTAGCGTGCCTAGCTTTAATCTCTACATTAATACCATATCTCGAGCGCTCTCCGAAGTACACGCGTGTGTCGCATCTGTACTCCGCACGAAGGTGTGATGCGGTCTAAACTTTCGCTCAACTAGACACCAAGTTGCGCGCCGCCAACTTGGCTAACATTTCATTTTCACCGTCGGGACACTGCACTTCGGTCAAAATGCGATTATTTGTCGCACGCGAATTTCGATCGTAACCGGTTAAAAATGAAAGTATTGCGGCCAATGTCGAACGAATTAACATCCGGTTGCCGACCCGTTTACACTTACTTATGTTGAGAAACTGCTTTGTCCCCCTGGCCAATCTTTCCCGGGACGCGCATGAACCGGCACCGTGCAACCTCGGTGTCGTCGCCCATCGAGACGATCCGTGCAGGTGCCAGAACGCTTCGGAATGTATGTCTTTTCGATTTCCGCTGGGCTTGCCCCGGCGGGATGACAACTGGTCGGCTACAAGGAAAGAAAAGCTGACAGGTCCAATTGTTTTCAATTTCAATATCATAAAACAAATCAAACGATGCCACTTGGCAATTGAGTTTCCAGATTCCAGTGACGCATACTTTCATGCGTGACGAGCCAAAATGAATTGAAAACGATAACCAAACAGATGGCGATCGGTACACTTAGCTGTTCGGAGGCGGAAACCATAACCGACTCCCGCTCGAATGTCCGCTGTGTCTTCGATGGCCGACCGCTATTCAATACCGGAAAAATGAACAATCGAGCGGCTCAGCGAAAGCGTCCCGCTCGTTCACGACGACGCTACGACACACCGCAGGTTTCGGAAAAGGGGATAAGTCCATTTAACGGCCAATTGCCAACGTAGAACGAACGGTTTCATTTCCAAAACCCGAACTGAGGCAATAAAATGGCCGAACAACACGGTCAACGCGAGGCGAAGACGCCCGCGTTACCTTAAACGTTCGGCGGAGGTCCCGTAACATGTCACATCCTGCAGATCCAGACAAGCGAATCAACGGTCCGCTGAATCAAGGACAGATCCACGGCGGAATGATGAGGAAAACCCTTTACCAATCACCGAGGAGCGCCCCAAACGCGAGTGTCTCGCACCTCATTTTACTTTGCCTCGATCTGGACCGGATTCGTCAGTTACTACGGATCTGCGCTGCCACCCGAATTGAGGCAAAGTATATTGATCCGCAATTTAAGAAGGCGAATGTCGGTCCCGTTTTGTGGGGCGGTTACACCGAAATCGAAAGCAAGGCTAGTCCTTTAGAGAAGGGCAAACAGACCGACTCTGAAGAAAACAAAATGGTTGACGAATTCCTGCGACGTTGCGCCGTGAATCCCGCAAATGCGCAGGACTATCTTCAACAGCTCTCAAATGAAGCGAGTGCCAACCTTAAGATGCTAAATGAGCTGCAGGCCGAAGCCAAACGGTCTCAGGAAGAATTTATCCAATGGACCGATGACCTTGGAATGTCTCTGACGTTGGTCAAAAACTTTAGCGAAATGACCCTCACCGTTGGAACGCTGCTGTTACCGCAGCCTGTGCGCTGGGTGGGCGATGCAATTTCGATAGGTGAAAATACCATCGTGACGATCGTGGACAACTGGGATCAAGGGAGGCTAGCCACCGTCTTGGCACTAGTCAAATTGGCTGATGTGGAAGGCGCGAAATACCGTGCGGAGTTGAAAGTCACAGCCGAGTATGGACCGATAGCCGGGGAGAGGGTCAGCTATTTTTTTGCGGGAGAGAGTCTGTATCAGAATGCAATGGCGATCCAAAAAGCTCGAAAACTCTACGGCTTTTGATCGGCCACGGAAAGTTGGACTTGATTCTAGCGCGTATTTGACAAGGCAGAGGTTTCTCTGAATTCTCACACGGCGTTGTTCGGCGACCAGCGGGGCAGGAAAAGGGATCAGGTCCTTTATTGATGAAATAAAATGAAAAAAACTGGGCCTGTCCCCTTTGTTTTCGTTCCCGTGAGAAACCGAAGAGATCAAACAATTCGGTGAACGCCCGATGAGGACGCCGGTGATAACTCTCACGTTCGATCGAAAAATTGATCTCTCACGGAGCCACAGAGACGCGGAGATGCATGAGAACGAGATTGATCACTCCTCGGTGTCTCAGTGCCTCCGTGAGAAACCGAACAGATCAAACAATTCGGTGAACGCCGGGTGAGGAAGCCCGCGTTACTTTTATAGTTTGGCGGCGGAGATGGGCAGAAAGTCACCACGAAGGACCCAGCGCGGGCTTCGCCCGCAACCCAATGGGAGGGCGAGGCTGGCCTGATGAAATGGTGTATTCAACTGATTAAATTTTGTTACACCAAAAAAGGACCAATTGAATCAACGTCGCCATGAAATACCTTTTGCCCTGAAAGGTAACAGAGACCAGCCCAGCAGGATTATACTCCAGCCTGAAAGGCCATCACAAATCAGCCCAGCGGCTGTGTTTCTTTGCAAGAGGAATTGGGGAAAATTTCGAATATTTCGGACATAGAAAATGTTTGATACTGTTGAGTAGCTCAGTTCAGGCTCAACAAACGGGGTTCGCTCCCATTCATCTCACCCTCACCTCGCCCTCATTGAATGAAGGGCGAGGTGAGGGTGAGACGAACGGGGCGAACAGCGTCCATTTTTTCAGTGGGCAGGGACGCCTTCGGCATCTTTCCACGGGGTGTTAGTTTTAATCATGGTGTTCAGCGTGGTGATGAGCTTGCGCATGCAGGCGACAATGGCCACTTTGAACACCTTTCCTCGCTGTCGAAGCCGTTTCGGAAAAGGGGATAAGTCCAATTAAAGACCAAAAGCCAAAGTTGAACGAAGGGTTCCGTTTCCAAAACCCGAACTGAGGCAATAAAATGGCCGAACAATCCGGTCAACGCGAGGCGAGTACGCCCGCGTTACCTTTAACGTTATGTCGCTCGATTGCGGTGGTTTGATGGTTTTCAACAATCCGATTGGAAGTGCGAAGGCCGACCAGTTCGTCCAGTTGCTTGAACTGCAGCCGGGCAACCGAGCGTTGGACGCCGGATGCGGAACCGGCGAGTTTCTTCTGCGCGTCCTTGCTGAACACCCGGCTCACGGCGTGGGTGTGGACCGAGACCCTCAGTGCATTGTGGCGGCTCGAGAGAGCGCCGCCGTGAGGGGGCTTACATCACGGTGTGAGTTCCGCACGGCAGAAGTGAACGAACTCGCCACAGAGCCGGGCAAGTTCGACCTCGGTATTTGCATCGGTTCGACCCACGCGTTCGGCTCGGGTGAAGCGGCGTATCCCAATACGGTCAGGCAATTGAGCGAGTCGGTCCGGCCGGGCGGGCTCATCTTGATTGGCGAAGGGTACTGGAAGCAGCAACCGGCTAAGGAGTATTTGCAACTGATCGGCGATCCGGTCGGCATTTACCGCGATCATGCAGCGAACATTTCCTTTGCGGAGGAGCACGGATTGCTCCCGCTGTATGCGGCGGTCAGCAATGACGACGAGTGGGATCATTTTGAGTGGTCCCATCAACTGAAAGTTCGACGCCTTGCAGAGGCTAATCCCAGTGATCCGACTCTCGCCGAACGGCTGGACCGCGCTCGGCAATGGCGCGAGGGTTATCTGCGCTGGGGACGGTCAACGATGGGCTTCGGCATGTATCTGTTTCGCGCGCCCGGCGGAGCGAAATAACCAAACGCTGCAATGGACCGGCGCCGCGTCGAGCGTTCTGGTCAACTCAAAGCCGGTCGGCGCGGTGCCGGTCTTGCCTGTGAGCTCTTGAGTCGTTGCTTCCATCCGGGCAAGCCGGACGGAGAGCTTCCATTAACAGATTGATTTGTAGCTCGCAGTTGCCGGTCCCATTGGGGCAAGCCCAACGGAAACCAAAATCCATTCGTTGGGACGCCGTTCGCCAGCGTCGAGACAAAGACCGTGGGGACACTGCACGTTCCTGATTTCGCTTATTAATAAAAAGGGGATAAGTCCAATTAACGACCAAACGCCTAAGGTGAACGCGCACGGCTTCGTTTCCAAAACCCGAACTGAAGCAATAAAATGGCCGAACAACTCGGTCAATGCGAGGCGAGGACTCTCGCATTACCTTCCACGTTAGGCATCGCAAGTACTTCTGGCATGCCGTGCTATTTTGCCGAGGATATGGTTTGGACCTCGTAACTTATACTTGGATCGAAAATGACAATCGGCTTCCTCAAAACCACTCTCGTTTCAACTTCGCTCCTGTTCGCCCTGGCAATACACGCTCAGGCGAGTGAAATCGTTAACTTCGATGTCGACCAGTTCGGCGCCCCGGTAGCTAACGGTGCAATCCTTTCAGCGCAGTACAGGAACTACGGGGTAGTCTTTACGGGACAGATCTATGCAAATACAGAGGATGCGTACATCTCACCTTTTAATACGGCGACCTTTTGGAATCCAAGCGCACCAAATCTCCCGGTAACCGCTTATGCCTGGTTCACAGCTCCCGGTACGGATACCGCCGCGATAACAGATTCTGTCTCGCTGACACCAACTGACGCAAGCACACTCAGCCTATTCACCCTCACAGCATACGGTGTCGATGGAAACGTTCTTGCAACCGCTCAAACAATCGTCGAGCCTACTGGCAGGTATCTGCCCTCGGAAGATGAGGTCGTGACGATTGTTGTTCCGGGCATAAGATACGTCTCGTTTTCCGGGTCGCTGCTCGCTCAGGGAGGGTTCGCTATCGGGTTCGACAACATGACATTCAGTACTCCAACATCCGTACCAGAGCCAAGCACAGTCAGCTTGCTCGTACTCGGAGCAATCGCGCTGCTTTCACGCAAGGCCAAAAACAATGCCTGACCCCTCGCTCAATCTGACTTGCGGAGGGACCTAATCTCAAACGTTAGATGCAATTGTGGGGACACTGAACGTCGGTCGGTCGCGGAAAAGGGGGCAGATCCAATTAACGGGCAGGAAACGGGAACGGGTCCTCTATTGACGAAATAACTTGAAAACAACTGGAACTGTTCCCCTTTATCGAAGAAATGATCTCTCACAGAGCCACAAAGACGCGGAGAGATGCATGAAAACGAGATTGATCACACCTCCGTGTCTCAGTGCCTCTGTGAGAAACCGAAGTGATCGCGATTCAATCCGGTGAGAAAGCCCGCGTTACTTCTAACATTCGGCGGCGGAGAATGGCAGAAAGTTACCACGAAGGACACGAAGAGCACGAAGCTGGAAATTCAATCGTGTGATCGGCAGTGCGACTTTTCACCGATGTAACAACACCCAGGCCGAAGAATGGCATCCAGATTTTTTCCTCTGATTCCTTCGCGCTCTTCGTGTCCTTCGTGGTGGTGCTGAAGAAAAGCGGACAGGTCATTTGGTGTCAAAATAAATTGAAAACACCTGGAACTGTCCACTTTTTGTTCTCAAACTGGAACTATTCCCTTTGTTTCTTTCGATCGTTACGGAAAAGAATATCTGGTTTTTTATGGAGTAGACGATATGTTGCGATGGCTGCATCGCTGGTGGAAAGATCGTCAGAAGCCGAAAATGACCGATGCGCTGCGTCAATTCAACGAGCGTATGAAGGTTAAGACTCGCCTTGGCACGCATACACAGTTCATGGATTCGCTCTCGACACAAGAGGCGCGTACCTATCGTGCGGCATTTGACCTTTGGCTGGTGGAGAATAATCCGGAAGCAACGGCCGACGACTATTATTGGCGTTCCATGCTGACGAGTTACTTTTTCCCCAATCCGCGACGGGAAGAAGCCGACTTAAAATCCGCAGTGGCATTGGACCCCGGCAATGTCGATATCTGGGTGAGTCTCGGCCACATGGCGGTCGCGCGGAAGAAATGGAACCAAGCCATCGAGTATTATGAAGCGGGCATCAAGGCTTGTCCGCAGAATTTCTTCCCCTGGTATGGGCGCGCCATCGTGCACAAGCAACTTAAGCGGTTCGATGAATCGCTACGTGACATTAATGTTGCAATCGAGATTCATCCTCAGTTGGCCTACGGTTACGAAGTGCGCGGACAGATCTATGACGAAATGGGCGAGTTAGAAAAGGCAGTGGCGGACCTTGATTTGGCCGTCCAATCCCACGCAGCGACGCCAAATACACAGAAGCTTCGCGACAAGTTGGTGAGAAAGTTTAACAGACATAATTAGATCGGCTGGGCAGTGGAGGCAATCGGTGGCGCACTTCAACTTCGTTTGGATCGACCCGCCACTGTGGGCCACGCAGCCCGATCTCACAATCGCTCGTGTGACTGTCGAGGAGTTCACCGCAATCCAGCGGCACCGAGATAAGTTGCTGCACTTCGTCCATTGCGAGGTCGAGGAGTATTTGAAAGATCCGGAACTCGTATTCGAAGGCAACGAAGTAGGATTCCCGCATCGTCGCAAGCTGACAGGAACGTACTACATTGCAAACGAATCCTATATCGCACATGCCGCCCCGCCGTGGTTCCAGATCTGCGTGAAGTGCCATTTTCTCGAGCCGCCTAAGGCGGGCATCGAACGGGATGACGATTATCTTGGACTCGAAGTCTGGCTCAAGTGTGTCCCAGGCAACTGGGATTCGTTTGAAGTATTCCGCAATACAGATTCGTCGTCCATTTAACCAAACAACTTAGCCAAACAACGAATGGCGCGGCCAATTCGGGGCCAATATTAATGATGTTCAACGAGCGCCGAACGAATCGTTCTACCTGACCCGCAGTCACAGGTGGTGAAAACTGTTGGCGTGTTAATTGGAAGCCTGTCGTTGATTGCGGGCAAGGTACTTTGAACGCTTCGATCGAAGAATTGATCTCTCACAGAGCCACCGAGTCACGGAGAGCTGCATGAGAAAGAGATTGATCATTCCCCGTGTCTCAGTGCCTCCGTGAGAAACCGAAGAGATCAAGTAATTCGGTGAACGTCAGGTGAGAAAGCCCGCGTTACTTTTAACGTTCGGCGGCGGAGAATGGCAGAAAACTACCACGAAGGACACGACGAGCACGAAGCTGGAATTCGAAGACTTTTCAAATTGTGTGATTGGCTGTTCGATTACGTTTCACCGATGTCACAACACCATGGTGAAGGATGACATCCAGGATTTCATCCTCTGATTCCTTCGCGCTCTTCGTGTCCTTCGTGGTGGACAAAACCAACGAGTTCATGACTCATCATCGCATTTTCCGGTCTCTCGTTTCGTTTCTTGCTTTCCACCCTGGCTCGCCCACGTGGGAGCGAATTTGGTTACCAGACACCGAGATTTGTTCTGGTCTTTTCGTAATGCTCGAAGCGGACATCGCAAGCTTTGAAATTTCACGGCATCGAATACGGCTTGACCTTTGGTGAACAAGCTTTAACCGTCCATCGCTCTTGAAAGAGTGTGGCTCCGGTTTGAGGATCACTCACGCGAAACTCGACTTGCGCCACCCCGAATGGCACATCGTCACTTAACCAGACATCGCAGCGATGGTTCATGGGCTTCTCAGAATCATCCTTCCCAAACGTCACATGAGCGGCAGCCTGGACGCAATGTAACGCCTCACGTCGAAGCGGGGTCTTCAAATAGCGCATGACCCTGGCTTCGTAAGGAACTTTACGTGGCAACCCTCGCACGAACGCGAGGTCGGATTGCTGCTGTTCGGATGTCACATTGGGATTATCCCATCGCAAAAAGTCCGCCGGTGGAGCGCCTTGATTAAACTGAAGAGCATCGATCAGCAGCGTGCGGTCGCGATCAGATCGCTTGGAATCGTCCCAGGAATTCTGTACTTCCAACTTGATCAACGTGTTTTGCGGGTCTTTGGAAACAGGTTGTGCCGTCAGTCGCACGGTCCGTGGTGTCAGGCCCGATTGAGCCACGGTAAACTCAATCCATGCCGGTTCACCATCGGCGGATTCGGGCACCGATGCGAACCAGGTCCAGAGCGGTTTTTTCAACTCCACCGGCGGATCGGAATAGTCGATCCAGCCACGGTTCTCCATGTACTGAAACAGCCACGGTTGACGCCACGGGTTGTCGATTGGTTGCCAGGCCGAATACATCGAAGCCAGTCCCAGCACTACGGCAATTACTCGAGCAATTCGAGACTTTGCACAGAGATCCAAGACCGGAACAATCCCAACCAGCCAGAGTGGCGTCAACCAAAGCGCCCAACGAAGTCCGCAACTGACTCCACCGAAGTTATAGTTCTGGGTTCGAGTCAAATAGAACGCAACGACAACGGTCGAAACCAGAAGTCCCAGCCAAAGTAATGTGCGAAGTGTTCGCTTACGATTGGGCGAATCCGCCAACGGGTCTTGTTCGGAATGGAGATTCCCTTCGTCGAAGTCCGACGAACCAGTTCGGATAAACAACGCGCTCAGCCATCCGAGTAACGCAAATAATGCGATCGGAGTCAGCGAGAACAGTCCATGATGTCCGAAGGTACAATGAAACAGGTACGACAATGGTTTGTCGAGGTTTCGATCAACTCCCTGTGGGTTCATCCAGTAGCTCGGCACTCCATCGATCACAAACCGATATTTGTCAGTCCCGTAATCGGCGTACGTCGGCTTCACGCTTCCGGTCGCGATGACGTTGGAAGCAACGAACGCAATCAGAGGAATCGCCGCCGCTGGTAGGAAATACAGGAACGTCTGACGAGGCGAACTTCGATAAGCCAGAACGAATGAAATCGCGACGAGCAAAAAGGCAGGTAACTCGTTCGCAGCGGTCCAGGCAACCGACAGACCACATAAAGCAAACGCCCAGCCTGGACGCGACTCGTCATCACTCTGCAGAATTCGAATAAGTGCGTAAATGGTGAACATCGTTGAAGCCGCAGCAACCGTATGGTTGTTGAGCGTCATGAGAAACGGGGTCAATAACGTCCCAAAAGCGGCGATTGCGAGGCCGAACAGGCGAGTCCATGGCTGTAAGGAACATCGATTGAGAATCGCGATCCAGATCAATAGCGACGCGGCAAAAGGGACAATGTTGACCAGCAACAGCACCAGGAATGTCAGTGGTTGCAGGTGGTCGAACAGATTCCAGCCGGTGATTCGTTGCAGACACCAGGTAATTCCCGCCACGATCGATGTCAGCAAAGGTGGTTTGGTGGAATAGTAATGGTCGTCAACGTGGACCATGTCAATCGTATCCCATCCGGGTCGTTGACGAATCTCATCGATCTGAAATGTACCACGCTCGACAAGTGACCAGACGGTACACCACCGTGAACGGTCATTCGCACTTTGGAGCGGCTTGGCCTTACTGAGAAACACCGTATGTAGCAGCGTCGCGATGACGACGATCAAGATTTGCGAGGTACGCAGGATTGTCGAAGACACTCGATCGTCCGTATCTGACAGATCCGTAGAATCTGCATGTCGATTCATTGCACGCACCAGACTTCTTCAAGTGTGAAACCTAACTCGGCGAGCCTCGTTTCAGGATTTCTGCCAAAGTAGCCATCATCGCTCCGCGTGATGAGCATGCTGCGAAAACGATTCAAGCGTTGCCTTCGCGTTGGAACAAAGCATTCGTTTGAATACTTTTTTGAAAACGTGCC
>CAIOKO010000218.1 GCA_903858935.1 uncultured Schlesneria sp. | reverse complement strand
TTGTACGCTTTTTTCCGATTTCAACTTTTGTAGTCATCTTCTCTGCCTTTCTAAAGAGAAACGTTGTTCAAACATTTCCCACAAAAGCAGAGGAAGCAAATTTTTTAGATTTATGGTTTCAAGAACCACTTACCAGGGGATAAGTCCAAATAACTGTTGACAAGGTGATTGTTTTATTTGAATGTTATCATCTTCATTTTTTAATCCTACGTCACGCGAAAATCCTAGACTATTGGACTTATCCCCTTTTCTCGGAACGCTGCCCTGGGGCTCAGTCAGCATGAAGGTGAAACGCTATCTCTCAGCGGACTCACAACCATCTCCGAGGAGGCGGCGACACATCTGGTGCACCACAAAGGGACAGTGACTTTTCACGGCCTGAAAACGTTGAGCAAACCCGCGCTCACCACTTTGAAACAGAACCCGGACTTGTTTCTGCCGGATGAGTTGGTGAATCCCGATCCGTGCGATCCACCTTGAACTCGTCCTGTCGCAACCCTTGGTGATACGGCAAGATTGTGGTCCTGCGGCCCAACGGGTCAGCCGTTCAAATAGCCAGGGTCGGAGGTCTTCCGGAGGCCCTGGTACCATCATTTAATCAACGTAAAAGGCCTGAAGGGCCGACAGTTCCCTCCCCGCCCGTCGCACGAATATCGAACCGCGCCGGCGACCGAAAACAACCGAACGGCCGGCCTTTCAGGCCTCTTTTTTTGACTGTTGACCAATTACCAGGGCCTCCGTAGGACCTACGACCCTGGCTATTGGAATGACCGGCCCCGTTGGGCCTGAAGAAATCTTGTTTGCTCTGGATGTCGCATCCGGCGCTCAACAATTGGTGCCGTCGATTTAGTTTCAAGTGACAACCGAAAACTTCCCACGCAGATACGGTTTCCTTTCCGACCAACTCAACCGAGCGTCGCTCTCTATCCCAGCCAACATCGCCGAAGGGAACGGTCGTTTCACCAAACCCGACCGTCGGAACTTCTTCATCATCTCGCGCGGGTCAATTCAAGAATGCGTCCCGCTGATGGAACTGGCTTACCGACGAAAGCTGCTGAATTCCCAAGACCACGAAAAGCTGAAGTCAATTCTGGAAGAAATCTCTCGAATGCTAAGTGGCCTAATCAATAATTTGGATAAGAAAAGGGGACGTTGCACGTCGACAAGAACGCGACGAACTTGCGTAAGGCATTTTTACCCAATAAGGCATGAAATGATATCCCATTATGACGACTTTCAATCGAATTAAAGCCGACCTGCGGTTGCCGTTCAGGCTTCCATTTATTGAGAAAGTGCAGAGAAAGTACAGTGCCCCCATGACTACACTACATGTGGTGTGGTGCTGAATATCCAAAATTCGCCAGATTTTCTGTTTTGACGTAGCAGGGGACGTTATCATCCGTCCTCAGAAACAGATCACTTTCTTCGAGTCCAAAACAATGTCCCTACTTCTGAATTTTTACCGTGGCAAGAGCACAGATTCCGAAGGCCGCTTATTGAAGGACATTTGGACCTGGAATGATGATGAGCTTGAATCGGTGCATGACTACATTCAGTGGCTGTTTCCATTATCAGTGTTGAGCAGGTTTAATCCTGACGCACCTCTCCTCACTGGGAATGACATCGCCGCGTTCAAAGCTGAGCCGCTTCTTCAAGCGAATCTGTTGATGTCATTCAAACGAATCCTGACGTTTCTTGGATTCGAAATGACGACGGACGGGAAGATTGTTGAGGCCGATAATTTCCACGAACGAATCGCTGACATCTGGGCAATTCCCAATCACAATTGGCTTCGAATCAGCCGCATACTTCGGAGCCTGACAGTGTTGGGATTGAAAGCCCCCGCCCACGCATTTTATGACAAGCTTCGTTCCTATTACGACAGCCGACGTTTTCCCATTCCTACGAACACCTTCGCGTACTGGACCGATGCCGTCACGACCAAGTAAATGGACTATTAAGTTTTCACAGGACCGTTTTTGATCAGCAATGTTATGACTCAACGACTGGCTTTCGAGTAAAGTTCTTTGTCGCCCCCGGCGAATCGTACTCATACACAACCCTCCTGCTCCCGGCGGAGTTGAACAAAGGTGTCAGGAATCGAATATCGTATTCCGTTCACGACACCTTTCTTTTTTCTTAGTCTCATTTCTTTCGTTTGGCCGTTTGTTTGATGCCGTTTTGAAACAGAACCAGCGAATCGCATTTGCCTTTCTTGTCCACATTGAATGTGATCGTGGCGTCGACCTCTTTGTAGAACCATTCGGTTTCCGATCGGGGAAAGACCTGCAGCGATGGTTGGCCCGTCAGACCGATCATCAGCTTGTCCTCCTTGACTTCAACGGTGAACACCGCACTTGGAGCGAGTTGAAAACGTCCGACGAATTTCTTGAGCGCTTCCGCTGGCACCTCGACGATTTTTTCGTCTTTCATTGCCACTTCGGCCGGGCCTTGCTTTCGTTTGGCCGTTTGTTTGATGCCGTTCTGAAACAGGACCAGCGAATCACATTTGCCATTCTTGTCGACATTGAATGTGATCGTGGCATCCACCACTTTGTAGAACCATTCGGTCTCGGAACGGGGAAAGACCTGATACGATGACTGACCCGTCAGGCCGATCATCAGCTTGTCGTCCTTGACCTCGACAGTGAACATCGCGCCCGGCGCCAGTTCGTAGCGTCCAACGAATTTCTGTAATGCTTCGGTCGGCACATTGATGGGCTTCTCGAATTTCCGTGGAACGACCGTCGCACCCGAAATCATTCTTAAAATATCTGTCGCCAATTGATCGACCTCTGTCGTGGACGTGTTGGTCAACAGGACCACACTCGTTTTGAATTGACGGTTGACGAGAATCATTGAGTGATAGCCGCCCGTTTGACCGTTGTGCCAGCGAGTTCCATCGAGCGCCAGTTGCCAGCCAAGCCCGAGTGGTGCATCGCCCGTTTTGAGCGGCTTTTGATGAACGGTCCAGGCCATTTCGATCGCTTCACCCAACTTGTCTTTGGGAGGAGCCAGATTGGCCGCAGCGAACATCAGCAGGTCGCTGGCCGTGGTGCGAACGCCTCCAGCGCCTGCCAGTACCTGCATGTCCCAGTTGGCCGTCGGTTTTCCATCAGCCGTATGCCCGGGCGCGAGCCGTGTTTGTGATTCTTTGTCGAGGGTGATTGTCGTGCTGGACATCTTCAGTGGCACGGTGATCCGGTTCCTCAACAGGTCTTCGTAAGTCGATTTCGCCTGCAGCGACAACAGGTGACCAAGCAACCCCTGGCCCAAATTGGAGTATTCGCTTTTTGTCCCCGGAGCCTGCGCGAGCTCGTAATTGTTCAGGAACGAGTACAAGTCTTTTTCCAGGTAATCGGAATACGGATTTCCCGGGTCGCCGAACTTCATATTGTCGGGAATCCTGGGGAGACCCGACACGTGCGTTGACAAATCCTGCAGAGTAATGGCACGGTCTGCGTGCGCGGGGATCTTCACACCCGCAGGGAGCAGTTCGCCAGCGGGCTGGTTCAGTTTAACCCGATCCTGAACGACCGCATCGGCCAACAGGATTCCGGTCATGACCTTTGTGGCTGAACCTAATTCGTAAATCGTATTGCCATCTGGAACTCGCCGATCATCGCGACTCATCCGGCCATATCCGAAGACTTCCTGCTTGCCGTCGCGCAGCACGCCGATGGTCACACCGACGATGATGTCGTTCTCAAGATAAGGTTGGACAAGCTGATCAGTGCGCTGTCGAATTGATTGTTCTTGTGCTCGAACGTCAGCGGCAGACCGCATCATCATCGCGGCAATGACGAAACCCAGTGGAATCACGCCGACGTTTCGAAAGTGGGTCATCTAATGTTCCTCGGATTCCAAAACTGAATATGGAATAGTTTCAATGGATACGAATTGTTTGTCGGATTTCTTTGGAAATCGTACCGTGAGAAAAAGGGAAAAGCTCGCTGAGTACTTTGGATTGAAACCGCGACCGGCAACCAGTCCGAAGTCGAATGGGAAGATGCCCTTTCCTCGTTCACAGGCTCCAGCGTGGGAACGCACTTCTTGGAAGCTCTGCTTCCTGATCGGTTAGACGACTACTGATGCGAATCAGTCGAAATGCAAATCAACCACGAATTGCACGGTCGCCAGACAAATCGCGAAGCGGAGCTTCGAAGACGCTCGTTCCCAAGCTGGAGCTTGGGAACGAGAAAAACGAGAAAACGGGAAAGGATTGGGAATTTCTGGCACACTCGGCGCGAAGCTTGGGATACGTGTCAGGATAATGCCATCTGTTATCGACGTGACCGATTTGGGATATACTGACGGCGAGGCTGTCGAAGGATTGTTCTTGCGGGACGATGCCAATGACGAGCGACTGGTTGATCAAGTGTTCATCGGCGGCTTTCCAGATGTGCGAGGTGAGTAATCGAATGATGCGATTTTTGACCTGTTTTCTGTCGCTCGTTTCGTTCGTCGCGACGCCCTTTCTTCTAGTTCTGGCCATTCCAGACAATCCGCTGATGGCTCAGGAAATTTCGCCGGAGCATGTCAAATTCTTCGAGAAAGAAGTCCGGCCGCTTCTTGCTGAAAACTGCTTTCAGTGTCACGCCGACAAAAAGCAAAAGGGAGATCTGCGACTCGATTCACTGGCAAAGATGTTGGCCGGCGGCGAATCCGGTGCCGCGATTGTCCCCGGCATGCCGGAAAAGAGTTTATTGATTCAGGCCGTGCGGTATGAATCGCTTGAGATGCCTCCCGAGAAAAAGCTGACGGAAGCTCAGATTCAGATTCTGAGCGAATGGATTCGTATCGGTGCCCCCTGGCCCGGCAGTGACCCTTCCGCTCCGATAGTTCGCAAAACTGCCTCCGGTAGCATCGACCGTTTCACGGATGAAGACCGAGCTTGGTGGGCGCTGCAACCAGTCACTCGCCCGATGATTCCAGTGATACCTGACGACGTTTGGGCCAGGAATGAAATTGATCGCTTCGTGCTCAGTCGCATGATGCGTGAGGGGCTAAAGCCTGCGCCGGCCGCTGATCCTACCTCACTGGTACGTCGACTCTACTTCAATGTAACGGGTTTACCGCCGACTCCCGAACAGGTAGCAGCGTTTGTTGGTGACAAGTCACCGGACGCATACGAACAGCTTGTCGATCGGCTGCTCGATTCGCCCGAGTATGGTGAGCATGCCGCGCGGCAGTGGCTGGATCTGGTCCGCTACGCCGATTCCGACGGCTATCGTGCGGATGGATATCGTGACAACGCCTGGCGTTATCGAGACTACGTGATCGACGCCTTTAACAACGATAAGCGGTATGATCGATTTGTTCAGGAACAACTTGCGGCCGACGAATTATTTTCCAATGAACCGAACACGCAGGTGGCTCTGGGATACCTGCGGCATTGGGTTTATGAATGGAATCTTCGTGATGCTCCGGGCCAGTGGAAAACGATTCTGGACGATGTGACGGATACGACAGCCGATGTCTTCATGGGACTCGGTCTGCAATGTGCAAAGTGTCACAACCATAAGTTCGATCCGCTGTTGCAGAAGGATTACTTTCGACTTCAGGCCAGTTTCGCGGCGTTAATGCCGACCGAAGTTGTCCTGGCCGATGAACAAGCCCTCTTACGTCATCGCGAAGAACAGACCCGATGGGAAGAGGCGACTCAGATGATCCGTGACCAGATCGCGGCCATCGAAGCACCCTACCGAGCCACGTTGAAAGAGGCGGCGATCAATCGATTCCCCGCTGAAATTCAGGCGAGTGTTCGTAAACCAGGAAACGACCAGACTCCCTACGAGCAACAGATCAGCTATCTCGTCATGCGACAGGTGGACGCGGAATATGGCAGCCTGGAATCTAAATTGACCCCGCAGGAAAAGGACCGTGTCCTTGAACTGAAGCGGCAACTGGAGACGTTCAAGGATCTGCGACCAAAATCGCTCCCCATGGCAATGGCGGTGTCGGACCTTGGGCCGCAGGCTCCGCCGACCACCCTGCCAAAGCGTTCCGACGAAATTATTCTACCGGGGATTCCCAGCATTCTTGATCAACAACCTGCAAAGATTGAACCGCTTGAAGGCTTGAGCCAAACCACGGGACGACGCGCCGCCTTGGCGAAATGGCTGACGGACCCGACAAATCCGCTGTCAACACGAGTGATCGTCAATCGCGTCTGGCAGAGCGTCTTCGGCCGTGGACTGGCGATCAACGTCAGTGATTTTGGACGGTTGGGTGAACCGCCGACACACCCGGAACTGCTCGATTACCTGACAGATCGATTTGTAACAGAAGGATGGAGCATCAAGTCGCTTCGTCGGTCAATTCTGAATTCCGCCACATTTCGTCAATCCACGCGACATCCCGACTTTGCTTCCTTTCAGACAATTGATCCGTCGAACCGCTGGTACTGGCGAGGTGACAATCGTCGCCTGCAAGCCGAGCAGATCCGAGATGCGATGCTGGTCGTTTCGGGAAAACTGAAAGCCGAACGTGGCGGTCCTGGTGTTCTCTCTGACATTTCCAGGCGGTCGATCTATACGCGAGTGATGCGAAACTCGCCGGATGAACTGATGAACTCATTCGATCTGCCGCTGTTCTTCAACAGCAACTCGTCACGTAACACCACAACGACCCCGGTACAGGCACTTTTACTGATCAATAGTGACCTGATGCTGGGTCACGCCCGGTCGCTTGCGGAGTCGATCTCTCAATCGGAGAGCAATCCGGAACGGCAAGTCGCAGCGGCCTGGGAACGGGTGTATGGACGACCGGCGACGTCGGACGAACTTCAGTCGTCGATCGAGTTTGTCCAGAGTCAGGCCAAGCGACAATTAGAATTGCAGCAGCGTCAGTCAGAATCCTTTGGCATCATCGAAACGTCCAAGCTCCCCTATCGCGACGGGCAGGCCGTTCGCTTCACCAACAGCGGACCGAACCTCGAACTGAAGGTGAGCCACGACAAGTCCTTCAATGACGCCGACTTTACCATCGAAGCGTTCTTTCAGTTGCGATCGATCGATGAAGGGGCGGCCGTTCGTACTATTGCGGCCAAATGGAATGGCGACCGGACGAAACCCGGCTGGGGATTTGGTGTGACCGGCCAGGGATCACGTCGCAAGCCGAAAACGCTGGTCCTGCAAATCGTGGGCAAGACTGCGTCGGGCGAATTGAAAGAAGATGCGCTGTTCTCTGATCATCGCATCAACCTGGACACACCTTACTATGCGTCGGCCAGCGTTCGATTGGCGAAGAAGGGTCAACCAGGCCAGGTCACGTTTCATTTGAAAGACATTTCAAACGACGATGAACCGTTGCAGACTCAGGAAATTGAAACCCAGATCGTTAACGGATTTGCGAATGAATTGCCGTTCACGATCGGCGGGCTCGGTGGTGTCAGGTCACGCACCTTTGATGGACTGATCGACGATGTCCGACTGGTAAGCCGACCGCTATCCATTTCTGAGTTGCTGTATTCCACCGAAAAAACCGTCGAAGAAACGACTGGCTTCTGGCGTTTCGAAACGGAACCCGGCTTAATGGCCAACAGCGCAGGTGACCGCCTGCCGATTCAGGCTCGAGGGGCGGCAATCATCCAATTAAATCCTTCGCAGGCGGCATTAGTCGACTTCTGTCATGCGTTACTTAATTCGAACGAGTTTCTCTATGTTCAATAATCCTCGAAGCGGCCAAACGACTCTGGATCGTACCGGGTTGCACCGTGTCTCCACTCCGCATGTTGTGGTCCCTCAATCGAGGCGAGAGTTTCTTTCTCGCAGCGGTGCAGGATTCGGTGCGTTGGCTTTGGCCGGCATGTTCAGCGATTCAAAAACGATTGGGGCCGAAGCGGTCCATTCGATGCAACTGAAGACCACTCATTTTCCCGCCACCGCCAAGCGAGTCATCTTTCTGTTCATGGAGGGTGGCCCCAGTCATCTGGACATGTTTGACCGAAAACCATTGCTCAACGAACTGGCTGGCCAGCCGATTCCCGAGAGCTATGGTAAAGTCGTCACCGCCTTTGGCGAGACCCGATCGCCGTTGCTGGCATCGAAGCGAAAGTGGAGTCGTTATGGCGAATCGGGAATCGAGGTTTCCGACTGGATGCCGTACACCGCTCAGTGCGTCGATGACATCGCCGTGATTCGGTCCTGCTGGGCGAATGGCATCAATCATTCGGCCGGTGTTTGCCAGATGAACACATGCTCGATCCTCAGTGGCCGGCCGTCATTGGGGAGCTGGGTCAGTTATGGTCTGGGGACCGAAAATCAAAATCTTCCAGCGTTTGTTGTGATGCAGGACAATGCCACGTCGGTGGTCAATGGTCCTCGCAACTGGAGCGCGGGGTTCATGCCGGCCGTCTACCAGGGGATTCGGTTCAGTGAGGGAAGCCAGCCGATTCCTTACCTGCACGAACCGGCGGGCGTCGAACCATCTCAGCAGGTCGAAAAGCTACGGTTTATTAATCAACTCAATCGTCGTTATGCAGGTCAGCACCCCGAACAGTCGGAACTGGAGGCCCGCATCGCCGGTTACGAACTGGCATTCCGCATGCAATCCGCCGCTCCGGAAGTTATTGATCTTTCCAAAGAGACTGACGCAACGTTGACCGCCTATGGAATTGGTGACAGCGCGACGGAGTCCTTTGGTCGACTCTGTTTGCTGTCGCGCCGCATGGCCGAAGCGGGTGTCCGATTTATTCAGCTCTACAGTGGATCGGGCAGCAAATGGGATTCGCACGCCGACATCGAACGTAATCACTCCAATCTTTGCCGCAGCGTCGATCGTCCGATCGCCGGATTACTTTGCGATCTGAAACAACGCGGAATGCTGGACGAAACGCTGGTCGTCTGGGGCGGAGAATTTGGAAGATCCCCGATGTCAGAACGAGGCAACGGCCGCGACCACAACCCCACGGGATTCACGATGTGGATGGCCGGAGGGGGTGTGAAGGGGGGAAAGGTGATTGGCGAAACTGACGACCTGGGCTTATTCGCAGTCAAAGATCGAGTTCACGTCCACGACTTGCATGCATCAATTCTGCACCTGCTGGGAATCAGCAACATGGACCTGACCTACCTGCACAAAGGCCGCCCGGAACGCCCCACCGTGAACGAGGGGGAATTTGTAAAACAACTGACATCCGCCTGAATCTCAAGTCGAATAAAAGGAGATCTGTCCAATAAATTAGGGTTTGCTGTCGTCGAGTATCCTTTTCGGGCGGCCTCGGGGGCGAAATGAGGATTCGAGTCCGAGTTATTTAGCGGTTGCCTCTTGCCATGGCTCTGAGCCAAAAGGGCGACCTCGAACGACAGATGCATCCACGGCGTCCCATTCCTATTTTGTCAGAGCACGGTTCGCTCGCGTGCCCCAGTCGTCAGGTCGTGGGATTGGCCATGGGCATAATTTCCTACTTTAAAGATTGCCGTTAACCGTCAGGATCTTCTAACAACTCTTGCAATCGTATCCGTAGTTCAGGCGAGAATCGATCAAGCCAAGTTGCATCGATCAGGCCGATCGAAATCATATCGAGCAAGTGGACTTGATCCTTTCTGCGGAATGAGGTTAGTTTCATCTTGATCAATCGTTCGAATGGCAAAGTCCGAGCATCTTCGAACCATACAAATTCATCAATCAGTGGAACTGGCTCCGAAGAGTCTTCGCGCACCTTCTTTCCAGCAAACACAACATGCACTGCATCCCGGGCTTTGGCATTCGGCCCGTCCAGGAACATTGAGATTCCTGCGGATTGACGAAAGATGAAGCCTGCGGATTCCAGAACCGGGATCGCATGCTGTAAATCGGATTCGTTAAGAATGATATCCACGTCCTGAGTGTTTCTGACAACGGATTCATCGACTTGAGACACCCAATGCTGGACCGCGTTACCACCGATGACGGCATACGGGATGTTCGCAGCATTAAGAGCCCGCGTGACGCGGCGAAAGCGATCCTTGACCTTTTCCACGGCTGTCTCGATCCTGTCCCAAAGAGCGTCACCGGAATACCTGACTTCAATCATGTTGAAACTCCTGTCCCCTACTATACCACAGAACTTAAATGGAAAGCACGAGCGATATTGCGCCTGCACAAGCCGGAGGAACGTTGCGAACGCAAGTTTTCGCTAACTCGGACGATGATCAAATCTTAGCGACAGCGACTTGGTAATACGGCAAGATTGCAGTCTTGCGGCCCGACGGGTCAGCCGTTCAAATAGCCGGGGTCGCAGGGCTTCCGAAGGCCCTGGTGGCATCGGTTGATCAAGGTAAAAGGCCTGTAGGGCCGACAGTTCTCTCGAGACCCGATGCACGATTATCGAACCGCGCCGGTGACCGAAAGCAAACGAACGGTCGGCCTTTCAGTTCTCTTTTTATTACAGATGACCGCTCACCAGGGCCTCCGTAGGACTTACGACCCTGGCTATTGGAATTACCGGCCCCGTTGGGCGTGGGCAAGAACATGGGACATTCTACTTATTAGAGAATGCTCCCTTTCTTCTCACTTGTGTGACCAGCCGCGACAGCGGTATCCATGATCTTTATAATCATCACTGCATGTCGCTTTTTCCTTTGATTCGGTAACTCACACGATGAATTCGCCTTCTACTTCGACGGTCCGTCTGACCTCCCTGGATCAGTTTCGGGGATACACCATGTTCGGGATGCTGCTGGTGAATTTTCTTGGCGGTTATGCGATCTGCCCCCGAATTCTGAAACATACGCACGACTATTGCAGCTATGCCGATACGATCATGCCGCAGTTCCTGTTTGCGGCGGGGTTCGCCATGCGGCTTAGCCTGGGAAAACGGCTTGAATCGGGTGGCAAAATGCCGTGGGGGCGGGCGATTCGACGGATCCTTGGTTTGGCACTGGTCGCGATCGCCTGGTACACGATTGGTGATTTTTCCAGCATCGTCGCCAACTTTAGGAACAAGCCTACGCTGGAGGTCTTGGGAGCGTTATTCAAGCGTCACTATTTCCAGACTCTTTTACACATTGCCGCCACGTCGCTTTGGATTCTTCCCGTTGTGACCGCTTCCTGGCGTATCCGCGTCGCCTACGCTATCGGATCGGGGTTATTACACTTTGCGATTTCGTGGTGGTTCAATTTCAACTGGGTACACTCGAATCCTACCGGCATCGATGGAGGTCCCCTGGGGTTCCTTTCCTGGTCGATCCCTGCGCTTTGTGGAACATTAGCATGCGATGCCGTGAGGGGATCCGGTACCGGGGCCGCGTCGAGAATTGCCTTGAGTGGAATCGTCGTCATGCTGATTGGCTGGCTGATGTCCATGGGAACCGTGCTCTACAATGTGAGGCCGGGAGACACCAACATGGCCAGGGAGGCCGTCAATCCCGTTAATGAAAAACTCGCCATTGATCCCGTGATCCCATCGCTCGATCGATTGCGATCGTGGGATGGATCGATCGTTGAGCCGCCGTTTGTTCCGCCGCCGGATTCCCACCATCGCAAGTGGAATTACTGGATGATGAGCCAGCGAACTGCGAACGTTTCCTACCCGACGTTTTCCGCAGGATTGTCGCTGGTCATTTATGCGTTGTGTCTTTGGATCTGCGATGGACTGGGCTTTAACCTGGGACTCTTCCGCACGCTCGGGACGAACTCACTGGCCGCCTATCTGTTACACGAAGTCGCCGGTTGGATCATTTCACCTTATTTTCCTCAAAAAACGAGCTCCGTCGCCTGGGCGATGTTCGGGTTCGGGTGCTTCACACTTTTTGTTTATGTATTCTGTCGTTTGCTGGAACGACGCCGCTGGTACATCCGAGTTTGACTTCGCCGGACATCTCAAGAAAGCAACACCATGTCGATTTCTCGTCTGCACAAGTGCATCACGATTCCTCTGTTTTTGATTGTGACAGGCTGGGCTCACTCCAACTCATGGGGGGCTGAGTTTGACCATGAAAAACTCGATCAGCTGCGGCCCGCCCTGCAAAAATACGTTGACAATCATACTGTCGCGGGAGTCGTGGCCGCGATCGGTTCCCGAGAAGGAATCATCGCTTCAGAAGCGCTTGGCAGTCTCAATCGTGAACAGAAACTGGCGATGCCAGTCGATGCGGTCTTTCGTATTGCGTCGATGACGAAGCCCATCACAGCGATCGCCATCATGATGCTGGTCGATGAGGGTAAGCTGTCGGTTGATGATCCGGTCGAAAAGCATTTGCTCGAGTTCAAAGGCCAACTGCTGATTGAATCGAAAGAAGGGGAAAAAGTCGTCTTGAAGAAACCGGCTCGCGCGATCTTAATTCGCGACTTACTCACGCATACGTCGGGGCTTCCTGGGGGATTTCCACCGGGGATCTCAGACCTTTATTTTCGCAGACAGTTGTCACTCGGTGAGGCGGTGGCGATCAGTTCACAACGGCCGCTGGAGTTTGAGCCGGGAACGAAATGGGCCTATTGCAATGCCGGTATCGATACACTCGGTCGAATCGTCGAAGTCGTTTCGGGAATGCCGTTTGAACAATTTCTCGAAAAGCGATTGTTCTTTCCATTAGGGATGTTCGATACGACGTTCTATCCCAACGACGAACAACTTCAACGACTGGCGGCACTTTATGAAAACAAAGAGGGGAAGCTGAACCCGACCGGGTTCCAGTTAATTGGCCCGACGAAAAATGCCCGACATCCCATTCCTGCTGGAGGACTCTTTTCCACCGCTCACGACCTCGGTCACCTGTATCGACTGATGTTAACGCGAGGCGCCATCGGCGAACTGAGATTACTGTCGGAAAAAAGTGTTGATGAAATGACGAAACTTCAGATTGGCGAGCTGGCAGGGGGATTCACGCCTGGTGTTTCTATGGGCTTCGGCTGGCAAGTCACGCGAAAGCCTGAGGGAGTTCACGAGATGTTGTCGGCTGGTTCATTCGGCCATGGGGGAGCGTTTGGAACCCAGGGCTGGATCGATCCGGTTAAAGACGTGTTTGTCATTCTATTAATTCAGCGAACAGGAATGCCAAACGCCGACGCTTCGGATATACGCCGAGATTTACAGCAGGTTGCGGCTGATGCGTTAAAACATAATTGACAGCGTAACCGATCAAAGGAAATGCAAGTGGACAGCGATACTGATACAACAAAAGGGAAATGACTTGCTCTCCACCGACCTCGCGTCGGTGGGAGCAGCGATTTTCAACCGAATTCTTCTCGTTGACTATCGGATTGAGCTAGTTCAATAGCTCTTCAATCGTTACTTCCACTGACACAAGGTCAGTGGAGAGCTTGCCTTTTTGCGATAAAGCCCGGTGGTAGCCG
>CAIOKO010000217.1 GCA_903858935.1 uncultured Schlesneria sp. | reverse complement strand
CTGAACGCCGATCCGCCTGCGCCGATGGCTGCGGGTTAAACGACGATGGCCCCCTCATCGTTTAACCGCGCCTCGAAGAGAAGCGAGTCGAGCGGCGTCACTGACGATCCCGAGGCGTCATTGATCGTTTGGATGTTGCCGTAGTCTTTCCGATCGTTGGCCGACGCTCGGCAACTCAAAGAGATCGGCTGAACGCCGATCCGCCTGCGCCGATGGCTGCGGGTTAAACGACGATGGCCCCCTCATCGTTTAACCGCACCTCGAAGAGAAGCGGGCACGGGGGGGCGGGACTAACGCAACCGACGCGTCATTTCTCGTTGGGAATTGCGAAAAAAAAACTCTGCTGGGGCAACGTCCGAAGAGACCGGCTTAACGCCGGATCCGCCTGCGCCGATGGCTGCGGGTTAAACAATTAATCCGCACGCAACATCATTCAACGATTTGTTGATCCGCCTTGCAGATCAATTCGTACGCGGTGACGCTGTCTTCCGCCGCTCGAAGTTCATCAACGAACCCAGGGGTCTGCAACAATCGCCCGAGCCTCGCCAGGACGTGTAGATGCGTTCGTGAGTCGCGACAGACGACCAGGAAAAACATATCCGTCTTGACGTTGTGCGGAGCGCCAAACGCGATGCCAGACGGCAATCGCCCGAACGCAATGACTGACTGGCCAAGAGCATCAGGCAGCGGATTGCGGGGGTGAGGGATTGCCACGCCGTTTTCGAACGCGGTTGATAAGACCGACTCTCGCTCTTGAACAGCAGCCAGTAATGCGGCTGGTTGCCAGACTTCCCATGTTCGACCAGCCAGCTCGACCAGACTTTCCAGGACCGATCGCTTCGTGCGAGCCTCAAGCGGAACCATCACTGTTTCCAGCCGAAGTAATGCGGAGATCGGATGAGGATCGGTGAACTCTGGTGAACGATGCGTCTGCTCCAGCACCGCCAGTTCGCGATCTGTGTATTCACGCATCTCTTGTTCGAGCCAATGCGTGATTTCCGTGGGGTGGAATTGCCACTCTCCGCCCGTCTTCCGTCCAGGGATTCTCCCTCGATTAACGAGCTTTTCGATTTCACGTCGGTCTCGTCCAAGTTGACGAGCCAGCTCTTCAAGGCTGAACCAATCTCGCGACATGTTTCGGCCAGACATTCAAGGGGCGGGATAAACCGTAGGCGGGGGAAATCTGCAGGTGTGAACGGGACGATCTGTTTACATCGCCCGTTCACGTCTTTCGGCAATCTTTTGCAACCACTTCATCTTTTGATTCAGTGTCATCTACTGCTTCGGCGTCGCAACCCGAAGAGACATCCCCTTCACGGCAGCGTGCGATTGTTCGATCAAGTGTGTGTAATTCGACTTCCACACATTACCCGACCAGACTTGAATGTCAAAGTAACCCGCATACCCCGACGACTGGAATGCCTGAATCAGGTCACGCAATGGGATAATCCCATCACCCGGCATCCGGCGATCCTGTTCGGAGTCTGGCAAGCGATTGCTGTCGCTAAGCTGGACAATATTGGTAATTGGAGCAATCTCGGCAATTCGCTCTTGCAATCGAGGCTCTTCCCACAAATGGTACGTATCGAACGCCAACCCGACTTGTGGCCGATCGACCGCTGACAAGACTTCCAGAGTCTGGTCCAGCGAATTCAAGAACGTCCAGCGTTTGTTGAAGTATCGATGCATTGGAAGCAGCGACAAAGTGACAGGAGTCCGCTCTGCGTGCTCTGCCAGACGCCTTAGCCCATCCACAACAAGCCGGATGCTATGGCGATCGGTGTGTCCATGCCGCGATCCTCCAACGACGACGACGGTCTTGGCACCGACGATGGCCGCCTGATCAATCGCCTGACAGCCATCCTCGACAGCTTCAAGATAACTGAAGCCACAGCCTCCTGTGAAACCGCCGGCGAACGACAAAGACGAAACAGGCAGCCGGGCCTTCGAGAGCGCCTCGGCGGCATGCCGCTCACCAAACTCGTTCAGTTTTGGTCGCCACAAGCCGATTGCATCGAATCCCGCTTGTTTGAGTTGCGACACTTCGTCAGACAACGACCACTGCAGCGTGGTCAATTGACTGAGCGAGATTCTGAACGGAGCGATAGTCTTTTGCGAAGCCGCATGAAAGCCTAACAAATTAGTCAAGTCGGTATCCAAAGTGGAGCTTTGAATGCCGTGATCGGAAATCGGATTGCTCACTCTTGCGTCTCTCAAGAGTATGGGTCAACGAGGATGAAAGGATTGTCCTCGCAGGGATGATGGTCTGTTAATGAAGTCCCAGACCACACGGGGCAGAATTGTGCCCAACTGATGCACGCTTGCCAAGAGCAGCAGGCAAGTTTTATTGAGATAAGAAAATGATGGTTGACTTGACGAGCATATCTGGCTTGACACGCTCATTCCGAAAACTTGACCAAGTGCTTGTCTTGCGTTCGGTAGACCGAATGATTCTTGCCTGATCCGCGAGGCAGGTTTCGTGGCTCCAGCTCACGAGGCGATTCGATCGAACGAAGTGGGACCAGCAAAAGCTGCGGAGCAACCCCGATCAAAACTGTTGCGACGGCAGCGATCACGCTGGCGACCAGAGGACCACGTCCTCCAATAAGCGTTGGTCGACTGAGCGCCGATTCCAGCAGCATCTCACGCAACAGCCTGATGACGCTCCCTGCGACAATCACCGTTGCTACGGTTCCGACGATTAAGACAATGCGCAGACCAGCATAAGGGGCGAAGATACTTGATGTCTCTTTAAGGTGAACATTGCTCGCGGACAGCAAGATCAGCCAGCGACTCCAGAATCCCGCCGTCCACGGACTGCCAATCAGGCTCGCCAAAGCGACGGTCAATCCGATCGCAGCAGCGGGCGCATATCGCCCAAGTCCCTTCAGGTCTTCCAGGAACTCGATTCCGCGATCAGCACGTTCGAGATGAATCAAGCCCCAGACCATTCCCCCAACGGCGAACATTCCAGCGAATTGTGACAGCACGATCAGACCAAGCGTTTCATTCTGTTCAGGGAAGGCACCCCAGCGAGCGGCTGGGTATTGAAGCTCCATCGTCGCCGTCATCAGGCTAACCCCCATCCATGCGTTCTGCAGCAACATCAGGCTGGTCACCCACCTGGGAACGGCTTTCACTTCTGCTGAAAAGCCACGTACCGCCATCACACTCGACAATGCAAAGGTCGCCAGACAGATCACACACATCAGCACCTCAAGTGGTTGCCCGATCCCCACAAACACTCGTCCGCAAAGACGAGTCAGCGCAACAGAACCAGCCAGTGTTTCGACCAGCATCGCCGGGACACACAACCGAAAAGAATGCCGGCACGCATCCGGACCAAAACCAGACTGGAACGGCACCAGCCCCATGCGGGCCATCAAGCTGCAGACAATCAGTCCGGTCGATAAAAGCAGCAGCTTTGATGGTGCGCCAATCGAATTTTCGGGATCGCCTGGATCGTAAGCATCGAGTAACACCAGTCGAACCCCGTCAAAATGCGTCGTCGCCACGCAGTTTGTCAGCAGAGCAACCCCCAGCCACAGCCATGCCGATGGCAGAGTTTCAAATCGAATTTGAAACCGTTCGAAACCTGGAACGAGACTCGTCGGATTCAAGTTCATTGACGAAGGCTCGGCAGGTAAATGAGATGCCCGTCGAAGGGCAAATGTCGCGAGACTGCAGATCTCCAGAGACAACCCTAAGTTCAAAAAATCATTTGATCGCACGACGAGCAGCAACCCGGCAATCACAAACAATAAAAAGCCATAGACCCTGGAACGATCATTGAATTTTGATGGGACCTCAAACAATGCCACGCCAGACAGTAAACCAAACGTCAGCACGACCCACTGTTCCCAGATCGCCAAGGTGTCATTGACCCAGGCTCGATTAACATTCAACGTTTCAATCGAGGGAGATGGCGTCAGCGGGTCGATGAAAATCCCGCCAGCCGCAATCAAGACTGAGACGAGGAAATACCATTTCCAAAATTCTGGAAAGCGAAAACGCAAAATCGGTCCCGAGACCATTGCCAGACCTCCAGCGGCGAGCAAGATCGTCGGGGGAGTGGGGAATGACATTATACTTTGTTCTTTCGATAGACGAATCCGCAGGTGATTAACGCTCCGATACACAACGCTTTCAAGACAAGCAGTGGCCAGGGACGCCACCACGCTCCGCTAAAAGCTTCACAAACGTCAGACAGGCCAAACAACACAAACCAGACTGAAGCAATGGCCCCCAGCCGTCGATTCAGTCCGCTCAAACGACTTTTTCTGAAAACAACAAAACCAACGATCATCCAGAAGGCTGCTTCCAGACTGTTGAAAATCGCCAGTTCGTCCATCAACATTTCCCTTTTGACGTTGCATTCGATAATCCTTCTTTTACTTGTTTGACTCGTGATTGGATATCCGTCTCGAATCATGCTTGTGTCGATTGTCAAAAAATCGTGATCCGGTCCCGTCCATCCAGCGTTAGGTGTCGTGTTAAGCTCCGAAGGGATGCGACAGAAAGTAAAACTCGAACATTGATGACATCGGGTATGCTCCGGTGACTGAATCGGCATGCTTCACATCGAATCTTTGATCACCCCCGGAACAATGAGGAGCTTCGAGTGAGCAGACTTCGGCTGAAAATTGGGCCCGTGGTTCAGAATGCTGAAGAGGTAAAACGACGTGTTGAGCAGGAATTGCCTCAACACACAGGTTTGATAAGCCTGGCAGCAGGGGTCGCGACGGCTGCTCGAGACGCAGAACACGTTGCCCAGCGTCTTCGTCGTCCCTTTGGGCTGCATCGGTTGCCGGCGGCGTTTCTCGCACTGGCACTGATCCTGCTGATCATCTGGATTTACATTCTGTTCTTTCGCACAACGACTTTGAAAATTGCGTTACCAGACCGTGATTTTCGTGATCTCAAATCACGAATGACGCAGGACAATCGAGTCCAGATTCAATTTACGGAAGATATCGTTCCCGGTTCGCGAGAAGCGATCGAGAAGGTTGAGCGTGGAGAAGCGGATTTGGGGTTTGTTCAAGGAGGCCTCGAAATTCCAGTGGATTTGCCACGACTCGAAACGCCCAATCCTGAACTGGTTCTCTGGTTCCTTCGAGACACGATCACAGATCTGGGATCAGTTCGAACGATTCTGACGTCCACCGAAGGAGCGGGAAGTCACACGGTGGCGCTGAATTTTCTAAAGGCCTGGAAGCTTGCGGAAAAAGTCACCTTTGTCCATGACTGGAAGCTGTTGACGGGTGATGACCCCTACGTCATCCCTGACAACATTGATGCGGTTTTTGCCGTGAAAGATCCGTCAGATCCTATCGCTCTTGTAGCGGCAGAGCGTCTTGCAGACGCAGGGTTTCGTCTCGCTTCGCCCGACATCGGAGCACGTGTTGCACAACTGGAATACCTCAGTTCTCATGTCGTGCCACCAGGATATTTGCGCAGCATTCCGCCATTTCCTGACGAGGCCGTTTCCACGTACAGCGTGAAAACCTATCTCATCGCAAGAAAAAGAATGACGCCACGGATGCTGGCTGCGGCAAGTCATCTGCTGGATGGCCAACCCGCTTCCATGTCCGACGGGCGCTACGAACCTAACCTGGATAAAGCGAGCGAGTTATTTCAGGGGGTCGATGCCTTTCTGGGAATCATTATTAACCTTGTGCTCGCGTTTCTCGCCTTAACGGGACTCGAAATGATGGCCTATCGAAAGCGGTTTCACGAACTCAATTCTCTGGTCAGCTTGATCAGTATTCATCAAAGCTCGAAAGACGTGCTCGGAGTGACAGATCCGCAGACCCGACGAAACCACCTGCTGTATCTCAGCCTTTGCAGTGATCTTCTGGGTCTGGTGAGTATGATCGGCGGGTACTATACCCAGGAAAATTCTTCCCTGTTATTCAGCGGACTGCCGGAGATTATTCATCAGCGCTGCGACGGGCTGAAGATCAACATCCAGCTTAAGATTCTGCACGCGACGATTAACACCGGGCCGATTGAATCTGCGGGTGTGGGTTCGGTGGTGGCGACGCCGCCCGTGTAGCGGGGGATGGGGTTTTATCGACGCGAGAAGAATGGGACGTACAGGACCTTATGGGACTTGTTTGTCGCATGCGTATTTGTCACATCAGTCCCATGCGTCCCATCAGTCCCATTCTTCGATTTGGCACACTACCGATATCGATCAAGCTTCTGCGACAACCGTGAACTTGCCATGACTTCGCGATTCACGATGTGCGGCGGCGTTCGTCCCTGCGCAACATCGATCAAACTTCGACAGGCGCTACTTCCAATACTCTGAAAACACTCGTCAGTCCAGCAGATCGCATGTGGCGACACAATCACATTGTCGAGCGACAACAGTGGATCAGTCTTCGCAATTGGTTCGACCTCAAAGACATCCAGGCCCGCTCCGGCAATCCGACGTTGCGTCAACGTCTCGATTAACGCCGTCTGATCGACAATCGGGCCGCGAGCCACGTTGATCAGATAGGCATTTGGCTTCATCAAATTCAGCCGATCCGCATTGAGCAGATGATGCGTTTCGGGAGTCAGTGCACAGCAGACGACAACGTAGTCAGACTCTTTCAATAAAGTCTCGAGCGATACGAGATCGACACCCTCGACCGGTGTTTTCAGAAACGGATCGAATCCGAGATGTCGCATCTCAAACGGAGCTGCCAGGTGAAACACTTCGCGACCGATATTCCCGACGCCAATCACGCCCAAGGTCCGTCCGCGAACCCCCTGCCCCATGTAGTTCAATTTCTCGCCCCAGCGACCTTCGCGCGTCAGCCGGTCTTTGATCAGCAGTTGATGCGAAAGAGCCAGCAACAATGTCATCACGGACACGGCAACAGGGCGACGAACACCATCTGGTGTGATCGTGAGCATGACACCAGTCTCGGTACAGGCTGGCACATCCACGTTGTCATAGCCCACACCAAACCGAGCGATGATCGACAAACGATCTGTTTGCGAAAGCGTTTCCGCCGTGACTTTCGAGGCGAGGACCAGCAAGCCGTCATATCCCGCGATCTGGTCAGGCCCCAGCACCGGCCGATTCTCAGGCAAAAATTCCCAGACGACGTTTGGCGCAGCGTCGATCAGTTCCAGGCCGATATCACCAAACCCAATCGTTCCGTCGGGCTTGAGAAAATCCCGAGTTAACCCGATACGAAAGGGGGTTCGAACGGTCATCGGGCGGGCTCCAGCAGACAACCTTGAGAACGATTTTCACGGGGAAAATCTCACGGACGTTATTCACGACTTCGGCTCAAACAGTTTTCGCCGGGCCGACAATTGCGCGCCAGTCGACTCGCTTGGCATCAGCCCAAAGTCCTTCGAGATCGTAAAGTCCACGGGCTTCGGGAAGAAATGAATGCAACACGATGTCGCCCCAGTCCTGCAGGATCCATGAACTCTGTTCGTACCCTTCGGTCGCGGGAGGCTTGTGACCGCGTGCTTTCATTTGCACACGGACTTCGTCCGTCAGTGCGTGCATCTGCCGGGTGCTGGTACCGGTCGTGATCACGAAAAAGTCCATGATCGCCGTAATACCGGTCAGATCGAGGACAACGGTGTCTTTACCACGATACTCTTCGCACAGCTTGGCAATGTGGCAGGCGTCTTCCAGACTGCGCTGCAATCGGTTCTTGGAACTGGGGGTGGCGACGGCGGCGGAAATAGCAAACTCCAGGGATCGAATCAAAACTCACAAGACATTTTATCAATTTGCAGACGGTCCACCCCGCAATTCTGGGATGACCCTGAACACAAACATACATTCTGTTTTGCAGGTAGCTTAGCAGACAACGCCCGTTTGTACGAGGTTCACCCGAAAGTTCCATGAAGCTCGCATCACTGCTTACTCGATTTTTGCCTCGCGATGCGAAAAAGTCGAGTCAATTCATAACGACCTCAAATCGACAACATCACAACCCAGAACAACAAAACTGCATCCGCCAGCAGGGCGGTCGCGACAGCGGCACTTCGGACAGAGATCGTTGATTCCGCGAACCACCAATGGGCAAAAAGACCCCCAAACACTCCTGCCCCAGCGGCGATAATCACGAACGGGACGACGAAACAAAGCGGCGCAAACAGCACGGCGAAACCTGCTGGCCAGCTCGAACGGACGCTCGCATAAATGGACCACCCGATCGATGGAATGGAGCCCAGGATCGCCGTTCGAACGGCAGCCGAAATGGCCGCGTCTCGCTCTGCAATCGTTAATACCTCGCGTCTGAGCACCTGCCGCTGTTCGCGCTCGCGGATTTCGTATTCGTCCAGAAATTCCCGGACTCGCTGCAACTGTTCTTCTTGCATGTTTTATTGCAAGCTCCAAATCAATACGAACGATGACGCGACAAACCGAGATTCGCGATATCTTCCGCCCGAAGTATATCGTACTACTCAAGTTTTGTGTCGTCTCGTGCCGCGAAGAATGACCACGGGAGGGCGAGGCGAAGCTCGCACCAGGGACACTAACGAGAACGATCGCCAAAAAGCCGCAAAATGCGACATAAAACCACTTGTTATTTTATTGATTTTTAGACGCGGGTCGAATACAATATTCTGTATCGATAAATCGCGCTACGGAGGCCAGTTTTCTAGCCGTCGAAAGCTTGGATCGGCAATTCACATGGAATCACAGAAACGGACGAACATTCAGATCGCGGCGATTAAATCAACACCGACCAGGCGCCGTCATCCGTCGAAAACGACCATTGCCCTATCAAACATCGCAGCAGACGAGTATTGGGAAGAATTCCACGTCGAACTCGCTCGAGTCTCTCATTGGTTGAAAAAGCGGTTAAAAACCAAAGAGGTCCCGTATGCAACCATTCTCAAAGAAGCACGTAAGAACGGCATGAGCCGGGCAACAGTTCGCCGGGCGTTTTTGCTGTTAGGTGGCCTATCGCGAAAAGAAAATACGAAAAACGGACCATGGTATTGGGGTTTGCCGGTGTCGTCTTCAGCGAAAAAGTGATGGAACTCGGGGTGCCACGGCTTTACCGTCTTCGGTAAGGCCGTGCTCTTCGAACACGCTATCAAACCATGAATCTACGGCCTTGTCGAAGACTCTAGAGAGGCTTTGCCTCAGACCAAAGTAGCCATCATCGCTCCGTGTAATGAGCATTGTTCGAGAACCGGGAAAATACCAATCAGCTTGTTTTTAAATCAGAAATTTAAACAAAGTATCTGCCCCGAAGCTAAGGCAACGCTTGAATCGTTTCCGACACATGCTCATCACGCGGAGCGATGATGGCTACTTTGGAAGAAACCCTGAAACTTGACCCAATGAGTCAAGTTTCAAACTCGAAGAAGCCTGAGGCCTAGTCGAAGACCCCAAAAACCGTGACACCCGTTATCGAATCTTTGCGGTGCGTCAACGTTATTGATCAACCCGTCCAAACTCACCCGCCGCTCAATTCCTGGAACGGACCGACCGTCGTCCCAGAGGGTACATTGAGGGGCCCTGTCAGGACTGCATGAGGACCGATGTGACAATTGTCACCGATCACAACCGCCCCGCTGATATGGGTAAATGGCTCGATGATCGTGTCAGCTCCGATCTGGACCTGAGGATCGATAAATGTCTATTCGGGAACAACGATTGTCGTTCCATTCACCATCCAGCGCGACATCGCTGCCTGGAGTAACGTTCTGGTGACTTGAGCCAATTGTTCGCGAGTGTTCACTCCCAGCGCTTCAACCATATCGAAGGCCTCGAGAGCGACGATGGTGCGCCCTTCGTCTTTTAAAACACGAGGACAATCCGTCAAATAATATTCTGCCTGACTGTTGTTCGGGCGAATTTTATCGAGCGACGCGAGCAATCCCTGCGAATCGAAGGCGTAGCAACCCGTATTAATCTCTTGAACTTTCTTTTCTTCGGGTGTCGCGTCTTTCTCTTCGACAATCTTTTCGAACTGGCCCTGACCGTTTCGGATAATCCGGCCAAGTCCGAAATTCGCTTCAGTCACAGCCGTCCCGATCACACACGCGGCCCCCTGCTCTTTCTGCGTCTTAAGCAGTGACTCCAATGATTCGCGCTTGAGCAGCGGCGTATCGCCCGCCAGCACCAGGACGGGACCGTGATGCGAGCGAAGCTGTTCCTGGCACATCATGACGGCATGCCCCGTCCCCTTCTGTTCGGCCTGCAAGGCGAATTCAATATCGCGATGCTTCGACAATTCGGCCTGAACCATTTCCGCACGATGCCCAACGATGGCGACGATGCGGGTCACACCCGCCGATCGAGCCGCGTCGATGACGTACTCGATCATTGGTCGACCACAGACATTATGCAGCACCTTCGGGAGCGCCGACTTCATCCGCGTGCTTTTCCCTGCCGCCAGTATGATCGCCATCGAACCAGACATGACTATATGCTCCTGAATTAATTGTCGAGTTTTGCTGAACAAATTCGTGAGGGACTCGCTTTCGAGCCGACCATTGAATAGCGGCACCTCGAGGCCGAGCCCCCTGGGATTATCAAAAACTTCGTGAAAACATCCGAAACGAGCGGGTATCTGTAAATCCCCCCCTTCAAGAAGTCGCGAATCTTAGCAAAGTCGCTCGTAATAGAAGAGAGTCGGAAAAAGTTCGAATCGATTCAAAATCTACCGCCGTAAACTTCCGGCTTGCGTTGCGCTCTGAGTTTGTTGAAGATATCAATACCTGCCGATGAATCCGCCTTAGATTTTGCTGTCAGACAGCTTTCACCCGCTTGTGGAACTGGATCTGACAGCCCCGCCGTTGTTCCTCGCTGAGCTTCGTATGAATATGACTTACCTAACTTCGAAGATTCGAGCTTTTTTCTTTTACTGTACGGTGCTGTCGGCTGCCCTCACCTACGATGTGGCAATCGCCGATTCCAATACGACAGCGGGATCGCCACCGCCAAAACCGTCGTTTGAAACCGACATCCGTCCAATCCTGAAAGCGTACTGCCTCGACTGTCACGGGGGTGCCGAAAAACTTTCCGGAGGATTAGACCTCCGTTTACGACGATTTATGGTAACCGGTGGCGAAAGCGGTACAGCGATTCAGCCAGGAACGCCCGCTGACAGCCTGATCTTGCGCCGCATCGTCTCAGGAGAAATGCCGCCAGGTGAAAAGAAGGTTCCTGCCGACAAAGTTCAGATCATCGAACGCTGGATCGCTGCGGGCGCTCCAACCGCCAGGGAAGAACCACTCACACTGGACCCCGGAATCGGAATCACCAGTGAAGAACGAGCCTACTGGGCCTTCCAACCGATCCGCCGACCTGATGTTCCCAGCGTCAAAGCTGCAAACCTTGTGAAAACGCCAATCGATTCGTTCGTACTCGCCAAGCTCGAATCGATCGGGCTGAGCCTGAATCCGGAAGCGGACCGATTCACCCTGTTGAAGCGGGCCTATTTTGACCTGATCGGTCTCCCCCCTTCACTGGAAGAGACTCAGGCATTTCTGAAAGACGAGTCACCCAGCGCTTACGATGCCATGCTCGACCGGCTCCTTGAATCAAAACATTACGGCGAACGGTGGGGGCGGCATTGGCTGGATGTCGCGGGATATGCCGACTCGGAAGGAGACGGAAATACCGACACCGTCAGATCGTATATCTATAAATATCGCGACTATGTGATTAAGTCACTGAACGCCGACAAGCCGCTGAATCAGTTCGTGATTGAGCAACTGGCCGGAGATGAATTGGTGACTCCACCGTATAAAAACATGTCTCCAGAAACGATCGAAACCTTGATCGCAACGGGGTTTTTACGGATGGCGGCAGACCCGACAGCCAGCGGACAGGGCGACCCCGACACGTCACGAAATCTGGTCGTGACAGATACCATCAAGATTGTTTCATCGTCGTTATTAGGACTTAGCGTCGGGTGTGCCCAGTGTCACGACCATCGCTACGATCCGATCCCACAGTCTGATTATTACCAGTTGCGAGCCGTTTTTGAGCCGGCGCTGAACTGGAAGAGCTGGGTCATTCCTCGTGATCGAGTCGTTTCGCTTTATACCGATGCTGACCGGGCAAAAGCCGCAGAAGTTGAAGCGGACGCTGGAAAGTTGCAGGCTGCCTACAACGAGAAACAGGCAAAACTGGTCGCGGAAGCATTCGATAAAGCGTTAGAAAAATTCCCCGAAGACCAGCGGGAAGTTCTGCGGGCGGCATTCAAAACACCAGACGATAAACGGACAGACGAACAGAAAAAGCTGGTTGCCACAAATCCGGGGCTGAACGTGAACCCTGGTGTCCTGTACCAGTTCAACGCCGCGGCGGCAGAAGAACTGAAAAAGGATATGGCGGTCATCCAGGCCAAACGAGCGGAAAAACCGGTCGAAGATTTTATCAGCGTGCTGACTGAACCGGCTGGGGCACCGCCCGTCACAAACATCTTTCACCGTGGAGATCATCGACAGCCGACGAGCGTCGTGAAACCGGCTGACTTGACGATCGCGTCTCCGGTTGGCCAGAGATTTGATATTCCTGAACACGATTCGGCTCTTCCAACTTCAGGTCGTCGGCTTGCCTGGGCCAGGCATCTGGTCAATGGCCAGCACCCACTTGTGGGGCGAGTTCTCGCGAACCGCATCTGGCTGAATCATTTTGGCAAGGGGATCGTCGACACACCGGGCGAATTGGGCGTGCTGGGAAGTCGACCGACGCACCCTGAATTGCTCGACTGGCTGGCAGACGAGCTGGTCCGCCAGGGCTGGAGTCTAAAGCGTCTACATAAAGTGATCATGACATCATCAGTCTATCGTCAATCTTCTCGTCGGATCGATCCGACGGCGGCCTCCATCGATTCTGACGGAGCACTCTATTCCCGCTTCAGCGTGAGACGCCTTGAAGCGGAAATCGTCCGAGATCGGATGCTCGCAACAAACGGTCGACTCGACAAAGCTCAGTTTGGTCCACCTGTGGATGTCGTCGAAGACTTTGCCGGCCAAGTCCATGTCAAAGATGATTCTGCACGTCGCAGCGTGTATATCCAGAGCCGACGCAGCAAGCCGGTGTCGTTGTTAACCGCATTCGATGCACCGGTCATGTCGGTTAACTGTGATCGACGAATCAGCAGTACGGTCGCCCTGCAGTCGCTGATGCTCATGAACGGCGACTTCACCATGAAACAAGCCGATCAACTGGCAAAACGATTGCGTCTGGAAACCCCCAACGATCTTGACCGCGACGTAACCCGAACATTTGAAGATCGATTCCCCAGCCGGCAAGCGGCGTGGAAATACGGGTATGGAACAGTCGTTGATGCCCCTCCAGCCGAACCGGCGCAGTCCCCGACCGTCCAGTTTCAGCCGTTCGCTCACTGGACCGGTTCGCAGTGGCAGGCCTCAAGTGCGTTTCCTGATTCCGTCGTCGGACATGCGTTTCTTCACACGTCAGCGGGACACCCGGGCAACAGTCAACTACGCTCTGTCATCCGTCGATGGACGGCCCCCGAAAGCGGAATCGTTTCCATCAAAGGGTCCCTGAAACATCATTCCGAATCAGGTGACGGGGTTCGATCAAGAGTCATTTCCAACCGCGCGGGTCTCGCCGGGACGTGGTTATCGAAAACAAACACCGTTGAGACCAGCGTCGCCCGGATCGGGGTTCAGCAAGGAGACATTCTCGATTTTGTCACCGATTGCCTTGAGGCTGATACCAGTGACTCGTTCGATTGGGCCTTTAACCTTCAATTGACTGACCAGGCTGGTCACGAACGAGGCCGTTGGGATTCTGTGGCCGATTTTCATGGCCCGTTGACCACGTCGGCACCACAACAGATCGCGTATGTCTGGCGACTTGCCTATTGCCGCCCGATCACGGCGGATGAATTGGAAATGTCCTGTCAGTTTCTCGATCAGCAGTTGCAAACATTGCGGGCGAGGGGAGCCAAGGGTGATCACGATTTGATCGCACTTTCCAGCCTGTGTCAGCAAGTTCTGAGCAGCAACGAGTTTTTGTATATCGATTGAATAGGCCTGCCCACAATCCGAGAAACTTAAATCGCAAGAGTGACTTCCATGACAAATTATTTACCGATGAACACGACAAGCCATAGCTGTGGTACGCGGCGCCAATTCCTGGCGACCAATGCGTTTGGAATCGGCAGTTTCGCTCTCGCCTCATTGCTTCGTGACGAGGGGTTGCTGGCCGCTCCACCCGGAAAGCCTAAGGAACTTCAAGCAAACGATATGATGCGGCGGTCGCCTCCTTCGGCCCCGCAGGCGACCGCCATGATTTCCATGTTCATGCATGGCGGACCTGCCCACATGGACCTGCTTGACCCCAAACCTGAACTGACGAAACATCATGGCCAGGATTATGGCGGCGAGGTCGCATTCAGCTTCGTTAATCGGGCCAGCAAAAAGCTGTTCGGCAGCCCCTGGAAATTCGCGGCACATGGACAATGCGGTACGGAAGTCTCCGAACTTCTGCCTCACACCGCGGGGATCGTCGACGATATTTGTGTCGTCCGTTCGATGCATACCGGCCATAACGGGCACGAGGTTTCGATCCGCTATTTCCACGGTGGCATTCCCGCAGTGACCGGTCGGCCCACGCTGGGAAGCTGGATCGTCTATGGATTGGGGAATGAGAACCAGAATCTTCCGGCGTACCTCGTTCTTGCTGACCCCGGCGGCCATCCTGTTGACGGAACATTAAACTGGTCCAGCGGCTTCATGCCGCCATTGTTTCAAGGAACGGTTCTGCGGGCTGAAGAACCACGAATTTTTAATCTTGATCCACCGCCACAGTTGCGTGGTCCGCTGCAGCGACAGAATCTCGACTTACTGGCTCGTCTGAATAAGAAGCATCTGGAACAACATCCCGGTGAATCGGATCTCGAAGCCCGCATCGCCAGTTATGAATTGGCAGCTGCGATGCAGACAGAAGCGAAGGAAGCCTTGGATATCACTCAAGAGCCTGAACACATTCATAAGTTATACGGCCTCGATCAACCTCATTCTCGTGAGTACGGGACCCGTTGCCTGATCGCTCGGCGACTGGTCGAACGGGGTGTTCGGTTTGTGCAGATGTTTCTCGGTGGCCAGCCGTGGGATACTCATACAGATATCCGCAAGAACCTCCCCGCGATTTGTCTGCGTACGGATCAACCTGCCGCGGCACTTGTCACCGACCTGAAACAGCGAGGCATGCTCGATTCGACGATCGTCCATTGGGGTGGCGAGATTGGACGCCTGCCGGTCAGCGAGGGGGACTTTACCGACGGAAATGGCCGCGACCACAACGGTCAGGGGTTCTCGATCTGGCTTGCGGGGGGTGGTTTCAAGCCAGGTATGACATATGGCGAGACTGACGAAGTCGGCCACCGGGCCGCCGTGAATGTCGTGACCCCAAACGACTTTCAGGCCACAATTCTCCGTCAACTGGGTCTCGATCATTCAAAGCTGCTGTATCAATTCAATGGCCGGGAACAACAGATCACCGACGGAAGAACAGCCCGCGTCGTTTCAGAAATCCTGACGAGCTGATTTTGAAGGTCATTCCAAATTCGATTTGATCTCGCGCCGCGTGACGAGTTTTGGTATAATATTTTTCGGTTGATGGACGCCTGTGTTCGCAAAGACGCTTTCTCTCCCTGCAGGAGATTTTCTGATGATGTCATCTCGATTGTTTCAATGGACTGCCGTCCTCGCCATGATCTCGGCAGTGATGATCTCGCCATTTACGGTTGGTGCGTGCCCGTTTTGCTCGGCACCATCGCTGACACTGTCTGAGCAGGTTTCTCAATCCGACGCGGTCGTATTGGTGAAATGGGTCGGTGGTCAGGCCGCGAAGATCTCGGACGCAGGGTCGACCGAATTTGAAGTCGTCGACGTCGTTCATCAGCCCGACGGTGGAAAGCTGGCGAAAGGAAGCAAGATCAGCCTCGTTCGCTATCGATCCGCCAAACCGGGTGACCAGTTCATGCTGTTTGGCACAAAGGTCGATTCCGCCATCGAATGGGGCAGCCCTCTGGAGGTCAGCAAGGTCGCGTACGACTACATGCGGAATTCGCCCAAACCAAGTCTTCCCCCTGGCGAACGATTGGCGTTCTTCCTCAAGTACCTGGAAACCGATGACAAGATGATTTCGGACGATGCGTTCGGCGAATTTGCCAACGCCGCTTATGCCGATGTTGCCAAGCTGGGAAAACAACTCCCCCGTGAAAAGCTGCGAAAGTGGTTGACCTCGAAAGATGTGTCTCCTGGACGAACCGGCCTGTACGGTATGATGCTGGGGCTTTGTGGTAACGCTGATGACGCCAAGCTGATGGAAGAAAAGATTGTCGAACAGACCGACGATTTTCGTTTGGGTGTCGACGGAATCATGGGTGGTTATCTACTGCTGACGGGTGACAAGGGTCTGGAGCTGATTGAAAAACAAAAGCTGACCAACTCAAAAGCTCCCTTCAGTGAGACTTACGCAGCCATGCAGGCGCTGCGGTTCATGTGGCAATATGGTGATGGTCGCATCTCGGTCGATCGATTGCGCCAGTCGATGCGACTGTTGCTCGACCGACCGGAACTGGCCGACCTGGTCATCGCCGATTTGTCACGCATGAAGGACTGGTCCGTGCAGGATAAGTTGATGTCGCTGTACGATGCCCCGGAAAATATCCCCTCGGTGAAACGAGCGATTGTCCGGTACATGCTGTCGAGTACCAAAGACACGGGCGAAAAGAAGCCAGACGCGACGGCCGCAACGGGTGCTTCTGCTGGTCCATCCGTAGCAACGAGTGAACCTGTCGAACTGCCGGCTCACGTCCTGAAAGGCCAGAAATGCCTGGAAGAACTGGAACAGAAAGACCCGAAAACCGTTAACGAAGCCAAGCGGTTTTTCCTGCTGAAGTGAGGAAAATAAAGCGAGTCGGGCGGTGTCAACCCCCGGATTCTTTTTGTTTTTCATTGCGAATCAAGAGGGGGTCTGGCGTTCAGATTTCAAGATTGGCCGAGCAACTTGATTAACAAATGGAAATCGCTTTAACGGCCAATCTTGAAATTTGAACACCCGACCCCATAACGACCACGCCACCCATTACACTGGGGTTCAAGATGCCACGGAATCGGCGCTTTTCATTGATCGGATTCATTGCCTGTATCACGGCCGCTGCTGCTTTCGTCGTTCATGCGTGCCCGTTTTGCCCGCCGACCGATGCAACGCTCAGCGAAAAACTCGCTCAATCTGAGGCGGCGTGCGTCGTAAAATTTCTGAGTTCTGTGGACGGTGAAGAACTGTCAATGCAGAAGACGACGTTCGAGGTCCTGAAACAAGTGCGTCCTTCTGACTCCTACAAGCCAGGGGCAAAAATCGAAATACCGATCGGTGTCACGGGAAAACCAGGCGATTTATTCCTGTTGATGGGTCAGCTGAAAAATGACGAAATGGAATGGAGCCTGCCGATCGAAATGGACGAGTTGGGTCGTGAAGAAAAATACCTTCGAAACGCCCCCTCGCTAGAAAGCCCACCCGTCGAACGACTCGCCTATTTCCTCAAATTTCTTGATGATAATAATAACACCATTTCGACTGACGCCTTTAGTGAATTTGCGAGGTCGAAATTCGAGGATGTCGAACAACTCGCTCCACAGGTTTCTCGCGCCAAAGTTAGAGGCTGGCTGGAAGATCCAAACCGTCAACTGATTGTTCGCCGGGCGTTTTATGGAATGCTGCTTGGACTGTGTGGAAACGACGACGATGCAGAATACCTCAAACGTCGAATTCAGACGGTCGACCCCAACGACAACCGGATCGGCTTCGATGGTTTGATGGGAGGTTACCTGTTGCTGCGCGGTGATGCGGGATTGCAGTCGATGATCGTCCAGAAGATCGACTCTCTTCCTGCGAAATTGTCGAATGACCAACTGTCGGACCTGAACGGTATGCGAATGACGCTCGTTTTTTTGTGGGATTACCGACGCAGTCAGTTTGGTGAAGAACCCCTTCGAGCGGCCATGCGACGGTTCCTGGACCGTCCCGAACTTGCCGACCTGGCAGTCGTCGACTTGGCTCGCTGGAAAGACTGGAAACCGCTCGATCAATTGATCGCCGCCTACGGTCGCGATCCCTGGGATTCTCGATCCGCTAAAGAAAAAATCGTCGCGTATGCGCTCAGCTGCCGTAAAGACGCCCCCACCGGGGCCGGCGCCAAACTACCGGATCACGCGGCCAAAGCTCAGTCCTTCCTTGACAGCCTGGACCCGGAATTCGTTCAATCGGTGAAACAAGCGGGGGGTGGGTTGGCACCTGCAAAAGCCAAACAACCCGACGCAACATCCAATTGAAACCGCCATTCAGCACCTGATTCAGGGTGACGAGAAGAAAAATCCATGTTCGATCTCCCAGCGATTCAAGCAGCAATTCGTGAAAGCAAGCTCGACGGCTGGCTGCTTTACGATTTTCGAGCCAGCAATATTCTCGCTCGACGAATCCTTCAATTTCCCGACGGGCCTGCCGGATCACGTCGATGGATGTACTTCATCCCGAGCGAAGGGCCGCCGAAGAAGCTGGTCCATCGTATTGAGTCGGGTGCGCTCGATCATCTGCCAGGAGATCGAATTGTTTATCTCAAGTGGCAGGAGTTCGAAGCAGGGGTCGCAAGCCTTGTCGCAGGCCGCAAGCGAGTGGCGATGGAGTATTCTCCTCGTAACGGCAACCCTTATATTTCGCGCGTCGATGCAGGAACAGTCGAACTGGTGAAGGCCAGTGGAGTCGATGTCATTCCTTCAGGCGACCTGATTCAACTGTTCGAAGCGGTCTGGGACGACGCTCAATGGGCCATGCATCTTGAAGCGAGTCGCCACACCGATTCGGCCTATGTCGCGGCATGGAGTTTCATCGCGAGCGAGATCCGATCACGAGGCGAGACAACCGAAGCGGCCGTTCGCGATGTGATCATGGCTCATTTCGCGAAACACGGTTTGACCACGTATCACCCGCCAATCGTCGGCGTGAACGCCAACAGCGGCGACCCGCACTATGAGACGGGAAAGGCTCCGATCAGAAAAGGGGACTTTGTCCTCGTCGATCTGTGGGCCAAGCTCGACAAGCCACGAGCCGTTTATAGCGATTTGACCCGCACCGGCTTTGTCGGCGACACCGTTCCCACGAAGTACGAAGCAATTTTTCAAATCGTCGCGGCAGCACGCGATGCGGCCATTCAACTCGTTCGCGACCGTTTCGCAGCCAAGCAGGTCTTACAGGGTTATGAAGTCGACGACGCGTCGCGCCACGTCATCGAAAAAGCGGGCTACGGCCAATACTTCGTTCACCGCACCGGCCATAGTATCGGCCAGGAAACACACGGTAACGGAGCAAACATCGACAATTTGGAAACCCATGAAACCCGCAGAATCCTCCCCGGCTGCTGCTTCTCGATCGAGCCAGGAATTTACCTGCCCGAATTCGGCGTTCGCAGCGAAGTCGATGTCTTCGTCGATCGAACAGGCCAAGTCCACGTCACAGCCGGCGAGCTTCAAAGATCGGTGATCCCGATCCTGAAAGATTTTTGATCCGTTCGGGGACGTTTCATAATTTTTTGAACGGTTGGGAAATCTATCCGAGGTCGACGCTGATCAACAAAAAACGACTTTGCTAACAGTCGCAAAGACGGACACCCATCGATTCCCGATCGGCGGATAGTACCTTTGGTAACACCCGAACTAAACGGGGTTTCCGAGTTATTCACGTTACGACTGCTTGGCCGTCTTGCCATTGTCGCCAACCGAAAAGAATTAATCCGCCGATGACAAAAAGCGTCAATGACGAAGGGGTCGGGACCGTTGTCGTCTGATCCGAGTAAATTGCAAGATAAGCGACATTGCTGAGGCCGGTAGCGAAATTTCCCAGATCTGTTCCATCCGCAGAGTATTCTCGAATCGTACCGTTTGAATAATTCGCCACATATAAGTTGCCAGATGAGTCGAACGCCAAACCGTTTGGGCTGTTCAACCCGGAGGCGAAGGGGCCAAGGTCAACTCCCGTCGATGAAAACTTTTCGATGGAATTACTGCCATAATTTGCAACGTAAAGGTTCCCCTTTGAGTCAAAAGCAAGGTCTTCGGGGGAATTCAAACCAGAAGCGAAGGTTCCCAACAGAACACCCGTCGAAGAGAACTTTACGACATCGTTTGATGTAAGCTCTGTCACATACAGGTTGCCGGATGCGTCGACAGCCACGGAGGTCGGACTATGCAGACCGGTGGCAATGACTCCCAAGTCGGCCCCCGTTGACGAGAATTTCTCGACGGTATTCGCACCGTAGTTCGCCAGGTAAAGATTGCCAGTTGCATCGAATGTCATTTGCGCTGGATAGGATCCAGTAAAAGAAAGAGTGCCGATATTTGTGCCCGAAGGAGAGTATTCGCGAACCGTACCGCTGAGATGATTATTAACATAAACATTGCCGGTCTTATCGACTGCAATTCCATAGGGACTGTCGAGTCCGGACGTAGTAAAGACGCTCTTCGTACCGTTGGCAGCGATCGCCGTCACGCGGCCCGAATTATATTCCGTAACATAAAGGGTATCCGCCCATGCACTGGCCGTTTGAAACATCTGCAGAAACACTGCAAGCAAAACGATCGGACTCTGAAAGGCATTCCGCACGTTACGGACTGCGGTACGACACAATCGAACAATCAAGCCCATGTAAAGACTCGTCTTTCAGCTATTGGTAAAAACATCGCGGTGAAACATTTGACGGAATTCAGGCGTCGTTGCCGGTCGATGCTGAGACTTTATTTCTTGAAATCCAATCCCGGATCGTCGGGAGCACCGCCGTACAGCTTGAAATTGAAGCCGTTGTCAGAGAGCACGACTAGCCCGGGCATCTGAGCGCCGTCTGCTCGCTCAAGGACAAGGACCGCGCCGTCCACTGAGTATTTGCCTCCGAATTCCTGCTTCTTTCCCGCTTGCTCGAATGACCACGTGAACTTTGAATCGGCGGTCAAGTCGAGGGAAAATGCTGAGCCATCAGGTCGCTTTGCCGTCCACTTGCCAACGATCTTTGCCGCATCAATGGATTGTGGCGCGACAGGTTGATCGCTAGAGGCTGTGGCATCGGGCGGCTGGGGGGTCGGCTGGCTGGCTTCTTTTGAGGCCTGATCTTCCCCGACGAGTTTGAGCAGTTGCGCCGAAAGTTGATCGTTCGGAAGCAGTTCCACCACGTGTGCATATTGTTTGCGGGCTGCATCGGGATGTCCACAAGCGAGATAGTGGTAAGCCAGAACAAACCGTGCGTCAGCGGCGGATGGATTGGCGCTGGTGTAAGACTCCAGCGCTCTGAGTTGTTCGGTATACGTTGTCACGTTGGCATACATGCTCCCCAACGTCGTCCAATCCCATCCAGGTCCGGCTGACAATACGGCGTACAAAGTCGCCGCCGCCTGCTTGTAGTCTTTCGTCGCGAAGAAAATGAGAGCACGAAATTCGTGCAATGCGGCATCCTTCGGCAGCGCTTTGATCGCTGCGTCGATTTCGTGTGATGCCGTGACATAGTCTAACTGCTTAAATGCTGAGCGGGCCAATTCCATGTGAGCGGTCCCCTCCTGCACTTCGGGCGAGGTCGCCTGATTATTGACAGCAGGAGTGGCAACGCCAGAGGCGTCCACGATCGTCGCGTCGCCAGGCTGCTGGTTGATCACCGTGATTGGCTGTGAATAGTCGTAATACGCGGAAGTTCCGCCGCCACTGACATAGTAGGGATTGCTGTAACTTGCATAGCCTGAGTTATACATGATCGAGCCGAGTGCCCAGGCACCAAGGCCCCAGGTGATGGGTGCGGCATACCAGGGACGTCCCCAATACCCACCCCATCCGCCGTGCCAGTAACCACCCCAGCCACCATTCCAGTAGCCGTGGTTGTACCCATTCGCGTAACCATGGGCCCAGCCATTCCAGTACCCGCCACCCGCAGGGTGGTTCCAGTTGCCATTCCAATTGCCATGCTGCCAGTTGTTGTAGTAAGGGCGGTTGGAGGCGATGTTAATGTTATTGTGTATGTTGTTGAAATTATTGTTGCCGATCTGGCCGATGTTCGTACGGTTTCCGATATTTGTCCGGTTACCGATGTCCGTACGATTGCCGATCCCGCCCCCGATATTCGTGCGGTCGCCAATCCCTCCGTTGACATTGGGGCGCATCCCACCTTGATTTCCCCCTGCAAATGGGTTGCGCTCGCCATTTAGTCCGCCGCCGAAGCGATTTCCGCCACCATCGAACTGGGGCCGATTTCCGCCGCCGAAATTCTGTTGGAACGATCCTCCCCCGATGGGATGACTGAACGAGGGGCTATGATTGGAGATATTGCCAATATCCGGTCTCGCACCACCTCCAAAGTTCGACCCTCCGCCGATTCCGCCGCCGCCAAAGTTAGGCCGCGCGCCACCCCCGCCAAAGTTGCCGCCGCCAAAACCTCCGCCCCCACCCCCGCCGAAGTTGGGTCGTGCTCCACCACCGCCGCCAAACCCGCCGCCACCACCACCAAAGCTGGGGCGAGCTCCACCACCACCAAAGCCGCCCCCGCCGCCACCTCGACCGCCGAAACCGCGTGCGAAGACCGCTTCAGAAGGTATTAACATCGCCGCAGATAACAAGACGGCACAGACAGATTTGATTCTCATAGTTTGATTCTCTCGAACAGTCCGATGCAGTTGAATTCGTAAAAACTGTCAGGCACCTATTCTGCCGGAAGCGGAGGCCGGCGTTTGACAATAATCTCGTTAATGTCTTCGATCGCTTCACCATCAATGATGCGGTCGATTGATCCCCAAGCGGTGGTATCGGCGTCGATTGGGCGGTAATAGTTCGTCGACGAGCCTGTTTCGCCGTTAGCGGTTGCTCCCTGCATTTTCACGATCCAGCGGTCGCCAGCGTTGACCCAGAATCCTGTGGAATGGCCCCCGTGCGAATCAAAGGTCCATGATTGAAACTGCTTCGTCACCGCGTTCCAGCCGATGCGGACCGTTCCGGACATCGCAACCTGGCCAGCGACGTTGACCTTGAATTCCTGCATCAGAAAGTTGCCATTGTCATGCCATCGGCAGACAGTGTGTACCACAGAATCAGGGCTCTCCTGAGTCCATTCGCCGATCAGCCACGAGAGATCTCGTTCGAGGTGGTCATGGGGCGTCAAAGCGGCAGTCGGAGCGTTCCAGTCGCGGACGCAGGCAAGCTGCCAATTCCCGTCGACCTTCACATGGATTGCAACGTAGACCGTAGCGTCTTCAGGATCTTCCTTGGAATCTTTCGACCGCGCCGACCCTTCTTCAATGGCCAGCATGGGTGTCAGAACGCGGATCGATGTGATATCGACCTCCATCGAGGCGTCAGGAAAATTCTTGAACACACTCGCGAATGCTTCTTCGATCTTTTCGCGCCCCTTCACGACTCTGTCGTTCTCATCGATCATTTCCGCCTTCGGTGAAAACAGTGACGCCAGCCCTTTGGCGTCGTGCGCGTTGTAAAACTTCGTAAAGGCTGCCGCACTGGCGCGGATCGCGCGTTCCTCCTGGTCTACTGGCGTCGCCGCGCCGCGGGCGATGGCGGGCTCGACAGGCTTCTTCGCCACGTCGGCAGGCTTGATTCCGGCGTCGACCTTGGGAACCAGTTGAATTCTCTTTTTGACAAGTTCCGGCGCTACGCCACCGGCTGCGACTCGTGGTTTGATCAAGTCGACCGCAGTGTCGACCTGTTTATCACGATCCTGCGCATGGGCGAAGTCACCGCCACATACAAAAATGACGATCGAAGCAACGACAATTCCGCGATTGATACTCATGGTGCCCGCTGCAAAAAAGGGAGTTCAAAAAGACCAGCAAAGTGCAGATGCGACACGGCCCTTAGATGCCCATATTATAATCGTGGCGACCGTGCGACGCGAGGATCGGCGACGTGGTCAAACTTGCAGGTGCCAGTAACACGCGTGATTTTCCCGGTTGGAATGCAATCGGTCGTTCGAACTTCGTCAGGAGAACGTATGGCGATCCAACCTAAGTGTCGGCCCGCCCGGACACCTCTCCTTCCGTCTCGAACTGATCTCGCCGTGGACGAATAACGGCCAAACCGCTTCGATATCGAAAAGCCTGTTTAATCCACTCTTGAGACCGCATCGGGTTCGTTTGAGTGAGACTCGGTAGCGGCCACTGGCGCTGCCGATACCGATACCGATACCGATACCGACGTGGTTGCGGCCGCTGGCGGAAAAATCGGGTTCATCAGCTGGTCGACCAGGGAATCCGACATCGGCCCTTTAATCCCATAATCCGACGGCCACTCTTTCGGCAGGTAAAGTGTCCCGAACAGCCAGTCGACCCAGGGCAAGGTCGCACAATAGTTGCGGTCGATCGGCCCGGTCTTGGTGTGATGCCAGTGGTGGAACGCGGGCGTGGAGATCAGCCACTCAAGCGGTCCAAACCGCCAGTTCAAGTTGGAGTGAATGAAGAACCCCCAGAACAGACCGATTATTTTGACCACGAGTGCCACGTCGCTCCCCCCCTGCTCCCTGGTCGGCCCCGCCAGACCCAGTACGTATAACGGCACCAGGCCGCAGAAATGGCCGAAGACAATGTCGAACGGATGAGACCGGCTGCTGACCAGGAAGTCCATCTCCTCGGCACTATGGTGAACTGCGTGGAACCGCCAGAGGAATGGCACCTCATGGCACCAGCGATGGCCCCAGTAATAACCGACATCCACGAGAAATAAACCCGCGACAATGCGAGCCCAGGGGGGCAACGACCCCGCCCCCTCCAATATGAAGTTTGGAACGAAACGGTGCGACAGCCAGGCAAGCAAGCTGACCGGGAACGCCAGCAGGACGGCTGGAACAAGACCGCTGATGAAGTAATACGCCAGGTCGACGCCAATCCCCTTACGAAAAAACCTCTGTGGTCGCACTGAGAAGATTCGCTCAAGAGGTATGAAGATCACGACCAGAGCCATCAGCCACGCGCTGAGGTGAGCGATCTCAATGACGACGGAAGGTACTTGCGTCATGGGTCCTCGAGCTTTTTATGTTAAAAACAGCGGCTGTCCCATCTGGCAGAGCTTACCCTGGCCCGACGGGCTTCATCGGCAACGCAAGCGATGTCCTGATCAAGACGCTTCGACCGGGTGGCGACCGGTTTGATACTCGCCGAACCGCGGGGCGAGGGACGCGAGTTATTTTATACATAAAGCCCGGTTAGAACGAAGTCCCACCCGGCCTTAAAAAATCTCGTTCGAACGTCAGAAGAGATCAGGCCTTAGCGGCCTTGAGCCGCCGGCGAACGTGAACCGCGCCGACCCAGATCACGCCCAGAGCCGTCAGGGCGACGGTGGAAGGTTCGGGAACAGGGTTCATGGTCACGCCATCGAGGTAGGCGATCGGCGGCTGAGAGTTCGGGTTGCCCCCGGCCGCAACCGACAATCCGACCGCGTAGAAGCTTAACACTTCGCTGCCGGTTATATCGGCCGTGAATACCATGTGTTGCAGCGTCCAGGGGGTCGAGCCTGCGCTGGGGTTGTTCATCAAAGACGAAGTCTGAAAATTGCTCTTGCTGAGGGCGAGCGTGTCGCCGAGACCGACCTGCCAGACATCCGTTGTCGCCCCGTGAGTATTGATCTGCTGGCTGGAGGCTTGATAGAAGGAGATATCGTACGATTGGCCCTTTACGAGGCCGTCGACAGTCTGGTAAAGCACCGTACTGTACTTCGGACCGGAGTCCACCATGACATAGTTAATGCCATCAAAATTGCCACTTGGAGAGACGCCGACCTGAAGGTAACCGGTGCTTTGACTGTCATTGTTACCCGTAACGAGGAACGCCTTAGCGGAGGCATTGATATCCAGGGTCCAGTTGGGAATGACGGCGCCGGGTGTTAATACAGTGCCATTCGGATTGAAGGTTTCAAGTTCCGACTTGCCATTCGCCGGAGTACTGTTTTCGAAGCTACCGTTAACCACCAGGTTTCCTGCAAGAGCCGCGGAACCGCCCACCAGCCCGGCGAGGGCCAGGGCCGCGATCACAATCGACGCAAATTTCGCACGTCTCATGACTCTTCTGCCTTCACAGAAACATTTCAACTAACTCTGGTCACGTGGGCGTTAGAATCAACATGATTCCGACAGAACAACACCACGCGCGGCGCACTTGGCTTGATATACGGAGGGCCCCGCCAAACCTGTTCAATCGACAGGAACTTTGTGCGGCTTCTACTTCAGACCCGCTTCAAGAAAGCGATCCAGAGCACTCCATGCCGAACAGATCGGTATGGCCTGAAGAGTTATGTTTCTCGGCTTCATTCATGTGTCCGAGATGACATAGTCATAGACAACTGCTCACGTACGGCAATGGCGAAAGTTGAAGAAAAGAAAAACGTTCGCCTTTCGGCTCGTATATCTGTCTGGATAGTGATCCAAGCAAGAATCAACTTGTTCATCATGCCAGGATTGAACTCTCGTCGCAGGCGAAGGTGATGATTCTTTGGATGATGTCCAAATGAAAGAAGCCGCCCAGTCATGAGCGGCTTCTTTCATTTCAAATTGTCAAACGCATTTGGGTGGTAGACCCATTTGCCATCGGTTGGTACCGGTTCTGACATCGATTCTACTGAAGTCCGAGAGCACTGCGGGTGCCGGCTTTGAAGCCCACAGCACCACTCGTCATGATTACGCAGTCCGTTTCCGGCCTCGGCGATAAGCTCCGACCGCCATGGCAAGCCCACCAATTCCCATGAGAGCAAGAGAAGAAGGCTCGGGAACTGGAGCGGTCACTTGACCGCTCACTTGAGAGAGACTCACAAGATTATAGGATGGTAAATTCGATTCCGTTCCGAAGATGAGCGAAACGTTGCTAAGCGTACTTGAGGAAGTGATGCCAGTGATGTCGAACGTAAACGTGGCGGTGTTCAAGACGCTTGGTTCATGGCCGGTGATCGACGGATTTGCGTTATTATATTTTCCATGGACATCACCGGGGCCAATAATTAACTGGTTCGGTTTACCCCCGGAAAAAGTGTTAAGATAAATCTGGGTGCCCGATTCCGACGCTTGCCAGTGATCAAGAGAAACCGGACTGCTTGAAACTCCAGTTGGTAGAGTTCCGCCGCCGGTGATCGTACCGGTTTTGCCGAGGCTTGACTTCAGAGTCTCAGCCGATGCTCCCGAGACGTTGAATCTAATTCCACTAATCATCTGAGTATCTGCGATGGGATCAGCAGTGTTATTCGTCAAAGTTACCGTCAGAGTGCCATTTCCCAGCGTGAAATCGGCTTCGCCGCTGACGCTGTGAACGCTCCCTGACGCACCCGTTCGCGCCGAATCTGGCGTCTCGTACTGGATCATACCGGCGCCTGCCATCTGGCCAAAGCTGCAAACAAACGCCAAACCCAGCAACCACATTTTCGATTTCATTTCCGACAGTTTCCTGCAATTCATAAGTGAAGTTTGAGATTCACCTGGTTTGATGCGCCGAGAGGGTCTCCTGCCAATTACTTTAATCGGCAGAAACTCGGAGCTGTTTCGATACCTGAACCGCGCTACTTGCAAGCGATTCAGACCACATAAAGCCGCAAAGATCGGCATGGCTTGAAGATTTTCTTTCTCGGCCGAATTGATGTGACCCAGTTGGAAAGGTTCTAGACCACCGCTCGCAGGCGGCGATGAAGAAAATCGGAGAAACAAAAAATAAACCGCTTATTAATAAGACCACCTGGCCACGTTTGAAGTTGCCATTCCAAAGGAAGAAGCCAGTCGCTGCAGCTGCGCGCGGCATCCAAGTAAATAACGTTATTCATTGTCGAAGAAACCAGCACGTTCCCTGCGCTGACAAACAACTGGGGACGCGGGGAGAAAAGAGTTCCAGGTCAAAAAGTACCGAACTTTTCTTGCAAAGGGTCGTCGATTTTCATTACCAGGGATGTCCGCAGCCGATTCAACCCCAATCTTGCTAAACCTTTCGATATCAGCCAGAAGATCCGAGCCAGAAATCGTCGCATCAATGGCGAACACGATGACGTCAAACAGTTCGTTGTCTTTCGAAAGCAAAGTGCGGTTGAGCATTTTTGCAAACGACGATCCCCCCTTTCAGATGTGGGAGATTAACTGCGAGCAATCGCGGAGCAGAAATGAAAGAAGCCGCCCATCCGTGGGCGGCTTCTTTCATTTCAAAATGTCAAACGCATGTTGAATGCAGCATCCATTTGCCGTCGGTCGGCACCAGCGATGCATTGTTCAGAAAGCTTCAGCTGGTGATTGAGACACTGCCGGGAAAAGAGGTCAGTTATTTCCAACGACTTTCATGAAAGTAATTTCACGCGACATTTCTTGTTGCGCGTCGACGAGCACGAACAACGAAAAGTCCGAGCGCTCCCAAAGCCGAGAGAGCCAAAGTGCCGGGTTCGGGGACCGGGTGCAAATCGACGGACACACCGTCAAGAAGAACGAAGGGGGGCACACCATTCGGCGTACCGATCGCCAGAAAATTCAACACGTCGCTCGTCGAATCGGCTTTGAAGGTGAATCGCTCTTCGACCCATCCAGTGAAACCGTGGTTTGCGTTGTTCACAACCGCCGTACTTTGAACCTGGCTTCCAAAGCTCACCTGAACCTGCTCTGTCGTGGCACCATTGAAATTTGGACCCTGTTGTTGAGCGCCCGCCCAATAGAATGTGACGTCGTAATTCGTACCTGCAGTCAAACCCGTGATTGTCTGTGAAATCCCGCCGCCCCGGTAACTCGATCCACCGTCGAGTGCAAGATAGTTCCCGCCGTCCGGGCTGGACGGCGTGAGACCATTATTAACACTTCCACCGCCCGTCCCCGGCCCCCAAAGGTTGAACGTGTTACTGTATTGAGGGCTGTATGCGCCCGTCGTGTCGGCCGTACCTGAGCCCATCAGGAATCCGTAGGTACCGTCGGTGACAGTCCAGCCGGTCACAGTTGTGTAGCCGGTTCCATTTTGCGAGGGATTGGCGAGCTGAGAGGGTGCGCCTTTATAACCACCGGTGAAATCGGTGAAATTGCCATTAGTGACTAACAGATTGCCCGCCTGACTCAAATTGGCAGGACCGATTGTCAGAATGATCGCCGCAATCCCAACTACAAATTGTCTTCCGAATGATGCTCGCATCTTAAAAACACTTTCCATATCTCGTGACTGACAATGATAAATCTGTTACTGAGTCTTGTCCGTAAGCCACGTTGACAAACAGATTCTCAGTGTTCTCTTTATTAAGTGAGACATTCGACCGGCTCGAATGGTCAAAACACATCAGACTCTCGACTTCGGGACGCTGCGTTTGCTGAATCGCTGGTGAGCGCCCTGGCGCAACAGCCAATTCCGAGCGCGAGATCTGCGTCGGCACTCACCCGCAGTTGCCGCGCCAATTAAATTGACAGACTGAATCAAACGACGGCGAGTCAGATCGCAATCGCGGCACACATACACGCCAACCCCAACAACGACATGTTTGTTATTTCAGATAGTTTCCTGCATTTCTAAATGACTATGGCGTTTGACGTCCTCATGACGAGTTGCACTGAGGGTCTCCGGCCAATCACCTCGATAGACAGAAACTAGGCGCTTCGTCGAAGCCGGAACCGTCACGCAAGCGATTCCAATCAAGCCATTTCGCACAGATCCGTATGGCTTGAAGACTTGCGATCTCGGTCAAATTGATGAGGCCGAGCGTGAAAAGTTTTAGACGGCAGCCATCACGCGGCAAGGAAGAAAATTACCGAAACACGTTTTTTTTGCGCGAATCCGTAAACACGATAAGCGGTATCGCAAAGGAACGTTGCCAAAGAGAAGCAAAGTGGCCACTCATGCGTGTGGAATCACATTAAGAATGCTCTAAGTGTGCACGAAAAGAGCTTCGCGGCAACTTGCGCCAACAGCTTAAAAGGGTCGAGTAATGAAAATAGACGATTCAAAATATCGTCAAGCAGGGCTTCGCCTGCATTGTGCGTCAGAAATGGCTTTTGCCAACTTTGTCGTACCGTGACAAATAAGAACGATGTCGACATGGAGTTCCGAGCGAGAAAACGTCGCGGTACTTCGACCAGATTGATGTCGAAAAGCTGGTGCCGTCAAGTCGGTTCAAAAGGCGAAGTCTGTAAAAATCGCGAAAACGTCAATCGATTCTTGATAGTAAAAAAGCCTTCGTGCGTTGTTCAAACACGAAGGCTGTATTCCATCAGCGACTGATTCAAAGAAATTACCGACAGACTTTTCCTGTCTGATCAACATCAGCCAAAACGATGATCGCGACCATGCTTCGAAACAAGAAAATCGTCTTCACCGGATTCAGGTCAGACTTCTCACGAAAACTTCCGCTGGTGAACCCAGAAGCCGAGGAATGCGCCTGCGACCGAACCAACGCAAAGACTCGCTGTAATCGCACCGGGGACACTGGAGGACGAGTATCCAAAAACAACCCCGGCCAGCCAAATCACAAAAAGTACGATGACCAAAAAGTGGTCGACGTCCTTTTGACGTGCGCCAAAACCGTCCCCGCAGTTCACGAGGTCATCATCGGCGTGAAGAGCAAACCAAACTGGAAAAAGTGTCGGGAGCAGGACAGCACCACAGACTGATCCGATAAGCATTGAGCGAGCGAGTCCCGAAACGTCATCCAACAACTTTTCGTTCAACGACTGAGAGACAGAAGAAATCACTGAATTTAACCCTGCAAGTGAACGGCCCGCACTTGAAATCAACCCGATACCCAAACATGGGCGGATCGTTTTAGGTACGAGTCGATCGTGCAACCAGCTCTTTTCTTAAGAAAACGGTTGGTTTCACCCCTGGATTTGCGTTCACGTCCTTAGTTGTCGCCCGTTATCGGTTCCACCCGACCGTCACATTTCGAATAAGGACCGTTCGCAAAATGCCCGCATGTTCATTTGATTGAGATATCTTCCCATCGTTATCCATCGGCGAGGTGCCGTTGCCGCTTCGCTCTGGGGCCGATTCGAAGACACGCGCAGGCGATCGCTGAAGGAATGACACGGGAAGTCGACCGAGCACATTCGAAATTCAAAAAAAAGCCTTAGGAGCCGCTCATTCCGCTCGGAGTGGAATGCAAACGGGGTCAGAATTATTCCGGGGCGATTGAGTGCCTCATCGAAACCAACATGATTTTTGATCAAGCTGGCGAAGACTAACAAACGTCTAAAATCTTCAATTCCGACCGTGAACGAATTCTGGTCAGTTCGATCAGCGTAGGAATGCCTGAAAACAACCACGGCGAATCACTGGCAAAAAACGCCAACAATTCGCCGTAAGTCTAATTACCCGACCAGGATTCGAACCTGGACAAACAGAACCAAAATCTGTTGTGCTACCGTTACACTATCGGGTAAGCCGAGGGGTAATCTATCGAATGGATGCATCTAGTGGCAAGGGGAGGTCTGACGGCAAGAGGTCTGATTTTTGGAATTGAACGCATCAAAGGTTGATGTTTCGTCAGATTGGGCAGATCCCGGCTTGAATATCGATTGTTATCCCACTACGATGTGTCCCCCCGTGAGGCGGCTCCCTGTTTGGGTTGAGCCGTCCGCTGGGGCATCCGAGTATTGTAGGCTCATGCTCAATTTAGATCGCCAGACTGGCGGGAGTGATTTGTTGTGACCATCGACAAGAGTTTGAAGCGGAAGGGGCGTCTGGCTCGCCTTCGCAGTGTAATGACGCGTGATGAACGTATTACTCAGATGCAAACCGACGAACGTTGGGCCGACGGGACCAGCCCGTTTGGTCTGCCAAAGCTGCGTGTCGTTCGTCTGGTTGTCGGCAAGAAAAAGAAAAAGAAAGCCGCCGGGGAAGACAAGAAAGACGACAAGAAGAAGGCCGCCAAGAAGAAGTAGACCTCTGGTTTGCTTCGAATTGCGTTGGTCCCATGCGGATCAGTTGTCGGTTTTTCACAATGTGTGCCGAATGGCGCCCCGTAACCGGGGCTTCCAGCCACTGAAGAAAATAATGTGCAGGCGACCAAGCCAGCACGACGGGAACGGAAGACAGACGGTCGACTTGATATGAGTCGATCCGTCTGTCTTCGTTTGTAGTCAGTGAGGAATCTCGTTGGTCTCCCTGGAACAAACTGCGAACGGTCTTATACTGCCCGTCAAAGCGCAGCCGGGTGCCCGAAGGAACGGTGTGACGGGAGTGCACGACGGCGCGCTGAAAGTGTCCGTCAGCCAGGCGCCTGAAAAAGGAAAAGCGACTGCGGCGATCGTTAATGTCCTGGCAGATTCTCTTGGAATTAAGAAAAACCAAATCGAATTGCTGAGCGGCCAGACGTCGACGCACAAAAAATTTCTGATTCGAGGCATCGATCTGGAAGAGCTTACGAAACGAATCTCGGAACTTCTCATCGAGGCGGACTCGGATTGATTTCATGGAACGAGGACTGCCGCACCTTCAAACCGACCCGCTCTTAAATCGGCCAGGGCTTGATTAGCCTGACGAAGAGGATAACTGGTTGTCCTGGTGACGATGCCCATCTGTGGTACCAGCCGCAAGAAGTCGATTCCGTCCTGTCGAGTCAGATTCGCCACGGAAACGAGTTGACGCTCTTCCCACAGAATCTGATATGGGAATACATCAGTCAAAATCCGTCAGGTGTTTTGGCGCGCGGGCCGCACGCAAGGCATTCAAAACGGCGAGAAGATCGATCACTTCCTGTGCGATGGCGCCCGTAATCGGCGGTAATAGTCCACACGCGGCGAGAATCATTCCTCCCACGCTCAGAATCATCCCTCCCACAGCGCTTTCCAGCACGATCCGTCGCAGCTGTTGACCGATATGCAGCAGCTCGTCGACTTTGCTTAGTGAGCTATCCAGGATCACTGCGTGAGCCGCTTCCGAGGTAATATCCGTGCTCCCTCCGAGTGCGATTCCAACAGTTGCGGCGGTTAAAGCGGGCGCATCATTGATCCCATCACCGACAAACACGGTGTTTGCCAGTTTGGTCTCGTTCCGGATCAGCTCGAGTTTTTGTTCTGGCGTCTGACTGAAATGGACTTCATGAATTCCAATCAAATCGGCCAGATACCGAACCTCGGATTCGCGGTCACCCGAAACAATCATCACTTTTTGGAAATGGTGTTTAGGAGTCAAATGCTGGACGAAGGGGGCTCCATCAGTCCGGGGTTGATCACGAAATCGGCAGGTGACAGGAATCTGATCATCAATAATGGCGATGCACTCCATTCCGGCGACCTGCAAAGGCAAACTTTGCAGAATATGGGCGACACCTTCGTCGGAAGACTGCTTGGCCAACTTGGCTCGACTGGTCACGCGAACACGGCGCCCGGCGACGACTCCGGTTAAGCCTTCTCCTGGCAACTCGTGAACTTCACTGACATCGTGTAGCGGCACGTGTCGTTCGCGTGCCAGACTCATAATCGCCGATGCGAGTGGATGCTTGGAGTACCGTTCCAGGCTACCCAGCAGTGACAGCGCTTCGTCTTTGCTGAGTCCAGGGCCCGGGATGATCTCAGTCAGTGCGGGCCGGCCGTACGTCAACGTGCCGGTTTTATCAAAGATCGCAACTCGACACGTTGCGATTCGTTCCAGAACGCTTGGATCACGAATAATGATTCCCCGCCTGGCCGCCAGCGAAATCGATCCGATGATTGCCACCGGAATCGCAATCAGCAGCGGACAAGGTGTCGCAACGACTAATACGGCCAGAAACCGAGTGACGTTACCACTGAGCCACCATGCGATCGCCGCCAGCGCGATCGCAAGTGGAGTGTAGTAGGCTCCAAGCGTATCACCGAGCCGTCGCATTCGAGGTCGATTTTCATCGGCCGTCTGCATCACCTTCATGACTTGAGCGTAACGGGAATCGACCGCCAGCTTGTCCGATCTGATCGTCAGGGCAGCCTCGCCGTTCATCGCACCTGACAAAACCGCAGAGCCCGCCGACTTAGGCATCAGGTAGGGTTCACCAGTGAGAAACGCTTCGTCCATTGAGCCATTCCCCGCCACGACAGTTCCATCCACTGGACAAATCTCATGCGGAAACACCACCAGCGTGTCACCAATCACAACTTGATCGACAGTGATGTCCTGAATCACTTCTCCAGACTTGCGATGAGCCTTCGTCGGCATCCGACGGGCCAGAGCATCCAGCACAGACGAAGCACTTTTGACCGCGAATGCTTCCAATGCCTCACCACCCGACAGCATCAGCACGACGAGCGTTCCGGCGAGATATTCGCCCAGCAGAATCGACGTAATGATCGATAACCCTGCAAGCAGGTCCGAACCGAACTCAAAATGAACCAGTTTCCATAGCAGTTCGGCGACCAGAGGCAATCCGCCGAAGACAAGTGCGATGATCAATGGCCAATCCATCAACCTGAGCGGGCCGAACATCGCTGAACCGCTCGTCGTGAATCTCAGAGAAAGATGAACGACGATGGCGATCGTTGCCAGCAGCGCGATCCACTTATCGAAGTAATGCTCATCGTGTATGACAACGGGATTCGCAGTGGATGACATGCGGCGCTTTTCCAACCGGCAAAGGAGTTTTATGAAATAACCAATCGCTTAGGTTATACCCACTGGCAATCGTCCTGGTGAACGTAAACTACCCCAATTCGACCTCGACCTGATGATTGCGCCTGTCGTCCTTGAGTGCGATCAGACAATCGCTTTGATCGACACCATCGAGTGTCACTCGTTTCACGGATCGACTCGGCTCTGGTTGCAGGACTGTAATTCGATAATAGGTCTCTCGAAAACGGTACTGGATTGTGTACGACTTCCAGTCGGCGTTCAGGCAGGGGGCAATTCGCAGCTTGTCAACTTCCAGATGCAGCCCGAGCAACGATTCCGTGATCAGTCGATACATCCAGCCGGCCGAGCCCGTATACCACGTCCAGCCACCACGTCCAACGTGGGGGGCGACTGCGTAGACATCGGCGGCAACAACATACGGCTCGACCTTATAGACCGCAATCTGTTCGGAAGTCGAACCATGATTGACGGGATTGATCATTGAAAACAACTCCCAGGCTCGTTTGTGGTCACCGAGTTCGGCAAACGCCATCACGGTCCAGATTGCGGCGTGGGTGTACTGGCCTCCGTTCTCGCGGACTCCGGGAACGTAGCCCTTGATATATCCTGGATCGAGTGCCGAATGATCGAACGGCGGATCGAACAGTTGAATCAGACCGCTATCGCGTCGTACAAGTCGCCGATCAACGGCTTCCATCGCCATCCGTGATCGAGCGGGGTCACCCCCCTTCGACAGGATGGACCAGCTCTGGGGCAGCGAATCGATCTGGCATTCGATATTCGTGGCCGAACCGAGTGGCTCGCCATTATCAAAGTAAGCACGTCGATACCATTCGCCATCCCAGGCGTGCTCTTCGATGTTTCGGATCAGTTTTGCCGCCTCAGTCTCGCAGCGTTCCGCAAAATTCAAATCACCTCGTGCCCGCGCAATCTTGGAAAACTTCTGCAAAATGTCGTAAAGAAAGAAAGCGAGCCAGACGCTTTCCCCTTTCCCCTTTTCACCGACCAGATTCATGCCGTCATTCCAATCGCCACAACCGATTAACGGAAGTCCGTGAGCTCCGAACGACAGACCTTTGACGATCGCACGAACACAGTGCTCGTAGAGTGTTGCCGATTCGTTCGAGCGCGTGGGAAGGTCGTAATAGGCGTCTTCATCCGACTTAACGGGACGGCCTTCGATGAATGGAACGACTTCGTCCAAAACACCCGTATCTCCCGTCCCCATCACGTATCGACAGGCAACAAGCGGCAACCAGAGAAAGTCATCCGAAAAATGAGTACGGACTCCCCTTTCCTGCGGCGGGTGCCACCAGTGCTGGACATCCCCTTCCCGAAACTGATGACCCGCGCAAAGCAACAGATGCTCGCGTATCAATCGCGGTTCCGTATGGAGCAGCGCTGCAACATCCTGCAATTGATCGCGAAAACCAATCGCTCCACCTGATTGATAGAAGCCACTTCGCGCCCAGAACCGGGACGACAACGTCTGATACAATAACCAGCCATTGGCCATCAAATTGAGCGCCGGATCGGGGGTTTCCACGCGAACAGCGCCAAGCGTGTGGTTCCAAAGGCCCCAGACCGCTTCCAAAGCATGCCTCGCCGGCTCATGGCCCCGAAACCGCTGAACCAGCGTACGGACATCGTCAATGTCACGCCCGACTCCCATTGTGAACACGATTTCCCGTTCGCGGTTGTCGGCCAGATCGAACGAAACCTGCATGGCAGCACATGGATCCAGTCCCGCGCCGACTTTTCCCGAAAGTCGCATGCGAGACATCGCGGCTGGCTTGGTCGAATTTCCGTTACGACCAAGGAATTCTGTTCGATCTCCTGTCACGCTACGTACCGGATCACTCACGTCGATGAAGGCGATTCGTTCGGCAAATTCGATGCTATACGGATTACGTGCGAGCAATGCTCCGCATTTCGGATCGACTTCCGTAACGATGTGCATCAGCGACTTCGATCGCATTTCTGCCAGCACCCATTCAGAATAGGCCGTCGCCGATAGTCGTCGCGATCGTCCTGAGGTGTTTTTGACCTTGAGGACCGCGAACTTGATCGGAGCATCAGTCGCGACATAAATCCACAATTCCGATGTAATACCGTTTTCGGTGTACTCGAAGACGCTGTATCCGAATCCATGGCGGCAAACGTAGGGCCGCGTGCCTCGAGCAGGCTGCGGTGTCGGCGACCAGAAGTACCCGCTCTCTTCGTCGCGAATGTAAAATGCTTCGCCGCTGACATCTGACACAGGATCGTTATTCCACGGAGTCAGTCGAAATTCGTGGGCGTTCAGTCCCCAGGTATAGGCTCCACCACTTTCGGAAATCACGGTGCCGAAATTCGGATTAGCAATCACATTGACCCAGGGTGCCGGTGTGACCTGGCCTGGTTCAAGACGGATGACGTATTCACGTCCGTCCGTCGTAAATCCGCCAAATCCATTAAAAAACACCAGGTCTTGCGACGACGTCACGACATTCGGCATGACATCCATTCGACGCAATCGGCTAGGGATGAGTTCAGCAACTCTCACGTCCGTACGTGCTCGTCGTTCAACCTGTTCGGCCAGCGTTCCATCGGCATCAACGATGATGGCTCGTGCGACGGTTTGAAATAGAATGCGATCTTCATCCGACATCTGTTCGGCACGGCGAACGAAAATCCCACCCGGTCGGTCGAGAGTTTGAACACCAATCCCTGCTGAAATCACCCCAATGATCAGATCTTGCAAGACCTGTCGATAACCGGAAGAGTCTTCGTTCCAGATCACAAGATCAACGGCAAGGCCCTTCAGTCTCCAATAGGCTTGCGCCTGGACCACTTGCCGAACAAGATCGATCTTCTCGGCATTGGAGATCCGCAAAAGCACGATAGGCAAATCGCCCGAGATGCCATAACCCCATAGTCCCGATTGTCCCCGCAGATTTTTTGCCAGAATCGTTGAATTTGCCCGACGCGCAGCGGTGGCGTAGATGACTGAACTGGCAAGCCGACCGAACAGCTGAGCATCCGATTCGCTGGAATTGAGCTGCCGCAGCAAAACTTGCCCGTGAGTCCAGGCCATGTCGAATACACGATCGGCAAGATGTCGATCGTGGTACTTGTCGATCAGTGCCAGAGCCCCATCCCGTGTCTCAGACATGCCGACGACAAGATCAATGATAACAGCCTCATCAGGTGCCAGAGTGATTCGTCGTCGGATGGCGACGATCGGATCAAGAACCGAACCATCATTGTTGGAAAGGTTTCCAGATCGACCCATGGCCAGCGGAGCCGCTGTTGTGCGGTTCCGACCGATGAATTTCGATCGATCTGTTTCATAGGACGCATCTCCGACTGACGGGCCGCGAACGTCCAGCAGATGCATCATCCAGGGGGGATTTTCCTGATGCGACCGGGGTCGGCGCGTGCAGAGAATCGCCTGTCGTTGTTCGAGGATTTCTGTCTGAACGAACAGATTTGAAAACGCCGGGTGTGTCGTATCGGAATTCGGTGCGGCAAGTACTACTTCAGCATAACTTGTTAATTCGATCGTCCGTATGACCTTCGAACGATTCACGATCGTCGTGCGGCGAATTTCAATATCGTCTTCGGGCGAAACGGCAATCTCGGTATGAAGCTTGATCAAACTGTCTCGACGCCGGAATTCGGCTCGCGCTTGTGAGAAAATTGCCTCGTAACGTTTGGTTGGCTGAAGTGTCGGTTGATGCGATGTCGACCAGACTTCGCCGCTGTTCACATCGCGGAGATAACAGAAGATCCCCGTGCTGTCGCGCGTACTGTCTTCGCGCCAACGATTGATGGCAAGATCTTTCCATTGGCTATACCCTCCTCCACTGTTCGTCACCATGACATGGTAGCGGCCGTTCGACAGCAGATGCACTTCGGGGCCAGGAGTGTTCGGTGTCGTGAAGACACGTATGAGTGACTCGCGATCGCCGACCGGCGGACGATCGGATGAGACCTCGCTCGCGTGCGGAAAACACGGAAGGGCTTGCGGAATTCGCTCTTGCAACAACAGATCCGTTGCCTGAAATTCCGGGTCGGATTCGAACCGTTTTTGCATCGGGCGATTCAGCAGAACGTAGGCCAGGGAAAGAAAGGTCATCCCCTGATGATGAGCCATATAAGACTGAACGACCGCAAATGATTGTCCCCTTGATAATCGCGATGGCGTGTAGTCAATCGCCTCATGAAATCCATAGGTTCCCTCAAAGCCTTTTACGGTCATAAGCTGCAGGTTGGCACAAGCCTTTTTGGGAGTGACCATCAAGGCCATCGCTGCGGCGTAAGGGGCAATGACAAGATCGTCCGCCAGGCCCCGCTTGAACCCCAGGCCCGGAACACCGAACGCCCGGTATTGATAATTCAACTGTGCATCGGTCGCATGGTAACCCGATTCCGAAACACCCCAGGGGACTCCCCGCTGTTTCCCGTATTGGATCTGGCGGTCAATCACGGCATGATAGGTTTGGTCAAGCAGTGTATTGTCGTATGTCGGCATGACTAGTAACGGCATCAAGTATTCGAACATGGAGCCGCTCCACGACAGCAATGTCTGTTGACCATGCAACGTCGTCAGTGATCGCCCTAAGGCAAACCAATGTTCCTGTTCAAGTCGTCCCTGGGCGATTCCGACAAAGCTGGCCAGCCGCGCTTCCGATGCGAGCAGGTCATAAAAACTGCCGTCACGCCGCATCTCACTGACGTTAAACCCAATCGCCAGCAGACGACGCCGAGGGTCGTATAAGAAGTCGTATTCAATATCCGCGAACTCGCGGCACTGATCCGCCCGCTCATCGATATCCAACAGGACTCGATTCGCCTGCTGGATCGATGCGTGTAGCAGTTCTCGTAACTGTATCAGCCAGGTCAATTCGGCTGATTCAAGCGTTTGAGCTTTTGGCTCAACAGCTGAATTGGAGGAGGAATTGGGACTCACGTAACCGTTTTGATCATTAACAAACGGGCCGGCAATCATCGCGTCGATTTTCGGCAGCAACAGGCTCTCGAAACCCGCGATGTCCCGTAAAGAGGGAATTTCGTCCAGCCGCTGGAAAACCGTTTGCCATTCGCTGACCTGTTGAGATTCGTTGGCAGATCCGTACGGTCTTAAGTTCGGTGGAGTTGCCGAATGGGTCAACCACAACGCGTTGGACGAAAGGTCGGCGAGCTGATCAATGCATTGTTGTTCAAGATCGCGCACGGTCACGACGACAAAGTTTTGATCGATATCTGACGAGCCTTTCAGAAACTTGGCTGCGGCCCCCTGGAGTTCTTTCAACAACTCGCGAGATGTCGTGAGCGTCTGCGGAACAGGGTTTTTAGTATTGTTTCGACGCAAGAGGATCATCAGATCATCATCCAATCGAAGATCGCGATGGGGTGTTGTAACGGTGGCATCAATCGTTGTCACAACAGATTCGGATGAGAGCCCGAAACGTTTTCGAGCGGCCTTTTCCTTCTTCCCGTTCACATCAGCCTCAAGGATTTGAAGCGTCACAGGCAACGATTTCCAAAACCCAAAAGAGATCAGCTTATTGTCACCCAGTTCGAGAAGCCCGCGACGTAACGTCAGCAGGTGACCCGAAAGATTTCCACTGTCGACAGCAGAGACGTATTTGGGGAAAAGCGGTTGCAGCGAACGGGTGTCGTACCAATTCAAAAAATGACCGTGAAATCGTTCGAGTCGACCCATTGTCCGCATGGCATTGCTGGTCCGATCAAGCAATTGTCGAGACGAAACGAAGCCAAAATCGTAGGCAGCAAGATTCGCTAACAATGAGAGACCAATATTGGTCGGCGATGTTCGATGAGCAACGACGGGCGTGGGAAATTCCTGAAAATTATCAGGTGGCAACCAATTGTCTTCCGGTCCGACAAACCTTTGAAAAAACCGCCAGGTCTTCCGAGTCAGACTGTGCAGAAACATCGCCTGTTCGACGTCGAGCACGTCGTTACGTTTTGGAATGGGTTGGCTGATTTTCCAGGCGATAAACGGAGCCAATATCCAGGCCACAAGGATCGGCGCGGCCATCCAAAGCGATTCACGGCGGAAAGCCATCAGAATTCCGCTGACAACGATCGACAGTGCTGGTGCAATCCACATTGTCCGATACCAGTCAGCAACATCGCCTGTTCCATCGCATTCGGCATCGCTGGCGGTCTTCCATTCGAGCATCCGTCGGTGAGTCCAAACCCCGCGGACAATCGTTCGTACAATGGCATCGAGACTGAAATAGGCCTCGTAGGGAAGAAATGCGATGGTCAATGTCGATTGCAACAGGCTGGTGCCGATGGAATTGAATGATCTTCGCAAATGCATGGCGAGCGGCAGATCCGTTGCTTTTCGAAACGATGCCACAAATGACGCACAGAGCGTAGGGAACACCATGATCCCCACGACAACTGCCGTCAATAATCCCGCTCGAGTCATGTCCAACCAGGCCAGAATCAATGTCAGAATGACGGCGAATGGAACAACACTTCGTCGCAGGTTATCCAGAATCTTCCACCGAGAAAGGAGGCTGATGGGATTACCGCTTGTTGGCAACAACCATCCGGCGATTTGCCAGTCGCCTCGAATCCAGCGGTGCCGACGGCTGACATCGGACTGATAATTAGAAGGAAAACTTTCGAAAACGCAGATGTCACTCACCAGCCCGGATCGGGCATAACAACCTTCGAGCAGATCATGACTCAGAATTCGATTTTCCGGAAATCGCCCGTCGACTGTGGCCGAAAACGTGTCGACATCGTAGATCCCTTTGCCGATGAACGAACCTTCGTGGAAAACATCCTGATACACATCTGAAATTGCACGTGTGTACGGATCAATCCCGGGCTCTCCACCAAATAGTTCCAGGAACCAGGACGGACGGGTTTTCTCGAAACGGACTGCGACTCCGGGTTGCAGGATCCCGTAACCTTCAACGACGATGTTTCGACGGGGATCGAGCTGAGGCCGATTAAGAGGATGGGCCATCGTTCCTACAAGTTGTCTCGCCGCGTCGCGCGGCAACAGCGTATCGGTATCAAGCGTGATGACGTACTTCACATGATTCAGCAGTGCGACATCACCCACGACCAGCGAAAATCCTTCGTTCGAGCCCCGCAGCAAAAGCTTGTTAAGCTCGCCGAGTTTCCCTCGCTTTCGCTCATAGCCCATCCAGATTTGTTCCTGGGGGTTCCAGAGACGCGGCCGATGTAACAGGAAAAAGAGATCGGTCGATAGCGAATCCGTATCTTCTCCGTTGGTCTGGCGTTCGGCTTGATCACGATATTTCGCATTTAGGGATTCGATCCCCGCGCCGGCCAATGCAATTAACGCGTCGTCTTCGGGCATGACCTGCTGAGCCGCATCCCGGACGTCTGTCAGCAAACAGAATCGCAAGTGAGGATCACGATTGGCGAGATAGCGGACTTCAAGTCCTTCCAGAAGTCGTTTCACCCCGTCATGGGTAACCAGCATCGTGGGAACCACCACAAGCGTACTGAATTCCTCGGGAATTCCTTCAGAAAAATCCATTCGCGGCAGACGACTTGGCCTGACGAACATCGTCGTCAGCCAGTTCACCAGACCGACACCCAGATGAGTCGCGCTGACGAATAGCAGCAATGCGACGAACCATAAGCCGAACCGCTGACCGTGAAGAACCGTCGTTCGTTCCAGAACTCCAGCGGTCACCAGTATGGAAATCAGGCCGATCCCACCGACATAAAATAAAAGTGGTTGCTTGCTTGCCAGTCGTGCCGCGAAGGAAACGATGGAATGATGCATCTGAGACGTACGTTCCAGCTCCGGCAGACCCTTGTCAACGAGATAGAATCCGACATGTGACTTCCGATCTGTTGCTCCTTTTTCTAATTCCGATTGTCGGGCCAGTTGGATCGCGTTCTGTGAAACGTCGTATTCGGAAAGTTTACTTCGCTTGGCCATGGCTTCGATCACGTGACGATATTGGTCGCGCGTGCTGAAATCCATATTTGAATAGACGCCGGCAGGATCATCCCGCAACGAATGCTCGACGACACTTAATCCTTCAACGAAATCGCGCCAGTCAATCGCTTCGAGTTCACGCAAACTATTAATGCTGTTGCCGATCGAAACCTGGTCGACCGCCTGTTGATGACCTTCGATCTGAACCATAGTTTCAATGGTTTGGCCGTTTTCCGCCAGCCGCTGTTCAACCCAGGTAAGCGGAAACGCGAGTGCCGGACTTTGGCGTTGAAGACGCCGAGCCAGTTCCGCCACGAATGCACTGGAAAGAACGGGATTCGGTCTCGCCATATCGGCCAGGCACAGCACCAGATCTTTCGGAGAGGTCTCGACACATTGAATGAACTGATCGGCCCAGCGTGAGGCCGAGTCACGATCAAGGCGACCGGTCGCGATCCTTGCCGCCACGCGACGCAAATTCTCGATGAGCGCCTGCCGCATCATAATCGGAACCGCCCAAAGCTCACCCAGCTTGAGTGGTCGTCGTCGCTGATAGGCTGCGACATACGTCCGCAAAGTTTCGGCATCGATCCTTCCATCGACGTGTGAAATCAATTCAAGTGCCAGATCATAGACGCACGGGTATCCCGCGGAAGGACCATTCATCAGCCGAGGCAGATCTCGACTGTACTTGGCCGGAAGATGTCGTCGAGCGGTCCGAATCTGCTCTTCGATCAAATAGTAGTTGTCGAGCAACCACTCCCCCGCCGGCACGATATGTCGATCGTGCTGCACGGCATCGAGCATCAGCTTGTAAGCTTCTCGCAGAATGTTCTGGTTATCGGTCAGCCGAACCAGCAATCGGTCTGGCCCCGACCGAGGGTCGATTTCATGCCATGCGGCCAGCGTCTCGGCATGTTCCTCTAACTGGCTCAGACTGAACAATTCTGAGCGTAATGGCAGATCATTTCCAAATTCCCGGAAAAGACCATCAACGCCGATCCTTGCTTTCAAACGCTCGATTCCCTGGCGAATCGTCTTGCTGCGCAGCTTCAAGGGTGATTCCTCTATTTAAAAAGATAATCGTTAACGGGCCGGGGACTGACACACTTTCATGGCGAAAAACACCGAGCTCATTTGAGTCACTCAAGCCTGACTCACTGTTTGCCCATGAAAATAAGTCTGCTCCCCTGCTTTGCCCGTGAACGAAAAAAAACGTTCACGGGCCGGGGACTGACGCATTTTCATGGCGTTAAACACCGAACTCACTTAAGTCACTCAAGCCTGACTTACTATTTGCCCATGAAAATGGGTCTGTCCCCCTGCATTGCCCGTGAACGAAAAAAAATAGGCCGACGCATCGAAGCCTCTGTTACGAGGTTCGTTGCGTCGGCCTACTATTTACCTAGCCAACCGAAACAGTTGGCTCTTGAAACTAGTCTACCGAGACATTGCCCGCACATACCGCGAGCAAATTCATTCAACCTGATTGAGTATAGGTTACTGCGCAGGGCATCTATTCTCAACTGGCTTATCGCAACTCGGGAACTTCGATGTTCATCTCGTTGTCGCAGGACGCTGTGAAACACCGATTCAAAATCCGTTGAGCAACTATGGAATCTTTGAGCAACTATGGGCATTGACACTCGTCCGTCGCGACGAAAACCGTACCATCGCTTGACGATCTTCCGCCAAGCAGTGCCCAGCGACACAACGACCGTCGATTCAAAATCCGTTGGGCAACTATGGAATCGATGGGAAACTATGGACATTCATACCCTTCCATTGCGATGAAAACCGTGCCACCACTTGATGATCTTCCGTTAAGCAGTGCCGAGCGTCGCAACAAACGTCGATTCAAAACCGTTGAGCAACTATGGAATCGTTGAGCAACTATGGGTTTTGACACTCTTCCGTGGGAACACAGGGAGCCGGATGCCACTGGCGTGCGTCTTCGCTCGCCAGTGCTCCTGCTTTCCGTGAAATCCGCTGCGAAACATCAATTCAAAAACTTTAGGCAACTATGGGAATGTATGAGCAACATTGGACATCGATTGCCCCTCCGCACTGCCCATGAACGGTTACCGTTCATTAGGCAACGATGGTGAAGTTTGGGTAACAATGGGTTCTGCTCGCTCATACACGCTCCGTGGGCGGATTCTGAAATGTCGGTGCCGAGGGCTGAAAAGTCTCGCGCGGAATCCGATACGATTTGTTTGATATCGACGACCACAGTCTGTTCCCCGGTTATCCAGAAGGGATAATCAGGACTTTGAACAGAAGGCAGCAAAGTTAACGAAGGAAGAGTTGGAAGGAGCCGGCTGTCTGTTCAATCCAGATTTGCCACCGGCGGCAACGTCCTTAAAACGCTGTCGACCAGTTTGATTTGACTTCCGCGAGATTCCCTGGATCTCCAATCATAACATCAGGCCGGATCGGTCTTATGCTTCCTGCCCCCTTCGTTACCTTCGTTGACTTCTGTTCAATTCCCCGGTTTGAAATCCCGACAAATCCATAATCCATCCTTCTCCATTCAAGCTTTCGTTTCAACCTCTTCGGTCTGTTTTCCAGGTCACTCGGCAGAAACAAGAACAACTTTCCCCGGCAAATTCCGACCTCGTTCAACACATACACACACATCACATGTAACCATAACATTACGACAAGAACAACACAACATAAAATCGACACAGATTCTTAACATTTGGAAGATGCTCATGAGAATAGTCGATTTTGAAGAAAGGAATCAGTCGTTCAGGGCGCATAAGTCCGGTACGAATAACTGGTTCGGGAAAGCGATCATTTCGCCCCGACAGACACCGCAGCGAAGCCATTTTCCGGCGAGATTGCCCGTAAAACAGGCCATCATCTGACCAAACCCCACCGCCCCCGCGGCGGTGGTTAACGGGCCTTTGCCCTAGTCCTGGCAGCGAAAATCAGACTCGCTCGGGAATTTGCCTCCCATGGGGTCTTCGTGAAGGGAGGTTGGTGCACAACACATCACACAAGCGACACAGATTCTTAACGATTGGAAGATGCTCATGGGAATAGTCGATTTTGAGGCGGCGGTTGGGGGCAAACTTCAGTTCCCCCCACACTAACGAAACGCTGACGTAGCCAAGCGTACCCCTCGTTCTATGTTGGCGTGAGAAATCTTCTTCCGAAAACTCGCGGCCTGGATCGTTTGTCCTGTTCTTGAAAACGGCAGTGTCACCGAGGCTGAATCGAAACGATTCCGTTCGACCCTTTTCGCATGAGGATGGTGAATCTTGATCCACCTCGGTAGAGTAAACGTCCTTATCAAAATCTCCTTCATTGTAGGGTGTGGTGCCGCCAAATTCCGTGTCCACGCAGATGCCGTAAACTGTTGGAGCATCAGGGCTATATGACGAAACTTGAAGACCTGAAGCCAGGGCTCGCCCTCGATGGACTGGAGCCGTCCGTCGTCGCTACGGTCGCTGCCGTCGTACCGATCGGGGAAGGTGCGGTTCAGGTCTTTTACCGTACGCCTGACGGAACGACAAAAGAACGATTGTTAGGCCGAGGCGATGAAGTCAGTCTCAGCGTTGCCACCGTCGAACGTCCCTGGTCATTCGATGGCGATGGGGCCGCGTTCCAGTTGACCTGCGAAGCCAAGCGAATCGACCTCGCATTCCTCTTCGACCCGATGATGGCGGTTCACACCTCGAACGTCGATCCACTTCCCCACCAGATCACCGCCGTTTACGAGTCCATGCTTCCCCGACAGCCGCTGCGGTTCGTTCTAGCCGACGACCCTGGAGCGGGCAAAACTATCATGGCGGGCCTCTACATCCGCGAACTGATCATGCGAGCCGACGCCAGACGCATTCTGATCGTCGCGCCCGGGAGTCTGGTCGAGCAATGGCGGGACGAACTGTCCGAGAAATTCGGCCTCGATTTTCGAGTCTATTCATCGGCACTCGAAGAGGCGACACCGGGCGTCAACCCGTTTGAAGACCATCATCAATTGATCGTTCGTCTCGATCAGATGGCCCGGAACGAGGATCTCCAGGAAAAACTCTGTAACGCCGGATGGGATCTCGCCGTTTTTGACGAAGCCCACAAACTCGCGGCACACTACTTTGGGACAAAACTCGAAAAAACCGGACGGTTCCGGTTTGCGGAACGTCTGGGTCAGAACTCGCGTCACCTGCTCTTGATGACAGCGACACCCCACAGCGGAAAGGAAGAGGATTTTCAGCTCTTTCTTTCGTTGCTCGATTCAGACCGCTTCTATGGAAAATTTCGGGACGGCGTTCACAAAGTGGATGCGTCGGACCTGATGCGCCGCATGGTCAAAGAGGAATTGGTCAAATTCGATAACACGCCGCTGTTTCCCGAACGGAAGGCGTACACCGTCAATTACAAACTTTCGGACATCGAATCGGCCCTCTACGAAGCGGTGACCGACTACGTGAAGACCGAAATGGGGAAGGCGGACGAGCTGAAAGGGTCCCGCAAAGGCTCGGTCGGTTTCGCACTCACCGCCCTTCAGCGTCGGCTCGCTTCCAGCCCGGAAGCGATCTTCCAATCGCTCCGCCGCCGCAAAGAGCGTCTGGAAAGCCGACTGCGAGAAGAAAAGCTCGGCATTCGAGGCCGCAATGCCATGGCCGAACCGCTCGCCGCCGCTCCCGAGGACGATGATGACCTGAACGCCGAGGAGCAGGAAAACCTTGAAGAAGCCTTGGTCGATGACGCCACCGCAGCCCAGACCATCAACGAACTGGAAGCAGAAATCGTCATCCTCAAAGGACTCGAAGAGCGAGCCAAAGGAGTCGTTGCCTCGGGGCAGGATCGGAAATGGGAAGAGCTCTCAAAGATTCTTCAGAACGCACCGGAAATGCGGGACGCCTCCGGTCGTCAACGGAAATTGATCATTTTTTCCGAGCACCGCGATACCCTGAACTACCTGCATCAGAAAATCGCCGGAGTCCTCGGGAACCACGACGCAATTATTACGATTCACGGTGGAACCAATCGTGACGAACGCCGACGATTACAAGCCTTGTTCCGTTCCGACCCTGAAGTACGCGTATTGGTCGCCACCGATGCCGCAGGTGAAGGGGTCAACCTGCAATGCGCCAACCTGATGGTCAACTACGACCTTCCGTGGAATCCCAATCGACTGGAACAGCGATTTGGCCGAATTCACCGTATCGGCCAGGTCGAGGTTTGCCATCTGTGGAACCTTGTGGCCAAGGAGACTCGAGAGGGGGACGTTTATCATCGCTTGCTCGAAAAGCTGGCGATTGAAAGCGAGGCTCTCAAGGGACGCGTCTTCGACATCCTCGGTGAAGTGTTCGAGGGGACGAGTCTGAAGGAATTGTTGATACGAGCAATCCGCTACGGCGATGATCCCGATGTCCGCGCACGTCTCACGCAGAAGATCGATCAAGCTCTAGACCATAGCCATCTGAAGTCATTGCTCGATAGCAACGCATTGGCCCAAGAGACAATGAGTGCCGACCGACTGTTTGCGGTAAAATCCGAAATGGAAAAGGCCGAAGCACGTCGACTTCAGCCTTATTTCGTCCGTTCCTTCTTCATGAAGGCGTTCGAACAGCTTGGTGGCTCGATGTACCCTCGGGAGTCCGGGCGGTACGAGATCACCCACGTTCCGGCGTCAATCCGCGAACGCGATCGCCGGATCACGGGACGCAACCGCCGCGAGCTTGAACCGGTCCTCAAACGGTATGGCCGAGTCTGTTTCGAAAAGGAAGCGGTGCAGCCATCAGACAAACCCGGCATGGAACGAGCCGTGTTGATGCATCCTGGGCATCCGTTAATGTTGGCCGTCAGCGACGTGCTGCTGGAACAACATGCCAACTTATTACGTCAAGGGGCTGTATTAGTCGATCCGGGCGACGACGGTCTCGATCCGTGGTTAATGTTTCTGCTAACGCACGAGGTCAAATCAGGCGACGGACAGGTCCTTTCCAAACGGCTGCAATTCGTCCGCGTCAATCCCGACGGCTCGACATCATTCGCGGGCTGGGCACCCCATCTCGACCTGGAACCGGTGACCGCTTCGGAACAGGTGCTGCTCAAAGACATCCTCAATGCCCCATGGATTCACGTCAACCAGGAGCAGCGAGCGATTGCCTTAGCCGCCAACACCCTGGTCCCCGAACATTTTCGAGAAGTCTCTGAGCGCCGAGTGGCCCATGTCGACAAAACACTGGCGGCGGTGAACGAGCGACTGAGCAAGGAAATTGCGTTTTGGACCGATCGCTGGATCAAACTCAAACACGATCTGGAAGCGGGCAAAGACCTGCGAATGAACGTCGAAAATGCCCGGCGAATGGTGACAGATCTGGAAGGTCGACTGGAGAACCGGAAAAAAGAACTTCAATCGATGCGTCACGTCGTTAACGGCACGCCGATTGTGCTGGGGGGGGCGTTGGTTGTTCCAGCGGGGTTGATGCGGAAAATTCGAGGCGACGAAGAAACTTCGTCTAGCTTCTCAGCCGATCCGATTGCTCGCAGCCGGATCGAACGCATTGCTATGGACGCCGTGCGACGCACCGAGGAGGCCGCTGGTTGCCGTGTCGTAGATGTTTCCCAAGACAAATGCGGTTGGGACCTGACATCTCATCCCCCGGCAACCGACCACAAGCAACCCGAGCCGCGTCACATCGAAGTGAAAGGACGGATCAAAGGAGCGGCCACAATCACCGTCACACGCAATGAAATGTTGTACGCCTTCAATCAGGGTGACAAGTTTGTGTTAGCCATCGTATTCGTTGCTGAGAATGATAGTGTAGAAGGGCCGTTCTACATCCGTCGCCCGTTCGACCGAGAACCGGGCTGGGGCGTCTGTTCGATTAACTACAACGTGAGCGACTTATTGTCGAAAATGGAAAAGGCCGGAGGACATTTTTGAGTGTCGACAGAAAAAATATTTTGGCAGGAGGCGTAATGATTTTTCCGAGATGAAGAAAACGTCGTGGCTGGATACGCGGACTCATCAATGGTCTTAGCCGCGATGCGGCGTCGGCATGAAGCCTGGGGTTTCAACCCCAGGCAGATGTCCGCCATAATCCTCGAAGCCCTGTTAGGGGCGCAGGTCTCATCGAGGTTGCCGTTGAATCCGGGGCTGCATCGAGAGGTTCACCGTCGCTCCTTCGGAGCTTGAAAAACGAGATTGCTCAATTTTCCTGGGGTTGAAACCCCAGGCTGAATGCCTGTGCCGCTTCGCGGCGAAAGACAAGAACAGAAATCGCGGCGGAAGACGAAAATTAGACCATGATTCTTAATCACATCGAGATCCAAAACTATCGCTGTTTCAAATCGATCAAATTCGATTTAAAACCGGATCTGAACGTTTTCGTCGGCGGAAACGGATCGGGTAAGAGTTCGTTGCTGGACGCGATCAGGGTTTTGTTGGCACCGATTCTCAGTCGACTGCCATTTGAAAAACGTCCAACTGTTCCGGGCCTGACACCCCAGGATATCCGCCTGACGGAAGAAGATCGGTCCGAGCCCTATACCTTTCTGCAGGCACGTGGTGGCATCATAGAGGGAAGCCATGTCCAAGAGTGGGCTTGGGATCGAATCAAACATCGCGATACGGCAAAAGGGACGAAGGAGCAGGCACCACGCGGACGCCGTGACACCAAGGGTCTGTACTCTTACGTCGACTCATTGATTGAGGCCCATAACCAGAAGGAGCTGTATCAACTGCCGGTGTTCGCTCATTACGGCACCAATCGAGCCGTCGATGTTCCCCACAATCGGATGCGATCGAAAGAAATGCCCAGAACGTTTCGTCGCCTCGTCGGATTGGAGAACGCCTTGGAATCCAAATCCGATTTCCGAAGGGCTGTTTCCTGGTTTGACATGCTGGAGCAGCGTGAATTTCGTGAGAAACGGGATAACGATCCACCCGAAGCGGCACTTTCGCTGACAGCAGTACGACGGGCGATCGAGCAGATGATCCCGAGGGTACAGAATCCGCGAATCGATAGCAAAACGGGACGATTCGCCGTTGATTCGGTTGATACTTCCGGTGCAAGAATTCGCTTGCACCTCGAGCAGTTGTCGGATGGTTATCAGGTAATGCTGGGCGTCGTAATGGATTTCGCTCTCCGCTTATCGCTGGCAAACCCACCGTGCTCAGAATCAGATGACGTCCTGGCCACACCGGCAATTCTAATCATCGATGAAATCGACTTACATTTACATCCCTCGTGGCAACAGCGAGTGATTCCGGATTTGCGTCGGACGTTTCCAAATACTCAACTTATTTTGACAACACACAGTCCTCAAGTCTTGTCGACTGTCGATGTGAGCACGATCGGCGTGTTGGGACCACCTGACGGAACGACGCAGTTGTCCGGGCGACAGTTTCAGACAAGGGGTGTTGAAAGCGCAGTTGTCCTGGCAGAAATCATGGGAGTTGATCCGGTCCCGGATGTCCCTCAGGTTCATTGGTTAAGTGATTATCGTGCATTGATTGAAACAGGACGCGAGGAAACGGAGGAAGGAAAGGCGTTGAAGGCGCAACTGATCGTCCATTTCGGCGAACAGCATCCTCTGATTTTGGAATGTGAACGTCTGATCCGGTTTACCCAGTTCAAACGAAGTCGTTTAACGGGGGATTCGCAGCGTGCATAAGCTTGATCGAACTCCCATCCAGGCGCCGAACTGTCTCGGACAATTTCGGCACGGGACTCACAACTGGGACTCCCTGGATTTCGATGAACGTCAGGAAATCCGTGACTCTCTCGAACAATTCCAAGGTCGACGATGTGCTTATTGTGAGGCTTCCCTGGACGAACGCGGCCAGCATATTGAGCACTTTCGATCACGGGGCGACTTCCCAACGTTGATCTTCACCTGGGAAAATCTGTTCTGGTCGTGTGACGATCTGTACCACTGTGGGCGTTTCAAAGACAACGGTGCGGGGCCTTACAACGTCAATGACCTGATCAATCCAGCGGACGAAGACCCCGAGCATTTTCTTCGATTTTCCAGCGATGGAACGATTCGTCCAAGGTCAGGATTGACCGCGGCGGAACTGCATCGAGCTAACGAGACGCTACGAGTTTTTAATTTAGATTCCACGCGCGGGCCTCTTCGTTATATGAGGAAAAACGCGTGCATGGAATACGTCACAATTGGCGATGACATCGCCGCTATCGCACAGCAGTCACCGTTGGAAGAAGTGAAGTCGTATTTGGAAATGGAAATTGCAGCGACCCGACATCTACCATTTGCTTCCGCAATCAAGCATACGTTATCGCCGTTTTAGGCTGGGCCGGGTTAAAGATGTTATCAATGATCATATCGCCGAAAAAGCTTATCGAGGTCGCATTGCCGCTTGACGCTATTAATGCTGCATCGGCCGCTACAAAACGTAAGGCACCAAAGGGCTACCCGACGACTCTTCACACATGGTGGGCGCAGCGTCCGCTAGCTGCGGCGCGCGCCGTGATCTTCGCGCAATTGGTCAACGACCCTGAGGACCTTTGGCGATGTCAGAACCCTGGCACGGTGCCAAATCAACAGGTGAAGGGCCATTGGACAAAAGCGCGCGCGAGGCTCTTTACCGTGATTGAAGATCTCGTTCGCTGGGAGAACACTACCAATCAAACGATCCTAGATAGAGCTCGAGAAGAAGTGTGTAAGTCGTGGAGTGAAACATGTGAGCTCAATAAATCTCATCCGCAAGCCAACTGCCTCTTCAACCCAGAAAAAATGCCGGGATTTCATGACCCGTTTTGTGGTGGCGGCTCAATCCCGCTCGAAGCGCAACGTCTCGGGTTGGATGCGTACGCAAGCGATCTCAACCCCGTCGCCGTCCTCATCAATAAAGCGTTGATCGAGATTCCACCAAAATTTGCAGGGCGTCCATCCGTCAAATCCTCCTCGCAGAACAAAATCGTAACTGAACTCAAGGCATTTCATGGGGCGCAGGGACTAGCTGCGGATGTGCGCAATTATGGTCAATGGATGTGGGATGAAGCGTTTAAGCGGATCGGCCACCTCTATCCAGCAACTGAAATCACGCAGGAGATGGCGTCGGTAAGAACTGACCTTCAAGCGTATCTAGGGTGCAAATTATCCACAATTGCCTGCCTATGGGTGCGAACGGTTAAAAGTCCAAATCCAGCTTTCTCAAATGTCGACGTACCGCTTGCAACTACTTTTGTTCTGAGCAGCAAGCCTGGCAAGGAATCGTACGTTCAGCCCATTATCGACGGCGGTAACTACCGGTTTACGGTAAAAGTGGGAAAACCGCCTATCGAGGCTAAAATCGGCACTTCCGCTGGCAAACGGCAGGCCTTTCGTTGTCTGATGTCTGACGCTGCCATTGACTACAAATATATTCGCGAGGAAGGTAAATCAGGGCGGATTGGGCAAAAATTGCTCGCCATCGTCGTAGAAGGAACCCGTGGCCGAATTTACCTCTCTCCCACAACCGAAATGGAATCTGTCGCCGCATCCGCAGCGCCGACGTGGAAGCCTGATTGTGAGATGCCGAAAAAACATCGCAACTTTCAAGCCCCGGTTTATGGGATGAATAATTTCGGCGATATCTTCACGCGCCGACAATTAGTTGCGTTAACGACGTTTAGTGATTTGATTTCCGAAGTGCGGGAAATAATTCATGGAGATGCATTGCGAGCAGGCTTCGTCGACGACGGTCTCGGTCTTGAAAGTGAAGGGACTGGAGCTAAAGCCTACGCAGATAGCGTGTGTCTCTTCCTCGCATTCGGAATCAGCCGCCTCGCTGATTATGGATGTACGATTGCGACATGGCGGACGAAAGACAATGCCATGCGTTCGATGTTTTCGAAGCAGGCTGTGCCGATGACATGGGACTTCGCTGAAGGTTCTCCGTTCGCCAAGTCGAGTTCCGGTTTCATTGAGGCGATAGGTGTCGTATCGAACGTGATACCTTTATTACCTGCATTGGGTCACGGTTACGCACAGCAGGCAGACGCCCAGACTCAATCGGTGAGCGTTTCGAAATTCATCTCAACTGACCCGCCGTATTACGACAATATCGGCTATGCTGACCTATCAGACTTCTTCTACGTTTGGCTACGGCGGTCTCTTCGGACAATGTTTCCAAAACTCCTCGCGACAATCTCCGTTCCAAAAACCGAAGAACTCGTCGCGATGCCGCATCGCCATGCGACAAAAGACTGCGCAGAAAAGTTTTTCTTGAATGGCATGACAGAAGCAATGCGCAACCTCGCGGTTCAAGCCCATCCGTCCGCTCCTATTTCAATTTATTACGCGTTTAAGCAGAGCGAGACTGAGGCCAAGGGGGAGACTTCGAATACGGGATGGGAAACGTTTCTTGAGGCCGTATTGCGGTCAGGTCTGGCCATTACTGGTACTTGGCCGATGCGAACGGAAGGCGACAATCGGCAAATTGGGTTGGGCGCTAACGCGCTCGCGTCGTCAATTATTTTGATCTGCAGACCAAGATTGGATGACGCCCAGACGATTTCTCGTCGGCAGTTCATTCGGGAGCTTAATGTGACGCTGCCGATCGCTATGGACGCAATGACGCGCGCGAGCGATGGATTACGCTCGCCTGTTACACCAGTTGACCTATCGCAAGCGATCATTGGCCCTGGCATGGCCGTCTTCTCGAAATACGGTGCAGTCCTCGAAGCCGACGGCTCGCGTATGAGCATCAAATCCGCACTTCAACTTATTAATCGCTTTCTCGCGGAAGATGACTTCGATGCTGATACCCAATTCTGCCTTCATTGGTTCGAACAATACGGATGGGAAACCGGCAAATTCGGAGCGGCCGACACTCTGGCACGTGCTAAGGGCACAAGCGTCGACGGTGTGAAACACGCGGGCGTGCTCTACTCCGCGAGCGGTAATGTGAGGCTGCTGAAATGGGCGGAGTACCCCAACGATTGGGACCCGCAATCCGATCAACGGCTACCGATCTGGGAAGTCCTGCATCAACTGATCCGGGTTTTCAACACCGATGGCGAAACGGGAGCGGCGGCGGTTTTCGCGGCCGTCCAATCAAAAGCGGAAGCCGCCCGACAGCTCGCCTATCGGCTTTACACTCTCTGCGAGCGTAAAAGCTGGGCCGAGGACGCTCGTGCGTACAACGAAGTCGTCACTTCCTGGGCCGGCATCGAATCCGCCGCTGCGAAGGTTCCGACTCCGACCCAGCGCACCTTATTTGAATGAGAAGGGAATTTGAAAATGCTGAAATCGATGGAGTTGGTGAATTTCACCACTTTCAAGCATGCCAATTTGAAATTCGCGCCCGGTCTCAACGTCATCGTGGGTGAAAATGGAACCGGCAAGACTCATATTCTGAAAGCTGCTTACTCGGCACTTTACGTCAGCGCGAAGGGTAACAGAGACCCGAATCCGGCCCCTCCGACCAAAGCGTACCTTCAGACCGCGATTGCCGATAAACTTAACGTTGTCTTTCGCCCCGATGAACTTGGGCGTCTCGCACGTCGCGATCGTAGGGGTCGGCAGCGATGCGAAGTCAAATGCGAATTGATTCCCACCGAACAAAGTTTGGCCTACTCGTTCAACACGACAAGTAAGTCCGAAGTCACGATCGACAAAACGCCGTCCTCGTGGGTCGAAAAGCTTCCCGTCTACCTTCCAACCCGTGAGCTGCTGACGATCTATCCCGGTTTTGTCTCGCTCTATGAAACCACCTATTTCCCGTTTGAAGAGACGTGGCGGGACACATGTATCCTTCTGGGTGCGCCGCTGGCGAAAGGCCCTCGCGAGAAACGGATCAAGGACTTGCTGGCGCCGCTCGAAGAGGCGATGAACGGAAAGGTGGAATTAGACAAGTCAGGCCGTTTTTATCTGAATATTGCTGGCGTCAATATGGAGATGCACCTCGTCGCGGAAGGGCTGCGGAAACTCGCGACGATCGCCCGTCTGATTGCGACTGGTTCGCTCATCGATAAGGGGTGTTTGTTTTGGGATGAACCCGAATCGAACTTGAATCCGAAAGTCATCAAGCTGATCGCTCGCACGATTCTCAACCTGTGTCTAAGCGGGATTCAGGTCTTCATTGCCAGCCACAGCCTTTTTTTGCTTCGTGAACTTTACATCCTGTCCCAGTACAAGGAATTCAAGAAGATCAAGTCCCAATACATCGGCCTGCAGCCGGGTGAAGACGGTGTCCAGGTCGAACAAGGTGAGACGATTGACGACATCGGCCAGATCGACGCATTGCAGGAAGATCTCAGCCAATCCGACCGTTACATCGATGCTGAGGTCCACTCATGATATCGATCACTGAGGGCCAACTGACATTCACTTTTCCTGACGGATGGCAAGCGTCTAAGTTCGACGAATGGATCTTTTATCGGCAGCAGTTTAATCGCCTGAGTGGCACGCGCGCCGTCTGTAGCAGCAAGAAATGTGGCAACGAATTAACCTGTCAGGCATGTGGAAAGCCTGCAACGACGGGTACAAAAGCGATTGACATCCTCGCGATCGAGGGAACGATCTGTTGCTGGTGCATCGAAATCAAGGATTATCGTAAACACCGCCGCACGAAGACATTCGATATTGCCGACGAAATCGCAATCAAGGTACGCGACAGCCTGGCGGCATTGGCCGCAGCGGCAGCAAACGCAAACAAAGAATCCGAAAGAGAACAAGCGATTGCTGCTTTAGCTTGCCGACGGTTTCGGATTGTGTTGTACCTTGAGCAACCTGCAAAACATTCCAAATTATTCCCGCGAGCGATTGAACCCAAAAGCGTGCTTCAGCGATTGAAACAGCTAGTGAAGGCAATCGACCCGCACCCACTCGTCGTTGAAACGACACAAATGAACGGCGTTTCCTGGGCGGTGACATAAGGAAAAGGACTTTAACTAATATGAAACCTTGGCGAGAAATAGCAGTCCCCCACCGTGATGTGTTGGAAGGAACCTTCCTGCAATCTGAGTTCGCTGCCGACATCACGGCGGTTCGAGCGGGTACGGCGGCGCGCGAGTACCAGGATACGGTCTCGTTTTTCGAACGGACGTATATTACGGAGGGGATGCGACAACTGTTGATGCAAGTGGCCCAGCGACTGGCCGGACACGGCGGCGAGCCGGTCATTCAGCTTCAAACAGCCTTCGGGGGTGGCAAGACTCATACGATGCTTGCCGTTTACCATCTGGCAACCCGACGCTGCGCACTTTCGTCGCTGGCCGGGATTCCATCGCTGATCGAACAAGCGGGGATCATGGACTTGCCACAAGCAACCGTCGCAGTCCTCGATGGGAATGAGCATTCGCCGGGTCAGGCGTGGAAGCATGGTCGGCAATCGATCAAGACACTCTGGGGAGAATTGGCCTGGCAACTCGGGGGTAGCGAAGCATTCGCGATGGTCAAAGAATCTGACGCGACTGGTACCTCGCCGGGAAAAGAGGTGCTTCGAGATCTGTTGTCGAAGTACGCCCCATGCGTAATTCTGATCGACGAAATGGTCGCCTACGTTCGTCAATTTCCGGATGGCCAGACCCTGAGCGGTGGCAGCTTCGAAAGCAACATCTCGTTTATTCAAGCATTGACGGAAGCGGTCAAGCTCGTCCCCAATGCTGTTGTTCTCGCATCGTTGCCGGAAAGCGAACCAGGCAAGGATACCGCCAACGTGCAAGTTGGTGGAACTCGCGGCCTGTTAGCCTTGCGTAGTCTCGAAAATGTCTTCGGACGCGTTCAGGCCCTCTGGAAACCGGTGGCCACCGAAGAGGCGTTCGAAATCGTCCGGCGGCGTCTGTTCGAACCAGTTCGTGACGGCGTTGCACGCGATGCGGTCTGTCGAGCCTTTGCCGACGCGTATGTCGCCGAAGGTTCAAAGCTTCCTGCCGAAACGCAGGAAAGTCATTACTTTGATCGATTGCACCAGGCTTACCCGATCCATCCCGAAGTTTTCGATCGCCTTTACGAAGATTGGACAACCATCGATGGCTTCCAGCGTACTCGTGGAGTGCTGAAATTAATGGCCAAGGTCATCTACCGACTCTGGAAGGATGACAACAAAGACTTGATGATCATGCCGGGCAGTCTACCGCTCTATGACGGAAGCTCTCGAAACGAATTGACGGTCTATCTTCCGGCCGGTTGGGATGCCGTTGTCGAGAAAGACATTGATGGCGATCGTGCCGAAACGACTGAACTCGAGAATAAGGAACCTCGCTTCGGCCAGGTAAACGCGGCCCGACGTGCTGGGCGAACGTTATTCCTCGGTAGTGCGCCGTCCTCTGTTGCTGGTAAGTCGGGAATACGTGGACTCGATCGAGCTCGCGTATTGCTGGGCTGTCTCCAGCCCGGCCAGACATCGGCCACATACATCGACGCACTGAATCGTTTGGCGGATCGACTTCACTATCTCAATAGTTCGGGAGACAAGACCCAGGAAGCGACTCGGTTCTGGTTTGACACACGCGCGAATCTGCGCCGCGAGATGGAAGATCGCAAACGTCGCTTTGATGACAATTCAGATGTCCGAGGCAAGATCGCCGAAGCGCTCAAGAAGATGGTCGGCATCGCTGCGTTCTTTGATGGCGTCCATATCTTCACGCCTCATGGTGACGTGCCTGACGACAGTTCGCTTCGGCTGGTGGTTCTCTCGCCCGAAAACTGCCATTCACGCGACCTGAAGCAACCTGCTGAACGAGCGGCCCTCGATTACGTTCGTAGCAATGGTGCAAAACCGAGACACCGTGGCAATCGGCTCGTTTTCCTCGCTCCCGACATGGCGATCCTCACCAGACTCCGCGACACCGCACGCGTGGCCCTGGCGTGGAATTCCATTGTCGAAGACGTGAAGGATGGCCGCCTTAACATCGACCTGTTCCAGAAGAAGCAGGCTGAAAAGGAACTGCAAAGCGCAGAAGAGGTCGTGCCCCGCGCTGCACGGGAATGTTACAAGTGGCTGCTTTGCCCCGTTCAAAATACTCCCACCGAAATTGAACTTACCGTCGAAGCATTCCCGCTCAACACGACCGGCGGTTCGGCCGGAAATGAGATCGAAAAAGTCTGCGTCGACAACGAATTGGTCATCACCACCTGGTCCCCGATCCACCTCCGTGCGAAGCTCAAGGAACTGTACTGGAAAGACGGCAAAGCCGCAGCCGGCGCGATGGCTTTCTGGGAAGACTCGCATCGGTATCTTTTTCTTCCACGATTCAAAAATCGCGATCCATTGACTCAAGCAATACGCACGGGAGCAGCGTCACGCGACTTCTTCGGAACCGCCTACGGCCAGGACGGCGACAAGTACGTTGGCTTCCAATTTGGCGAAGGGAACGTTCAGTTTGATGATACGTTATTGTTAATCGAGCCCGGCGCCGCCATCGAATACGACACCAAATTGAAGAAGGCGGAAGAAGCTGCAAAAGCGGCGTTAACAGGGACCGCCGGCGGCACATCAACAGGTGGCGACACAACGGGAGCCACTACCGGCACTGGGTCAACAACAAATGGCCAGACCGGAACCGGTGCCAACGGCGGCACGGGATCGACGGGGACAGGTCCAGCCGTCGCAGCGAAATCGAGGACGTTTCACGGTGCGGCGGATGTGACTCCGACCGGGGCCAAGATGCGTTTGATTCAACTGGCGGATGAGATCATCTCACTGCTATGTTCGGACCCCAACGCTACGGTGAAAGTCTCACTGGAAATCTCGGCGGAATTCCCAGACGGTGTTTCCGATCAGATCAAACGAGCAGTGACCGAAAATGCGAACAGTCTCGGATTAAAAACGAAAGACTGGGAGATTTAAGAAATGGCAAACGGCGACGATAAGAACTGGATGCGAGTCTGTATGGCAGTCGATGGGTTTCGCGGTCGATACGGGCGATGGCCGAAACGCGTGCGAATCATGCCGATTTGTTACGTGAACCTGGTGAGTCACGTCCTCAGTCCGATCGGGTTCGCGTTAGTTTCGTCGTTCATTGAACTCGTTCCAGAAGACGAAGCAGAAATGATTGCCGAAGATGACAATGGCGCGACCCACTGTTACGGGTCGGATGGCGACGGAGATGCAGAAGTCGAAACACGAACGTACTCATTTTTCGGCGACGCAGTATTAAGTACGACGGATTGACAACTGCGGAACCACCGTTTTTTCTTGACTCTGGGGACACCCTGCGCCAGCGTAAGCCGGAGGATTGTAGCGAGTACAAGTTTCGTACAAGGTAAGAATTCGCCAATCGCCTTGGCCTCGAGTGATGCGTTAGTGGGACAACCGACACCTCGAAGCGTTCGCAGAATATAAGGAAACTGGCCAAAGAGAACGTCAAACGGTTGTTCATGACCGAGGCTCAGACACTTCGAACCAACACTACCGATTCTCACTTTGAATTCTGTGACGAATTCGCTGAAGCGACTCATTTGCGTCAATGGCTTCGGATGGGTTAACGCGATGACGCTCCGAACGGGCGATTATCTCAACCTTCCACCCGGCGTCGATTTCGGATTGAGAATCAGCCGACGTCAGACTCTCAAGAAGCTCGACCGCAAGCAACTCACGATCATTGTCGTCCAATTTCAACGCGCTTTCACGAATCTCTTTTAGAGTCATGGTTCACGATCCAGATGATAGGCAGACTGTTACCAGACTTGATTCTCAATCGCGTTCACTGACCTGTCAATATCCCAATGAGCGGGAATCATTAAAGTCGCACGTTTGCCAGATCCAACTCCGACTCCGCCAACACAGCTTTTTCATGTTTGGTTTGCCGTGCCAATGCATCGATTTCTCGGTTCCAAATTCGCTTCCACTCGGACGAGCCAACTTGGAAAACAGAAAAAAGAGGTCAAAGGGAGACGCGTTACCTGGTCACCGAATTTGCCTGTGCCTCGACGAGCCAGGGTGGAAAGCGAGGGATTTCGACCGATGAAAATACGCGTTTGTCGCTGTGCAGATAATGTGGACGGTTTTTGCTGATCGCTTCCGACGCTGGCAGCGTCGGCCACGTGGCCGATGCTGCCAGCATCGAGGCCGATCAAAAGTTTGATATCGAACATGCACAACTTCAACGGCGGGGCCTTGGGAACGAGCCAACAAATCTATGAGAACCACAGAGCCCCAACTGATGACTGCTTGACGGTCTTCCGTCAAGCAGTGGCGAACGACATCGCCAACGTCGATTTCAAGACACTGCTTCTCTGAGGAGTCCGGTGAGGCTTTGCCTCAGACCAAAGTAGCCATCATCGCTCCGCGTGATGAGCATTGTTCGAGAACCTACCAAATTCCAATACGCATCGTCTCAAATCAGAAATTCAAACGGAATATCTGTCCCGATGCGTCGGCAACGGTTGAATCGTTTCCGACGCATGCTCATCACGCG
>CAIOKO010000216.1 GCA_903858935.1 uncultured Schlesneria sp. | reverse complement strand
AGTGGAACGGCGAGAGCAGACAGAGCGAGACGCCAAGTCGTCATCGAAGTAGATCGCTCGACTTTTTTGTGGAATCGGGAAGACGGCGAAAATTCACACCAAATAGCCGTGGTGAGTCAAGTATATCGTTCCCTATCGATTTGACGGGAAAGTTTACTCATGCGTATGTCGAGGGGAGTGCGTGGCAATGGCGATGGGGCGTTCCTTCGGATGCGTCAGAACTGGTTTCATTATTCAAAAGCCGTGAGTACTTTGTCGAACAGTTAGATCATTTTTTTGCCAGGTCCCCTGTCGGAGTCGGCCTGAATCCGAATGCGTTCTATTGGCATGGGAACCAGCCTGACATTTATGCGGCCTACCTATTTAACTCTGCAGGTCGTTCCGATCTGACACAGAATTGGGTTCGCTGGATCCTCGATACAAAATACGGGGATCGTGACCACGGCGTGGATGGGAACGACGACGGAGGAACTCTGTCAGCCTGGTACGTGTTGAGTTCGCTGGGAGTTTTTCCTACAGCGGGGACGGATCGTTACGAAATCGGCAGTCCGCTGTGGAACCGGGTGGAAATCAAGTTAAAGGATAAGTCACTGGTAATCATCGCGGAAAACGGTGGTCATAACCGTCCTTACGTTCAAAAAGCCTGGTTGAATGACAAGCGAATTGATCGTCATTGGTTACAGCACGCCGAGATTGCCAACGGCGGCACATTGAAATTTGAAATGGGAGATCATCCGGCGAAAGAAGCGAGCAAATAACTCACGAGGAAAATCATGGCCGAGCAGAAGACGAAGAAGACTGGGGAAAGTGTCAAAGCTTTTATCGACGCGGTTCCGGACGCTCAAAAGCGTGACGATTCGTATCGTCTCCTCAAAATGATGCATGAGATCACGGGTGACGTTCCCCATATGTGGGGGCCGAGTCTGATCGGGTTTGGTGACTACCGTTACGTATACGACAGCGGGCGCACGGGGGACTGGTTTGTTGTTGGTTTTTCTCCAAGAAAAGCGGCGATCAGTGTTTATTTGACCTGCGGCCTTCACGAGCAGTTTGCATCGCACCTTGAGAGGCTGGGGAAGTTCAAAACGGGCGTCGGTTGTCTGTACGTCAAGAAACTGATTGACATCGATCTGTCTGTCTTGCGGGAAATGATTCAGATCAGCGTCAAAAGTCTCGAAAAGACATTAAAGGACAAGGCAAAAGCGAACAAAAATGGACCCAAATAGGAGAAAACAGTCGCTTGGACTGCAATCAGTGTTCATTATGCTCGCATCTGGTCGCAACAGAGATTACCATTCCGAATTCGTGCGGATTCTCCGCGGTTGCGACTCATCGTCTTGGTTGGTTGAAAGCCTTCATGCAAGTTCCCTCCAACGAAACAGAAATCGCCACGGTCGGCTTTCCACCGTATCCAGGTTCAAAACAAATGCCCCGTTGGGATGGGGGCGAACTACCGGAAGCACCGCCATTTGCGTGGCGGAATTTAACCTCCATGCTGGGGCCGGGTCTGGTGATGGCATCGGCCGCGATCGGCGGCGGTGAATGGTTGACCGGACCAGTCGTCACATCCCGCTACGGTGGTGGTCTGCTCTGGCTGGCGGCGATCAGTATTCTGGTCCAGGTGATCTATAACATCGAGATCAGTCGCTATACGCTTTATACGGGCGAGCCGATTTTTACAGGAAAGTTTCGCACGTTACCAGGACCGATGTTCTGGCTGCCGATTTACCTGCTGCTCGACTGCGGTTCGTTTCTGCCCTATCTGGCATCGAGTACGGCGGTCCCCCTGTCAGCGATCTGGTTGGGTGAGTTGCCTGACAATACGAACCCCTCGCACAAAATGTTGCTTCAGGTGCTGGCGTGCATGATTTTCCTCAGTTGCATGCTGCCGTTGCTATTCGGGGGCAAGGTCTACGATTCGATCAAGCGCGTGATGACATTTAAGCTGATCTTTGTCGGCGGTTTTCTCGTGTTTCTGGCGCTGTTTTATTCACGTACGGAAACTTGGACTGAGATCTTCAGTGGATTTTTTAAAGTCGGTAACGTCCCCGTTGTGGCCCTGACGGATCTCAACGGAGACGGCAAATTTGACGCGGAAGATTCACTTCGCGGCAACAACATCGACAACGTGTTCGTCTCGTTGGCTCAGGGGCGTGGCTGGCCAAAGATCGACCTGGCCTGGATCGGCTTTCTGACCGCCATGATCGCGATCTCGGGTAACGGGGGATTGACGAATACTCCGATCAGCACGTTCACTCGCGAGCAGGGCTGGGGGATGGGAAAACACGTCGGAGGAATTCCGAGTATCGTCGGAGGTCAGTCGATCGAGTTGTCGCACACGGGTATGGTGTTTCCCATTACTCCAGAGTCACTCGTCCGTTGGAAGCAATGGGTGAGGCACGTATCTCGTGAGCAGTTCTGGATCTGGATGCCAGCCTGTTTTATTGGCCTGGCGCTGCCAAGCATGTTGTCGGTCCAGTTTCTGCCGAAGGATAAACCTCTGAAGGACAATGAAAAATACCTCGCTGCAGCCATGACAGCCAACGGTGTTGCAGAGACGGTGACCGGAATTGTCACGACCGATCATGTCGAGACGGCGGATGAAAAGAATAAGCTGCTGGGGGTTAAGGCCTCACTTCGTCCCTGGCCGAACTACATTGTCTGGTTCACAACGTTGTTCTGTGGCGTTCTCGTACTGGGGACGAGCATGGCATCGACGGCAGACGGTGTACTGAGGCGATGGATCGACGTCTTCTGGACAGGGCTGCCTGCCCTGCGAAAATGGGAGACCAAGCACATCAGTAAGGTTTATTTCTCGGTTCTGGTCGTCTACGCCACGGTTGGAATTGCGATGCTGTTGTTCGGAAATCCGACTGAGCTGCTGATGTGGTCTACGATCATTTATAACTATGCTCTTGGATTCAGCTGCATTCACGTGATCTTTATCAATACGACACTGTTACCGACCGAATTGAGGCCACCACGAGCGAGGCTTTTCGTACTCGGTTTCGGCGGCCTGTTCTTTACGTTCATGGGAGTGATTTCCATGCTCGCGATCTTGCAGGAAAAGAACCGGATTACCTGGTTTCATTAGTGAAAATTGAATTTTAGGGATGAGTCGAGCGCGATGACGAACTGGATTGCCTTGGTATCGATCGTTGGTGTATTTCAAGCGTTGTCGTGGTCAGTACTGGGTGCAGATGCTGCGGGCGGCCCTGAAGGGCTTAAATGGTGGGTCGATTTTCTTTTGCATCTCGATGACAAGTTGCTGGAACTTGTCAAAGAGTACGGCGTGTGGACACATTGGATCCTTTTCGGCGTGATCTTCTGTGAAACGGGTCTGGTCGTGACACCATTTCTGCCGGGTGATTCGCTTTTGTTCGCTGCGGGTGCATTTGCGGCTAAGGGTTCGCTGCGCATGGAGTTGCTGATTCCGTTGCTGATTGCGGCAGCGATTCTTGGTGATACCGTGAATTATTTGCTGGGTCATTTGATCGGTGAACGCGCCTTCAGCATGGGAATCCCTTTTTTGACAAAGGCAAACCTCGAGAAGACTCATTCGTATTTTGAGAAGTATGGCGGCAAGACAATTATCCTGGCTCGGTTTGTCCCTCTTATCCGAACATTCGCTCCTTTCATCGCGGGTGTGGGAGCAATGAACTATCGAAAGTTCATTTTCTTCAATGTGATTGGTGGCATCGTCTGGGTGTTGATTTTCCTGTTTCTCGGTTACTGGTTTGGGAATATTGAATTCGTCCAGAAGAACTTTGAACTGGTGATGGTGGCCATCGTTGCGCTGTCGTTGGCTCCTCCAGTATGGGAATGGTGGTGTCACCGAGTCGCCCAGAAAAAGAATCCTTAAGTTGAGAGGTTTTAATGAGCGAAGAACCGAAGCGCGAGCAGTGGGCTTCACGAATTGGACTGGTTCTGGCGATGGCCGGGAACGCGGTCGGGCTGGGAAACTTTTTGCGATTTCCAGCTCAAGCGGTGAAGAACGGTGGCGGTGCGTTTCTGATTCCGTACATGATCGCCTTCCTGGTACTCGGTCTTCCTTTAATGTGGATCGAATGGACGATGGGGCGTTTCGGTGGTCAGTTCGGTCACCACTCGACACCTGGAATTTTCGATTCGATCGGAAAGCGGAAATTCTGGAAATACTTTGGTGTTTTCGGACTCTGGTCGAACCTGATCATCGCCGCGTTTTACCTTTACATCGAAGCGTGGTGCGTTGCTTACGCCGGTAATTCGCTGATGGGAGGGTTCAAAGAAACGCTTCCTGGCGACTTCTTCAAAAGTTTGACGGCCGATTCAGAGACATCGATTCTGACGATCAGCGGTTTTGGGCTGTCGATGTTCGTGCTGTGCATCGCGATCAATATCTGGATCCTTTCGCGAGGGCTTTCTAAAGGAATCGAGATCGTTTCGAAGATTGGCATGCCACTGTTGATCGTGTTCGCCGCGCTCCTGGCGGTACGTGGATTGATGGTCTCACCGTCCAACGACCCGCACGCGGTCGCCAGTCCATTCGAAGGTTTGAATTATGTCTGGGAGCCAAAATTTGATTCGCTGACAAATCCAAATGTCTGGCTGGCCGCTGCAGGACAGATTTTCTTCACGCTTTCGATCGGCATGGGATCAATGCACTGTTATTCGTCGTACCTTAGAAAAAACGACGATGTCACTTTGAATGGGGCTGCTGGAGCGTGGACGAACGAGTTGTGTGAGGTCGTTCTGGGTGGTTCAATCCTGATCCCGATCGCGGTCGCCTATCTGGGGTTGGCTGCTGTTCAAGAAAAAGTCGCGGGGGGATCGGGCTTTGGCTTGGGGTTTATGGTTTTTCCGACGTTATTCAATCACTGGGGAAGTCTCGCTCCAGCGGCCGGTTTTTTCTGGTTTGGGCTTCTCTTTTTTGCAGCGATCACAAGTTCGCTGGCGATGGGCCAACCGATTATGGCGTTCCTGCAGGATGAATTCCGATTCTCGCGTGAGAAAAGTGCCTTGGCCTTTGGTGCGATGCTGATTCCTCTGGCACTGCCAGTAGCCCTTTTTAATCAGAAAAGTTTTTTCGACGAATTTGATTATTGGGCCGGAACATTTTGCCTTGTGGTGATGGCGGTCGGAGAAGCGGTTCTCTTTGCCTGGGTCTATGGTGTGGACAAGGGTTGGGCTGAAATGATGCGAGGTGCTGACCTGAAAGTTCCGCGCTTCTTCTATTGGGTGATGAAGTATGTCACTCCTACTCTGCTGATTGTGATTTTGCTGGCATCAATGTTTGAGCCGAAGGCCGGCTGGGATGGATACATTACAGCGGCGACGTCTGGCAAGCCGCTACCGGACTGGCACTGGTCGAGCAACAGCATGGTTGGCAAGCTTCTGCACCACGATCTGCCACTCAAAGAGAACGCGACACCTGACGAAGCAACTTTCAACAGAAATCTGAAAATCGTTCGGACGGTTGATCGATTGGCCATGGTCGCTGCATTTGCCGGTTTTGCCTGGCTGATTTCGGTCGCCTGGAAACGTCGCACAATGGAAGGAGGTACCGCCGCACCATGACGTTACTCGCCTGGATTTTCATGCTGAGTGCATGGGGTTTGATTATTGGTTGCACTGTTTACTGCTTCTGGAAACTCATGTTTTCGAAGCATCTTGAATCGGACGAATGAGGGACTGGCACCATCCTTGCAGCAGTCAATTTTATGTTGACGCCGTTTAAATAGAAAATCCATTTTTCTTTTGATTTCGGATCGAAAAAGAACATTGGTGCCCGGAATCGATGTCATAATGGGTGGTACATTTCGTTATTCGAACTATTCCCGCCGGATTGAAGGAAAATCGCATGCCCGATATTCAAGAACTTCCGCTGCTGAAATCGGCGAAACGTGAGGCTTTGGCCGCACTTGGTATCTGGTTGGCCGCAACGATCTACTCGCTCGGTTATTGCTATAAACACGGTTATGGTCGCGACCCTGAATCCCTGACTTACGTGCTTGGCTTTCCCGATTGGGTCTTCTGGGGGCTGGTCGTGCCATGGGGCGCTTGCACGGTCGTGGCAAGTGTCTTTGCATTCTGTTTTATGAAAGACGAGGAATTGCCCGAGAGCGGTCAATAACTTTCAGGAATACTGTTTCTTCCTCCAACGCAAGGCGACCGATCAACCCATGCTTGCCGCGACAGACATTTCGAATCCCGGATACAGCGTCCTTTTTGCTCTTTTGTTATTCATTGGGGCGTCTGTCTGGCTGGGAACACTGGCGCAAAAGGCGATGGAAAAAAAGGAATTCCTCAAAGGATTCTTTCTCGGGAATCGGGGCCTCGGAGCCTGGGCACTCGCATTAACTGCCACCGTTCAAAGTGGTGGAACGTTTATGGGTTTTCCGGCGCTTGTCTACAGTCACGGTTGGATCGTTCTGCTGTGGATTGGCAGCTACATGGTCGTTCCACTTCTGAGTTTTGCCGTCGTTGGCAAGCGACTGGCTCAGCTTAGCCGAATGACGGATTCATTCACCGTTCCTGATCTGCTGCGCGAACGGTTTGCTGATCCACGAGTCGGCCTGGTCTCGTCGATTATGATTATCACCTTTATGTCCTTTACAATGTTTGCTCAATTCAAGGCTGGAGCAACAATCATGAAGCATGCCTGGCCAGGGTCTGGCGTGCTGGCGTTGTCTGAAGACTATGAACCAACAGCTTCGGAAAAGGCCGAATCGACAAATGGATCTGCGGGCGCCGCAGCCAAATCCGCTTCAAAGCCAATCGACCGCAAATACTACGTGGGACTTGTTGTCTTTACCGTAACCGTTGTTGGCTACACACTGATTGGCGGTTTTCTGGCGTCGGTTTGGACGGATCTGTTTCAAAGCGTGATGATGGTCATTGGCGTGACAATCCTTGTCTGCCTAGCGGTTCCGATGGCAGGGGGGCTGGAACAAGCGACAAAAACAGCAATCGCAAATACCTCCTCTGACATCGCGTTTGGACCAGGTTACAGTACGATTGGCCGGGAATTTCTAACACCTGGGCTAGCGCTTTCGATGTTTTTTATCTGGATTTTTGGCGGATTTGTCTCGCCAGCAAGCATGGTCCGCGTGATGGCAGCCGAGAGTACGGAAGTGATGCGAAAGTCGATCTGCCTGTTGAGTTGCTACAACTGTCTGATCTATATTCCGCTGGTGATGACATGTATTGCGGCACGAACCATGTTGCCACATCTTGAAAAGCCGGACGAAGTGATACCTCGAATGTCGATGTTGGTGACGGAGGGGCTTCCATTTGGGCCGTTCATCAGTGGCTTAATTCTGGCCGCCCCCTTCGGCGCGATTATGGCTTCCGTCAGTTGCTTCATCCTGGTGATCTCATCCGGTCTGGTGCAGGATATTTATGTTCGGTTCTTGCATCCTGCTGCGACTGAAGCACAAGTTCGGCGAGCGACAAACGTATCGATGATCAGTGTCGGACTGATTGCCGTTATTGCAAATCTGGACCCACCCCAGTATCTGCAGGCATTAGTCGTCCTGAGTGCTTCCGGCGGTGGTGCCGCATTTACTATCCCGGTCTTGATGGCATGTTATTGGCGAAGGACGACGGCAGCAGGGATGTTGGCAGGAATGCTGGTTGGCTTCTGTTTTTACTTTGGGCTTTCAGCCGCTGGCTGGATACAGAATTGGGCATCGACCGCCACAGACAGTTCTTCATTAGCACGGTCCGTGATTCAGGTGCTGGGCCCTGATCCGAAGATCGGCGTGCCAGGATTGTTCCGTCCCTACTATATCCTCGGCATCGACCCGATGGTCTGGAGCTTGTTTGTGTCAGCAATTGCCGGGGTTTGCACGAGCCTCGTGACGAAGCCTCCGTCCGAAGAACATGTCTCACGATTCTTCGATGTGGCCGTCGTAAAATGACGGCAGATCAAAAGAACGAACCTGCCTGTTTTCGTTTGATTTGATGATTCCGTTGATGAGTGCCGTTGCGACATCAATACCTGTCACGCGGCCAAACGCCTGCCAACCTGGGACGGCATTAACCTCAATCACATAGCATCGGCCGTCTTTGTCATACAGCAGGTCAACACCTGAGATGAACGCTCCTGTCGTAACGGTCGCCTTTAAAGCGAGATCGATTTCCAGTGATGTTGGCTGGTGTGGTTCAGCGACAGCTTCACGGGCGACATTGGTACGAAAGTCATTGACTGATCGACGTCGCATGCCTCCAACCACACGGTTATCGAGCACCAGAATTCGGACATCGAAACCGCCATGGTCAATAAACTTTTGAAGATAGAGCACAGCATTCAGTCGCATCAGGGTGCGAAAGGTCCGATGGGCCAGGTCGGGATCAGAAACACGAACGATTCCTCGTCCTTCAGACCCGAAAAGTGGTTTCACCACCACGTCCCCTCCCAATTGATTGAAGGCTGACATCGCGTCATCTTCATGTTCGCAAACAATCGTTTCTGGAACGGGCAGGCCGTCGGACTGCAGCCTTGCGGTCGTGAGGTATTTATCGACGGCACACTCGAGAGATTTAGGAGAGTTAATGACTTTTGTGCCAGCGGCCTCAAGTTGACCCAGCAAGTCCATACGAAAGACGACCTGTTCCAACGATCCTGGAGGCATCGTTCTGACGAGGATCGCGTCGAACCGAGAATGCACAGAACCAGTTGCCCCAGCTGACTGCGGATTGGCCAGACGAATTGCTTTCATGGCAGCAAGGTTATCTTTAGAGGCGATTCCATTTTTCAAACACATTTCAGGTGATGCGCCGAGTACTGTAACGGCATTGTGTGTGGACAAATTGTTTGCAATTAACCTCGTGAAATCGAGGCGTTCGCAAGTGTGGCCCAAGGATAATGCGGCTCGTTCCAGATCGCGGTAGTACCAACTGCTTTCGCTCGCAAGGATGCCGATGTTCAAAGTTTGACTCTGGAATGGGAATGTCATTCAGGGATTTGGAAAGCCGCGCGATCACAAGGCTCGCTGCGATTACACGATCCGGTTGCTCTCAGATAATTCCAAACGATGTTCGCAACACCGCTTCGTTCACATCACCTGCGATATGAACGCGGCCGGTTTCAAGATTCTGGAAAATGACTTGCGCAGGGCTGAAAAGCAATGGGTCAATTTTATAGAAATCACGCCCGGCTGCTTCAAAGATTTCCAGAAATGGCCTGCCGTAGGAGGAAGACGCGAACGACGGGACGCGTTGAGCGATATCGGCAATCGATTCGTCGTCTCCCATAACCCATAGAGTGACTCGAGCTCCATAAAGAATGGCATCATTCGTTCGGCCGATCCCTTCCAGATCGTTCTTGGCAACCGGCGGCAAAGGGGCTGTTCCGTAACCGCTTCGGACGCGATTGACATCGAAGCCAAGCTCATGCAGTTTATGCATCGCAGTTTCAATTGACCGGGCGACGACCTGCAAGTTCCCTGCCATACTTGACGTGGGTGCCACGCATAACACGACATCTTCCGGTTCGACGTCAGTTGCGTCGGCGATGTATTGGAAGACCTCGGCATCGGGAAGCTTGCCTGACTCAAGGACACCAACGATCTGGTCAGCCTCTTCACGATACCAGAGTTTGTCAAACAACGGCTCCTTTGCCGCGACGGCACGCATCGGACCTGAACCCATGGCAAAGAACTTGCCTACGTTGATCTGCCATCCCGCATACTGACTGAACAGGCAGGCGGCAACAGGGGCATCCGTTTCAACAGCGATGTGTGGCCATCCAAGATTGCCAATTATTCCGGGTACCATCGAGATATCAGCCAGGCCAGACATGCAGATTGCTGCTAATGCAACTCCCGCTTCAATACCCCCTTCAGACTCCACACCGAAATCGAGCAGCAGGCCGTTGTTCTCCACGTCATGGCGAGTGATCCGGTAATCTTCGGGGCTTTCGTTTACGTCTTCGATCAGTTGAGAGGCCAGGTCGTTCAGTTGAAGGTTCATTCAAATGCCATCAAAAATGTGTGTACCCAGCTGTTCCAGCGAAGTAGATTTCGCCGGCCCAACCAGATCCCGGTGCAAGGTACTTATTACATTGGTATGGGAAAGAAACCGGACGTGCTGCTGGCAACAATCGAACGGCTTTCTCTCACAAATCGAGATTCAGCAGATCATTCATTCCAGAATGGAAACAGGAAACTGCAAGACTCTTTACGTATAATAACAGTTTTTGGCGTCGCAGACATCCTTCAGCAACACAGTTCTAAAACCCACTTAACAGAGGCGAAGAAATTGGAACATGATCCAAAATATCAAACAGGTGAACCAGTCGAACCGAATCACGTTCATGACGGAATCATCATCAGTCCGGATACGTATCGCGAGAATCGGATTCCTCCAGGTCAGTCCCGCACGCGAAAATGGCCGGTTCTGCAGTGGGGACCAATTCCTGAGGTTCCTGTCGAGGAATGGACATTTGAGGTGACGGGGCTTGTCGAACGCCCGCTCTCATTTACCTGGAGCCAGTATCGTGCGTTGCCTCGGGTGAAGGTCTTTTCAGACTTCCACTGTGTGACGAAGTGGTCTCGCTTAGGTAACATCTGGGAGGGAGTTGCAGTCAGCGAGTTCGTCGCCCGCGCCGGAGTCAAGCCTGAAGCCAAATTTGTAATCGCCATGGGAAATGATGACGGTTGGACAACGAACATGCCTTTGGCCGACTTCCTTCAGTCAGACGTCCTGCTTGCGGACATGCATGACGGCGAGCCGATCAACTTCGAACATGGCGGTCCAGTCAGATTAGTTGTCCCGCAACTGTATGCCTGGAAGAGCGCAAAATGGTGTCGTTCGCTAACGTTTCTCGATCACGACCAACCTGGCCTGTGGGAGCAACAGGGTTACCATAACCATGGTGACCCGTGGCTCGAAGAGCGTTTCGGATCGGATCAACTTCCACCCGGTTGGAACGAGGAGGAAGCTCTTTCGATATAAGATGTTCTAGAACGCCATGCCCCAACCGGCATTTAATGTCCACGTCAGACCAAGCTGTTGGCCATCGACCCATTGATACAGCGGCACTCCCGATTCCAGAAACAATCGTTGCTCACGGAATCGGTGTTCGGGTCGGGTCAGTAAATAGTTCACACCCAGCAATCCATTCACGTACTGGCGGCCCTGGGCATTCGCCTGGTTGACAGGTGAGAGCGCTGCGTTAAGACGCGGATCGGCACCGCGAATGTTTCCATTCCAGTGTCCGTCTAACCGTGCCGAGGTACTCCATCGTTCGGTCCAGCGTCGAGATGCCCAGCCTGTCAACTGAAACTGATTTCCAAGCTCATAGTCCAGCGTATTTTTCCCCGTTGGGAAGACGGCATTGGCTTGTCCACCAAACGTCCAAAAGTCAGTCTGCTTCCGGTAGGTGTAACCGAACAAGAGGTCATAAGTGCCAGAACTTGTGCGAAGTGCGTAGGGAAGATTTGGTGCAGTCGGTGACGGGCCCGGTTGGCCGGTGCCCCCGATTGTTTGTGCTTCGAGGAAGCCGACAGGTATGCTCAGACCAAAATTGACGTGCGACTGCGATCGCTCAGCACGCCTGACGACGAACAGTCCCTGGATGCGAATATCGCCTGGGTTTGTAAATGTCGCCAGATAGTTCCCGTTGGAGGTCTCCGAATTTATCCCGTTGTGCTGAAATGGCAAGTACGCCAGTACTGTGAAATCCTGAGTCGCGCCATATTCAAATAGAGCGACCTGCGAGTTCTGCACCATCCATGTCGGAGCATACGGGTAAGCAGTTGGAACCCCCGTGCGGTGCGATCCCACATAATTCTGATCGAACGAATTTTGAAGGTAACGATATGAGAGAAACGCCGTCCCAGCAGGAAGTGTATGATCACCGAACATACCAATCGGAGCCATCCCGTCGGGACGGAAAATGTCCACGTTCTGTCCGAACTGAGCATCATAGTTCAACAGGGTATTGGGGTCAGAGACAACTGCTCGATATTCCTGGTCTTCGGAATGTTGGATAACTCCGGTCGGAGGGCCAACGAGGTTGTATTCAACTGGTGACAATATTGGCGACGTACTGGGCGTTAAATATCGACCCCACGTTGGCAACTCAGGGTCTGCAGGGGGAGCCGCAGTTAATGGGGTCGGCAAAGCCTGATCATGGGTGTCACGATCATTGAACTTTGCAGGCGGATCGATTCGAGAATGACCGTCTGACACGTACCTTGGGACAATGCTGTCGTAGGGCTCGGGTGACTTTGGAATATGATCGTCCGAGTACCCTCGTTGGCTCAACGTCAAAAGACCACCAGTCAGAAGGGCGGCAAACCAAGCTCTCATGGCTGGGCTCCTTCCAGTATGGTTGTTGTCGTTCGATTGTCGGGGGAATCAGGCACCGGCGGCAAGTCAGAGAACAAGGTTCGGAAGTCTCTCAATTGCATCAGGTTGGCGATATCGACAGCTGCGTTCCACTGCAGGACGAGCGAAGCAATGTAAGCCGAAACGCCACCTGCCAGGTTCTGCTGCGCGACGATGATATCTCCGAATGCAACCTTGTCTGATGCTGCGATATGCCGGTCGAAGACCCCTCGATAGGCTCGGGCCAGATCGGGAAGAATCTGAGTTCGATAGTACTCAGATTGAAATCGTCCGTTTTGATAGCGTTCAAAGGCGTCGGCAAGTTGACCAGTCAATTGATTCGTTGCGACAGCGAACTGTCGCGAACTCATATCGAGTTTCCCGTATGCCGTGCGGATATTTCCTTGATTCCTGTCGAAAAATGGAACCGGTATCGACACGTTCAAGTTGTACGACGTTCGTCCGTAGCCCGGAACTGTCGAGTCATTCTGAAAAACTCCGGTTACGGTCGGATCGGGAATTGGGATTGCCTTTTGAAGCTTAAGGTTCAATCTTGCTTGTGCTTCAACATTTCGGGAGGCTTGTAAGTCGGGATGAACACTGAGGACACGTTCCAAGAGGATATCATAGTCAAGGTTAGGGACTGAAATATCGCACCGCCCCTCCAGAGGCGATGGAGGCAGCTCGGGACAACCTGTGGCCACGGCGAGTTGTTTCCATGACGAAACGAACCGGTTCTGAGAATTCACCAAGATCGTCTGCGCTTGTTTGACCAAGGTTCTGAGTTGGGCCAATTCGTATCCAGCCTGCTCTCCATTCTTTAATCGGTCAATCATGATGGCATAAACTTGATTCGTGAACCGAACCAAGGCGCCGTTGATGCGATTCGCCTCTTGCGAGACAAGGACGTTATAATACGCGGTTCTCACATCGTGTAGAATTTGCTGTCTTGTTCGTTCATAAGCCAATTGAGAGTTCATAAGATCCATGTTCGCAGCGGCACGTTGCAGCGGCACTTTTCCAGCGACTTTAACGGTCTGTGACATATAGACACCCTCGTAATTTCGGGTGAACGATGACCCGACGGTATCTGCTTCGTAGCCGAACACAGGATTGGGATAGACCCCCGCTTGAATGGTTGCCCCTTGATTCATTGTGATCGCCGCAAGAGCCTGTGCGATAATCGGACTGTTATTCATAGCCAGATCCTCGAGTTCTTCGAGTGTCATGGTTGGTCCGACCGGTGTATCAAGCGGTTTTGAATCGGCCGGCTGGGGAAACAGCGTATTAATCGCAGATAATTTTCGCTCTGGATGATCTAGATCCGTGACGGGCAGTGAGATCGTCGGAGATCCCGCGCCGGGAATCTCGGTCGGAAACTTCAGCCGAAGGGATTTGGGACGATCTTGAGTCGCAGATGGTAATCGCGGTGGGCCGCCGTCACGACCTCGGACACTTGAAGGGGCGGTTAACTCATTTTCATTGTCGTTAAAGCTTAAAATACTAATGAGAGAGCTGTCATTCTGAGCGTTGCTCGTATTGAATTGACTGGTGGCGCTCGTTTGCGTGATCTCAACAGGAAGTTGACTTCGCTTTGACTCTCGGCCTTGCGATGCGACATCACTTTGTGAATCGTCCGTCATTGCGTCGAAATTCTCAAAGCCGTCCGGTGAGGAGGATCGCTTCTTTTGCGGGGAATGCGATGCGGTGTCCGATATTGACGAAACATTTTCAGCGTCAGTCTGGTCGGTTATTGATTTCGACGCACGCCTCGCTTCGGTCAGGCTGCCCTTCAATTTACAGTTAGCATCCTTACTCGAAATGCCAACATCTTTTGATTTTCGGCACTCACTCAGACTTGGAATGTGGATGGAGTTCGATTGGGAATCGACACTACGGCATCCTGAGATCATCCCCAGATTCACGACTGTGACGACAAGCAAATGAATCGCCCTACGCGCCGCAGATCGGCATTGAGACGATTCATCCGGATTTGAAGCGTGAACAGTCATACGTTCCTGTCGCCGCACAATTAGGTTCGTTCGTAACGGTACATGCCAGCTGGCACTACACTCGACTCAATTCGAACGCATCAGCCTGCGGTCATTCCGACCGCGACGATCACGCTACATATGCGGGATAATCTTGGTTACAGCAACCTTCGTATCGTAAGGGATGTGCTGAGGCATCTAGTCTTTCCGATTATTATCTCGTCGTCATTAGCGAGGATTTTCGCTTGACCTGCGCAATTCCCCAGGTCTACGCAAGTCGCCCAGAGGTTTGGACGATTTACCCACACGGCAATCGGTGGATTCCGCCGCTTCTCTATTCTCGCGCACTGCGTTAACTTGCTTTCAGTTTCGTCGTGATTGCAGCGTTTGTAGAGAATTCGCTTTTTACATTAGAAATTTGTGCTTAATTACTTTCTGCCCTGTTCGTGGAGTTCTTGTGACAAAGTCAATTGACAAGAGTCAATCGCTTAATGAAAACCACAGGCATTTCAATAACTTTGCCGAGTTCAGTGAGGAGCGAAAATGACGATTCCATTTGGGAAACAAAAATTCGGCAAAGCGATACTTCTAGCCATTGCAACTTTGCTTGCGATCGGACTGAGCTGGGCACTCATTAATTCCAGACGTTCTGAAAAGAAAACCGATGATCACTTGCGACAAATCGCTTCTAAAGAAGTGGTCCCGAAACGGGTGCTTTCGGATGTTCATGAATTGCCCGCAGATACGCTTCAGGCCATGAATCTGAAAACGACCGTTGCGAAGATTCCTCGTTTTTCCAAAGTCCTCCACTTGCGGGGCTCATTGGCAATCGACTCAAACCGTCTGTCCCATGTTCATGCCCGATTCCCTGGAACGATTTTTGAACTGGCGACGGTTAAAGGCCTGCAATCGCTGCAATCAAAACCTTTTGCTCCTCCAGCGAGGCCGTTGCAGAACTTTGATGAAGTGAAAGAAGGAGTGCCATTAGCAGTGATCTGGAGTAAAGAACTGGGAGAGAAAAAGAGCCAACTTGCTTCTTCACTGGCACAGCTTCGACTCGACTTACAGACATTGGACCGATTTAAGGCGCTTACGGCGACAGGAGCGATTTCGGACCGGGAATACAGGGAACAACAGGCCAAAGTTGAGCAGGGACAGATTACGGTTTTTACGGCTGAGCAAACCCTTCATGCCTATCAGGTCACAGATTCCGAGATTCAGCAGGTCAAAGAATCGGCTGATCGAATTCATCGAAGCCAGGAAGCAGAAAAAAGTTATTCGGCAGACTGGCCGCGGGTCACGGTTTATGCCCCAATTGGTGGCGTTATTGTTGATAAGGCCGTGACTGTAGGTGAAATTGTTGACGCCAACGCCGACTTATTCAAGATCGCTGACCTGAGCGTTCTAACTGTCTGGCTTCATCCGTATGAAGAGGACTTATCGGTGCTGGACCAGCTCCCCAAACCACTAACTGTTTCGATCACCGTCCCCGGAAACGATGCTCTTGGGGAACTGGAGTGCGAGATTGATAGGTTTTCGCCGATGATCGACCCCAATGAACATATGGCACTGTTGATTGGGACGGTCAAAAATCCGGATCGCAAATTGTTGGCGAATCAATTCGTCAGAGCCGATGTCGGAATACCTGCCGAACGTGGCGTTGTCGAAATCCCCTCAAACGCAATGATCGATGCTGGCAACGAATGCATTGTGTATGTGCGTGAGGACGGATCAAAGCCGACTTTTCATCGCCGTCGCGTCAATGTTGTTCAACGGTATTTCGATGTTATCTATGTTCGTAGTGAACTTACTGACGAACAAAAACAAAACGGGTTGCAAGCGATTCAGCCTAACGAGATGGTCGTCGCCGGAGGCTTGCTTGAACTCGAAGATTACATACAGCAGCGCTGAGCGATCTCAGTTTGCCGTCAGCATTCATTCTGGCAATTGGTTTTGACCCAGCGTTGGTAATTGGAAACACGGGGCGTTGGGTGAAATCTCTTTCCTTCGCGAAGACAAAGGCAATAACATGGTTGCGCAACTGATTAAGTGGTCTGTCAGCAACCCACTGATCGTGATACTGGCGACAATTGCGTTAGCCGGGGTCGGCGTGCACTCGTTTCAAAGTGTCAACGTTGAAGCATATCCCGACCCTGCGCCTGCGATCGTCGAAATCATCGCACAAAACCGTGGTCGATCAGCTGAGGAAATGGAACGACTGGTTACCGTGCCGCTTGAAGTCGCTTTGTCCGGGATGCCGGGACTAAAGAGTTTGCGAACCAAATCTCTTTTTGGACTCACATATGTTAATACTCAATTCGAGTATGGTTTTCCCTATTTGTCGGCGCGTCAGGAAGTCATTAATCGAATCTCAATAGCGGATCTTCCTTCCGACGTTTCTCCACAGATTTCACCCCGGTCGCCGATCGGAGAAATTCTCAGGTACTCATTAACGTGTCCTGAAGATGCAGAAGGCCACCCACTTTATTCATTGAATGACTTGCGATCCATCCAAACCTGGACCCTCGAACGAACGTTTCGACGCATTCCAGGCATCGTTGATGTCGTCAGCATGGGCGGGACGATGAAGCGATACGAAGTCCGCCCTGATCCCAATCGGATGAAGCGTTACGGTGTCACTCTCGACCAGCTTCAAAAGGCGATTGCGGCAAGCAACGATAATGTGAGCGGCGACTATCTGACACAGGGCGATATGGCTGCCGTTGTACGGGGCATCGGGTTGATCGGTCGTGGCCGCGATCCCGTCCAACGGGTTCTAGGACTGAAAGATCCACAAACCGCCGTCAGACACCTACGAATGGAAGATGAACGAAGACTTTTGGAGATCCGCAAAATCACCCTTAAATCAACCAACAACTTGCCAATTCGAGTTGATGATATTGTCGAAGGAGGCCCACTTAAGCCGGGTGGGTCTTTCTTGGAGGCAAAAGGAGTTGTTGTCAACCATCTTACCCGACTCGGCAAAGTCGCCCTTAGCCGACCGAACGTCGATGCCGAAGGTCAACTCGTCCTCGATGAAAAGGGAAATCGGATATGGACCGACGAAGACGAAATCGTTCAGGGACTCGTCTTGCTTCGTAAAGGAGCCGAGTCGTTGCCCGCCCTGGAAAAGATCAAAGCAAAGATCAACGAGTTGAATACCAGCCCCGGTGCGCTACCACCTGGCATCCAGATCAATGTCTTCTATGATCGAACAACTCTGATCAAAACAACAACCGAAACAGTGGAAGAGAACCTTCTCGTTGGTATCTGTCTTGTCACCGTGATTCTACTGATGTTTCTTAGCGATGTTCGCAGTGCTATTATTATCGCGATCAATCTCCCTCTCGCACTACTATTTGCCTTTAGTGTGCTGTACTTTCGGGGGCAGTCAGCAAATCTGCTTTCGATCGGTGCGGTCGATTTCGGAATTATTATCGACTCGACCGTCATTATGGTCGAAAACATTCACCGTGTTCTCAGCAGCGGCAAATATGCAGATTTGCCGTTGTCTCAGCGAATTGTACGAGCATCAACCGAGATTCAGCGGGCATTGTTTTTCTCGACGATCATCATGGTCTGCGCGATGCTACCTCTGTTCACAATGCGTGGCCCTGAAGGGCAGCTATTCCGTCCGATGGCTGAAACCTATGCCTTCGCAATTGGAGGCGCCTTACTCCTTGCACTGACAATCGCTCCGGTCTTATGCATGTTGTTTTTCAAGAACATGAAAGAGGTGGGAGACAACTTTTTTGTGCGATACCTGAAGCGTGGATATTTACGAAACCTTGAACATTGTCTGAATCATCGTTGGGTTGTCGTCGGAATTTTTGCAGCAATGATTGTGGGAACGATTGCTTCGCTTCAGTTTCTTGGCCGCGAGTTTATGCCTCCTTTAGAAGAAGGTCACATCTGGGCGCGGGCCATTTACCCAGTAGGAGTTTCTCTCGCGGAAAACGCCGAAAATTCTCGTACAGCAAGGGAAATCATGAGGCAATTTCCTGAGGTGGAACTCGTCGTGAATCAGATCGGTCGACCTGAATCCGGTACTGATCCTACGGGTTTCTATAGCTCGGAATTTTTTATTCCACTGAAGGCTCAGGAAAAATGGTCCCCAACGCTTCCCGCAACAGGCTGGCGAAAATGGTTTTTCGGTCCAATGCGCCCCAGGACAAAGCCGGAATTGGTTTCTGAATTAAGTGACAAGCTGAATTCCGCCTTGCCCGGCGTGAATTGGAATTTTTCACAGGTGATTCGGGACAACGTGCTGGAAGTCCTTTCTGGTGTTCAAGGAGAAAACTCGGTCAAAATAATTGGCCCGGACCTCGATCGACTGGAAGACCTCGGCAAGCAAGCCGTGGCGGCGATGGTTAACGTCCCTGGTGTAAAGGACGTCGGTTACTACAAAATCAAGGGACAATCTAACGTTGAACTCCCCATCGATCGAGAAAAGTGCTCCCTCTGGAACGTCAGCGTTGCCGATGTCCATGATGTGATTCAGACGGCAATTGGTGGCAAGACAGTCTCGTCCATGATCGAAGGGGAAAAATCCTTCGACATTGTCGTACGCTGGCCCGAGTCACTTCGACGCGATCTCTCGAGCATCCTTGATATTCCCGTCGTCGTTACCGACAACGTAGTTATCGTCCCTTATCAAACAATATCGGGTAACGGGACCTCTCTGTCTGCGGCTGGTTCCAGCAGTGCGCAGCCATTGATTACGGGAAGTTCACGCAGTGCTGCACCACCAGAGACTTTGACCGCGCCGGTTGAACGACTTCGCGATCTGGTGACGCCGCAGGGGATGGATCCTGATGGGCCCCTTAGTCCAGACGGTCAGTTTGTCAGAAGCGGAGTTTCAATCGTCTCACGCGAAGAAGGGCAAAGGCTGGTCGCAATCAAATTCAGTGTTCGAGATCGAGATCTTGCGGGCGCTGTTGGAGAAGCACAAGCAACGGTTCGTAAACTGATTCCGACCGGATATCGGGATGAATGGAGCGGCGAATTTAAGAACATGGAAGAAGGTGAAGGGAGGCTATTAATGATTGTTCCAGCGTCATTGATTCTCGTGTTTCTGTTACTATACATCGCATTCCATTCCCTGCTCGATGCGTCGGCGGTCCTGATGAACGTTGCAGCTTTGTCGCTTGGCGGGATCTGGGCCCTGTTTCTAACCGGGACAAACTTCAGTATCGCTGCTGCGGTTGGTTTCACGTCAATCTTCGGAGTTGCAATCATGGATGGCTTGTTATTGATCTCGTCATTCAATGCACACCGCGCCCATGGGCTTCCTTTGCGAGACGCTATCATGGCAGGGGCAGAACAGCGAGTTCGTCCTGTGATGATGACTGCTTTAACAGCGATCTTGGGTTTGCTTCCTGCAGCACTGTCAACGCGGATCGGTGCCCAAAGCCAGAAGCCGCTGGCGATCGTTGTGGTCGGAAGCATGATCACGACGTTGTTCCTGACACGGTATCTGATGCCCGTCATCTATAGCTTTTACGGAAGCCGAGAACCAGTCGAAGGTGCTGGCGACCTGGCACATTGATTCACATGAAATCGCTCGGTTTTAAATTCAAATTCGAATTGAACATGCTCAACTAACCGTCCGGATTATTGCTTACAACCGAGTTGCCACTGATGAATCCCTTCGGTCGATTGGCGGCAATCGTGTTTTATGTTTTATTGCTTTTCAAGAACGGTCAACCAGATCGATTGAAAGTTGACCCCAAGTTTTGCTGGTGTTCTTGCGTAACGCTCAATCTCTTTGGGCTGATCGGCTTTCCCGATAATTCGCACCGGGCCTGAAAACGCAGATCCGGTTGTCGACAGGGTCATCTTAACCTCGGTTGCTGTCGCACCCGTCGTTTCTGATATCACCTTTGATGACACAACTCCATTGGGCAATCCTGCCGTTTGAATCACAATTGGACCGACCGATTCTGCTGAAGTGCCGCGACGCTGAATTTTTAATGTCACTTCCGCCGGCTTGTCTGCAGCCACGACAATCGCGTCGCTGGTCACGGAAAGTTCAAAATCAGGCTGCTCTGGCTTGACAGTTAGCAAATACCAATTGCGATCACCTCCCTGCCGAAATCGATCGCTAACTGCTAATTGATAGTCGCCTGCTTGAGTCGCAGTATGTGCAATCATGGCGTCACGCGTCGTTCCTTTGTCGTCAACTTCCGCCACGACCTTTCCGTCAGGGGACGAAAGAGTCAGTATAGGATCAAGCGGTAGATGAAGATTGCGAGCTTCGACCGATATCAGTATCTGTTGACCTTTTTCCAGCGGAATCGCGTAACGGTCGACTTGTCGAGGTGACTTGAGACAACCCGTCACTGAAGACGAAAGGGGAATCGCTAAAGGAATCGTCGGGTCTGTTATCGGATGATTAACGCGTACGGATTGCGACGCCATACGCACTCGTGTAGCCAATGAAAAATCCGGCGTAAACGCAAAACCGATCATTGCATCCGATGATCCACGAAGCTCTTCCTGAACTTCATACTCCTGGTAATCCGCAAGTCGTGTCCCACCGAAGGGAATTACATTAAGCTCCATTTCCGCTGGCAAATTCCACCCTGCAACCGCGACAGTGGCAGGTTTACTTAACGATGTTGATAAGGGAATCGAATGAGACACGTAGGGTCCCGTAGTCAACGTTAAGCGATAAAGGTGATTGGCTCCCCCGTTGAAGCGAATACTGGAGTCAGGCGCCGCAGGAAACGCAAACAGACGAACGATGTACGTGCCTGGCACAGTCGGGGTGAAAGCAAGACGCGGATCAAGACCAAGATCGTCGTGGTTTTCGGCGATCACGTTTCCGTCTTTCGACACGACCTGTAAGATTGCATCCATCGGTGAACCGAGATGTGAATTTGCATCAACAGCAGCGACAAGTGTTTGACTCTCCTTCAACGTAACGGCGAAACAATCGACATCTGCATCCTTCAAGACGCCATTGACGATCGTCTCGGAATCCGTGATGACATGAGCATCACGTGCCCTGTTATTAGGTTCGGTTTCGTTTAACTCTTTCAAGCTACCGATCAAAAAAGGGTACGGTGCCGAAGCCCCCTCAGAATTATAAAGCCGAATCCAAACTCGATCTGCCGTCAAATCCACCGGAATCGAAATTTCGAGTTTTCCAGACTCACCGGACGGTATTGCATCGATTCCTGGTGACCAGACTTTTGCAGGCCATGTGAAACTTCCAGCACAGGTTACGATGACCTTCGTGCCACGTTGACCACCTGCGGGAAAGACATTCGTCAGTGTCGGCGGCGATGACCAGACGTTGCCTGCAGGAATAATCATGGCAAAAAAAGAAACAATGACCAGCGGACGCAAGTTTGTTGCCAATGTCGTGACAGCCTTTAAGCACTCTAAAAAATCAGTACTCGATCATGACCCATAAGTCACATTCGTCTGAAGTGTTCCCCGTGCATTCACAATCGCATCTCATCCTCCAAGCATCACATCAATTCCGCAATCGGACGCGGATCGCTTACAAGATGCGTTGGACGTCCCGCAGCCGTATAGAGAATCTTATCTGGATTGATCCCGAGTTTCGTATAGACGCTCGAAACCAGATTTTCTGGTGCATAGACCTTCTCGACGGCGGCGTATCCCCGAGGATCCGTGGCTCCGATCACTTGGCCTCGCGGCGTACCGCATCCTGCTACAAGCACCGAGATCGCACTCGACCAATGATCTCGACCGGGTGTGGTGGAACCTGGCAGAGTGGAAATCATCGGCGTCCGACCAAATTCGCCCATGACGATCACCAGCGTCGTGTCTAGCATCCCTCTTTGATCGAGATCTTCGATTAACCTCGCGACGACGGCGTCCAGCTTTTGACCTTGCGTTCGGAATGCCGGAAAAATGTTCGAGTGATGATCCCAGCCACCATTATATAGCGTCACAAACGGCACTCCCGCTTCAACTAATCGGCGCGCGAGTAACGCCTGTTGACCGAATGCATTCCGTCCGTAGGAATCCCGGATTTGGCCCGGTTCTCGGTGCATTTCGAATGCCCGTTGAGCGGCAGCAGATGTCATCAATGAGACCGCTTGCTGATAGTTCTCGTCTGCACCAATCACTGGGTCACCTGCCGCCTGATCGTGAAAGCGAACGAACTGGTCCAGGCGAGATCGCATTTTCCGGCGATTGATGGCACGAGCGTCGTCCAAATCTTTAGGGATCGTGACATCCCGGACCATGAATGATTCCTGATTTGGATCGTCACTCACCACAAACGGAGCGTGTCGGGCCCCAAGAAAATTCGGACCGCCGGAACGCGACATATCGGGAATCGAGAAATACGGAGGCAACCCGTCACTGGCGCCTCGTTCAAATGAGACCACGGAACCCATGCTGGGATGAAAACTGACAAACGCACCACAACTGACGGGAATTCGTGTCGGGGCACCCGTAGTCATGTAGTGATTTCCTGCTCCGTGATTGTTTTGATCATGCCTCACGGATCGAACGATCGTGAGCTTGTCACTGATCGCAGCAAGTTTTGTCATGTTCTCCGAAAAGAGAACACCAGGGATCTTGGTCTGAATCGCATTGAATTCACCCCGAATTTCCGCAGGAGCATTCGGTTTTGGGTCGAACGTTTCGAAGTGACTCGGCCCCCCGTCGAGCCAGACTAGAATACTACTCGTCTTTCGAGCAGTCAGGCCTTCCGCACGTCCGCGAGATCGAAGTGAATCAACAAGCCCTCCTCCAAGAAGCGCTCCCAAGCCGAGCTTCAGGCAATCGCGCCTTCGCAGTCCTTCGCAATTTCGATGAAACGTCATGAGGGTTCTCTTCAATCAACAAACGAAAATTCAGGAGTGTTCAGCAGCGTCCAGAACAAATCTTCAATGCCTCGACGTCGTTGATCACCTTCCGTCAAAAACTCAATCGCCGCCTGCTGTTCGTCCGAACTGGGAAATCGGTTATACGCCAGCAGATACGTTTCAACCACAATTTCTTGATTCGATTTAGTACTGGCAGCCAGTTTCGCGGGGCGTGCGGTATCGAGCCCTAACTTGCGATTCAAAGCCGGAGAATTCATCAGGTGGAGAACTTGCGGGGTTGTGGATTCGACTGACCGCTCACACGGGGGGTCCTGATTCAAATCAGGCCGACCGAACGTGTCGAGAAACAGAGAAGTCGAACGGTATGTCCAAAGCTGCATGGCCCTTGATCCCGGTGGCAATGCGGCAAAATCTTCTTCGACACCCAGCACATCGTTGACAGCATCCAACAAGACTTCCGCCCGCATTCTCTGCCGATAAAAGCGGGAGAAATTCTTAATGTCAGTAACATTGCGTTCGGCTGGAACGGAACTCAAGCCGAAAACATGTGACGTCATGATGTAGCGGATCAAGTTTTTGATGTTAAATCCCTGTTGTCGAAATTCTAATGCCAGATGATCGAGCAAGGCTTCGTTCGATGCTGGATTAGTTGCGCGTATATCGTCGACGGGAACTACCAGACCTTGTCCCATGATTTCGGCCCAGACCCGATTTGCCATGACCTTGGGAAAATAAGGGTTCGATGAATCCGTCATCCATACGGCCAGAGTTTCGCGAGGGTCTTCATCCGGCCCGAGCGTCAATGGAACACCTGATAACGTCTTCGGCAGCACCGGTAAACCGGTTGGACCATGATTCAATTGGCCCGTGCTTTTCGAATAAATGCTCTCTTCGCCTCCCGAAATTGGTGGTGATAAGCCCTGACCCTTACGGCCGACACGCGAAAAGAATGCTGCGAAACCGAAGAAGTCATCCTGACTCCAGACCTCAAAAGGGTGATGATGGCATTTAGCACATTCCAACCGGACGCCGAGAAATAATTGACTTACCGACGAACCAATTTCGATCGATTCCGGACGATCGCGAAAGATAACCGTAGCACCATTTTTCCATGTGCTTCCCTGTGCCGTGATTAATTCCCGCACAAACTGGTCATAGGGTATATTCCTTCTAAAAGAGTCGCGCAACCATGAGTCGATGTTCCAGACCGATTTAATACCGGCCCGATAGGGATTGGGACGCAATAAGTCGGCCCATTTATTTGCCCAGAAGTCCGCGTATTCGGAGCGTTCAAGCAATCGATCGATCAGCGTCTTCCGTTTATCGAAACCTTGATCCATCAGGAAAGCCTGCGTCTCTTCGACACTCGGCAAGCGACCAATGGCACGCAGAAATGCTCGCCGATGAAACGTTGCTTCGTTTGCAGGGGGCGAAGGGAGCATCCCCAGCAGTTTCAACTTTTTCCAGACGAGCTCGTCGATGAAGTTGCTGCGGGGAAGAGCCTCATAAACAGATTCGGGAACCGTTCCAGGCAGAGGGATCGTCACGGAACAGACGGCAATGTGATTCATATATCGTGCCATGATGGCAGCTTCGCCCGGAACGGGACCGGCTTGTACGACTCCGTCACCAGACGCCCCAATGGAAGCAATGGTTCGATCATTTGACTGGAAGGCTGTCGCTTCCGTGACATCGCGGCGGCGTCCGTCACTATATTCGGCAATGACACGTAACGGGAACTTTTCGAGGGGAGCCAGACTGCGACTCGCGGGCTCGGTCACGACACACACGATCTTAGGTGCCTCAGCAGGAGTACGTGGCATTCCGTTTCGAATCCATGAGTGAATCTCTTCGTAGGTCTGACTTCCCACATCAATCCGTTTGCCACCCCCATGCGGAAGTTGTCCCGTCGCCTTTCGCAACAAGAGACTTTCTTCTGCGGAGGAAGGGAATACCCGGCGACCACGTCCTTCGTGAGCAACCGCGTCGTAATCGAAGTCTGAGTCAAAACCCAACAGCGAAAGAGCAAAGCCGTTCTGGCCACGTGACTTACCGTGACACGCCCCGGCATTACATCCAAGACGAGTTAACTGCGGCTGAATATCGGACTCGAACGTAATTCCCGCTGGAGCCGCGCCCTCTTCGGCTTGCGTGTGTGAGGTAAACAACAATAAACCGGCGCAGAACACCACCAGAGCCTTAAGACCGTTGCCTGAGTTGCGCCGTTGTTGTTTGAGAATCATCAACAGTCCTAGCCGAGCTCAAAAAGACGTCTCGATAAAATGGAACCACATGATTTACCCGAGTTCGCGCTCAGACCCATCAACTACAGTTTATCGGATTTCCAGTGCAAACGAAACACGTTTTGGTGTTGGTTTCCCGAAAATCTGCCCTCATTGTGAACTGGTATCGATACAGAACACGGGCCTTCCGACCATACACAAGTGCCCCACCGAAAGTCTCTTCTTAATTTGGCCAAGCCTTTCGGACTAGCCTCTTCAAACCGAATAACATCAGGGACATACGTCGAACAATTCTCGAGTAGCAACGATAAATCCGTGAAGGCGATCGACGTTTAAATCAGAATAGAGGATGAGGGAAACTTCGGTCGGACTCAATGCGGGTTGAGGCGTTCTGCGTAAAACGAGTTAGTACACATGCCGGAGAGCTTGGCACTGTTGGCACACATTCCTGCGTCGATCGGTCGGCTTCCCACAAAAACCAGCCCCCGCCATAGCGTCCGAATTCTGATCCCCTTTTCACGCCCTGTCTCCTCGATTGTCGTTGCAAGAACTCGGCCACCTCTCAGCGCATCGGGAAGAAAGTCGATGGCGCCCCAGTTTCCCCGTCGAGGAGGTATACCTTTTCTTCACCTCGCGTCTTTGCTTTTCTGCAATCCTTAGGGAAATCTTCGGCTGTCACAAAAACACCTTCATCGAACGTCATGCAGGGATACCCTTTCGGCCTGAACTCGTCCGTCCCGTCGCCGCACCTTCGCGACATCACGTTTTCCTGAGCCTCTTCACATAACAAAAACCGCCGACCCATTTTCAAAAAGCCGACTCGAAAGAAGTTATTCGCCCTCGCAACAGCACGACAACACTTGTTCAAATACGATGTGTGCTGTTTTATTAAATAATTTTTACAAAAAGTATTCGGCGATTTGATAACGCAGCACTTCTCGTTTCCAACAACGACGACTGGGGGCGGATAGCGAAAACGAGAAGAATAACTCAAGCTAACCGGCGAGAGTCCCTTAAGAGTCGCCGCCACCTCTCTGTGTGACGAACATTTTTCGAAATCCAGGCGAATTCCTGACAGCATAGTTTAAAGACCGAAATTCGAATAATGGAATTAACCCGATGCGTCAGCAACGCTTGAATCGTTGCCGACGCATGCTCGTTACGCAGAGCGATGATGGCTACTTTGAAAGTGATTACTCCCCGCCCGAATTACGCAAATGCTTCCAGTAAGATTCCGGGTTGTTCAAGATGCCGCTTGTGATCTGATAGTGCCTGGTGTCCGCAAGGGAGACCGGCATTAGTTTTTCATCATCAAACGAAATGATCCGGGCATCGGGAAACGTCAACAGGATCGCCGAATGTGTGGCGATGATGAACTGCGTTTTTTTACCTCGGACCAGGTCGTACATCAGTGTCATCAGGGACAACTGACGTTGAGGCGATAAGGCCGATTCGGGTTCATCCAGCAGAAACAAGCCTTCTGATAGTCGGTTTCGCATGACAGAAAGAAACGCTTCGCCGTGCGACATCGTGTGCAGCGACTTGCCGCCATATCGCTGGTAAGGATCGCCGAGAAAATCGGGATCGACCCGTCTGTGGTCAAGCAGAGATGCGAAATGGGCCTGTAATTCCGCTCGGAAAAAGTAACCGTCCTTCGGCTGCTTGTTGGTCGCCATTCGCAGGGCATTGGCCAGCAGGCTGTCTTCATTGATCCCGTGGGATGAATCGACTTCATTCGTTCCGCCACCCGAAATTGGAAAACCAGCCATCACGGCAATCGCTTCGAGTAGTGTCGACTTACCTGATCCATTTTCACCGACGAAAAACGTCACGGGCCGGTCGAATTCGAGGTGAAGATCGGGAACAAATCGCAAGTTGCCGGGGAAGGTCGCCTCGTCGAGCGGCCAGTCGGATTTCCGCTTCACATAAGAAATATAGGGGGCCGGCATGTTTGTGATCGCGAAGAAGACCGACACCCGAGCTTTCTAGGTCAGATGTTTTGAGCAAAATGATAAACGCTGTCTGCTTCAGGATCATAGGAAATGTGCTCACCCAATTTCTATCACGAACCGGCGATTACAGGCGCCATCGCCCGGGCACCCGGAATCAAATAGTCGCCAATGATGAACAGCGTAGCGGAAAGCAATATTGAGGCGGGTAACGTCAAGACCCAGGCGAGTGCAATTTTCTTCAGTGTCGCGGTCTGTAATCCTGATTTATTCGCGTACATCGTCCCGGCGATTCCAGAAGACAGGACGTGAGTTGTGCTGACAGGAAGGTGGAAAGCATCGGCCAGCATAATTGTTGCTGCCGCGACAACTTCAGCCGAAGCCCCCTGAGCGTACGTCAAATGCGTCTTTCCGATCTTTTCGGCAATCGTCACGACAATCCGCTGATAACCGATCATCGTGCCGATTCCGAGTGCCAAAGCCACTCCGACAACCACCCAGAACGGAACGAACTCGATCGACCGGGAGAAATGCTTGCGACAGGGATCGATTGCCTGAATTGTTTGCGGCGCAATTTCCTTATCGACGACGCTTTTGCGAAACCGATAGATCGCCTGCCGCACCTGCCAGCGTTCTTCTGGCGAAACTTCCGAAAACGAGCGCTTTCCTTCCAGCATTGAGACCACAGGAGCAAGATTGGCATTGATCGCGGCCGCCTGGTCTGGATGCTCCTTTTCCATAATGTCGCTGATCGAGATTGCCGCGTCTCTCATGTTGACCGCCAGATCGGCGTGATGGACATCGAGTGCGTAATAGGTTGGAAGAAACCCAATTAAGACGAGCAGTATCAGTCCCATTCCCTTCTGGCCATCGTTCGAACCATGGGCAAAACTGACACCGCCGCAAGTTGCCAGCAGCACTCCGCGAATCCAGTGAGGGGGTTCGTCACCCTCCCCCGGAGGGTGGTACAGATTGGGATTCTTGAAGACTCGTTTCATGGCCCAGAGCATCAACGTCGCCGAGACGAAGCCGATGATCGGTGAAATCAGCAGGGCCATTCCGACCCATCGAACTTGAGGCCAGTTGATCCCCGCCATCGGATTACCGATTGTCATGAGGCTGTTCGCCATTCCGACGCCGATAATCGAACCAATCAGTGTATGCGAACTGGAGACGGGTAACCCCATCCACCATGTTCCCAGGTTCCAGATGACCCCTGCGAGCAGCAGCGACAAGACCATCACGATGGCACGCATCGACGAACTGTCGATCAAGAGATCAACCGGCAAAAGATTAACGATCGCAAAGGCGACTGCTGTTCCACCGAGCAACACGCCCAGAAAGTTGCAGAAACCCGAAAACACGACGGCTGGTGTTGGTTTCAGCGTTCCTGTGTAGATCACTGTGGTCACGGCGTTGGCCGTATCATGAAACCCGTTGATGAATTCAAAGCCGAAGGCGACGAAAAGAGCAAAGGCAAATCCAATTTGATGCGCAACGGAAAGCTGGCCGAACGCTTCCCAGAATGTCGTTTCCACAACACGGTCTCCTCATGAGTTTTTGTGGCAAGTCTGTAAGTCATTCAAGGTATCAGATGCGCTGACGATTACGTAGCGCTTGAGTCCGACTTTGGATCACAGAATTCGGACGAGAATTCATCGTTTCTTCACGATCTGACCTTACTTTCTGTAGTTTTCAGAAACGTTCATGTATGAAGTGTAATCGTTCAGCGTGAATTGATGAGACGCGTCCTGGCGATCGAGCAATTGTTTTGATTCGTAATTGACCAACTGGCTCAAGATTTATCAGGCGTCAGTCCGAATACGAAGAGTTTTTCGGAGTTCGCGATCAAGACTTCGGAGGTGCGTACGCTTCTGGAGATCGTCGAGGAGGAAAAGACGGCGGAATAGCGTGTTTTGAAAACATTAAGCCGGCGGTCCAATTGCTCCTGACGACTCTCATTAACTGACAATGCCTGCTCGGGTTTTGGAATAGACTTTGCATTTGTCGTCATGAGTTTAATGTTGCGATCACAGATTCCAAAGACGCTTCGCCTTAGACCAAAGTAGCCATCATCGCTCCGAGGCCGTCATTTTTTTGCGAGGATGGCTTCAAACGGCGGTCCGAAATCTTTTTCCGTTTGCCGCGAATTTGTTTTTAGCGGCATCGGTAGTCAGATTTTGAATGACGTCTGCGCT
>CAIOKO010000215.1 GCA_903858935.1 uncultured Schlesneria sp. | reverse complement strand
TTTTTTCCTCGCTTGCTCCCAGCCGGCGACGCAATTTTAGAAACATGGCACGCATCGCCCGGCCACGAATGGCCGCCCTGATCGTTCGACGATTTGACCCAGAGTTTCGGGCCGGGTGATGCTCTCTGAACAGTAACGAATCACTCAAGATGCTGACGCTGTGACGTCTCGACCTATAAGGTTTTCGCCGTTTCAGAGCCTGCGTGCCTTTATTACTTTATCGAAAGGAATAACGTGAGTCATCAACTTTCTTCTGCCACCCCTGATCATCCCCCAGTCATTGTTGGAATCGATTGGGCTGACCGTGAGCATGATGCTTGTGTCATTGATGACAACAATGGAAAGGTCCAGACTTTCAAACATGACCCTGATGCAATTGCCGACTGGTTTGAGCAGTTGCACAAGAAGTATCCTGACAGGCCAATCCTTATTGCCATTGAGCAGAGCCGCGGCGCCCTCGTCCATGCGCTACAAGACACAAAAGGGCTCATCATTTATCCCATCAATCCCAAACAGCTTGCCCGCTATCGTGAGGCCCTCTATCCCGGAGGGGGAAAGAACGACACCGTCGATGCTCAATTGCTCGCGATGTTCCTGGCCAACCATCGACAACAACTCCGTCCCTGGAAGCCGGACGACGTCGAAACACGGAAACTGGATCACTTATCTGAGTTGAGACGAAAGCTCGTCGAACAGAGAAAATGCCTTTGTTTACAGCTTTTGGGGACGCTCAAACTCTATTTCCCACTCGTGGTGACCTTGTTTGAAAAATCGCTCTCTTCCGATTTAGTCATCGATTTGCTCAAGCGATGGCCGTGCCTGGCCGAACTCAAAAAACCCCATCCCAAAACACTTCGTGAATTCTTCCGTGAACACGGAATTCGCGATGAGGAACGTCAGACAGAGTTGGTCAAAACGATCCGCGCTGCTTCGCCACTGACCACCGACCCCGCGATCATCCAATCGTATTCGATCTTCGTTCAATCACTCGCCAGGCAGATCGCGGAGACCAATCGAGCGATCACCGAATTCGAAGACGAATTGAAACGCGTCGTCGCGAAACATCCCGATCATGAACTCTTTCATTCTCTCCCAGGTGCGGGCGACGCCCTCGTCCCACGACTCATCGCCGCCTTTGGGTCAGACCGAGATCGCTACAGCTCCGCCAGCGAACTTCAGGCCTATTCCGGGATCGCCCCAATTACAAAACAAAGCGGACAGGCCTGCGTCGTCCAGCAACGATATTTCTGCCCTAAGTTCCTCAAGCAAACCTTCCACGAGTTTGCCGACCATGCCAGAAAATGGAGTACTTGGTCGCGAGCCTTTTATCTACTCAAACGAAGCAAGGGAATGAAACACAATGCCGCTGTCAGAGCACTCGCCTTCAAGTGGATCAGAATTATCTTTTCACTCTGGAAGTCAAAGGAAATCTACTCCGAAGAAAAGTATCTTAACCAGCTCCGTAGCAAAAATAGCCCTCTCCTCGCCTTTATTCAGGAAACCTGATTTTTACCCAATTTACTCTTGAAAAAAACCTCAGATGTCTGGGTTGGTTGATTGTGCGTAGCAGTCCAGAAGCAATGGGACTGTCGGTGGATTTAGCGGGCGATATCAAGGAAAGCGTTGACGAAGTGCCACTTGATCTGCCAGTGTCAGGCGCCTTGCGTTCGCCCGCCTTCTGGGTGTTCACGCTCGCTGCCGCAATGTTCAATCTGACCTGGTCTGCGATCACGCTGTTTCAGGAATCGCTGCTGGTCGAACGCGGTTTCAATCACGACTCGTTCATTCTCGTGATGGGGTTGCTTGTCGCGGCGGGGTTACCCGCGAATCTGTTAACGGGATGGCTTGCGACTCCTCGGCGAATCGGCGCGATCCTGGCATTCGGTATGCTGGTTCTGGCAGGATCGCTGGTGGCATTCCCGTGGATGACAACCAATACGCAGTTGATGTATTACGGAACGGCCCTCGGCGTTTCTGGCGGGATTATCACGGTGATTTTCTTTTCGGCATTCGGTCAGGCATTTGGTCGTACGCATCTAGGAGCGATCCAGGCGATTGTGCAGGTGGTCTCCGTACTTGCGTCCGCTGCCGGTCCCATTCTGCTGACGGGAAGCAGATCTTACGCTTCGACTTCACTTTTCTTTTATGTGGCTGCGGCCTTCGCAATTGTACTCGCCGGGTTGGCGATCGTTCTGAAGCTGCCGTCTCGAAAAATGACTCCCGAGCCGGGTATGACTTAAAGAGGCCTGTCATGACAGAACTTGTGATCCTGCCAGATTCCACCTCGGTGTCGACGGACGTTGGGCCCGTTCGGTTCCACTTGTCGTTGAATGTTTCGAATCTGGCAGCCGCGATTGACTTTTATCGTGTCCTATTCAACAGACCTCCCGCAAAACAACATGATGATTACGCAAAGTTCGACCTGGATCATCCGCCCGTTGTTTTTTCGCTTGTTCCAAGATCGCCCGGACAGGGTGGGTCTCTCAGTCATCTCGGTCTGCGAGTCGCTGATCCTGCAATACTTGATGTCTATCGGTCGCGGCTTGAAGCGGCGGGGATTTGCACATCGAATCAGGAAGGGACGGTTTGTGGCTACGCACGCCAGGATAAACTTTGGCTGCGTGATCCTGACGGAAATTTCTGGGAAATTTATCACATTGAAGAAGACATCCCACCCGATTCGGTTCGGCAAAGTCTATCGGGAACCGAGGCTCGTATTCCCGAACCCGAATTCCCCAAAGTTTGGGAACATTACATTACGGGCCCGTTCCCTGAACGCATTCCATGCGAAGATCAGACGCTCGATGAGGTCCTGCTGACGGGAACCTTTAACGCGGATATAAGCGATGAATTGCTCGCAGGAATTTTACGAGAGTCGTTTCGAGTTCTGAAGCCGCATGGCAAGGTGACGACGCATGGGCTGATGGGAACCAAAACCGTACAAAACAAGACGCCGGGTCTTCCTGGGTTAGCAGCGCTCGTTCAGCGCATTCCCGGCCATCAGGATGTCTTGGAGCGATTGAAAACTGCGGGTTTTGCCAAACTTGAGATCGTCAAGTTTACGGACAAAGCCTGGTTTGAGTTCGATGGCGTTCCGCTTCGCGAAGTCAAGATCGCTGGATATCGACCGCTCATTGAATCAGAAGTCACGACGCGGACGGCTCTTTACCGAGGTCCCTTTGCTCGACTTGTCACAGATGATGGCAACTGCTTTGCTCGCGGAAAGCGAATAAGTGTTTCCGACACCGCCTGGAAAATGCTTCGGCAAGGTTCATCAGCAGATTCATTTGTTTTCTTTGAAACCGGTACGAACTCTTCCTGCTCTTCAAAGTGAAAGGAGTGCACAATGCCAGTGGCTGCGACCCTCGATCGTGCTGGTGCCGTCTGCCAGGACGTGACCGAGTTTTTCCACGTTGGCTTGAACGTGAGTGATCTGGGCCGGGCCGTACGGTTCTACACAGCTCTTTTTGGGCAATCACCAGCCAAGCAATATGTGGACTATGCGAAGTTCGAAGTGACCGAACCGCCGCTTGTTCTCGCGCTCTATCCGAACCCGCAGTCGCCCGGTGGTTCTTTGAATCATTTGGGGCTTCGACTGCGAGATTCTTTGCAGTTGGTGGAAATGCAACGCCGCCTGGAAGAGGCGGGAATTTCGACTCAGCGACAGGATGAGGTGGAATGTTGCTATTCCCGGCAAACCAAATTCTGGATCACAGATCCTGACCGAAACCTATGGGAAATTTATACGTTTCACGACGATATCGAGCATTCAGGATTCGACGACGCTCCGATCAGATCCAGGGTGTCGACACCGCGATCAATTTGGGAGCATCATCTGAAAGAGCCCGTTCCCAATCGATTGTCGTTCCTCGAAAACTCCTTGGACGAAGTGCGCCTTGAAGGAACGTTTAATGCGTTGTTACCAGAAGAAACGATGCAACAATTGCTGACGGAAGCGGGACGCGTGCTGAAAGAGGGAGGGCGAATCGTCGTTCATGCTCTCGTGGGTGATCGCGCGTTTCCTGGAACACCGCAGCTTCCGGGAATGGCTTCAATGGTGGAACGTGTGCCGTTGGAGACTGAGCCATCGGAATTATTAAGACAGTCGGGATTCGTTGATATCCATTTCGAAAAACTGGGAGACATCCATTGTTTTCAGGTCAATGGTGTCGAATTGCGAGAACTTCGACTGACTGCAATTAAATCTGGTCATCGCCACGAAGGACTCGTCACGGTCATTTATAAAGGTCCGTATTCCGAAATCGAACTCGATGATGGACTTGTTTTGAAGCGAGGCGAAACGATATCAATTTTGAAGTCGGTTGCAGATCGCATCAGGTCTGGACCTGCGGCTGACGCATTTGGGCTGGTACAGGTTTAAAGTTCTGGAGAGACGTGATGACGCTCGATGTCCGAACGCTGCTCTGTGCCATGGCATTCGCCGGATTTGATGTGACTCCGTCACTTCACGCTGCCGATCCATTCGATCCACAAACGCTGGCAGCGAAGATCGACGAGCGGATTAACACGGTTATTGCGTCAAACTCTGAAACAACCTCTGAACCGGCGAGCGATCTCGAATTCCTTCGGCGGGTGACTCTCGATCTGACAGGACGTATTCCCACGGTCCATGAAGCGCAGGTGTTCGCGTCCGATCAGCGAGTGAACAAGCGGGATGTGTGCATCGAACAATTGCTTGATCGTCCAAGACATGCGGCACATTTGTCGCGAGTCTGGCGTGACTGGCTTGTTCCTGAACTCGCGACGATTCCCGAAGCGCGATACTTTCAAACCGGGTTCGAAGCATGGCTGGCCGACAAATTTCGCGAACAGACCGGCTACGATCAGATCGTTCGAGAACTGATCTCGGTTCCACTTCCGAGCAATCGAGAACAGGCAGAGCACGTTTTTCGCGAGGTGAATCGTCCTAATGCACTTGCCTTCTTTGCTGTCAAAGAAGCACAACCTGACAAGCTGGCAGCAACTGCGACGCGGGCATTCCTTGGAATCCAACTTGAGTGTGCTCAATGTCACAGCCATCCGTTCGCCGAATGGACTCAGGAGCAGTTTTGGAACCAGGCGGCTTTTTTCTCAGGAATTGAACGACAGGGGAATGGCTTGTTTGCTCCTCTCACTGAAGATCCGAAACGGCGATCGATCTCGCCGGGTGAAGGAAAACTGTCTGTTGAACCGGCTTATCTGTTTGGTAAAGCCTCTCCAGTTGATCCGGCTGTCGGGAGCCGTGTCCAGTTTGCAGCGTGGTTGACCGGCCGAGAAAATCCGTACTTCGCGCGTTCCGCCGTGAATCGGGTCTGGGCGTTACTGTTTGGCATTGGCCTGGTTCAGCCCATTGATGACTTTCACGGAGAAAACCCGCCAAGTCATCCAGAAATTCTGGACGAACTGGCAAATTCGTTTATCGCATCAGACTACAGCGTCGACGACATCTTCCGCGTTCTTTGTCGTACGAAAGCCTATCAGAGATCAAGCCGCTGGAATTCTGCGGCTGTGCCCGATCCCAGGTTGTATACACGCATGCTGACGAAGGGGCTGTCAGCCGATCAAGCGTGGGACAGCCTGTCGCTCGCGGTTGGATGGACAACCTCCAGTGATGAACGGGACGGCGCGGCTTCCGAGCGCTCCATCGGTCGTCGCCGGTTCCTCGAACAGTTTTCTCCCCGAAGCTGGCCTGCCGAACCTGAAACATCGGTCAGTCAGGCTCTTTCTTTAATGAACGGCGAATTGCTGAACCGAGCGACCAACATTGAGCAGTGTCCAACGTTGATTGCCGTCGCCGAAACTCCAGGCTGGGCGGATGACGAACGCCTGGCCAGCTTGTATTGGGCCACGCTCAACCGTCCACCGAATAATTTTGAGTTGGAGCGACTGCGTCAGTTCGTGGCCGTGCAAGGTACCGAACAGCGAGCCGCTCGTTACGAGGATATTTTATGGATGCTGCTCAATAGCAGTGAATTTCGGCTAAATCATTAGTGTGTTGTCAAGTCTTAAAGTTCGGGTAGTGTGCCACTGAATCGGAATCTTCGGCAACGCAGTGTCTTCTCGATTGTCGAGGCAACCCAAAGAGCACAGGGTGACCGAAGATGGTCATCCAGTGGCACCCGAATATTGTGATTGGACCACGCACTAGCCAATATCTTAGATAAGAATTAAGGCGAATCATGTCTAGTTTCAATCAGATTTCACGGCGACGAAGTTTGCAGGCAATCATGGCCGGCACGTTGGGAATTTCAAACTCGGGCTGGCTGCCGCAACTCGCCACTGCGGCGGCAGATGATCCCCTTCGGAAGCGAAATTGTATTTTGCTTTGGATGAATGGCGGTCCCAGCCAGACAGATACTTTTGACCCGAAGCCAGATCATCCGAACGGTGGTCCCTTCAAGACGATATCGACATCGACTGCGGGGTTGTTCCTGAGCGAACACCTGCCGAAGCTGGCGACTCATTCGAATGACCTGGCCGTGATTCGATCGATGGAGACTCGTGAAGGGGATCACGGACGTGCGACATTCCATTTACGAACGGGCAATCTGCCACAAGGAGCAATCCAGTTCCCAGTGCTCGGGGCACTAGTCGCTCATGAGCGACAGCAAAACCTGGATCTTCCTGGGTACGTGAGTGTGACGACACCTCGATTGTTTTCTCCTGAATCGATTTCCGCCGGTTTTTTGGGTCCCAAGTTCTCACCGCTCATGGTGGGGCAGCGAGACGCGACGCTCGGCTTTCAAGCCGAATCCGGTGGTACGTCGCTCAAGGTTCAAGACTTGGAACGACCACGGCGAATTGATTCTCTCAGGTCGCAACAACGACTTGATTTGCTGGCGGACCTGACGGAGGAATTCATGGGAACGCATCCTGGGTTGGGAACGTCCGGTCATCGCTCAGCCTACGAACAGGCAAACCGATTGATGAAGCCCGAAGCGGCTCGCGCGTTTGACATTGATGACGAACCGGCTGCGCTGCGCGATCAATATGGAAGAAACCGGTTTGGCCAGGGATGCCTGCTCGCGCGCCGCTTGATCGAGCGAGGAGTTCCTTTTGTCGAAGTGACGCTCGGCGGCTGGGATACGCACGATGATAACTTTACGCAAGTTGCAAATCTTTGCCGTACCCTCGATCCGGCCTGGTCGACCTTGCTGGACGATCTTCGGTCGCGTGGGCTTTTGGAGGAGACCCTGGTTGTCTGCATGGGTGAATTTGGTCGTACTCCTGGTATCAATCCTCGACAGGGGCGTGATCATTATCCCAATGCCTGGAGCGTCGTCCTGTCCGGCGGTGGCGTAAAGGGCGGTTCCGTTGTTGGTCGAACAAGTCGTGACGGAATGACTGTCGAGGATCGGTCAACATCGGTCCCTGACATTCTGGCGACAATTCTGTTGGCGTTGGGACTCGATCCCAAGAAGCAAAACATGTCCAACGTGAATCGGCCAATTCGCCTGGCAGATCCCGATGCAAAGCCCGTCACGGAGATTTTGACGTGATCTTGATATTGTTCAGTCTCACGTTGTTCGGAGCAGAACCGACAGGCCCCGTCCTGCGGATTCCCGGCGAGACATCGACGAGCACGATACATTTGTCGGTATCTTATGGCGGAAAAACCGCTGACGATGCCTGGTCCGAATTTCTCGATCGTTGGTCGGATCGGTTTGATATCAATCGTGACGGGAAGTTAAGTCGCAGTGAAGCCGAGGCCGTTCCAGCCCTGTCAAATTCAACGGGTTCAATCATCCGCGTCGATTTTTCCGGAGCAGACCTGAATGTCGATGAGTTGGTCAGCAGGGAAGAGCTTCAACTTTTTTATCAAGCTCGTGGCATTTGCAGCGTCAACGCGGCAATAACGGCACCGGATCGTTCCGCGATCCAAACGGGCGACATACTGTGGAAATTGCTCGATCAAGATCACGATGGTCGATTGTCTGGTGATGAACTTGCCGCGTCTTCACAGTTATTGAATCGTTGGGATCTCAATGAAGACGAATGCCTGAGCGTCGATGAGCTGAAAACAAAAACTGTTTCAAACGTTTCCCAAACGTGGCCCCAAATCGAATGGTTGCTCACACAGAAAGTCACTGCAGTTTCGGAAACGATTCCGATTCAGCTCGATGCGTTGAATCGGGATTCTTCCGATGGTCGAACTTCAGAAGCTTCCGTCATCGTCGGACTCGAACTTCTGGGCCGAAAGCGTCTACGAGTTCGACTCCCTTTGGTCAATGTCGTTGTGCAGCTTGCAGAAGGTTCGGTGCAGAAGATTATTGCCGGGCAGCAGTATTTGATCGGTGAAATCAACAGCTCGCAATCGGCCGGTGCGGGGATTGAAGCGAGCCAAATAGAATCCGGCTCAACAACTGAATGGCTTCTACCACTTTTCAAGGTCGTGGATTCAGATCGTAATGAGAAACTGAGCGAGTTGGAAATCAAGTCGTTTGTCGCCTTGCTTGCTGAAGGGGCCGCTGCACAGTTATCGATCGTCTCGACGATACGGGGCCGCAATCTATTCGACCTGTTGGACGGTAATGCCGATGCGCAACTCGACTCGAAAGAATTGAACGCGGCAAAAGACCTGATCAACGAGTCGGCGCGCAATAAAGTGTTGCCTAAGCATGTCAGTGGACTCTCGCAGGAAGACATCCCGTTGAGTCTGGTCATTGATATTCGGCGCGGTCCCATTTCTGGTCGTTTCGGACGACTGCGAATTGCCACGCGTCAAGTCGAATTACGGCAACATTCAGCACCGATGGTTCTGCCTCGTTGGTTTACAGCCATGGATCGGAATCGAGATGAGACACTTTCGCGATCGGAATTCATTGGGCCTCCGCAACGCTTTAGGGAGCTTGATCGTAACTCGGATGGACTGATCACGAGTGACGAAGGACTCTTCGTGTCGCCGGAAAGTCAGGCGAGATAAGAAAGTCAAACGCGTTTCATTTTGATTTGAACCACGATTTCAATTGGGACGCCTGAGTTGTGTCCAATCATCTTTCAGAGAACTGTCACGGGAAAACGACGTCAAGGGTTTAATAAAGCGCTGAAAACCTGAAGTTCCACCGGATCAGAGTCTACTCACCAGTTTCGTCATAATCGGCATGTCTGCTGCCACCGCTTCATTTTGACATGACGATTCTGAAATCCACTCCATTCGCTGCGTGATACGTCCATCCCATTTCAAATGTCGTGGAATGTTTGTTCTGCCCGTGCCCCAAGTGACGGATTTCCGGGCGACAACCAGCACGTTCACAGCTCGCAATTGGAAGGGTATTCACAATGCGTCGACTCATTCGCTCGTTCGCTTTTTTCATTTCAATGACCACAATTTTCGTCAACACTTACGCCGAAGACGAACCCGCGGCACCAACGATTACTGATTCGGTCGTCGCGGCAGTGCCATCAGTTGCTGATTCTGGCGTCACGGCGACACCGCCTGCGGCCGAAACGCCGTCAGCGACTTCTGCCACGCCCGCTCCAGCCATCCGGATTCTTGATCTCTCCGGTTGTTGGAATGGTTCCTGGAGCAGTTGTGTTAACGGTCACAACGGCCCGATGCGTGCCAGTTTCACTCGGTTGTGCAATGGAAATTATGAGGTCACATTCGCGGGCCGTTTCTGCAAGCTGATTCCATTCCGCTATAAAACGACACTTAATGTGACTGGCTATTCGGACGGTGTCGTCTATCTTTCCGGCAGCCAGAACCTCGGCCCGATTTTCGGCACGTTCACATACAATGCCTGGGCCAATGACCGTCAGTTCGTCTCGGGATACAGTGCCAGCAAGGACCAGGGACAATTTGTTCTTTCACGTTGAAAACGTTCCGCGTTCAATTGCGCATTAAACGCCTCAAGGTTTCAAATCCCACTGCTTGAGTTTCTTCACTGCCGTTCCGTACGGGCCGAGTTGGTAAACCGCAGCTTTCGTTGGTGAGAACGCGAACGGTGCAAACGGTTCGGCGAGCAACTGGTCGAGATAGTCCTTCGTGGCGACGCCGGTACTGACGTGCGGGTTGAAGTTCTCACCCGACATTTTCGGCACAAACGTAGACACATAATCAATGAGTGCCGCGTCGTATGCAGGATTGTCGTGAGGAGCGGTGAATGCGCCGATGGGGCCGGTGTTTAATATGAATGGCTTCGCGGCGGCGATGATCTCTGCCTGCAGCTTCAGTATCTCGGGAGTTGGTTTTGCGCAGGTTCCCGCGAGTCCCGTTGCGCCAGCCGGTGTGTAGTAATGCTTGAATGCCTCCAGCTTCATTTTGTCGATATTTGCATCGGCAAGCACCTTTTCTACTACGGCAGAAACTTTGTCCAAATCGGCGGTAAGAACGAAACACTGCAGCATCGTGATGTGCGGACGATGAGTCGCATCCAAGGCGAAACCTTTGGGGAAGACTTTCAACAGCCGGGCATTTGCTGCGCCGGCATGCTCGATCATTGTCGCGTCGGGTTCCAGCAGGATGTCAATCGCCGTGACAGGGGATTGCGCGACTGAAAAGATCTGCTTCCAATCATTTTTCATACTGACGACTGTCCAATCATTCTGTTTTGCCGTTTCATCAAGGGCCGGTGGAAAGGCTCCCAATTTAACGTCAGGCAAGCCGCGTGCTGGTCCATACGCGTATTCGCGTGCCGCATCGTCGTGCAGTACCAGCAGCATGAACCTTTTGCCGCTACCCCCTTGTGTATATTCGAGCATCTGCCGGTCGCCATCAGAGTTGCCGAAGGCGGCAATCGGCCTGCGTCCAATGTGTTGATGGATGCCGACTGGCTTGCCATGTTTATCGTCAACGAAGTTCAATTCCGGCAGACGCAAAAGAACAGGCTGACCATCGCGCACGTCAAACTTTGTCTTGATGCTGCTGCCGATGACCTGTTCGGGTGGGATCCCGTAAACTGTCTCTGACCAGGGACGCATGAATTCGATCCCGCCACCCGAGACGATGAAGTTCTTAAAGCCATTCGCTTTCAGATACGCGAGGACTTCGAGCATCGGTTGATAGACGCATTCGGTGAAAGGTTTCTGGTACTTTGGATGCTTGGCGGTCGCGAGCCAGTCCCTGACGATCTGTTCAAATTCCACCGTCGTCATCCCGGCATGTGTTGCCGAGACGATTTCGAGCAACGCATGTTCGCCACCCGAGAGAGCGGTTTTCAAATCACCCTTAAGCAATGAAGCGAATGGCTCTTTCTCTTTCCATTCAGGATGTTGTGGCGCGAGCGCCTTGATACGGTCCAAGGTGAAAAACAACTGAACTGGTATGGGTTGCTCGCACCAGAGAGTGCCGTCATTGTCAAACGTCGCGATCCGTTCTGCGACCGGTACAAAATCGGGTGAGCCCGGTTTGGTGACCTTTTCGACAAAAGCGATGATCGACTGTTTGGCTTTGCCGTCGTTCCAGGAGGGAAGTGGATCAGCGGCTCGCGAATTCGTTGGGGCGAGCGATAACACGAAAGCAAGGAAGGCTGTAACGAGGTATGGTTTTCGCGTTGTCATGGTTGTAATCACTTCACTTCGGTGGACGAGCTTTTTCTGACGCTGTGGAATCCGGTCGAAACTTTAACTTGAGTCGTTGTCGGAAGACAACGAATTTTTTAACTCCTTTTCCAATTTCAGATGTGTTGAAGGGATTTGTGAATGCCAGCAGGGGATAGGTCAAATTTCATTTGACCTATCCCCTGGAACGCAGGATTTGGGTTTCTGCGGCCTGAGAATCAAAGGCAAATCACCGTTTTTTGGATGGCGGAGACGTATCGTTTTCTCAACAAGAACAGGGCCACCATCCCCGATGCAAGAAGGGCGAAAGAACCGGGTTCCGGGACAGCGGACGGACCTACCGGGACGACGTTTCCCTGGTTATCGTACGTCAGGCCGCCGCTCAGTGTGCCGTAGTCAGGAGGGGGAGAAAACTGTGAAAGAGTGTTAGTGTCCATCGTCACGGCACCCGTCTCCGCCAACGCTCTGCCGTTGTCAATCGTTGCGCCCGTGTTGAGTGTGATGCTGGCGAGTGCCAGGATATTTCCCTCAAAGGCGGTCGTGGTTCCGAGCGTTGCTGAACTGCCGACTTGCCAGAATAGTCCGTTGTCAGTCCCGCCGTGCGAGCCGACGTTGATCATATTTACTGACGAGGCGTTGGCGGTTTTCAGTGTATCCCCGATTTGAAACACCCAGAATGCATTGTTGTTTCCCTGAGCATCGAGAGTCAGCGCTCCCGTCAACTGCGCCTCGCTATCAAACTTGTAGACTCCTGAATTGAGTGTCAGCCCTCCCAGGTCTTGGCCGGTCAAGTTTTGGTTTGAGGACATGGCTTTCAGACCGTTGTAAGCCTTCGTGACGTCGGTCTGGGCCTGTAGTGCGACGGCATCACCGGCATGGTAGGTTCCTGTGAGCGTGATAGAGACCGTGCCGGTAATCGCACTGCCGGGGGAGACACCCACGTTTCCAGTGATGGAGGTCGGGCCGGTGTTGGTCACTGTCGAACCACCAAGTACGGTGAAGTTCTCGGCCGATTGAAGAATTCCGGCAGCAACAGGGGGAGTCAAAGCCGAGAACGCCACAAGCGACAAGGGGATCAAGTAAACAATTCGCATTTCGAAGTCTGCTGAAAAAAGTTGTCAAACTCAACAAAAAAACCGACGTGGCAGAGCACCCTGAAAGGGGGGCCACGTCGGTTTACGCCTCACCAAGCAAGCCGGTCGATCCGGGTTGCTCATTGATAGTTGTCTTCCGATGTTGAATAAGACAGAAGGATCTGTAGATCCGATGCTCTTTGAGGCTACTGTTATTCTTGGCAAATTGCAAATTTTAACTGGGATATTTCAACGACGAGTGAATCGTACGCGTTGGTTCAGGAGATCGATGATTAGAAACGAAGGTTCGACTGAATGTTCCAGGGGCTCTGGTTCGGTTTGATTCTCCATGAATGGTACGGTCCCGTCTGGATGCAAAAAATGCCGCCCATTGTTATAAACACGTTGTTCTAAAACAGGTTATAGAATCGTTCATCGACGCCTGTTTGCTGTTGCGTGTCTTTTGGTTCGCGCGACGTGTCAGTGATCGACAAGAGGTGCTTTGCTTCAGGAAGCCGGTAATGTATCACGGGCTGCGTTTCTATTTGTTAATTGCGTTGCCGCTGCTCAGCGGAATGGAACCGGTATCTGGGCAGGAGTGGACGCGATTTCGTGGTCCCAACGGGACCGGCGAAAGTGAAGTCGCTTCGATTCCGGCAAGTTGGACTTCCAAAGATTACAATTGGCAAATCAAGCTACCGGGTGTCGGCCATTCCTCCCCGGTGCTTTGGGGCGATCATCTCTTTTTGATGAGTGGAGATCCCACGACGGCGACTCGCTATTTGTTGTGCTACGATTCGGCCACCGGACGTCAGTTATGGGAACAGAAATTCGAATCCTCCACGTACAAACTTCACGCTCAGAGCAGCTACGGAACAAGCACCCCCGCCGTGGACGCTGAACTTGTCTATTTTGCCTGGGCCGAACCCAAGAGCACGATTTTGATCGCTTTGACGCACGACGGAAATGTTGTCTGGAAGAAGGACTTGGGGACGTGGTCCAGTCAGCACGGTTTCGGCACATCACCAATCCTTGTCGATGATCTGGTCATCGTGTCGAATTCACAGGAGCTGCCGGACCCTCGAAGCACTGAACCGCTGCCTCAAAGCTTCATGATGGCGTTCGATCGAAAAACGGGCGAGGAACGTTGGCGGACTCCCCGAAAGACCGTCAATACCTGCTATTCGGTCCCAGCGATCTATCAGCCGCAAGAGGGCCCGAAGCAACTTGTTTCGATCAGTACCGGCGACGGGATGTATGCTCTTGATCTCAAGACTGGAACCGAATTGTGGTCAAACGTCTTGTTCGACAAACGGACCGTCAGTTCGCCAGTCGTCAAAAAGGATTTGATATTCGGCAGCACCGGATCGGGTGGTGGTGGCACGTACCTGGTTGCGGCGCGAAGCGACGGGAAGCAAGCCACGCTCGCATACAAAGTTGCTACTCAAGCGCCATACGTTCCCACGGCAGTGGCACGAGGTGACCTTGTGTTTTTTGTATCGGATGGCGGAATTGCCTCGTGCCTGGATCTTGATTCGGGCACGATTCACTGGCAAAAACGGATTGGAGGGAACTATTCCAGTTCTCCCGTTCGCGCCGGTGATAAGCTCTTTCTTGTCGCGATGGACGGAGAAGTTGTCGTGCTTGCAGCAGAAAAGGAATTTCAGGAACTGGGTCGTGTGCCACTTGGCGAAGGCTGCCGTTCCACTCCCGCGATTGCAAACGGCTGCTTGTATCTGCGCACATTTTCGCAACTCATGTCGATCGGTGGTCCGACACGGGAACCGTCACGACCATAAGACGGAGATCCGGCCAAATCAGGTTCAGTCAAATGACGCACTGAAACGGCGGGTGACTTTCGAAATGGGCTTTGCCGCCGCTACGATCTGGTTGACGGGGTAATCCATTTGGTGAACTCGAGACCGTTGAAGTCACGTTAATCAGTCGGCCAGGCATCCGTTAGATCTACTCACTAAGGAACGTTCATCTATGTCGTCTGACAGGGCACGCAAGTTTGGATTCGAAACCCGTATGCTGCACGCGGGTCATATTCCCGACCCGCATGTGGGTGCTCGCGCGGTCCCGATCTACCAGACCACGTCCTACGTTTTTCAGGACGCAGAGCAGGCGGCGGAACTGTTCGACCTGAAGCTGTACGGCAATATTTATACTCGCATCAGCAATCCAACGACCGCCGTGTTCGAGGAACGTCTGGCCTCGCTCGAAGGTGCCACCGGGGCCGTCGCTTTGGCGAGCGGCATGGCGGCCCAGTTCGCCGTGTTCATGACGCTGCTGGAACCGGGCGATGAAATCGTTGCGTCGGCTCATCTTTACGGCGGCTCGGTCACGCAACTGACTCATACGCTTAAAAAACTTTCGATCAAGGTTCATTACGTCGATCCGAGCAATCTCAAAGCATGGGAAGAAGCGATCACACCGAAAACGCGGTGTCTTTACGGTGAAACAATCGGCAACCCCGGCGGCTCGATCCTGGATCTTGAGGCTCTCGCCGCACTGGCCGACAGCAAACGTATTCCGCTGATTATCGACAACACGTTCGCCACGCCGTATCTGTGTCGACCGATCGACTGGGGAGCGACAATCGTCACTCATTCAGCGACGAAATTCATTGGCGGGCACGGCACCAGCATTGGGGGGGCAGTTGCCGATTCAGGCAAATTCAACTTTGCTCGGTTTCCGTCGATCGCCGATCCTTCACCGTCGTATCACGGACTGCGATTTTTTGACACGTTCGGACACTATGGCTTTCTGATGAAGCTGCGAGTGGAAACGCTGCGCGACACCGGTGCCTGTATTTCGCCGATGAACTCTTTCCTGCTGATTCAGGGACTGGAAACGCTTTCGCTACGGATGGAACGCCACGTGAGCAACGCTATGGGTGTGGCTAAGTTTCTTGCCGAACACCCGCAGGTGGCTCGCGTGAACTACGCAGGGCTGCCCGACAATCCGTATCATGCACTCGCCCTCAAGTACCTGCCGAAGGGGCCGGGGGCGGTCTTTTCATTTGATCTGAAGCCGATTGGTGGCGACGCGAGGGAAGCTGGCCGACGTTTCATTGAAAAGCTCGAACTCTTCTCGCACCTGGCCAACGTCGGCGATGCTCGAAGTCTCGTGATTCATCCGGCTTCGACGACACATCAGCAACTGAGTGACGAAGAACTCGCAGCGGGGAGCGTTGGCCCCGGCCTCGTGCGATTGTCCGTAGGACTTGAGACCTTGGAGGATTTGATATGGGACTTGGATCAGGCGCTAGCTGCTCTATAAGCCTTAACACCGTTTTGACACCGGAGCAGCAGGCCCTCTACCAGGACCCGGACTGCATTCGGGAGATCCTGAGTCAAACGAAGACCATCGCGATCGTCGGCCTTTCGTCGGAACGGCAGAAGGCGAGCTACTTCGTGGCCACATACCTGATGCGCGAGGGATACCGGGTGATCCCGGTGAATCCGCGGGGCGGTACGATCCTTGGCGAGACGGTTTATCCGGATCTCAAAAGTATTCCCGAGAAGGTCGACCTGGTCGATGTCTTCCGTCCCTCGTCTGAGGTGCCGACCATCGTCGATCAGGCAATTGAGATCGGTGCGAAAGCCGTCTGGACACAATTACGGATCATCAATTTCGAAGCGGCCGAGAAGGCCAGGGGGGCGGGAATATTGGTCGTGATGGATAAATGCGTAAAGATGGAACACGGTCGTTTCTCTGGCAGTCTGCATTGGGCTGGCATGAACACCGAACTCATCTCAGCCCGCCGGGCCAAACGCTGATCAACGGGACGAAATGGCGGGTTTTCGACGTAAAAAGGTGACAATCTACGCGACCTCTCGATGTTTCCGTCCTGGTATGATGGCGCCATACTACGATCTTGACGCGCATTGCTGAGGGCGACGTGTACGATTTCCATAATCGTGGAAGCGAGAAATATTCCCGTTTGCTTTTTTTGATGACTCGTGGTCGTTTCCCGTGTCGAGTCTGTCCTTTAAATCGCAACTGTCGTTGTCATCGGGCGCTGTGTGACACAAATTGTTGCTTATCACTCGCGATCATGATTCGGCAATTGCTCAGCGCTCTTTGCCAACCCGTTGGTTGTCAATTCGGATCCCGGAATCAGAAGCGGATGCCCGAACCATTTGTTTCGCGAATTCGGAAAGAACCAGGACCTTTGTCGCAATCAGACAACAAGTACACCAAATTCCACCCAGGAAGACTGATACAACGCTTCCCGTGGCGATTCCAGGAACCAGTACTGCTTCAGACGTGTTTGCTGGGTTATAGAAAACTTTGACCTTCGTTCCGACGGGGTATTTCGCAACCATTGCCTTTGCCGCATCAGAACTCGATCCCACATCGGAAAGGCTGATTTGAGTCCCCGTCAATGAACGACCTTCCAATTCGTAGACATATTTGACCGAAGGGAAGAACGTCTCATGTGTTCGTGTTACCGTCTCGTTAGGGGTTCGTGAATCGATTTCGTGTCTCTCGACCCTGCTCGTGAATGTCACCGTCGATTCTGTCACCTGACCATCCACAACAGGCCAGGACTTGCTCTTCCATCCGGTCCATCCGCTGCGCAATCCGGTAGAAAATGCAAAAGCGCCTCCCAGAAATGCCAGACCGAATACAGTCACGCCGATGTTCTGGTAGATAAGATAGGCCCGTTCCTGACGTTGTGCGAGCGTCGCTTCCGTCGAACTGCCACGCGCTTCGCCCGGCGATTCCGCACGAGAAAAACTTGTCACGAGTATTGAGGCAATCAAGCCAATCAGAAGATCTTGTAATCCGACATTCACTGAAAAGCCGCCGATCGCGAAACTCAATTCAATCGGTGAAATGATGTCTGGTAAACCGAAAAGACTTCGCACGAGGACACTCAGCACCACGCCGATCAACATCCCCTTCATTCGAAATCGTCGCTTTAATTCTTGGGTCAATGGACTCACTTTTTCCCTTCAAGATATTTTACATCGAGTTCGAGAGAAGGGGGCATTTTACCCTACTGAAATGCTTCGGTCATGTACGACGCAATGATGCCACGAACATTGCCAATGGTGGAAATGCAGAATCCCCCTTTTTCGTTTCTTTCACGGACCAGCGACGGAAGTATGGCGCAATGGCTTTAGGTTAAGGATGCGTCACTGGGACGGAGACTGGTCCATCAGCGTTTACAACTCGGGGCGGATTCATCAAGAACAGCGACTATACCGCCTGCCCGGCGAACAACCTGACGAACAAGTTTGGCAGTGACGGTGGCTTCATCATTCCGTTCGGCAGCGGCCCCATTGACGCCCCCAGGTATCTGCCGATCTCACGCGGCTGGAACTACTTCGTCCGCCTCTACCGCTTCAGTCAGGATATCCTCGATGGTATATGAAAGCTAATTCAGGCCAAGTCTGTAAATCACTGCTTACTTCGTTCATCAGTAAAAAGTTGTCATTCAACTTTTCCGCCGATCACGGTTTGTAGCCGTCCGTCAACGTTTTGAGGAAGGAGACAATTGCAGCCTCTTCGGCAATGGTTAAGTGTAGATTTCCGAGTTCATCATGATTGACTGTCGCGGGGACTTCTGCCGGGCTCCATTTTGCTGACGGCACGTCACGCGTATTGTAAAAATGGACGACATCGGCAATTGTCGAAAAATATCCGTTGTGTCCATAAGGGGGACTCAGTTCGAGATTGCGGAGCGTGGGGACTTTGAATTTTCCTGCTTCTGCAGACTCCCCTTTGGGATCGCTCTTTGCGACAGTGTTTTGCAATCCCAAGTCGATGAAGCCGACCCCATCAGGATTGAGCGTTTTGGGCATGAATAGAAATGGGCTGTGCCAGTTTTTCGGGATGCCGATATTGTCGTATGTGAAGTCAGTGAACAGTGGCGCTGGCTCACTGCCGGTGATCGTGCTTGGATGGCAGGCGAAGCAGTTGGCCTTTCCGTTGAACAGTTTCAGTCCGAGGGCTTCCTGGGAAGTTAACTTGGCACGTCCCTTGAGGTAATAGTCGAACTTGGACGTGAACCGGTTGACTTCACTGCTTTGTTCATACGCCGCGATGGCATCAGCGACGTTGATAAAGGCCTTCTCTATCTGACTGGGGTCGAGCGCGTTGGGACCGTAGACCGCCTTGAATGCAGGTCCTAAACCTGACCGACTGACGTCAGTAACCACTTGTCTCTTGTCCGGATTGTGCATTTCCAGCGGATTCAAAAACGGCTTTTGAGCCTGTTCGGTCAAATTGTCAGCACGACCGTCCCAGAAGAGCCCGCCCACATAGGTTTCACCTTCTTCATCGTAGTGAAACGGAGGACTGAAGCTGGAATAGGCTGCCGAGGGGGCGTTTCGCGATCCGAAGTGGCCGGCGAGTACCCCTCGGGAGACTGCCAGATGTTTATCCGGATCTGCGAATCCCGCCGACGGTGAGTGGCATGACGCACACGACTGGCCGTTCGGCTGGGATAATTTGAGGTCAAAGAAAAGCTTTTTTCCAAGCGAAGCCTTGTCGTTGAGTGGCGGTGCCGCGAAGCCCACGCACACAAACGTGCTCAACAAAACCAGGCAGACTGACGAGGGGAGACGGAGCATCGTCCATCCTTTCGCATGACTTCATTGTTGGTGATTGCCGAAGTGGAATCGCCGTCTTTCTAACTGATATATCATTCGCAAGTTCGACCGAGATACGACCCATTCCCGGTAAGAAGTTCAAAATCTCGGCCAGTAAGTTGTCAAGATTTAACGTTCAGGTTGCGCGCTACTGCATCGGCGTTTTCTCCAACGCCGCGACTACTCTTAATTTCGAGGCAATCAAAGAGTACTGGGTGACCGGTTATTGGTCGGTTAGGGTGTGTTAAATCTTTTTGACGTCAAAGTGATGTCGGATGCGGTGGCTACGGCATTACGCTTACTTCCGAAGCAACGTCCACATCAGAAGGCATACCCACGCGAAAGCAGATAAAGGAATAAGCGGGGGAATGAAGCCCGCTGCCACGATTGCTACGATATTCAACATCACGATGCTGGCGCGGTTTTTGTCCTTCCGTAAAAATGCAATTATGCTCGGGACAGCAGCAAATATCAGAAAGACAAGGACAAAAAATGCCAACATGATCAAAAGAATGACCACAAGAACAGGATCTGCGGGTTTGTCGCCGAAAAACATAACGACCTCGAGTTTTCGTGGTCAATCTCCCTGAATCAGCAAGCCCCAGCTTATCGCCTCAGTTTTACCCTTATCTTTTGCAATATTTTCAAGTTGCTGGTCTTGCCACCGCGTTGATTTGTAAGGGTTTGCGTTGCATTCTTCGATGTGGCACGTGTTTCGCTTGAGTACCCCAATGATCGCCATGGAGCCGAGG
>CAIOKO010000214.1 GCA_903858935.1 uncultured Schlesneria sp. | reverse complement strand
GTCTCGATACGGGGCGGCGAAATCGCCGCGCGATGTTCCGTCAAGCGCGCAATTGCGGCTTCGCCATCACTAACATATATCAGTTCGAGACCGTTCGCGCCAGACTACCCTGTTTACCTACTTATGCGCGCTGGCCGTGGGGCGTGGATGCGGCCGCATTATAGCCGCCGAGTACCATATTGGCCGTCACGATTACACTCGCCTGCCCACTATTAATGTTCGCTGAGGCACTCGATAGTGTTGCAGACGGACCACTCAATGGGACGGTGAAGTTGATCACACCGCCGTTAACCGGTTCGACAACGTTATTGGCTGTGACCGCAACACTCAGCGGATTTGTAAACGCATACCCTGTCACCGCCGTTTGCGGAGTGCTCCCTGCGACGGCTGAGAGCGTAAATCCCTGGCTCTCAAAGGCACCGATGTCGACGTTACCGACGAAAGGCTTACCACGTTGATCGGTGCTCGTGAGCGATAGAGCTTTGCTGCCCGCATCGATTGCGGGGCTACCTGGAAGCAGCCCCATCGTCCAGGTCGAACCACCGTAGTTTCCCAGCGGGGCGAGCAGCGGATTCACCACGCCGACGATGTTTCCGTTGGTGCCGTTAACCAGCCCACCCGAGCCCCCCGTTCCGATCAGGTTGTTTGACCCGGAAACAGAGGTTACGCCGCTGATGTCGCGGGGGGCATTTGCAACGGTATTCCCTGCAACGATGGTGTTGTTCAAGGTCAGACTGTTCCCGCTCCCGCTATAAAGTCCACCTTCCTGACCGCTGGCAGTGTTGCCGCTAATGGTGACGTTGGTCAACGTCTCGGTACCGTAGCTCAACGCCAGGCCACCATCGTACAGGGCCGAGTTGTTACTGACCGTCACATTCGTCATGGACACATTCGTCGCAGACGAAAGGTTACCTCTGACAAAAATCCCCCCGACGCTGCCATGTACCGCCGTATTGCCGCTGATCGTGCTGTTGGTGATCGCCAGAGATCCGGAACCACAAATCGCAGCCCCGAAGCCGCTCACGGAATTATTCGAAACTGTCGTGCCCGACATCGTGACCGTTGAGGAGCCCTCGTCGTAAATGCCACCGCCGACGTTTGCGGAATTTCCACTGACCGTGCAATTGGTCAAAACGACCTTTTGTTGGCTGAAAGCGTAAACTCCGCCCCCTGCATTCGCAGCCGAGTTATTCGAAATCGTCGAATTTGTGAGCGTAATCGACCCGAATTGCCAGGCACAAACACCCCCGCCAACCATCGCGGTGTTCCCGGAGACAATGCAGTTCGTCAGTGTCGCGGCCCCTTGACTGTCAACACCACCTCCACGGCCAGTGACATAAGACCCATGGGTAATCGTCAGGCCGGTCAAATTGGCCGTGGAACCAATATCGACTTCAAACACGCGGCTTGCATCGTTACCACTGATCGTTACGCCCGCTGATGGTCCGGTGATCGAGACCCCGCCGGCATCGTTCAGATCGATCTGCCCTGTCGATAGAGTGATGGTCTGCGGCGTCGCAAACACCGTGGGATCGAAGGTGATCGCGTCCGCCCCGTGATCCGCATTCGCCTGACCCACGGCCCAGCGCAAACTGCCAGCCCCCGAATCCGCTGTGTTCGTTACAACATAACTGTTCGCTACCGAATTACTGGATAGCAGCACGCGACTTTCCAGGACCAAAACGGCGGGCGATAAATCGTACGTCGACTTGATCGATCGGCGAGCAGAAGTTGAATGAACTCGAACACGACTTCGATACAACTCGCGCAGCCAGTTCATCAGAAGCATCACATCAATCCTTTGTGTTGACGTTCAATTTATAAAACTTGGCGCACAATGCCCGATCCGGAATCGCTCTTTACCGAAAGGATCGACAGGAATCCCTCCAATGAGTTCCTTCGTTCCGCTGGACTTTCCGATACATTTGAATCACGCGATGTGAGGTTTCGGAGGAAGTATTGCGACATCAATCTTGGCCCGTCAACCATACAGGTCTTCGAAACCAGTACTTACACCGTCACATACCGGTCACCATTGTCAGTAATATTAAAAGAGACCACACATAAACGAGGCGTTCATGAGCCTGATCTGAACTAATTATCCCCCTCATCCTCCTCGTCAACAAAATGAAAATTGTGAAGGAATCGGTGATAGATCGGGGCAAGGATGATCGCCATTAATGTCAAAAAGACGATGCCACTAAACAGACAGTAGAACGTGGCGAACAATTTGCCGCTGACCGAGTTCATCGGATCGACGGGTCCCATCCCCGCAAGAATCATCGAAGCATTCAACAGGGCATCGATCCAGGCCAACTCACCGAAACAGTAGTATCCGCAAGTCCCAATCCCGAGCGAAACGGCAATGACCAACAGCGATGACAGAAAGCTCAGGAAAACCCTTGTAATGAAAACACTCTTGGGAGCCACCGGATCATTTTTATTTTCAAACATGTTGTACCGTGAACTGCAGGGACATCGACGCGGATCATTTTCGAGATTGTACGGAAAAACACGGTACAACTCCTCTCACATTGGGTCTTGGTGGACAGCAACGTTGGTGACGCTGTCCGCTTAGAACTCGTGACAAAGGAGACACATGCCAACGGTATCGACGCGGAGAACTCTGCACGCGAGAAAGTCTGGCCAAATCAGGCACAGCGCTGGTTCAGGCCTTCTATTAATCTTCGAACCCACGCTCGAAGTACGGCCTTGAGATGCTGACCACAGTAGCAGTTGCCGGAACCGGGTAGCCTGATTTCACCCCAGGCTTATCCTCGAATTCGACATCGATCTTTATAAACGGGCAGAGGATGTGAACGAACCGATGCTTGCTGACAGATGACACCCCGCCATCGCGATGGAAGATTTTGACCACATCAGCGTACGTCGAACCGATTTTCACACTTTCGACTTCCTTAAGGCGTGCTTCCAGCCATTTGTTGGTCGTGTGGTAAGCATTCGCCTCTTCACCCGCGATGAGACGCCAACCCTCTTCCACCGAGATCCTGACGTCGCCAGTCGGATCGGCAGCGATCGCCTCGCCTGCAACGACAACTCCACCCAATGTGAATACTGCCTTTCGCCGATTCATCGCAGTCCCCTTGTGTTCGTGGCTGAAAGTCATCTCGAACTGAAGGCGTGCCCGCCATCCGGTTTCCTGCCTTATTATTCGCCGCTTCAGATTCGGTTGTAAAGAGCATCAGGAAGTAGACGCAAAAGCCAGGCGACAAGCCGCCATCGACGAGTGACAAAGACATGCGAGTGGCGACGATCGATCGGACCCAGGATTTGTGCGGAAGCTTTCTCCGGCGATGCAACCCAGAATAACCCCTCACCCTTCGCCATATCTGTATCGACAAAACACGGGCTTCGCTGAAAACCGTGCACTGCTTGACGGCCTTCCGTCAAGTAGTGCCGAGCGATACAACGAACGTCGATTTCAAAACACTGCTTCTCCGATGACTCCAATGAGGCTTCGCCTCAGACCAAAGTAGCCATCATCGCTCCGAGGCCGTCATTTTTTTGCGAGGATGGCTTCAAACGGCGGTCCGAAATCTTTTTCCGTTTGCCGCGAATTTGTTTTTAGCGGCATCGGTAGTCAGATTTTGAATGACGTCTGCGCT
>CAIOKO010000213.1 GCA_903858935.1 uncultured Schlesneria sp. | reverse complement strand
ATCGCCCCACAGACCGTCTGGATCAACCCACCCGATGATTCACCAGAAACCTCTGCAAAACCCAATTTAACTACTCATCAAAAACCAAATACTCACTAATTTCTTTCACAAAAGTGTCTCAAAGTTATTGACACGCACCGGTCACGCGGATTCGTAGGGTGCGGTCGAGTCTTCGAGGCCCACCAATTTTCCTCCCGGCGTACCGTACAACATCACAAAAAAGTTGGCCAAGTTCGACCGAGTTGGCCAAGTTCCCTTTTTTTATAGGGTTTGCCAGCTGTCGAAGTTCGCCAACTTGGCCGACTTCGGACGGGTTCACCCGTCACGCGGATTCGTAGGGTGCGGTCGAGTCTTCGAGGCCCACCAATTTTCATCCTGGCGTGCCGTACAACATCATAAAAAAGTTGGCAAAGTTCGACCGAGTTGACCAAGTTCCCTTTTTTATAGGGTTTGCCAGCTGTCGAAGCTGGCAAACATGGCCAACTTCAACCGGGTTCACCCGTCACGCGGATTCGTAGGGTGCGGTCGAGTCTTCGAGGCCCACCAATTTTCCTCCTGGCGTGCCGTTCAACATCACAAAGAAGTTGGCCAACTTCAAAGCCCTTAAGGAAGCGAAAGCTTGCCTGAGCTGCCATCACTTGCGGCCGAATCTTCGAAACCCAGAGCCGAATCGGCTAGCCCGGATTATTCATAAGCCCGACGCGTAAGCGAGGAATCTTCACTTCACTCTAACAGGAAAAGACCCCCGCGTTTACCGTCGGGCTAACGTTTCACTACGTACTTAGCGACAATGGCTTAACACCTTATCAAAAAAGACCTTGCATCAACTCTCAAAGAATGCGTGAACAATTCGCAGCAGCGAGTTGAAAGGAGAAAATCGACAGCAGACAAGATCGAACAAAGAAATCGACTCATCGATCATTCGACGACTCCCTCCGATCAAAACTCACGACTGTTTCGTCAGTCCCGCATCAAATTTATTCCGAATTTTCAAAGATCAATTGTCGTCATGATCAACTTGTGATTTTTTGGCATACCCTGTTCGCTACCGCAATCGCTTCGGCGATTGTTCAAGCGAACAGAAAAGCCCAAACCTCACATCGACCAAAACACAACACACGCCAATTTATAGATATAATATATTGTCGTCAATCTTGTTTTTGCATTGTTTGTTTTTATTTGAAAATTTCCCTTGAAACCTGCTGTTTTCATGAGGATTCTATCGCACTTTAACGGAAAACGAACCGCCAGAAGAGAGCCCTCGCAAGAAAACTCAATGCCTTTACGGGCATTAACTTAACGTCAATAAAAGCGAACTCTTCAGGCTAATTTCGTTTAACCGCATCGCGCTACGTCGTGAAGAACCCTGCGTTCCACCCGGGCAGCGAACTCGTCGCGACTTCGTGAGCGATTGCCAAGCGACCAATGAACAAAATCACCACGCAGGACACACGAAAAAAACAGCCAAGGCGAGCCGGGGCGCGTCAGCCCCCGGACTCTTTTTTCGGCGAATACGGACTGCGGGTCGTTTAACATAAACCACCCCGCGTTTGCGTGGTTCATTCCGTCGTCGAACGTGACGGACGAAGAGTCCGAGTCAGCGCGCGAACGATGATCCAATTCTGAACCCATCGTCAAACGCGAATCAACCGACCGTGTCGGTCCGGGGGCTGACGCAACCCGGCTCTCCTCGACTGTTTCTTTCGTGTATTTCGTGTAATTCGTGGTTCAAATTCTTGTCGTTATTGGGTTGCGGGCGAAGCCCGCGCCAGGCTCTTCGCGTCCTTCGTGGTGTATCGCCCCCAATCTCCGCACCCGAACACTCGCGTTGTACTTTGCCGCCGCTTGACGAATGACCGTCAAGCAGCCCGAGACGTCGGGGAGGCCCCTCCCCTTTTGCGCCGCAACGCGACAGCCCTATGCCAACCCAGGCCATCGGTTGGGTATTAGCCCGTAAACACAACCCTGAACCCCCAACGGGGTGACCCTGACTGGGCGTGTTTTTTGGAACCCTGATCTCGAAACCCAAAATCTCGCAACGAAAAACGCGCAAGCTCGGGCCATAGAACCTCACTTGCGCGTTAGACTGACGAAATCTGCTGAATCCGTCCCTTGAAAACCGGTCAATCCTTCAATTCAAGCACCATCTCGGGGTTTTCCCCCTCGGTGACAACAGCAAACAAGTCCGATTTCTTGGCATCAGAGTACTTTGAAGGGATTGAATTCTTTGGTTTCGGATCGGTGGATTCATGCAGTTTCGGTGGTTCGTAGGAGGCGTCAGAAATGTCAGCGACCGCCACCGCAGCGCTCGTCTGAATCTTCGTGACGAGGACAACGTGCTTGCCCGGAACGGCACCGTCATTGGAAACAAAGGTCGTGAGTTTGAACTCCCCTTTTTCATTAGTCCGACCAAACGCGCTCCGATTTTTATCAGCACAATTGAAAATCACATCTGCGTCCTCGACGGGCTGCCCCTTGTAAATGACTTTCCCGCTGACCTTAAAGATCGGCTCACGACTCGCCTTTGCTTTTCCACAGCCGACAGTTTGGAAGCAGAGACAAAGAAGCAATGCAACAGCACCAATGTTCTTCACGGTGTAACCTCGTTCGTTTAAAAAAACAGCCATTTTTCGGAGACAGAAAGGACGACGGTCCATTGACAGAGTGAAAAGAGTTAGTACCATTTTTTTAATCAATTTCACACAATCGTCTCAATTTCGCGTTTGATTTTCAACTCCCAGACAATTAATTCTTGGAATGTTTCAGTCCTATTCTGGACTGTTTTTTTCTGGTTTCCTTACGAAAAAGGGGATTTCTATGCAACGTCGTTCTCGTGGATTTACTTTGATTGAGCTGCTGGTGGTGATTGCCATCATCGCCGTCTTGATCGCTTTGCTGCTGCCAGCAGTGCAACAGGCTCGTGAGGCCGCTCGCCGCACACAATGCAAAAACCACCTTAAGCAATTCGGGTTGGCTTTGCACAACTACCATGACGTATTCGGCATGTTCGTCTACGCCAAAGGTGGTACGTCAGCACCTCTCGGTAACGCCAGTCGTTTAGATGGAAATTACAACCGTCGGTCAGGGGTGGTTTCGCTGCTTCCATTTATGGATCAAGCCCCGCTCTACCAAAGAATCGAAGCTGGCAATCCGGCGTTAGGTGTGGTTGCAGGCGGAGCGGCACCATGGAGTGGCTGGGGCACATCAGTCGACGTGGGCGGCGGCTATAACCAGCGAATCCCCTTCTTCAATTGCCCAACCGATCCTGGCATTGCTTCGACCACGCTCAAAGGTACCATCAGCTATGCTTTCAGCATGGGTGATTACCTCGGCGCCAGCAATCGCGATCTTACCACTACCAATGGCTTGTTCGCTGCTAACACGACCTATGGTACACGCGACATCGTTGATGGAACCAGCAATACGATGGCATTCAGTGAACGAGTTCAGGCGAACTTCGGTATCGCCGGAAAATCGACCCCAGACGTTCGCGAAGGGACGCTGACAAGTGTTGCTGGAATCACCACCAGTCCCGGTGCCTGCCTTGCGGCTGCCGCACCGATCACTGCTGGTGGTCGATACACGACTGGGGCTGCTGTCAAAGGCCGATTCAGTTCGACCTGGTGCGATGGCCAGCCAGAAAACGTGTCGTTCTACTCGGTTCTCGCCCCGAATTCGGTATCGTGTATCAGTGATAACAATGGTAATTCCGATGGTGCGGTCAATCTCCTTTCCGCCAGCAGTTTTCACACCGGTGGTGTGACAGTGCTGATGGCTGACGGATCGGTCCGCTTTGTTTCCAATAACATCGATACCGGTAACCTGGGCGTTGCCACCACGTTGGGCGGAAAAAGCCCCTACGGTGTCTGGGGTGCTATCGGTACCCGCAACGGCGGCGAAACAGTCGGCGATTTCTAAATCTCGATTGTGTTAGCTGTTAATCAAATCAAACGGCACCCGGGACAATTCAGTCTCGGGTGCCGTTTTTTCTTCTTGCGATAATGTCTGTCACGTGGCCGTCGGCGATCTCGCAACGGGCAATGCGATAATAGATTTTGGCAATTTGGACGATCGAATAGTTTTTTTTTAGCCGCAGAGCGGCGACCGAATAAAGCCTCGGGCAGCCTCTGCCCCAGGTTATGCCATCCCAAAACCCAACCCAAAGCCCCATCGGGGCGACCGAAACTCAATAAACATCAATACCAACGACCACCACAAACATCGAGATTGGTTCAGCCATAAATTTCGCTGATTCGTCCGTTACTTCAAACATCTTCTATCAAACATCTTCTATCAATCAACGGCGATGAAACGACGCGTGCAAACGCACCGTGCATCTCGGCCGCCCCGATGGGGCTTAGGGGACATTTTTTGCGTTCTGTCCTGGGGCGGAAACCGCCCCAGGTTTTACTCGGTCGCCGCTATGCGGCTAAAGACGGAGGAACCGTCTGCAGACACCACCTCGGGCGTCAGCCACAGACTCTTGATTCGACGAATACGGACGGTCGGTCGTGTTCCGTTATTCGCCTCCGAGTTTGCTTGGTTAATTCCGTGACCGAACGCGCGGACGAAGAGTCCGGGGACTGACGCACCCCGGCTCGCCTGATTCAACCGCGCACGTAAACCAGTGGTACCTGCTAAATCGAAAGCTATCGTTTCTACTCAACAGGGTCGAAACCTCCGGTCTCACGCATCTCTGCTGAATTCCGATCGGTTCACAACGTCCACCTGGCTCTCCCGTTAGCTACTCGATGATACGAGCCACAGGCAGGCTGTTTCCGAATCGGCGAAAATCCTTGAATGTCCAGACAACCTTTTTGTCGGGATCGACTTCGACAAGTTGAGGATTATTCTCGCCGCCGTGGCAGTTCACAATCAACGTATTCCCGTTGGAAAGGCGTTCGACCATCGTCACCCAGGCCAGCGTAATTCCGGGAAGCTCTTTTTCTTCGACCGACCAGACGGTCTTGCCATCTTTGTTAACTTCGATCACTCGATGGCCGTCTCCCATGCCGATCAATGTATTGCCGTTCTTCAGACGAATGGCCGAGTAAACTTTGGTTCCGGTTTTGTATTCCCAGACGATTTTTCCGTCGCCGTCATATTCACGGACGACTTTGTTGTCCCCTTCATGCGCGACGAGATAGTTGCCGTTGTCCAGCTTACGAACCAGTCGTGTATCCGTATGCGGATTCTGGTGTTCAACCTTTAATGCAACCTGCTTATGGATCTTGCCGTCGGCATCGACTTCGATGATTCGCGCGGGACCACTTTCCACGATCATGGTGTGACCAGTGGCGAGCCGTTGAAACGCGTGAACTTCAACCCGCTTTCCCTCGTTGCCATTTTGCTTTGCGGCATCGTACTTCCAGACGATTTTGTGGTCTGGTGTCATTTCGACGATCTCGGTCCAGTCGGTCTGAAACAGGATATTACCGTTAGGAAGCTTTGCTGCATCGTGGATGTTTCGAATCGGCGTTTGCCATTCGATATCTCCCTTTTCATTGACGAGAGCGAGTGCTTTTGCCGAGTAGTCGCCGATCAGAACTTTGCGTGGCCGGCCGGAGTGGACCGAAGAATTGTCTTCGGCAAACAGTCCGCACACCGAAGTGGCCAGCAACGACAGTGTCAGTCCGAAAAAACGAAATGAGCGCATCAGGAATCTCTCGTTTGATAATGAAGTTGTTTGGAATCATCGAGAATTGTAACTCGATGTCGGCCACGAGGCTTGTCTGACAGGCAGATTCGACGAAATTCTTATAACAACTTTCAGACAACATTTTCGTAATGTTCAGGAAACGGGTGGTGCATTCGGGTTACTGCGACGACTAAACTGTGACTCAATCAATGACCAAATCAGCAATACTCGATTTGCGATTTTCACGAATAATTCCGGTTCGCGAGACGGTTGTGTATCCAATCTCAATCAACCGAAACAACCCGAATCGATTGCGGGCGGTCGCTCGTAACTCAACATTTTAGAGCCGAGGCAGATATGAGAACCTTCTGGTTTCGTCGGTCTTTATGTCCGCTGACTGTTGGAGCCAGTTTAATCTGGTTCAGCGTGATGACACCGTCACAGGTTCCAGGCCAATTCGAGGTTGGCGAAGAACTCTCTGGTGCGTTTGCGGAGCAGGCGCCTCGCAAATCGCTGCTGGCTGAAGGAGAAAAACCGCCGAGTCTGTTAATTGAAATCCCCGACGAGCCAAAAACGATCGATCCGGCAACGCTGGTTCCTCCGACTTTAGCGGCCAATGTCACGGTGAGCTTCGTTGAAAAGCCGATACGCGACATCGCGAAATGGTTGCAGGAAAAACAGCAGATAAACGTCTTGATCGATTACCCGGCGTTGGCCGATGAGGGGCTTCTCGCGGGCGAGCCAATCACCGATCACTCCGATGATGTGCCGCTCTACTTGATGCTCAATCGATTAGAGAAAATGAACCTCGCGTGGTACTTCGAAGATGAAACGCTGTTTATCACGACTCGGACAAAAGCGGAAGAACATGATTCAACAAAACCCTACAATTTAGGTGATCTCTTTGACAGTGGTTATAAATCTCAAGCCATACTCCGAACAATTCGAAGTGCGACCGGGCTGAATTGGGAAGACGACGACGGCAAAGGAGGCGCCTCGGTTCTGCTCGGGGATGTCTTATTTGTTCGTCAAACCGATGCGGGGCACCTGCGGGTCTCTGGATTACTCGCCGCAATCCGCAAACATGGCCGACTGACGTTTGCGGTTGATCCGCCACAACACGATGTTCTTCGTCAAAAACAGAATGAACAGCTCAGCGTCGAATTTGACGAACTACCCTTGAATCTGGCAGTCAAAGAACTTGTCCGGCAGGTCCAGGTGGATATTCGTCTTGATACCAGCTCCTTGAGCGATGCAGGTATTTCAGAACGATCGCCGGTTTCACTGAAAATGACCGATCGCCCGCTCAATTCTATTCTTCGCGCACTGTTGTTGAAGCTTCAACTGACATGGGTTTTCCGGGACGGAGTTTTGGAGATCACGACTCAGGAGAAAGCGGACGAACTTCATAAGACAGCCGTCTTCGACGTCCGTGATCTTTGTCGAAATCAAAAAGAGTCCTCGGGATTGATGCATGCGATCCACACACAAACGCGAAGCAAGTGGATCGACGTCGATGGTGAGGGGGGGGCAATGATTTCGCCGAAACCCGGCGTGCTGGTGGTTCGAAACACCGAGCGGACGCTGGACGAAACTGCGAAATTACTCGAGAGCTACCGGACGGCGCTGCGGATTTCGAAACCTCGCGACAACGCCGAAGCCGACCCCAAGGAATTGATCACTCGCTATTATCGTCTTCCGAAAAATATTGCGATCGATCTCGAAAAGCTTCTGCCTGAGTTGATTCAACCGGAAACATGGAGATCCGCGACGCGCCCCGATGCCAATGGCACGATTCGTACCGTGGCCTCCAAATCAGAATTGGTCAGAGCCAGTCCCTCCGATTCCACTCCGAAAACGAGTGTCGGCGTTCCTGAAACAGTCATCATCCCAAACTCGGTCTTAATCATTCGCCAGTCTCGTGAAACCCATGAAGCAATCGCCAAACTCATCAACAAGGTCCAATTCGGCGATGCGGTTGATTCTAACTTCGGTGGCATCGGAGGTGGAATGATGGGAGGGGGCATGGGTGGAGGAGGGATGGGGGGCGGTGGCATGGGCGGGATGAGTGGTGGCGGCATGGGCGGCGGCGGTTTTGGCGGTGGTTTTTTTGCGGTTCCATCAAAGTAACGGATGTCGTTTTGTATTGAGGCTGACAGTCGATTAACCCTCTTTCAACAGAGATTGAATACCGTGAAAATCAGCTTAATATTCGTCTTATTGACCCTGACTCAGACCCCGACTCTATTCGGCCAGACAACTGGCGCACCAGCACAGCGTGTCAAGGTAGTGGCCGCAACAGAACCATTCACGATTCCCGACGAACCGAAGACAGTCGACCCCGCAACACTTGTTAGCCCGCAGCTTGCGGCGAAAGTGACGGTCAAATTTGACGGTGACCCCTTGAAGAAAGTGATTACCTGGCTTCAGCAAGATCAGAAGATCAACGTCATTGTCGATTACAAAGCGTTGTCAAATGCAAAACTGCTGGATACCGAACCTGTTACTGAAGAACTCAACGATGCACCCCTCTACTTATTACTCAGTCGATTAGAGCAACTCGGACTGGCGTGGTACCAACATGATCATTCCGTGATCATCACGTCTCGTGAAGAGAGCCTGAAGCATGATACGACGGTTCCGTATAATCTCGGCGATCTTTTCGATTTAGGTTATGGACCACAGGACTTGCTCACGGCGATCAAACGCTGCAGCGGAGGACGTTGGAAAACTGTTCATGGGGGAGATGACTTTGGAACCGCCGTATTACTCGGTGACGTCGTCTTTATCCGCCAGACAGATGACGTCCATCGAGAAATTACGGGGTTGCTTACAGCGATCCGCAAGCCGGCGCGACGCACGTTTACGCTCGATACACCGCGACATGAGGACCTTCGCGCTGCACTTGAGCAGAAAATCGACGTCGATTTTCACGAGACTCCACTCGTGGTCGCAGCGCAGGAACTCTCTCGATTGTCTCAGATCAGCATCCGGCTTGATCGAGCGGCTCTTGCGAAAGGTGCCGTTCGCGAACGAACTCCGGTGACATTGAAGCTGGCTGACCAGAAACTGCACGCCGTCCTGCGAAGTTTACTGTCAAACATGGGCCTGAACTGGTATCTGCGTGACGACGTTTTGTGGATTACCAACAGTGACGCGGCTGGTGAATATCAAAAGGCCGCGGTTTATGACGTTCGCGATCTTTGTGCAGACCGCGACGAAGCGATCGCCTTGAAAGACGCTATCCTGACTCAGACACGTGCGAAGTGGCGACCAAATGACGAACGAGGCGGCATCATCGAGATGCCCCGGCATGATATTCTTGTTGTCAGGCACACCGAAACAGCCTTGGACGAGGTGCTTCAGTTACTGGAAAACTATCGAACGGCGTTGAAGGCTTCCAAACTTCGTCTTACGCCAGGCCCAGATCCCACGGAAGTCATCACCGGTTACTACCGCTTGCCTCGACTCATGGGATTCGACGTGGCGACAGAGTTGCAAGAACTGGTTTTGAAAGAGACCTGGAAGTCAGAGAATCGACCGAATGCTGTTGGAACGATTCGTACGATCATGGCCGAACCGTCGTTCCCCGATTCCAAGGGAAATGTCGTTGAACAAGTTGTCCTGGTGATCAACCAGACTCGCGCTGCACATCAGCAAATTGGTAAGCTGATCCAGACACTGATCAGCAGCAAGGCGGTTGATTCCGAAGCTTCTGCTGATACTTCCAAAAAACCAGATCATACCCCCGGAACATTCGGTCGAAGGCTGATTCCGAAATCAGCGGAGTGAAAATTGACCGTCACTGATTCCTGTCTGGTGCGTCGACCAATCTCAATATTCGGGTGCCAAAGGACGGCCATCTTCGGTCACCTCGTGCTACGAACGATTGATTTCTTTATGTGGCACGAAGACTTTTTAGAAAAAGAGAATACGGGGACTGACTCACCCGATCGGCACAGCCGGTTAATTCGCGTCGACCGACGGATCTAAAGAGGGCAATCATTCGCGCGTTGATCGTGGCGAACGGCCGCGATCAACGTGCACGCGGCAAAAGCAGCAACGAAAAACAGCCGGTGACTGGTGGCCGGCGATGATCGGCCGTCGGTGGTGATTGCTGGTCATTCGCCGACCAACGCCATTCATACCTCGGCCGTCAATTCACCGTCGATCCGCCCCGTTTTTTAGCCGCAGAGCGGCGACCGAATAAAGCCTGGGGCAGCCTCTGCCCCAGGTTACGCCATGCCAAGACCCAACCCAAAGCCCCATCGGGGCGGCCGAGATTCAACAGATATCAATACCAACGACCACCACGAGAAAATCGCAATTGATCCAAACATAAATATCAACAATTCACCGTCGATCCGCCCCGT
>CAIOKO010000212.1 GCA_903858935.1 uncultured Schlesneria sp. | reverse complement strand
GCTGCGATCGCAACCTTCGCTTTGAAACTCCCGCTCCGAATCTTACGCTTACCGGGCATCTTCCCCTCCAAAACTGAACCACTGAAATTCTATCTTATTTCCTGGTCCAGTTTTTGGGGTCCATCGTAGACGTTTGCGGTGAGATTAAGGAGACGTAGCGTCGAATGTTTAGAGTTCGAAACGGTGTTTTGATTATCGCATAGTCGAGGACTTGCCAGTCAGTAATTTCGCGGGCGCAGCAGTTGCGTAACTCATTCAATTGTGTTCAAAGATTCAATCGTGGAAGAATCAGCCGGTTTTCCACGAAATAGCTAATTTTTCAAGACTTACGGCGATTCCATGCCACAGAATGCGACTTGACGAGACGGTTTGCGATGTCGATAATACCCTACAGAAATAGGGTTTTCTGCCAAAAATGCTCGTTTCAAAAAGGCTGTTCAGGACCTAGTGGGAGTAATCTCGTGCAGGTTCGATTCCTGTCCTGGGCATATTTGATCTTAAGGCGATTCGCTTTAAGCCTTTTTTTATTCATAACCCCGAAGGTATCTTTGTTAATGAATTCGCCCGGTTAAATGAAATCGCGTTCCTGTGCTGGTAACGGATCGGCAACACATTTTAGAGGATTTGGGCCAGACACCGTGTGTCGGCGCCGCGCCAATTCGTCCCTTCGGCCTATGATGAGGTATGCGTTCGATGGCGCTCGGTGCGACTCGATTGAACTCTTCTTTCTACTGGTTCGCCAGTTTTTTAAGTGACTTCTTGGGTAATTCGCGAGTTTTTCGATTCGTTGTGGACGACTCATCGCCTTCTCTAAGGCGATCCTCCAATCGCATGATTTTTTGCTCGGCAATTTTCCAATTGTCGCTGACGTTCGACATGCACAATATTGTCCGGTGGAAGGTCACCGATGACATTGAATTGCTGAATCACTTCATCAAACTCTTTGGCGGCCTGGAAGTTAGCGCCGAACGAATTCTGACTGAAACCCGGTCGTTTCTCCGTTTGCCGTATTCAATCTCGTGTGACGGAATCAGTGAAGGGGGTTACGCAAACACCGAGGGTTTCTCTCTAAATCTTCTTCAAAAACGCGGTTAACTTCTGGCGCTCCGCCTCAGTCAACGGTTTCCAGTCAATCTTCAATGAAGGGAGTTCTGTTTTGAGGGTTTCGATATCTTCTGCGGGGACGTCGATCGACATCAATACGAGTTTCGTCAGCTTCGGCAATTCGCTCAGTCGACGCAATCCTGCTAATGACAGTTTGGCTTCGTTGAGCGTCAAGGTTTCCAACGTCTTCAGCTGAACCAGCACGTCAAATGTGGAGTCATCTAAACAGAGTGCATTCGAACGGCCATCGTAGTGACGCAGTCGCTGGCCCAACCAAAGGGACTTCAGTTGTGTCAGCTTTGTCAAATGCTGGTTTCCCGCCTGCGTCTGATACGTGTGCCAGGTGCGAAAGTGTTTCAGTTGGGTAATCTCGCCGACAGCAGCCATTCCTTTATCGTTGAAGGGTGAGCCTGCGATTGTTAGCGATTCAAGCTTGGGAAGATCCTTTAATGCCACAAAACCTCGACCGTTGAAACCATTCATTCCATACGACGGATGGTAAAAATTAATCACGCGAAGATTGGTCAGCCGCGTGAAGTTCACAAGCGCTTTATCCGTGACCTGCATCCGATCAGTGGAGAGGTTCTCCAAATTCGTCAGTTCCAGCAAATTTGGCAATGTTTTGTCGGTCAGGCCCGTGCACTGTCCATTTAAAACCAGGCTTTTCTGATGATGGAACTGGCCGATCAAGCGAAATTCCGCTTCGCCCAGCATGGAGCAGTCATTGAACGAGACGCTTGTCGCATTTCCTTCGATCAACGTGACTTCGGCGCCAAGTGCCTTCAGTCGCGCCACGTCTGACGGATCATCGGCCGCGACGCAAAAGCCGCGATTCAACAACGCCATGACAATGCAGACAAGAGTCAAGCAAAATTGCTTCATATGAGCACCCGATCGATTTCATAACAGTTATAAAACAAGCCATCAAAAACAATTTTTTGATGGCTTGTTCGGGTCGAGACAGAATCGAGAAATCAGCCGGTGATTTCCTTGTCTTCTTCTGGAACAAGGTCACTCGCTGGATCGAACCATTCTTCTTTGAAGACGATCCGTTTCTTGTGTTTCATGGCGAGGTTTGATGTCAGGGCCATGATGGCGTCTTTCATTCCTTGCTTTCCAGGGCAACGGAGCGGTGCTTCTGCGGGGTTCGTACCGAAGTTGCGGATGCAGAACGCGAAATGTTCCATTTCCTCGGTATAGCCGCGGCTGACCTTTCCAACGTCAGCGACTGCTGCAGCCTTAGTGGGGCCGAGGCTGGCACTGGCGGCGAGAGCCGGTTGTCCATCGCTTCCTTCGATCGCATACAGACGTTGATCGATACCACCCTTGGAAGAGCCCGTCGCTTCCTTGTAGAGGATTGCTTCGAGTTCCTGCTTCATGATCAGTGTGCCACGGCTGCCAAACACGGTTTCGCCGTAAGGTTCACTGCGGTTAGTGCTGATCGATGAATAGGTCACGATACAGACATCGTTTTTGTCTTCAGCATATCGCTTGCCTGGGAATTCGAACGTCATGTAGACGTGATCATCGATGTCGCGGTCATCAGCCTGTTGTTCCGGTGAACCGATACCTTTGACGCCGTAATAGTTCTTGCCACCGTAACCAAAGCAGGCGATTGGCTGAACCTTATTAAGGAAAATACTGGCGGCATCGAGCTGATGGCTACCGAGTTCAGCCATCAGTCCGCCACCCGTGTTGTTGTAAAGCCGCCAGTTCACCAGGCGTTCCATCGAGGGATACCCGAATTCGCTCGACAGGAACTGGTCTAGGTTTTCGATCCCCTTTTCTTTCGCATAGTCTTTCAGGCCATCAATGTCCTGCTTGAACTTCTTGCCGAAGGATTCGGCGGTATAGCCACCTGGTCGCCAGCTATCGCTGCCTGGGAAGCTGTTATTGCGATGCCATTGGGCGCGTATGAATTTCAATTCACCCAGCATCCCGTTCTGGATCAGGGCATTTGCATTGTCATAAAGGACGTTATAGTGCCGTTGATGTCCAACTGCGAGCAGTTTGTTTTCCTGCTTGGCGACACGAATCATCTCTTTGCACTGCATGACGGTGTGCGCCATCAGTTTTTCGGTCAGGACGTGCTTTCCTGCCTTGAGACAGTCGATCGCGACCGCAGCATGCTGACAGAGGGGGACAGCGATCACGACCGCTTCAATCTCAGGATGAGCCTTGAGTAACTCTTTATGGTCGCGATAGAGATTTACCTTCTGTGCTTTGGGAGCTCCAAGCTTACGAATCAGGCCCCAGCGGATTTCGTCGCCGTCACCCTGCAAGGCTCGGACGCGATTCTTCGCTCTTAAATCGGCAACACCGACGATTTCCATGTATTCAGGCGGATGCTGAGTCAGCAGGACCGAACCCTCGTCACCAGATCCGATAAAACCGACCTTGATGGGGTCTCCCTTCAACGCTTCGTAGCCGAAGTAGGCTGCACCCAATGTTGGTGCCGCCGCAGCGGCGCCGACGAGAAACCCACGTCTCGTAAACGCCACAGCTTCGTGAAAATTGTCTTTGCCCAGGCGCTCTTGTTCTGGAGTCAATTGCATGCTGTTCTGCTCCTCTTAAAAAGTATTCGACAATACGTGTTTGAATTGTAGCTTTATTGGCTTTAAAGAAACCGAAAACTTGCGATCTCAGGATTTTTCTGCAACTTTGCGGCGAAACAGCAAAGCTGAAATTGCGGCATCGAGACCGAACCATTTCCCCGTCGGCAACGAGGCCAATGCCAGCAGGGCTAACGCTTCGACAAGGACTTTGTTCACGATCAAGTTGTGTTCAATGCTGGGAATTTCCTGGACACCGGGCCAAGGGGGCATCGCCATGTAGAACAGCATTAATAGAGCGGCTCCTCCTAACGACGACAATCGCGTAAACAGACCAATCATGAGCAAGAAGCCGAAGATCGTGAGCCCCCACATTGTTCGTGCGTTGATTTGGCTCATTTCGGTCACTGCGGGGGGGACTGGTCCTGCGGCGAGTTGCTCAGTGGATAAAAGCTTGTTCGCTTCTTCAAACAGGTCTTTTTCAAGTGCCTGGACAGGTCCGACCAGATTTCGTCTGGTCTTTTGAAGATCGCTCCATTGGCGTTCAAGGTGATCCCACTGGAACTTGGTTTTTGCCTTTTCGTAGTTCGCTTCATACCGGTCGATCAGGTCTTTGTAATACATGACTTCGCCAACGACGACGATCTGGTCTGCATCTCCTTCTTTTTTTGCCTTCTGTACAATGCCGACGCGTTCAGGATCACCCTTCAGCATGGCCGCCAGGCGTTCGCGGAAGGAGAGTTTCGACGATTGTCGGGCGACATCGCTGATGGCTTTTGACAACGCGTTGAATTGGGCTTCCAATTCTGGGGTTTTCAACTGATTGACCGCGTCCAGAAGTTTGGCTTGTTCTGCCGGCAACAGGTGAAGTTTCCCGTCAACGACCAGCTTCTTGGATTTGCTGTCGTATTTGATGGCATCTTTAACGACACCTGCCCCTTTGGCGACTTCGTTAAAATCCATACCGGAAGGGAGCTCTGCCAAGGGAACACCGAATCCCGATTCGGGGCCATCCAGTAAGCGGTTAAGTTGCTTTTCGTCGGCACCGTAGTGGGCAACAAAACGTCCACGCCATGCATCCCATTTTGCAGACATCGTGTCGTAGTCGAGCCATTTCAAGTCGTTCGGATCGCCGGTCATCTTGCGAAACGTCGTTCGCAGGGGGCCGGTCGCGTTCTTGAGGTATCCCTCGGCGGTCCAGGGAGTCGCTGTGTTTCTTGTACTCAGTTTCCACAGGCCCTCGTAGAAGAGGTGCCAGCCGATAGAAATTCGCAGCACGACCAACAGGGCGACCGCGAGCCAGGAAATTCGACGCAAATCTGAAGGCACTCGGAATCTCTTTCACATCAATGACAAAGAAAAACAGAGAAAACTCTGTTCAACCAGGAAACCAAATTTCGGGAGAGACGTTGTGGAGAATCGGTTCCAGCGTCTGGCCATGTTTCGGCAGGGGGAAAAAGATTGCCCCCACTGAATCGGGAAGATTATCACAACACTGGAGACTCTTTTCGACTCCCAACACAAAAAAAGCTGTCGAAAGCGCGTCAGCCGTCGCCGAATCGGGTGCGATTACGCTGACGGAAAGGAGTGTTTCGACCGGCCAACCCGTTCGAACGTCAAGAATATGCCCATACCGTCGTCCCCTGTGCCGGAACCACTGAACGGCGGTTCCACTGGTCGCCAGTGCCACGTTCTTGAGCAAAATCGTTGCGAAAGGTTTGTCGGGAATTAACGGGTTTTGCAACCCCACAGGCCATCCATCATGGCCTGCATGAGTCCCGGCGGCCCTGATGCTGCTTCGTCCGCCGTGGACCAGCCAGTTTGAAACACCCTGTGCGTGCAACCGTTCCCCCGCCCGCTCGACGGCATATCCCTTGCCGATTGCGCCGAGGTTGAATTCGATTCCGGGTCGATTGAACCAGATTTCGTGCGAGTTTTTGTCAAAACTCACGTTCGAAACACCGCTGATCGCGAGCGTCTTTTCGATTTCATCAGGCGTCGGAATTCGATCTTCGCTTCGACAACGTTGCCACAGACGGATCAGTGCGCCTGAGGCTGGGTCAAATGCGCCTCCTGTGTGATCGCTGATTGAGCGTGCTCGTTCAAGCAAATCAAACAATTCGATATCGACAGTGACACGTTCATTAAATGCCCGCCGATTTAACTGACTCAATTCACTGTCGTCGCGGTATATGGATAATTGTTGTTCGAGTTCGTGAACAAGTTCCAACGCCGCCGATGCCGCTTCCAGTTGTGCCGTTGGACCGTCAGCATTCATCATGACGTCAAAGTCGCACGCCATGGCGGTGGTGCGGAGCATCAAAGTCGGGCCGCGAGAGGGACGATCGGTTCGTACAATTTCATCGGCAAGTTGGCTACCCGCGCTTTCGATCGCGGTACGAACGGAGCGTCCCGTCAAAAAATCGCGGCGGTTCGAAGCAGGTTTTGACATTCAAAGTCCTTTAGATCCAGTCGGATCATAATCGATTAATTGAATTTCGAAATGAGATGCGGACAAATTCTGGTGTATCAGCAAACTACGAAATCAGGATTCACTGCCACTGCTTCGGGGTCTTCGGAGAAGCAGTGGCTTCTCCGTCTGCAGGTCAAAAAGCACTACTTGACCGAAGTCGGTCGAGCAGTGGCACATGAGGTTTTCAGCCAGGTCAAAGGATTCGTCGACACTTTCGTAGAGCCTTGGGTCTGATACACTCGTCGAAAATCTAAATTTCCCATCGTGTGCGAGATGAACAGCTCATGCCCTTTCAGTCGGACCGAGAATTAATTTTGCTGGGGACCGGGACGAGTCACGGTGTTCCCGTGATCGGGTGCCATTGCGAAGTGTGCGAGTCGGACGATCCGAAGAACAAACGAACTCGCACAGGTGTTGCCGTCCGCACGCAAGAGGGGACGTTTCTGATTGATACGTCACCCGAGTTGCGACTGCAATTGATTCGAGAAAAGATCGATCTAGTTGAAGCGGTCATTTACACGCATGGTCACGCCGACCATCTTTTCGGTCTCGACGATTTGCGTTTGTTCGGTTATCGGCTGGAGCGAGCAGTTCCATTGTACTGTGAAGAAATCGTTGAACAGCAGATTCGTGCCTCATTTTCGTATGCCTTTGAAAAGTCAGCCGCTGTTTTGCACCATGGGGCCGTTCCGCTGCTGGAGTTTCGTCGAATCGGGCTCGAACCATTCGAAGTTCTGGGACAGAAGATCCAGCCGATCCGTTTGATGCACGGGCGTTTGCCAGTTCTCGGCTTTCGAATCGCCGATGTCGCGTTTTGTACGGACGTCAGTTTTATTCCGGAAGAAAGCTGGCCGCTGTTGGAGGGACTTGACGTGCTGGTCATCGACGCCTTGCGTGACATGCCTCATGCGACCCATTTCGGCATCCCTCAGGCATTAGAAGCGATCGAGCGGGTTAAGCCTAAGCGGGCGTACCTGACGCATGTTTCGCATTATCTCGAATACAATTCGACGAACGCTCGCCTCCCCGCCGGAGTCGAACTCTCTTATGATTCACTGCGGATTCCTTATTGAATCGTAGCACGAAACGAGCGGCGTCGATTCAGGGGCGACAAAACCATGCGAGACCATGAAACGGCGATGCAAGTTTATGTTCAACTGGCGGTCATTTCAGACCAGAAGCAGCAGCCACAGGTCCGCGACCGTTTTCTGTTACTCGCCGGAGCTGAAGCCTGCCGCGCCGGCTGGCCGGAAGTCGCCGCCTGTTGCCGTCAGCGATTATTACTGACGAACCCGTCGCATCAAGTGAAACGGCATCCGACGATGGCCGATGCCTTAAGAAATGAAGATTTTCAGCAATTGGTCGCTCACTGGGAACGATACTGTCCCTTCGAAAAGGCGGAAGCTCTGCTACGCCAACTTAATCTTCCTCCTGCTGAGCCGACCGAAGAATCTGTCGGAGATCAGATGCTGAAGATGCTGGGAGAACCGACTTCAGGCTCTTGAACCGCTTGTTCGCACATAAATTTCGTTTGTAGATGATCCGCAACGTGCCCCTCCGCGTTGACGCTGTCGAAGACCATGCGATAAGACTGGCGACGAAGAACATCCTTTAATTTGTGTGTCATGAATTATTTTGCCTGAGTTCATCGTGTTTCAATCACTGTCAGGTCAAATTCTGCGGCCAATATTAAAGCCGGTCACGCGGTTTTTTCTCGGCTTTATTGCCATTCCCATTTTCAGAGTGTTAATGCGAAAGGTTGTACGCAATAAAGAAATTGACGAGGAATTGGAGAAGGATCTCGAACAGTGGTTTCGAGGATCGCTACTGCTCTTAGCCGCCACACGAAATATGGAAGAATATCTCTTCCCGGGTGTTAACGAATCCGCCAGATTGAGCCTCTACTTCATGGCAGGAAGATTACTTCTGGCGATTGGGGTGATCGAGGGGATGCCTGATCAATCGCTATTTGCCCTGATTCACCCCGGCCCCCAAAAGCCTGATATTGAGAAGGGCCACTTGTTTCGCAGCCTGATCCAGTATTTTCCTAAGCTCATCAAAGGATTGATCTGCCAGCATTTGAATCGTTCGTCGCCGGTTCTTGCGATCCTTTCTGTGTTACTTTCCGGCACGGAGGGCTGGGTCTGCTATGGAATTGCGATTGCACAATATCTGTTCATTGGACTGGTGACATCGAAGGACAAGGCCTTGGATGTTCTCAGTCAGTTCGACGCCGCTGTCGCCAGGCAACGACAAGAGATCGAGACAGAGCTTCATTTGCGTGACGCGGCCAGGACCGCAGCAGAAGCCCATTTGGAAACCATGGACCCAAATGTCGAATCTCTGTAGTCCTGAGTCCTCGTCAAAAATGGGTGCTGCCACTGTCTTCCAAACCGTTCCGAACCGGGCAAAAAGCACTGGCGAGCGAAGGCCGACGCCACTGACACCACCATCACCACAAGGCACTTAATCGTTTATGGGCTACTAACGTTTTGTCAATGAAACGCTTGTCGCAGTCGTTTCAGACTTTTCGGAACCGCAGTCATCGCGTCTTCTTTTCCCTCGAATTCGAGGGACACGTATCCCTGGTAATTATGCTTTCGTAGAATGGCAGCGATGCGAGGGTAGTCGAGATCAAGCGTGTACCAGGTTCCACCGCCGTCATAGGTCTTGGCCTGCACAAGCACGGCTCGAGGCGCGATCGCGTCCATCTGTTCGTACATGTCTTCCAGGAAATTTCCTGTATCAAGCGTGATCTGCAACCAGGGTGATTTGATTGCATCGACGACGCGGTTAACGCCGGCAGCGGTTCGGCCAAGACCCCAATGGTTTTCCAACCCGAGCACCACGCCGCACTCTTCCGCCTTTGCAAGACATTGAGTCAAACCGTCAATCACCCAGCCATAGCCAGTATCGTCACTGACACCTGGCAATCGCGGTTCGATCCCCTTATTCGCCATCAGTTCGTCGAAATCCTTGGACGTTCCCCATCGACCGGTATTTACTCGAATCGTCGGAATGCCGAGGCGATAAGCAAGTTCGATGCAATGGATTGTATGTTCGACGTTTTTCTGTCGTACCTCTTTATCCGGTGAGACGAAAGTTTGATGCGTTGAAAAGCCACACAGATCGATTCCGTGTCGAAACGCTCGCTGTTTCAGTTTTTGAAGATAGCCATTGGACTCGTCTTCCATCTGTCGATGGAGAATCTCGACGCCGTCGAAACCCATGTCTGCCGCAAGATCGATGCAGTTTTCGATGCTTCGGAGCGATTCGTTCTTAAATTGCCAGAACGAGTACGTCGAGACGGCAATTCGGTTTCCATTCCAGGTGCCCGGCTTGCTGGTGGATTGCTTCGACGAATCACCACGAGGTTCGTCCGCATTGGCAGCGGATACACCTGCGAGACCGATCACTGCAGAAGCAGACCCTGAAAGAAACTGACGTCTGTCTGTTCTCATCGTAATTCACTCGATCTGGAATGGTAAACTTTTCGACATTCAATGTCGGTGGAAAAACGCTCTCATTCCATACTGCCAAGTTCGACGCTTTTTTCCAAAGCATCGGATCGAATCGCAGGGTAAAACTTCGGAGTCCCGCTATCGGGAAATCACGCGACGGTGAAACTCGTTGTTCAGCGGACTGAAACTTTTTCTTCCGTCTTGCGAGAATCTTCGGCGTACTGTTTATCGAGGTCAGAGAAATCGACACCGGTCAACTCTTCGAGACTGTCGGCGCGTTCACGGGTCCGTTCGTCGCTGCTATAGAGCTGCGATAGATGCTTCACCAGCGCTTCGCGGTAGCGGCCTTTGTCGTAATGCATGAAAAAACGAGCCAAACCAGCCGCTTGCGTGTAATTTTTGGCAAGTTCGGGTGACCGTTGAAACTCGAACATTCCATAACCCGAGAACTCACGCAGCGGGATGTAATAGTTCTTATCCAACAGGTTTTGCCTGGCACCTACGAACCGGATGTAATTCGAATCGCCGAGCGAGAACGAGCCTTCTCTGCGATGAAATGACTCCATGTATCCTGCAATACCTTCAATGATCCAGAAATGGTTTTTTTCACCGATGGATCGATTCGCATGGTGACTTTCGAAGAACAATTGGTGGGTTGCTTCATGAAACAATGTCCCGGCATTTTCGTTTGCCGGATCATGATAGAAGTGCGCGATCCGGTCATTGATCATGTATACGCCGTTCGTCTGTTCGATCGACGGAAAGACTTTTTTTAATCGATTCACGTATTCGTCGCGTGTTCGGTAGTAATGAATAATATACGGCTTGGCGTCAGCTCGTACCGATTTCGCCGTACCGTCGAATAGTTTTTTAAGCTGCTCAGAGGTGTGGAAGAAACCCGCGAAAGTTTCCTGGAAGACAACGTAGAAGTCCTCCAGAGCCTTTCCCATTTCGACTCCCTTTTCAAGACTGACATTCGTCTTGATCAGGTAGTGGTCGGTACGAACTTCCCAGGCCGAGGCGAAGTCGCGCCGTCGTTCCTTTTCTTTCTCTGCAGAAATCCAGCGGCCCTGAAAGTTCCGCTCGCCTGCGATGTACCGATCGACATGCGATCTCGGGAGCCAGCCAAATTCTTCGTGCCAGATATTTCCCTTCAGTTTGGTTTGCGAGAAAGCGAAAGGAGTCACCCATTCGTTTCCCATGCGGACAAAACCGAGAATTCTGCGCACTTGGGGGTGGTCAGAATCATGAATCGCGGCCTCGCGGACAAGATTGTACGCGTAACTGGGATATCCCTGATTCAAAGCCACACGAGACTGCATATAAAGATCTTTGGCGTATTCGGTATCAAGATTCCGGAGTTGCGTTTGCCAATAGCGTTCGTCGCCTGTGACGCCTGACAGAATTTCCGGACGAAGTTCGGAGGGAAGCTTGTCGACGCGAAGCGATTGCGGTTCGGGAAGAATCACTCGGGAACGAATCTTGGCAGCGGCCTCGTTGAGCGACTTTTCATCGCAGAACTGGGCAAGTTTTTCAATCTGATTCGAAAATTCGCGGAATCGTTCTTTATGCCGTTCCTGCACTATTTGAAGCGGATTTCGCCCCTTGGGTGATTGGGCGAAAATGGAGACTTGGCACAAAATGAATAATAAGGCCATCAGCCCGATTAATGTTGGCAATCGACCATTTTTTAGCACAAAAATCATCTGCGTCTCGTTTTCCGGCAGCCGCTTATCATTCCAGCCGTCACCGTCGCTGGAAAATTCATTTTAGGAATTGGTGGCAAGTCGTGATAGACGAATCGTCTGTCACTTCTGCAAGCAAAATCGACTCTTGTCTGCGTAAGAACCTGTTGTCTCAATGGGCAACTTCGACTAAAAGCCGCTATTCGGGCGACTCCCGACACATGATCTGACACACGGCGAAAGGACGCGCCGATGAAATACTGGTGGTTCTGGTTGTCTGAAGTACAGCCGACAATGACGGAATTGAATCGATCAAGCGTTTGGCTCTCAGGAGATGCGGGCGAAGCGGAGACAAAATCGACGCCTGATCATGCGAGTCTGAATCGACTGCTGATTTGTTTTGTTCTGTTCGGCGTACTGGCGCGAGCGATCCGGTACTACCTTTGCTTTCCACTCTGGGACGACGAAAGTTTTCTTTGCGTCAATTTCATTGATCGGAGTTTCGCCGAGTTATTGCAGCCGCTGGATTTCCATCAAGTCGCTCCCGTTCTGTTCTTGTGGACTGAAAGAGCGGCAGTCAAGTTATTCGGATTTTCAGAATATTCTTTGCGTTTGATCCCATTCGTAAGCTCAATTATCAGCCTGTTTCTGTTTAGTCGGGTCGCTCAGCGACTTTTGCCAGGTCCTGCAGTGTTGTTCGCCGTGGCCGTCTTCTCCGTATCGTATCCTCAGATTCGATACGCTGCCGAAGCAAAGCCTTACGGCACAGACATGTTTCTGTCCCTCGTCATGTTGTCGCTGGTTGTCGAATGGTATCAACACCGCAATCCGCGACTTTTAATTGGGCTGGCATTGCTAATGCCGGTCGCTCTCGGGGCATCTTATCCTGCCGTCTTTGCCGCTGGAGGTCTAAGTCTGGTCGTCGGATCAGTCCTCTTACGTCAAAAAGGGACTGCCGCCGAATGGCAATTCTGGATCTTCTGGAACGTGACGCTTGTCATCAGCTTTGTGGTCTGGTTTGGTCTCGTCGGTCGCGTCCAGAGCGGGGCCGAAGGGGAATTCATGGGAGAGTACTGGAAGCAGAATTTCCCACCTGTTCGTCAGCCCTGGTTGTTGCCTTATTGGCTCTTGAAAACGCATGCCAGCGATTTTCTGGCTTATCCGCTGGGTGGCCCAAATTGGGCCAGCACGCTGACATTATGCCTCTGTCTTGCTGGGTTGTGGCGGCTCGTTGCTCAGAAACAATTCCTGTGGCTCGGTTTGTTACTCGGCCCTGTGGGTCTTCATTTTCTCGCTGCCGCACTTCAGAAATACCCGTACGGGGGGCACGTCAAGTTTTCGCAGTATGCCGCTCCGATGATTTGCTGTCTGATCGCCGTCGGTATTGTGCAATTACTGGATTGGCGGTCGCGGTATGGTTATTCGATGAAACACAGTTTCGCGTGGGTATGTTCGGTACTTTTCGTGATTGGACTCGGTGGGGTCTCTCGCGATCTGATCAATCCGTATAAGACTCGGTCGGACGATCGCGCGCGTGCGTTTGCTCGGTCATTCTGGGTCGGAACGCACTTTGCCGAAGAGGTCGCATGCCTGAAAAGTGACTGGGGAAAGGACTTCGTTCCCGAACAGCATCGAGAGCTGAGCTGGTCAGCTCACTTCCTTTGCAATCACGCAATTGAAGTGGGTCGCTCGCATCTTCGACCCGCAGATCTCAGTCGGGTATCAGCGACTCGACCGCTCAGATGCGTGCTCTATCGCGATGCACGGTATGAACTCGATCAAGCGAAACTGGATTCCTGGCTGGACGACATGAGGCAACGATACGAACTCGTCTCCCATGAAAGTATTCCCTTTCCTCGACTTGCCAAGAACGATCGACGGCTGGTCACCATGGAATACGTTGATTCGTATAAGTTCGTGCCACGAGACGGGGTACCGAGCGAATTGCCACCAATGGCCGACAGCCGTAAGACCCTTTCGAGATGAACGGTGAGTTTTCATGTGCGGCATCGCTGGCTACATCAGTCGGAACGACTCGCTCATTGAGCGAGAACCTATCGAACGAATGGTAAACGCACTCAAGCACCGTGGTCCCGACGCTCAAACACTGCATCTTGACGGTCAAGTCGGATTGGGACACGCCCGGTTATCGATCATTGACCTGGCGGGCGGACATCAGCCTCTTTTCAATGAAGACCATTCCATCGCAGTCGTTTGTAACGGCGAAATCTATAACTACCGTGAACTTACAGAAACGCTCGTCCGTGCCGGCCACCGGTTTCGTACCGGAAGCGATTGCGAAGTCCTGACCCACCTGTGGGAAGAGTCGGGACCGAAGATGCTTGAACAGCTTCGCGGAATGTTCGCCTTCATTCTGTACGATCGACGACAGGGGATTGTCTTCGGAGCACGAGACCGTTTCGGTCAAAAGCCTTTGTTTTATTATGAAGGACCGAATCACATCGCATTTGCGTCTGAGATCAAAGGTTTGCTTGTCCTGCCAGAGGTCTCACGAGAACTTGATCCGCTGGGACTTGACCAATTCTTGTTTCACCAGTTCATCCCTCAGCCACGCACGCTGTTTTCCGGTGTCAAGAAACTGGCCGCGGGCTGTTGCTTTGAAATAAAACTATCGCCAACAGGCGAGAAGAGCTCAGTCGCCCAACCTCCGCTGCGGTCCAGTAACGGACCCATTCAAGAGGCTCACGCAAACGCGGCAAAGGACTTGATTGAGAAAATTCAGCCTCAATCCGGTCGTGCATCGTTCGTCATCCGGAGATACTGGAGCCCATTATTTGCTCCTGACGAGACACTGTCGACGTCTGACCATCTGGCACGAGTTGAATCCGGGTTGATCGATGCGGTCGAGAGCCACATGGTTGCCGATGTTCCTGTCGGAGTCTTTCTGAGCGGCGGAATTGATTCGAGCCTGATCACTGCACTGGCAGCCAAATTCAACCCCGAGCCGCTACAGACTTTTTCGATTTCGTTTCCGGGCAGCGAACACGACGAAGCTCCCTTTGCAAGATCGGTGGCTGCTTCTCTCGGAACAAAGCACCGTGAATTCCCCTTTGAACCAGGGGACATGCGACAAGTTCTGACTTCAGCAGCAGAATTGTTTGATCAGCCACTGGCAGACATGGCTGTCCTTCCCCTGATGGCTCTCAGTCGCGAGGCTGCTGAATATGTCAAAGTCGTGCTGACGGGTGATGGGGGCGACGAGTTATTCGCCGGTTATCGCAAGTACAAACGGATGGCCAGCATCCCAGGCCGTTTTCAATGGCTGTCACGTATCACTTCCAATCTTTTTCCAATGCATCAGCTGGCGGCCTGTGGCCCTGACCCAATCGGCCTGAGAAAAATCCAGACGCGTTTGGCGATGGCCATCGCACCTCAGTGTCGTAGTGAATATCAGCGTCAAAGCTGGGAAGGCTGGGAGCGATTCTCACTTTATCTGCCCGAGTTCGCACGGACTATTGTCGATCGTTTTGAGTCACGTAACTCGCTTGACGACCCCGTCGAACACAAGCTGTCTCCACTGAATGAGGCTCTCAAACGAGATCAGGGAACAGTCCTCGCAGATCGGCTATTGTTAAAAGGTGACTATGCGACGATGGCTTATGGCCTGGAATCGCGTGCCCCACTGCTTGATCACAAGCTCGCCGCAGTTGCCGGTGCATTGCCCATCAATCTGAAGGCGACTCCCAAAACAACAAAGGTCGCTCTGCGAGAAATTGCCAAACGGTATCTCCCCGAAGAGATTATCAATCGACGCAAAAAAGGGTTTTCGATGCCAATTGATCGCTGGTTTCGAACTGACCTGAAATCATGGGTTCGAAGCTGTTTGATCGACGATTCAGTCTCGCTTCCTCGTTATTTCCAGCGATCTGCGATCGAACGCCTCTTGTCAGAACATGCGGCGGGCAAGAATCATTCGGCACGGATTCACTCTCTATTAACCTTTGAACTCTGGTGCCGAGCTTACGCCACGCGATAATGTCGAGCAGTACAAAGACCGTCGATGAATTTTTGGCGATTGCGGTGCAACATTGATATTTTCAACTTGGAAACCTCTTCACATCCAGCTCGAATTATCGCCTGCCATCGCGCATGTCATTCGCGTGAAACTGGACCTTGTTCACGAACAATGGTCGCCAATGATCAAGCTCCTCTCTGACGAGGAACGCGCCCGTGCCAACCGCTTTCGATTCGACGATCCACGACGACAGTTCGTCATTTGCCGAGCCACACTAAGACAGATCCTAGGTGCGATCCATGGCGTTGCGCCTCAAGATCTCTCATTTCAATATGGAAGTCGCGGCAAGCCGGAACTCTTGTCGCAAAAGCCTAACTCAATTGTTCCGAAAATTGAATTTAACGTTTCGCATTCCGGAACGATTGGACTGCTCGCCATTTCTGTCGGGGCAGCCATTGGAATTGATGTCGAAGAATATGATCCAGCCGTCAAGTTTCTGCAGCTGGCGGAGCGTTTTTTTGCACCGCTTGAAGCGACCGAATTGAAAAGCCTGCCACCGGAAAAGCAGATAGACGGGTTCTATCGCTGCTGGACCTGTAAAGAAGCGTACATCAAAGCCTTAGGGGACGGGCTGTCGCACTCCCTTGCCAGTTTCCGCGTTGCGATCGATCCTGATCAACCCGCATCGTTACGCCATGTCGATGGACAACCAGATGAGCCAATCAAATGGACAACGCAATCACTGAACGTTGGCGAAAATCATGCAGCTGCTGTAATGGTTCACCGGCAAGAATGCCAGATTGCACAATGGGATTGGCCGGTCGCCTGACGTAATCTGGCGAGGGCATTTAAAAACGTTACTGAGCGGACGTGCCACTACGTCGGAGTCTCCACCGACCAATGTGTTCAGCTCCTGGACGCATCATCGTAGAGCACTGCATTGCCATGTACGGTCGAGCAATGTCACAAGTTACTTCTTGTCTTTGACGTGTGTGTTGTAGAACAAGATCAACAACGGAACGCCGATCAAAATTGTGGTGAAATAAGGGAAATACTGGAAAACTCGTGGCATAAATTTTCGGTAGACCATGTCCCACAAGACCAGGTTGTCCAGCGCCACGGGGATCGCGAAAGCCCAGCACATGAAGATCATGCCGAGTTGTTTTCGCTGAGCCTTTTCAGCGTCGCTGAGCTTGACGATCGCTTCGGCTTTTTGTTCCGTGCTGGCTTTCTTGCCCCCGGCTTTGCTTGAGCCTTTTGCCGGGGCTGTCACTTCCTTCCGCATCCCCTCCGCATAATTGGCCGCGATTGCCTGGTTAATCGATTTGCCCGAAGCAATCACCGGACGAATTGGTTTGTGGAACCTGAGACGAACCTCGTCTTCCAGTTCAGAATCGGGTTCATCAGCGCAGGCTACGACGACCGAATTCTCATCAACAAACAGAGGAAGGCAGTTGTGGCGTCGCACGACGTTTTTCGGCAACATGTCCAACGCGTCGTTTTCGGGAACGATATCAGCCAGATCAACATAAGATCGACCAAGTTCGTTAGCATATGCCCGTGCCGCGACCTCCTGGTCCACGTACTTGAGCTGCACGATCGCATCCCGAACAGAAAGGCCGGTCCGTTCGGCGTGAGCTTTTGCCTCTTTTGCCTGGTCTGATGTAATGACCTTCTCATCCTGAAGGTACGAAGTCATCGGACGACGACCAGACTCGTCCCGGTCGTCGATCACTCGACCGAGACTTCGATCGTAATCCTGCTTTAACTCTTCGTCCGTCAGACACAACATTGCTTTGGCGAGGTCGTTGAGCAATGTTTGTGATTCGTTGGAATACGTCCCGGACGCAAATTTGCGGACGTGAGTATTCAATTTTTTGTAGTACTTCCGAATCTTATCGACATCGTCCTCGAACTGAACGAGGCGTAGAAGTTGATAATGATTCGGCGGACGCTGATCTTCCGGGATACCCAGCCACTCTTTGTAGACGTCGATCGCCACCGGGAAAACCTCCTGTTTTTGGTGCTACTCGACTTGATAGTCCTTGGCGAGCAACTCGAAGTTATTGACACCTTGATCGGACAATCCCGATGCTCGAACGATTTCGGTTGTGGCAACTCGATTTCCGGTCAGTTCTTTCGCGACAGCACCGATCCGTCCATTTGCGTCGTAACTGTAGGTTACCTCAACCGGAGATCCGGCTGGCAAGTTGGGTGGCAGTCCGACGATCTGGAAATCACCGATCTGTGTACACGCTTCTGGATCGGTCGCGTCCCCTTCCAGGATATAAACGTGAATCGTCTTCTGGTTTGCAGAATTCGTGACGAATCTTTGGCTGATATTGAAAGGGATCTGAGAGTTTCGCGGGATCATGATGTGGTTGATCTTGCGAGTCCGATCCTCGGGGCTCGAAACCTTAACTCCCAGCGAGTGCGAATTCACGTCGCTCGTCTGCACCGACCGAAGTCGAGCGGTGACGAGTGTACTAAGTCCTTCGATACCGCGGTTCTCGCGAGCTTCCAGAATGGCGGCGTGAATCGCGGCCCCTTGAGCCACCGCTTCTTCCGGACGTAGTTCACGCGACGGTGTTCGCTGGCAGATTTCGGTCAGCATCGATTCCACTGCAGGCATATAGGTCGATCCACCAACCAGAACGACTTCGTCCAGAACTCCTGGTTGGACCCCGGCCTGTTGAAGCACCAGTTCCGTCGTATCGCGAGTCCGTTGCAACAAGTCGGACGTCATTCGCTCGAAATCTTTTCGGGTGAATTGCAGCGTCAGCGTTTTGCCGTGGAAGTAAACCGAAAGAGGAACTTGAGTCTGCTTACTGAGGGCACGCTTGGCGTCTTCGCATTCCACCGTAAAGTTACGCATGGCTTCCGCGTCAGTACGAGGATCATCGTTAAACTTGCGGAAGAATTGTTCGGCGACGTGGTCGGTAATTCGCTTCGTCCAGTCGATCCCCCCCAGCATGACGTCGCCGTCAGTTGCCAGGACTTTGAACTGGGTTGGCGTGTACCGGACAACGGTCACGTCGAACGTCCCCCCCCCACGGTCGTAAACGAGAATCGTTTTTGATTCCTGCTTCAAATCCGATCGCCCCAGTTCGCCCTTCATCCAGGCGTAAGCCAGGGTCGCCGCGGTTGGCTCGTTAATGATGTCGACGACGTTCAGTCCGGCGATGCGGCCAGCATCTTGAGTCGCTTTACGGCGGACGTCGTTGAAATAGTAAGGAACCGTGATCACGGCGTTGGCGATCGGCCCAATCTGTTTCTCAGCATCCTGCTTCAGTTTTTTCAGAATCAGTGCCGACAGGAATTCGGCGGTCAGTTTCTTGTTTTGATAGATGACGAAGAAGTCTTTGTTACCCATCTGTCGCTTGATCGCTTCGACAATATGATCGGGCGATTCTTGCGAGATTCGTTCGAAGGTCGGACCGACGACAACCTGTCCATCTGCTCCCAGGAGTACGACTGACGGAGTGATGTTTCGTCCGTCGGCGTTCAACAGGGAAACTGGCTTGCCATCTTTAGTGAGTTGTGCAATCGCGGAGTATGTTGTTCCCAAATCGATACCGACCGTGTGGCCTGCAAGAAATTTCATATCTCGTCGATTCCCTGAAATGAAAAGGCATTAGTGAACTGTCGATCGACCGCAAACGTGAGCACGTTCCATTTGGCCGACCGACAACAGCTACCAAGATTTTATACGGGCGAGCTATTCTTGTCGTACTGACAGACCGAAATCAAGCGATTGTCCCCTGTTTAAGTCGTTTCTTAACAAAGACAGTGGCATAGGTGACGGCAATTCAGTTCGTGGTGCGCTTTTCCGCAGGTATCGTTCTTGACAGGTATTTTGTGCGAACAGGACCGAAGGGAAATTTTTCAACGGTCTCTTTTGTCGGATTAGCCGCATTATCCCCATTTCTTTGAAGAATTCTCCGTGGAATGGATGTTGCGGACAACGGATTCGCAGAAATATCACTGTCCGACGAACGACAGGCGACCGTCAAATGCTGAACGAGCTTGTATAGCGTGGCGACTTCTCGAACGCGGCGCAACCTTGCGTGATTGACCCGGAGATCATGTATAAACACCCATTCAAAGCTCGCGATTGTGGATTTCTTGCGTTCATGAAACGTTAGACAAGAGGAAACCGAAATGAATCAGGGAATCTGGCGGTTTGCGGAATGGATTGATCCGATCCCTTCCTCGGCACGACTGACGCTCGGTGAGGGAGGGACTCCGCTGGTACGGTCTCGGCGTCTGGGACCGAGCGTCGGCCTGAAGAACCTTTTCTTTAAGCTGGAGTTCACGAACCCGACCGGTTCTTACAAGGATCGGTTCGCCTGCGCGGCGATCTCAGACATGGTGGCAAATGGCAAGACCGAATGTATTGCCACGTCCAGCGGAAATACCGGTGCGGCTCTTGCGGCTTATTGTGCTCTGGCGGGAATCACCTGTGAGATTGCCATTGTCGAAAAAGCGCCGGAAGGAAAGCTGCGGCAAATGCTGGCATATGGCGCGAAGATGTATCGTATCCGTAACTTCGGGGTCGACAGCCGGACTTCTGACCGTGTCGTGGAATGTTTGAGGCTGCTTAGCGCACGGCCGCAGGCTCAAATGCAGATCAGTGCCTTTGCCTATTCCCCGGTCGGTATGTCGGGCGTCTGCGGAATTTCGCATGAATTGATTGAACAAATCACGGAACCGATCGACCATGTTTTCTGTATGGCTGGCGGTGGTGGTTTTGTTCTGGCGATTGCTCGCGGGTTCAACCAACTGCTGAAAGCGGGAAAGATCGAACGACTTCCGCGCGTGGAATGCGTTCAGCCCGAGGGGAACGACACCATTTCAGGACCATTGAAGTCGGGGGCGATTGTTGGACGTAACGTCGACTGTACGACCCGGATCAGCGGGCTGCAGGTTCCTCAGGTTATTGATGCCAATGAAGTGATCAAGGCCTGTCGGGAAAGTGGTGGAACCGGGCACCTCGTTTCAGATGAATCTGTGTTCGAAATTCAGTCGAGACTGGCCAGGGAAGAAGGTCTCTTCGCCGAACCGGCTGGTTCGTCTGCCGTGGCCGGCGTATTGCAGGCTGCTCGAGCCGGTCAGCTTGACCCGAACGCCAATATTGTCTGTATCATCAGCGGTTCCGCTTTTAAAGATCCGACGTCTCTGGAAGCGATGACGCGCGGCTCGGCGTGCCCTATGATTGATCTGTCGGAACTGGAACAACGAGTCGAGGCGGAGTGCCATTGATGAAATTCTTTTCATTTTTTGTGATGCTGATATCGAGTGTGACGCTCACGGTCCATGCCGCAGAGCCTGTCCATTTTGCTCGCGACGTCTTGCCAGTGCTTTCGGCAAACTGTTTTGCATGTCATGGTCCTGACGAACATGAACGTCAGGGGGAATTGCGACTCGACGTCCAGGCCGATGCCAAAAAGTTGCGTAAAGATCAGGCTGCAATTATGCCGGGCCAGCCTGATCAAAGTCTGATCATCGCTCGCATGACCAGCACCGATCCTGATCTGGTGATGCCCCCTCCCAAATCGCGTAAGAAAGTGACTCCTGAACAGATCGACTCGATCCGCCGCTGGATCGCGGACGGAGCGAAATGGGAACGGCATTGGTCGTTTGAACCTGTCGTTAAACCATCCGGATCAATCGACGAGATTGTCGCCAATGCATTAAAAAAGCGCGGGTTGGCACTTCGTCCTGCCGCGACTCCTTACGCATTAGCCAGACGGTTGTCACTCGATTTGATTGGTCTTCCACCGACACCCGAGGCGGCGGATCAATTCGCCAAATCGTTTTCTGCGGAGACGTACGAGCGTTATGTCGATGAACTGCTCAAGTCGCCACAATTCGGAGAACACTGGGCACGAATGTGGCTTGATCTCGCTCGTTTTGCCGACACCAAAGGTTACGAAAAAGATCTAGGGCGATCGATGTGGCCTTACCGGGACTGGGTTATCCAGGCTCTCAACGGCGACATGCCGCTGGATCAGTTCACAGCGGAACAACTGGCGGGTGATCTGCTGCCAAACGCGACTCAACAACAAATCATCGCGACCGCCTTCCACCGCAATACGATGGCAAACGACGAAGGGGGGACCGATGATGAAGAGTTTCGCGTCGCCGCGGTCAAAGATCGTGTTGACACGACAATCCAAGTCTGGATGGGGCTTACGATGGGTTGCGCGAAATGCCACACGCACAAATACGATCCCATTTCGAATGACGACTATTATCGCTTCTACGCGATTTTCAATCAGACGGAAGACGCCGATCGTTACGACGATGCCCCGCGCCTGGAAGTGCTGTCTCCGCAACAGAAGTCACAACGAGAAACTCTGCAAAAGCGAGTTGCTCAGGTTGAGGCCGATTTAAAAGCGGCGGAACAGAACGCAGAGAACTTTGGTGAATCCAAAAATGCACTATGGACGCCAGTTCAAGTAAGTGAAGCCAAGTCCACAAATGGGGCAACGCTGACCCCAGCTCCGGATCAGACGATTCTGGTCAGTGGCAAATCCGAAGCCGACGACGTTTACTCGCTGACGATGTCACTGAACGCAGGAAATTATACTGCCCTACGACTGGAAGCGATTCCAACGAAATTCGCTGATGGCCAGTTGGGTCTTGGTCGCAATCCCGCCGATCCGAATTTCGTCGTGTCAGAAATCGCCGTCGAACGCGTCGATGCTGACGCGCTTCGCGCGTTGAAATTGAAAAACGCTCGGTCTGATTTTTCGCAGGATGGATGGCCTGTCGCTGCGGCAATCGATGGAGATACAAAAACTGGGTGGGCGGTCAGTCCTCGGTCCCGTGAACGACATTTTGCGTTTTTTGATTTTGCGGAACCGTTGAAACTGGACGCGGAAACAAAGTTGCGAGTCACGTTGACGCAGGCCTATGGCAATCGACTGACGCTGGTCAATTTCCGGTTGAGTGCCAGCACGGCTGATCCGGCTAGTTTGGTATTGCCGCAAGATTCGCCCGAATGCCGTAAGCTGCGAGATGAATTGGCAGCCTCAAAAAAGTCGCTGAATGACTTCAACGCGGATCTCGCACTGGTTCCTGTCATGCGAGAGTTATCACCCGATAAAAAACGCGTGACCAAGATCCATAAGCGGGGCAACTTCCTGGATCAGGGTGATCCTGTCCAGGCGTCACTGCTCACCGAATTCGGTCCGTCAAATGCCGAAGAGTCGCTGAATCGCCTGTCCGTGGCGAAATGGCTGGTCAATCAGGAAAACCCGCTGACACCTCGCGTCTGGGCCAACAGAATCTGGGGACGAGTATTCGGGATCGGCATCGTGGAAACGGAAGAAGACTTCGGTGCCCTGGGGGCCGCACCTTCGAACCCGGAACTGCTCGACAAGTTAGCCGCCGAGTACCGTGACGGCGGCTGGTCACTGAAAAAACTTTTGAAAACGATTGTGTTGAGCGACACCTATCGCCAATCGTCAGAAATTTCAGCCGCGCTGCAGGAACTTGATCCACGCAACACGATTCCGTCACGAGGTGCGCGATTTCGACTTGGTGCCGAAGTCGTGCGGGATCAGGCCCTGGCGGTTGCGGGACTGCTGTCGACTAAACTTGGAGGTCCTTCGGTGATGCCGCCTCAGCCTGCGGGCTTGTGGCGATCGACCTACAACGGCAAGACCTGGGTCGATGCCGAAGGGGCGGATCGATTCCGTCGCAGTCTTTACACGTACCTGAAGCGAACTACTCCTTACCCGTCACTCACGATGTTTGACGCGGGAAGTGGCGAGGTCTGTCAGATCCGACGGATCCGCACGAATACACCTCTTCAGGCCCTGGTCACGCTGAATGATCCGGTTTACCTCGAAGCGGCGGCGGCATTGGCGAAGCGAATGGTTAATCAGCCTGCTGACGCCGATTCTCGGGTGGCCTATGGCTTGCGATTGGCTTTGATACGTCCTCTTGTTCAAGGCGAAACGGAACCGCTTGTACGACTTCAGCGTGAAGTGAAAAGCAAGTTTGCGGAGTCACCAGATCAGGCCGCTGCGATCATCAAAACGTGTCGCGGAAATCCAGGCGAGATGAATTCGGCCGAATTCGCGTCGTGGATCGTCACAGCCAATGCCATCCTGAACCTGGATGAGTTTTTAACTCGGAAATAAATCATGACAGAATTCATCACCCCTGCTCTGCATCAGATTCGCAGTGGAACGCGCCGACATTTTTTTCAATCCAGCGGACTGGGATTGGGTGCGATGGCGCTTCAGTCGCTGCTGGCCAGGGACGGGATGGGAGCGAACTCACCTGCGGCAAATCCGCTGATCCCCAAACAGCCGATGATCGCGCCGCGAGCCAAGCGGGTGATCTACCTGCACATGGCAGGATCGCCTTCACAATTAGAACTTTTTGATGACAAGCCCGAACTGAAGAAACTACACATGCAGGATGCTCCTGCATCGTTTCTGGAAGGGAAACGGTTCGCCTTCATCCGTGGAGTCCCCAAGATTCTGGCAGGACAATTCGAATTCTCTCGACATGGCCAAAGCGGACAACTCGTCAGCGAACTTTTGCCGAACCTGGCGAAAGTCATTGATCAGGTCTGCGTCATTCGAACCGTGACTACCGACCAGTTCAATCACGCTCCGTCACAGCTTTTCACTCATACGGGCTCGCCGCGCCTTGGCGGAGCATCGATCGGTTCGTGGGTCACTTACGGACTGGGGAGCGTCAATCAGGATTTGCCTGGGTTTGTGGTGCTGCTCTCCGGTGGCAAGACGCCCGATGCGGGGAAATCCCTGTGGGGGTCAGGCTTCCTGCCAAGCGTCTATCAGGGGGTGCAATGCCGCACCACTGGTGATCCGGTGCTGTACCTGAGTGATCCGCCGGGAATGGACCGGGACCTGCGCCGACGGATGCTGGATACACTAGCCGAAATGAATCAGGCGGAATTCCAGCGGAGCGGTGATGCGGAAACGATCACGCGGATCGCTCAGTACGAACTGGCCTGCCGCATGCAGGTCTCGGTTCCAGAGGTCATGGACATTTCCAAAGAGCCGCAGCATGTGCTCGATTTGTACGGTGCCAAGCCAGGTTTTGTTTCTCAAGCGGAAAGTGCCGACGATCCTCGGCAGCTTTACAAAGGTGACGACCCGACGTTTGCGAACAATTGTCTGCTGGCTCGACGACTGATCGAAAACGGTGTCCGTTACGTTCAGCTTTATGACTGGGGATGGGATCACCACGGATCGTCGCTGGGGGAAAGCATTGATGAAACGCTGCCGATCAAATGCCAGCAGACCGACCGAGCGATCGCGGGGCTGATCACCGACCTCAAGCAACGAGGTCTCCTCGACGAAACATTGATCGTCTGGGGTGGCGAGTTTGGGCGAACGCCCATGATGCAGAACAATGTCCGATCAGAACTGAAAAAGGGTTACATCGGGCGGGACCATCACCCGTTTGCCTTCACGATGTGGATGGCGGGTGGCGGCATCAAGGGGGGGCTTGCGTACGGCCAGACCGACGAGTTCGGATATTACCCTGTCGAGAATAAAGTGAGCATTCGCGACCTGCAGGCAACAATCCTGCACGTGTTGGGACTCGATCCATACCAGTTCCACTATACGTATCAGGGACTCGACCAACGCCTGGTCGGACCGACAGAAGAAGGCCGGGTACTCAGGGATATTCTGGCGTAACGAACGTCTATATTCAGAACATGTACAAAGCAGTAGGGTGGGTCGAGTCTTCGAGGCCCACCAAAACGTAGCGGGTAGAAGAATGGTGGACCTCGAAG
>CAIOKO010000211.1 GCA_903858935.1 uncultured Schlesneria sp. | reverse complement strand
ATCTTTTTCTTTGATCCAGATCGATGTTCCTCGTTTCAATTCCATGATGACGTCGGATAGCGATTTCGTCTTGTGCAGGTTGAAAAGAATATGAATGTGATCAGACACAGAATTCATCACCAGGGCATCCGAGTCGAGGTCTCGGAGAATCCCCGCCGAAAATCTGTGGAGGTCATCACGGATTTCGGATCGAATTAACGGCCTTCGATCTTTGGTGCTGAACACCAGGTGGATGAGATTTTTCGCAAGGGATTGAGACACGGGAATCTCTCCGGATGGAATGGAATAGAATAAATCACCGGAAAAAGATCGTGACTGGGAATCCGCGATTTGTCGAGTTGAAGGAAAAGTATTGTTCCGGAGCGCACATGCCTTTTCTCAGAAGGGGATACTGTTACCACCCCAGGGCACATGTTTTTTCCCCGAAGGGGATAGGGATACCAGCCCAGGGCAAGCGAGTCTTCGAGCGCCGCCCTGGGTTTCGGTTTAGGGTAATTGTGGGTGCCCTGAAGGGGCACTGGAATGCAATCAACGCGATTCGGGTCAAAAAATGATGCGAAAATTGTATAATTGCGGTTCCATTGCCCTTACAGGGCAAATCCGTCTTTGTTGTTTGTGCCCCAGGGCGGCGCTCGCGGACGAGCTTGCCCTGGGCTGATATCCGCTCCCCTTTCAGGGGAAAGAGACGGAAGGGATACCCGAGATGGCGAACGGTCACGTGTCGACCTCATCGTTATTTTTGTTGGTGGACTTTCAGGGGAAAGAGACGGGGCGGTCATGGGAACGAGCGGGCCGGGATACCCGTTCACAATTGATTGAATTCAACGCCCGCGTGAACGGTTGGAAAGCGTCCAAATTCCGTGAGGAGGTTGGTTGTCGTCGCATACGGTGGAATTGTTTGCACCGTCACCAATTCGTCGGAACCGTATTCGACGCAGATGTGGCAATCGTCTTTTCCCCGAAGGGGATACGGATATCAGCCCAGGGCAAGCGAGTCATCGAGCGCCGCCCTGGGTTGCGGTTGAGGGGAATTGTGGGTGCCCTGAAGGGCCACGGGAACGTAATGATCGCGATTCAGATAAAAAAATGATGCGGGAATTGTGTATTGTCGGTTCCATTGCCCTTTCAGGGCAAATCCGTTTTTTTGATCGGTGCCCCAGGGCGGCGCTCGCGGACGAGCTTGCCCTGGGCTGGTATCCGCTCCCCTTTCAGGGGAAAGAATTCGATGCCAGGAGAAAATGCGGAGCGTAAGTCCGTCTACGTGCGATTCAATTCAACGACCGCGTCTACGGAAGGGTTGCGTCCGGATTCCAAGAGGGTGTTGGTTGCCCCCGCATTCGTTGGAATTGTTCGCGCCGTCTCCCATTCGTCGGAATGGTAATCGATGCAGATGTGGCAATCGTCTGTTCCCCGAAGGGGATACGGATATCAGCCCAGGGCAAGCGAGTCATCGAGCGCCGCCCTGGGATGTGGTTGAGGGAATTGTGGGTGCCCTGAAGGGGCACGGGAACGTAACGATCGGGATCTGGGTCAAAACAATGATGCGGAAATTGTGTATTGTCGGTTCCGTAGCCCTTACAGGGCAAATCCGTTTTTTTTGATTGTGACCCAGGGCGGCGCTCGAAGACGAGCTTGCCCTGGGCTGGTATCCGCTCCCCTTTCAGGGGAAAGACGCGACGGTCAGCGGAAGAGGCAGAGCATCCGCCCGTTCACGCGAGGTTTCATCCACCCCATTCAAAAAGTGACTGCCTGCATGTCAAACTCAATCAAACATTGGGTGATTGTCGAGTACGGCGTTGTTTCTTCGGAGCTTCTTCCGTTTGACCGCCGTGGAGTTTATCCAGCATTACGCTCGCCGGTTCGTCGTTCGGATCTTGCGGGACGAGTTTGCCCGCGAAGGCTTGCTTGAGGACGCTTTGGCGAAGGCGGCCTGCACGGAGTAGATCTTGATCGATAGCAGTCTCTGCGGCCTCGATCTGGGAAAGTACCATTGCGACCTCAGCAACGATTGGGGTTTGCTCGTTAAGTGGAGGTATTGGCACCGCGATCTGTTTTAAAATTCCAAGATTAAGATTGGGCTGCATTCCGCCAGCGGCTTGGCGACGAAGTTGATCGTAGTTGCTTGCCAGAAACAATTTCACAAACGGACGGATCAAATTACCCGTCTCAGCAAATCCCAACGTTCCAATCGCTTGGTTGACTGTGGCTGCGATTCGTAATTCGGAGACCGTTCCCCGAGTCTTGCCCTCGCCATAAAGAGCTATGATCAAAGTGCCTGCCGGATAAAGTCGAAGTGTCGTCTCGCGAATCGCATGTTCGGTGACGAACTCTGAGGCTTCATCGACGAATGACCGATTCACTGCGCTGCTCATGACCCACGGAATCGTGCCACCTGAATAAAAGGCCGGATTGCTTCTGCTTGGGGTGGTTCCGGTCCCAATATCGCAAGTCTGGTCCAAGCTTACCCAACACCAATCTTCGGGAAGTTCCGGCAGATCCGTCGTGTCAGGTGGTGTCGGTTCGACGTACTTTTCTTTCCAACCCTTCGGTGGTTCCTTTCCCGCGCCGGCGAATTTGGCGAGTTGTTCGGATTCCCACTTTTGGCGGCGTTCGGTCAGGATTCGGGCGAGGAGCTTTGAGGCGGGTTCGGCGTGGGGATGTTTGGCTCGCCACTCTTCGGTGAGCTTCCCTTCGACGGCGGCTTTGAGGACGGCGGCACGGTATCGCTTCAGATTCGCCTTCGCCCGCTTCAGGGCTGCAACCCCGGCATCCAGGTCGGAAAACAGTTCCTCGATCTTTGAGACGATCCGACGTTGTTCGTTGATTGGGGCGAGTGGAATCCAGATCCCGCGAACCTCAGATAGATTCAACCTCGGTCGTCCGACGCCGTGGATGATCTCAGATGTTCGCCGCTGCGTATCGGGCGAATTCAACGCGTAGTTGACAAACTCCGGAAGCACGATGCTTCTGTTCGCTCGAAATCGTGGACAATCTGCTTTTACGATAGCTGGACCAACCCAAGGCGGCATGACACAGGATCTTGGCAACGTCTCGCCTAAAGCTGCGATTACGAGATCGCCCGCGACAACCTCATGCTTTTTTAATCGGCTGAAATGCGATTCCGAAATATGTGCAGTAGCGTCGTGAAAGATGCCATCACCGATATTTTGAAGACGAATGACTCGCGGTCCGGTCTCAGTATAGTGCGATGTCTTCAGATTGGACCCGAATGGCCCATCAGTGATGGAGTTTGGCTCTGCTGCCGCTAGATCGTTAATCGTTGCCCAGCACCATTTGGAGGGCAATACAGGCAAATCCGCATGTCCGTGAGACTTAATCTTGCCGCGAGGCTTGGCGTTTTTCTCCGTCATGCCGCCAACCTCATGTTGAGTTCATCCAAAATCGCGGTAAGTTGATCGCCAAAAAGTTCATACGCTTTGCCGATGCCGCCGATCTGGTTGAACGGGACGTGTTCCAGGTCGTCCTGCTCAATGTTCAGGCTGCTGTCGATGTGGTCTTTGATCGCATCGAGCAACCTTCGATCGTCGACAGCGTTCCATCGCTCAAAGTAGAAAGCGTCGCTCGATGGCGAAAGCCGATCTGTTCGTGGTGCTTGCAACAAAGATCGACAGGCGAGAATCATCTTTGTCCCAGCGGGACTAAAGCAATTAGCCGGTGGTTGAGCGCCAGCGACACCACCGGAAACGGTTCCCTGAGAAACAATCGCATCCCGGCGGGATGCCAGATCCCCGTGACGCGGTGATCGCTCAATGGCGCCTTGGCCAGATTTGTCTGTAGTCCCTCCGGGACATGTCGAGCCGTGGGATTGCCAACCGGTGGTGTCGCTGACGCTCAACCACCGGCTAATCGCTAACATCCCTTCGGGATAAAAATGCGTCATTCTGCCAACTCGCAATGAACGGCATTTTGACGATCCTCTTGAATTGCGGCGAGGATCTGGTCGTCGTCCTCGGTCCAGTGATCTGCCATTGCACCGGCGCAGCGTTCCAGCCCCTCACCCGGCCGCCAATTCCTTGTTCTCGTTGTGACTTGAATCTCTACTTCTTCGCCGTCCGGCAAGCCTGGGTTGTCGGAAAGTTCTATGAAATTACCGTGGATACCGCCCGTATGTGTCTTCATCGTCTTGTCCATAATCATTCAGAAAATTTGTCACAGGCAGCTTCGCTCAAGATTTCTATGAAGCATATCGTCAAAACAAAACCTGAAAGCCGGCCGCTGAAAAATGCTTGTCGTTGGTAAAGGCTTGCGTGATCCCCAGTCGACGCATGACCGCAAACGACACATGATCGACGATTCCCGCAGATCCTGCCGTTCCACGAACGAAATGACTCCATGCCGTTTCGATCTCTAAGACAGTGGGTTCGATGAGTTGCCCCTCCGCTGCCATCAGTTGCCTCAGCAAGTCTACTTCGGCACGAAACGGGGAGCGCGCTACCGCATTCCCGCACTCGTACAACACCAATGGGGTCGAAACCGTCTGCCGTCCGGCGCTCACGAGTCGACTGTATGCGGGAACTGCGGCTGAGTGCCATTGATCGTCCTGGTCCCAAAGCGCGAGAAGTCCGACTGTATCCAAGAAGACCGGCGTCATGGCTGATGCTCGTTGTGTCGTTCCGCAAGATCGCGAGAACCCGAGTTGAATCGGCGAGTTAAGACGTCGTAAATTTTGAGCTGACCATCTGACGGGGTTGGTACTGCCGGGGCCAGGTTGGGCGTCCCGATTTCTTCGGGCTCAAAACGAACCGTGACACCTTCTGGCAGGTCCACCTTTTCCGTCGGGCGAAACACTCCGTTCTCAAAAATCGCCGTAATCATCGCTACACCTCTTTTACAGAGCCAGGCGCTGGTTCAATTCCGCTAAGAGTATAACAAGCTCGTTGCCAAAAAGTTCATACGCTTTGCCGATGCCGCCGATCTGGTTGAAAGGAACTTCTTCCAGGTCGTCCTGTTCGATGTTCAGGCTGCTGGCGATGTGGTCTTTGATCGCGTCGAGCCATTTTCGCTGGTCGGTTGAGAACACGGTTCCCGTTGTCTGCTTTTCAGCGATCCATTGTTGATACCGTTCCTCGACGGTCATCCCGACCGGTGACAAAGGCGTTTTCGGGTCGATCGCGTGACGGACCAGGGCGATGACGTCGACGAGTTGTTTACCACCTTTGCCTCGCACGTTTCCGGGTTCAGCGACTTCGAACGCGTTCCAGAGTCGGCCCAGCGTTTCCGGGTGAGTGGGATCGACGTAGAACGGGGGTTTATTCAGCTTGCCTGCCAGTTCCTTGACGTGACGAAACTTCAGTCCGGCTCGATACGGCTGACTGTACAAAACCTTGAGGGCTTCGATCTCGTCTTTGTTCTCTTCGATGAACTTCCGAAAGCTGATGACCATCGACTTCGCTTTTTCCAGGGCTGCCGCGTCGAAACCGGCTCGCAGAAGTTGATCGGGGGTCTGTTCGTCGATCACCTGATCCAGCGAGCGTTTCGCGGACAGGATCGCGTCCCTGAGCTTGGGATTGTGGAATGGCTTCAATGCCTGGGAGACGTGTTCCTGTTCGACGGCGGCGAGATGCTCGTCGGTCGGTTCCTGGCCTGCGGGGAGGTTGTGCTTCTCGCTGGCGATCACGGCGTTCGAGTCCGCGTCGATGCTTTCGAGCAGGATCGCGCTGAGTGTCCCGAGTGATTGTCCGCCCGATGCCTGTGCGATCTCGTTCGCTTGGGCGGGTGTCACCTCCTGATCGAGTCGGGCCAGCCGGGCGGCGAGCGTGGAAGCCAGATCGGCGTCGACGACTCCTGCGGCGGCCAGATTGAGTAGTTTGTCCAGGGGGACTGACGGCTTACGGTCGAGTGGTTTCGTAGTGGACTTGGTTTCTTCACAGACACCGACGGCATCGACAATGACGAAGTGTGTCTTATGCTTGGCATCGGGGGTGACGCTTTGCAGGTCGTCCGATTTGATGATCCGACAGCCTCGCCCTTTCATCTGTTCGAAGTATGAGAGGGAGCGGATATTCCGCATGAAGATCAGGCATTCAAGGGGTTTGACGTCGGTTCCGGTAGCGATCATGTCCACGGTGACGGCGATCCGGGGGAAGTACATCGTGCGGAACGCGGATAAATGCTCCTTCGGAGTTTTACCCGTGCTCTTGGACGTAATCTTCTGACAGAAATCGTTTCCCTTGCCGAATACGTCCCGGATGGCCTGAACGATGTCCTCAGCGTGTTGATCAGTCTTGGCGAAGACGAGAGTCTTGGGGACTTCGGTGCGGCCGGGAAAGATCTCCGGCAGCTTTTCCTTGAACGTACTGATGACCAATCGGATCTGGTTGTCAGAGACGACATCTCGGTCCAACTGATTGGCGGTGTAGGTCAGGTCGTCATCCAGCTCCTTGTACTTTTTCACCTTGGTCCGACGATCGCGATGAGGGACGAAGACACCGGGTTCGCGGGCGAGTTTGGCTCCGTTTTTGGTGATCTGGGTTTCGATCCGATAGACGTCGTAACCGACGTTGACGCCATCGACGACCGCCTGTTCGTGGGTGTAGTCCTGGACGAAGTTCCCGCCGAAGAAGCCGATTGTCTGCTTGGTCGGCGTGGCGGTCAGGCCGATCAGGGTCGCGTCGAAGTAGTCGAGAACCTGTCGCCAGATGTTGTAGATGGACCGATGACATTCATCCACGACGATCACGTCGAAGGTTTCAATGGGGATCTTGGCGTTGTAAATGACCGGGAGCGGTTCTTTGATGAGAGAATTTTCGGTCTCGAACAGCGATCCTTCCTCGTTCTCTTCCTGGAATTCGTCCTCGCCCTTCAGCATGGAATAGAGACGCTGAATCGTGGTGATGCAGACTCTCGACGCTGGGGTGATGGTGTTCTTTTTCAGGTGCTGGACCGTGTATTCCTCAGTGAACTTGTAGCCGTTGACGGGACTGATGAACTGCTGAAATTCGCTCTCAGTCTGCTCGCCCAGGTTATTGCGGTCGACCAGAAACAGAATCCGTTTGGCCTGGGCGTACTTGATCAGCCGGTAACAGATATTGACCGCCGTGAAAGTTTTGCCCGATCCTGTCGCCATCTGGATCAAGGCTCGCGGTCGGTTGGCTGCCAGCGACTTTTCGAGCTTCTCGATGCTTTCGGTCTGAACTCGCCAGAGACGACCAATATCGAGCGGGGGCATCGCCTGGAACGCGGATCTCAACTGCTGATCCAGTTTCGCGAGGCGAATCAGTTCTTCAGGTCGATGGAACGTGAAGACGGTCCGGCTGCGGGGGTCGGGTTCCAGGGCATTCGTGAACTGGGTGACGTCGCCTGTGGACTCGTACGCGAACGGGAGGGGCAGCCGGTGATTGGGAAACAGGTCTGGCAGCCCTTCCAGGTATTTTCCCGACTGGGTTTCGACGCCGGTGAGCGTATGGCCCTTGGGTTTGGCTTCGATCACGCCAATCGCCTTTGAATCAGCGTAGAGCATGTAGTCGGCGAACCCAGTCTTGAGCGGAAATTCCCGCACGGCAACGCCCAACCCCGCCGAGATGTTCATCTGGCGGTAATCCTGGACGTTCCAGCCAGCCTGTTCAAGCTGGTGGTCGATGTGCAGACGGGCGCGTTGCTCGGGCGTCATGGGTGACCGTGATCTTGTAAGGTGGCCCGGATCTGGTGGTACTCATCGGCTCGGGGATTTTTTGTAAATGTTGAGATCGTGGAGCACGATCGTACGAAATGCAACACACAGGAACAACCAGGGAAAACTTACTGCGGACATCTGTTTCACCGCCGTCCATTCGCCTTCTCCCGAATCAAGCGCTCAGAAATCTCAAACACCGTTCTGGCAATTCCGTTCGGCCTTTCACGCAATTGACGGAACTCCAGGATGGAAGCGACCCTCTCAGGAGGGAGTTCACCCGGAGGTTGTAAGGACGTTCTACTTAACAAGATCATTGCGGCGGAATCATGTCTGCGGTGTCCTCGAAAAAAAGCGGTTTGTGAGCACCTTCCAAACGTTAAGAAGTTATGTCGCTTTTGCGTTGACGAGCGACTTGTCTTTTTGTATATTTATGTCGCAAGTTGTGTTTTTGTAATTCTGCGGGCGGTCGGTGAAATCTGGCGGGGCTTAATGGTTCCGCGTGATTCGATTTCGCGTTGTTGCCTGGGTCTTCAGGAATCACAACCGGGCGATGATGATATTTGATCTTTAACAACTCGGAAGTTTTTGAAATACAGGTTACACCAACGTTTGCTTGTAACGCTGGGCGATCCGTTGTTCGGCTGTGGAGTATCGTTGAGTCGTTGCTGGGTGGGGTGGTTCTCTCATTTACTGCTGGAGCATGATCGAACTCGAACAAACTCGAACAAACTCGAACAAACTCGAACAAACTCGAACAAACTCGAACAAACTCGAACAAACTCGAACAAACTCGAACAAACTCGAACACCCCAAAAAACGGTGGAATAGGTCGCCAAAACCCTATGAATTACGAGGAATGGTCGAAGTCGAACGAACTCGATCAAACTTTGACACCAAAATTCGCGACGCTTGAGGAGGGAAAACAAGAGCGGAGTCTTAAACACGAAGAACACGAAGCGGAAAGAAGGGAAGAAAGAGATGAAGTTGGCCAAGTTCATCTCTTCAAAAAGCCTATAAAACACGGAACTTGGCCAACTTGGCCAACTTTTTTCGAGGTTCGGGATTGGTACCGGCCGCAGCGGTTGAGAGTCGTTATCAAACAAGAAAAACCGGGGAGGGCTCCTTTTCGGCTTCAGGGGGATGCGATTCGAACTCGGTCGAACTCGAACGAACTCGTGCGCGGCAGAAAAACGGGAAAAAATCTTCGAAAACTCTATGAATTACGAGGAATGGTCGAAGTTGGTCGAACTTGATCGAACTTTGACACCGAAATTCGCGTCGCGTTACGCGGAACACAAGAGAAGAGCCTTGAACACGAAGAGCGCGAGGGACACGAAGGGGAAAGAAGGGAAGTCCATGATGAAGTTGGCCAACTTGGCCAACTTTTTTTGACGTTTCGGACGGGGACCTGCCAAAGGGGTTGAGAATCGGTTTCAAACAAGAAAAAATCGGGGGGCTCCCGTTCGGCTTACCTGGGGGGTGATTCGAACTCGATCGAACTGCGTCGAACTTGATCGAACTCGAACACCCCAAAAAGCGGGGAAACAAATCTCCAAAACCCTATGAATTACGAGGAATTGTCGAAGTCGATCGAACTTGATCGAACTTTTACACCGAAATTCGCGTCGCGTTACGCGGAACACAAGAGAAGAGCCTTGAACACGAAGAGCGCGAAGGACACGAAGGGGAAAGAAGGGAAGAAAATGATCAAGTTGGCGAAGTTGACCAACTTCAAATCTGGGAAAAGCCTACGAAATAGGGAACATGACCAACTTGGCCAACCTTATTCGAGGATTTCGATGAAGCTTTTATGCGGTTCTGGTGGGCCTCGAAGACTCGACCCACCCTGATATGGAAGGACCAGTCAATCGATAAAAAAAGAATTCTAAAAATTCTTTTGAACGGCGATCGTATTTGTCAGTGCATGGTTTGTTGTGCGGTTTCCGAGGCGTCGGCGGCT
>CAIOKO010000210.1 GCA_903858935.1 uncultured Schlesneria sp. | reverse complement strand
TGCTCTCGCAACGCTGCGATCGCAACCTTCGCTTTGAAACTCCCGCTCCGAATCTTACGCTTACCGGGCATCTTCCCCTCCAAAACTGAACCACTGAAATTCTATCTTATTTCCTGGTCCAGTTTTTGGGGTCCATCGTAGCAACGTGCGATTTCGCAGGCGCAACTCACGAAGGCCGGTCATGTTTACGTCATATCCAATCTTGGTTCCTTTGGAGACGGTGTGTTTAAAATTGGAATGACGCGGCGGCTTGAACCTTCTGATCGTATACGAGAACTTGGTAGTGCATCAGTCCCATTCCCGTTTGATGTGCACATGATGATCTCATGCGACGACGCTCCGACGTTGGAAAATACAATTCACCGAACTCTGCACAAATCTCGCATTAACAAAACAAATCCGCGAAAGGAATTTTTTAAAACAGACATCGATACCATTGTCCGGATTGTCAAAGAAAACCACGGGGAAGTTGACTACCTAGTCGACGTTGAAGCGTTCCAGTACCGCCAGTCAATGGAAATGTCCGATGAAGACGAGGAGTACATCGCAGAACTGTACGACGATTTAGAGGAGGAGGACGCGATCGCAGACGACAATTAATTTCCCACGTTCCCAAGCTCCTGCTTGGGAACGCCCTTCTTGGAAGCTCCGCTTCCCGATTGGCAAGTACGGCAACCAACGTGACTCCAACGAATGCCAATGCAATTACGAGTTGCAGGTCGCTGGACGAATCGCGAAGCGGAGCTTCGAAGACGGGCGTTACCAAGCGGGAGCTTGGTAAAGAGACAACAAATCGTTCTTGAAGCGACTCTGGAGAACCCGTACCATGCGGGGGGAATTAATCGCTAAAAGGATTTTCTATGGAACAGTTTGATCGAATCACGCAGCAACCTGATGTGATGAGCGGCAAAGCATGTATTCGCGGCATGCGCGTGACGGTCGGCATGATTGTTAACCAGATCGGATCAGGACATAGCTTTGATGAAGTCCTCGCAGATTATCCGTATCTTGAGCGTGAGGATCTTTTACAAGCACTTCGTTATGCAGCGTGGCGATCAGAAGATCGTGAAATCGTACTGACAAACGCATGAAAGTCCTCATTGACATGAATCTTTCTCCGCGCTGGGTCAGATTCTTAAACGATTGCGGATTCGAAGCGATCCATTGGTATTCGTTCGGGAAATGTAACGCGACTGACCTTCAGATCATGGAATTCGCCAAGTCGAATGAGTATGTAGTGTTGACTCATGATCTCGACTGCAGCGGGATCTTGGCGTCGACGCACGGAGACAAGCCCAGCGTCGTTCAAATTCGGTCTGAGGATGTCAGCCCCGACAATATCGGGAAACAAATTGCTTCCGCATTATCACAAATGACAGTTGAACTTGAGTACGGAGCATTGGTCACCGTTGATCCCGTCCGAACGCGATTGAGACTTCTGCCCTTGCCTCGGAAAAAAGAAACCGATTGACTCGTTCGATAAGTTCAAGACATTCTAGACACACCCGATTCCGAACTGGGATAGAGTTCCGGTGTAAACCCGTTTAGAGAGCGCATTGCGGAATCGTGAGCGAATCCGGGACCCTTGAGCCGACACAAGACTGATAATTCCCGGGTGTTTCTCAACGCTGGTAAAGATTTCCCTCGTTCCCAAGCGGGAGCTTGTGAACGACAAAATAGACTCGTGCCACCGACCTGACCAGATCGTCAATTTCTACTGCATGTTCTAATTCGAGCTGAAATTCCTGGGACAACATTCTTTGGCAGGCGTTTTATGATGGGACGACTTGTTTTCGTGGCGGTTGAAAATGAATCCACTTTGTACCGACGAATTGCGCGAGCTCATTGACCGCCATTCGGCGGCGCTTGAGTTATTCGCTCGACAATGGACGGAAAATAATGCCGCCGATGTCGTGCAAGCAGCGTTTGTCAAATTGGCCACACATCCGCCTCCGCGTGAGCAGATCGTTTGCTGGCTTTACCGAGTGGTTCGAAATGAAGCCATTTCGGCGGCACGGGCTGCCACTCGAAGGAAACGTCACGAAACTGGTCGCGCGGAATTAGCGAAGGACTGGTTTGTTCCAAATTCCGATAACCGGCTGGATGCCGTAGAGGCGGCGCGGGCTCTGGCAGAATTACCGCAAGAGTACCGCGAAGTGATTGTGGCTCGGCTTTGGGGCGGACTTTCGTTTCAGGATATTGCCGAATTGCTCGAGATATCGTCGAGTTCTGCACATCGCAATTACATCGCAGGTCTGAAGGCACTGAGGGAAAGGTTGGGAATTACATGGATCAAGAACAACCCGTAGATAACGATCTCGAATCATTCGCTGCAGCCTTAAGCGGGTTAAAGCCGCGGCCCTCTTCCACCAGCCACGAACGACTGATGTTCGAAGTCTGGCGATCCCAGGAAGCACTGGTATACCGCCGACGACTCATGGTTTGGAAACTCGCCACAGGTGTTTCCACGACCGCGGCCGTGATCTTTCTGATGTTGTTCCTCGGAAACCTCGCTCCGCAACTGATTGCCGACCACCGAAATCCGTCGGCTTCGGAATCATCGAACCAGGAATCTTCGGTTGTGATCCTTCCTGAGCGACCAGCGCAGTCCCCTCGGGATTTGCCGACAGAAGTTTCAATGAATGGTTTCGAGAGGGAACACAACGATTTGCGAGATCATATTTTTACAGAGCATTTCGACGATGTACCGCTGTCGCAAATCTCCGGCAATTTCAATTCCTCTTACGCGACGACGTATCACGATTTCTGGGAGTCGGCCATGAATTCGACAGAATCTGGCGGTTGATTTCGTTACGAACCCAAAAAACTGGATGGAGATCAAATATGAAAATTCGAACGCTCTATTTTTGCCTGATTATCACGGTGATCAGTCATGGTCTTTCAAGCACGGCATCTGCTCAGGTGAAGCAGATCATCCAGGGCGCGGACAAGGCGTGGTTGTATGAGTTCATCGTGGACCCCGCTCCGACAGTTCAGCCGGCCTTCAAATTTCGACTGTTGCCTGATAGTAGTCTTCGGCGGCCAGGAAACGCGGCGACGTCGTATTATCGGGCTTTGTACCTGTTTCATGCCCATTCGGATCAAGACCGCAAAGAGTTTGACGAATGCTATCACTTCGGTTTCATGATTCGGCCCGCAAGGACATCGGCGGATGGCAAAGTCATTCAGCAAGTTTCGATTGCGAGTGAGATTGCACGAGTCAGATCGCTTGTCTCCAGGTATGCGGATGTGTTTGAAGAACTCGAAAGCGCCGCGGTTCGCGAAACCTGTGATTGGGGAATCGACTTCCAAACAACCTCCGGATTTGAGGCGATTCGAAAGTACACGCCTCAATTTGTTGCCATGCGACAACTCTCCAGACTCGTTCAACAGAAAACTCGCGTGGCGATATTTGATCGCAAATACGACGAAGCCGTCTCGCTGATACAGATCGGGTTTCAGTTGGGTAGAGACATTGCAGAGTGCCCGATGAATATTGCCGGAGCCATCGGAATCGCGATTTCGATCGAAATGCAGGTGCCTTTGATGGAGATGATCGCCGAACCAGATTCTCCGAATCTGTATTGGGCCGTGACATCCGCTCCGCATCCAATGATCGACATTCGGCCGGCCATCGAACAGGAATTGAATCTGACGTACCAGTTGCCGTTTCTTCGCGAAGCCGAGAAACCGCATACACCCGAGGAATGGACGCGAGGATTAAATGAGGCTTTGAAATTGGTTCACTGGCTGCGGTCAGACGTGTCGGCCTCGAATTCCAAGAAGCCAGAAACGGATGCGTCGACTGAAATCCGTGAACTGATCAATCGGGAATACCCACGGGCCAAATCGGAACTCGTTCAATTCGGATTTCAACCGGAGCAGATTGCGGGAATGCCCCAGATTCAGGTCCTGGCGATCCATCAGGCGCGATTGGGATTTCACAAGCGTGACGAGATCCTCAAGTCAATCTATCTCCCCTTCCATCAAGCTTCCCCGCCGAAACGCTCGAACGATGGGCCTGAGATAAAAAACAACAAATCCGGCGACATCACTAATCTGAAAGAAGTGATTCCGATTTTTGAATCACAAGTAACGTGGATTGAACAAGCACGAGCAGCGAGTGTGCGACTCGATGGCCTGCTTGTCCGATTGCAGACGATTGAAGCTCTGCGAATGCATGCTGCAGCCAACGCTGGTAAGCTGCCTGGTTCGCTGTCAGAGATCACCCTGGTACCGATCCCGATTAACCCAATCACCGGTCAATCAATCATCTATCACCTTGAAGGCGAAACCGCAGTTCTAGAATTTCCATCTCCAAATTCGATTGCGACCTACGGAGAAATCATTCGCCTGACACTTCGGAAGCGGAACTGATCCGGAGACACATATTTTTTCCTCTCGTTCCCAAGCTCCCTGCTTGGGAACGCACGTCTTGGAACCTCCGCTTCCCGGTTGGCGAGGACGGCGACGAATGTGATTCCACCGAATGCCAATGCATTCATGAGTTGCAAGTCGCTACACAAATCGCGAAGCGGAGCTTCGAAGAGAGGCGTTACCAAGCTGGAGCTTGGTAACGAGAAAATGAGAAAACTTTCCTGGTTACTTGTCCAACGGACCAAATGGAAATAATTGCTTCAGTTCTGCCAGGTTGGGACGCCTGCCGTATTCGCACAGTTCAAACGCCTCTACGTACTTGATCGCCTTCCCTTTTTCTTCGCCGTAAGACGAAATCAGGTCGCTGCGAAAGCGGTCCGCTTCACGTGACTGGCGTTCTTGCCAGCGTTGATTCAGCCACGCTTTTCGTCCGGCGACGTCGCTGGCTGGGGGAACGGAACGAACGAATTCTTCGTTACCGCTGGCGCCGCCCTCGTAGACCTGTGACTCCAGTTCGTGGACCGCGTCGACTTTCAGATCGAAGACATCGTCGATCGAAATGACGACGTCCGGCTTGAAGGGATACGGCTTCTGAAAACCGTCACTTGAATACAGAAACACGGGATTCTTTGTCAGAGCGGGAATGTCAGGACAGAAGAACGGAACGGTCACCATAAAGGCGGCGTCCTGAACCAGCACTCCGACGTATCGATGATCCGGGTGATAGTCCCAGGGGCGATGAGCGATCACAATGTCCGCCTTCCATTCGCGGATCACCTTCGTAATCAACCGCCGGTTTTCCAGTGTTGGCAATAGCTCACCGTCGTGAAGGTCCAGTACCTGCGACGTGACCCCCAATTTCTTCGCTACTGCAGCCGATTCGGCAGCTCGGCGTTGCGCCAGCGGTCCACCAGCGATTTGCCAATGTCCAATGTCGCCGTTCGTGACGGAACAAAGTTTGACATGATGACCTAGCTTTGCCCATTTGGCTGCTGTTCCTCCCGCTTTGAATTCAGCGTCATCAGGGTGCGCACCAAACACCACAATCCTCAGTTTGCCGTCGTCCTTCGGCGGTAAATCGCCCGCATCAGCCGTCAGATTCAACGACATCAGGTTGAGCAGCATTACTCCAGCCAACCACGCTCTGGCAATTAAGAATCGATAAAGCATTGTCACTTCCTGGAATGAGAATCTGATCTGAGGAGTTCGCGATCTCGTGAACTTCTCCAAGTGAGCTTTCGCATGCACTGGATACTAACCAGACCGGATGGATAAGCGAATTCAAACGGGCTTTTTACGGGAAGCCGATATCGGGAGGGGTGAATTCCGAAATTGCGGGAACGGCGTGTTAAAAAGTCTCGCGCGATATATGGTTCGACTTGTCCGCTATCGATAACCATTGTTTGTTGCCGCGTAATCCAATTCAGATGCTGAGGATTTTGAACACAAGGCAACGAAGTTAACGAAGGAAGAGTTGGGAGGGTCGGCCTGTCTCTTCTCCACGCTTCGACTTTCAGGTTGAATCAGTGTGTTACGGCTGATTCATCATTTGCTTCTCCTTCTTCGTTAACGTCGTTGCCTTCTGTTCAATTCCCCGTTTTGAAATCGCTACAAATTCAGAATCCGCACAGCTTCGGGTTTTCCAAAATTTCGTTGATGAATTTCGCCTTCGGAAAACGCTGACGGAATCGCTGGTCGCGTGATGTGCGAAGGGGATAGACTGAAGCGAATTGCGTGCGTCATACGAATCGATGTTTTTGAAATCGGCCTGTCAGGGAAATCGTCGATGACACATTTTCGTTTCTTGGTCTTTTTTTGTACCGCACAACTCGCAGCCTGTAATTCGTTCGCGGCAGACGGACCGGTTGCACGCTGGAAACTTGCCGGTGACGTCAAGAATTCTGTGGCAACAGGTCCGCACGGCGAAAATCGGGCCGTGACATTTGAGGTCGGTGACTTCCCTGCACAATCAGCGAAATTCGACGGACGCGGAAGTTCGATCTCCATTCCCGCAGCCGAACCGTTAAAGCTCGGTAACAGCAATTTCACAATTTCGTTATGGTTGCACACGGTTGCTGAATCGGATGACGATCTGGGTGACATTGTCAGCCAGTTCGACACGGCCTCCCGTACCGGGTTTCATCTCAGTGTGCGGAACAACGCCGGAGTCACGCATTCGCAAGCGAACTATCGTCAATTGCAATTCGGAATCGATTCTGGAACCGAGCCACTTTTCAAAGATGAAGGTCGACCTGGAAACGCGGTTTATGGACAGACGATGGCGGTTCACCGAGGAAAACTGTACGTCGGAACGTGTGAACCCGGTAACAATCAGGCGGGGCATCTCTACCGCTATGATGGCACAAATCAGTGGACCGACTGCGGCACGCCAGACAAGGCCAACAGCATTACCGGCATGGCAGCCTATCAGGGTGATCTGTATGTCGGGTCGGGAAAATACCGTCTCGGGGGGTCCGCATTGAGCGAATCAGAGAATCCTCATTTTGGCGGTCGCATCTTTCGTTATCTCGGTGACGCCAAATGGGAAGAAGTCGGGCACTTCCCGGAAATGGAAGCGGTCGGCGGAATGGTGGTCTTTCGTGGCAAGTTATACGTTGGCTCGTTGTATAAGCCAGCAGCGTTCTTCCGTTATGACGGCGAAAAGCGATGGACGCCGCTCGAAGTCCCTAACGGCAAACGGGTCGAAGCACTCGGCGTTTTCAACGGTCATCTCTGGGCGACCGGTTATGACGAAGGGCATGTGTACCGCTTTGACGGAAAAGAATGGACCGATCTCGGTCGCGTGGGAGAAGAGGAAAATACCCAGACCTATGCCTTCACTACTTACAAGGGACAACTGCAAGTTGCCGCGTGGAGGACTGGAAAGGTGTTCGCATGGGACAAGGAAGTCTGGCGGGATCGAGGTCGGCTGGGCGAAGAACTGGAAGTCATGGGAATGCTCGTCCACAACGGCAGTTTTTACGCCGGAACGTTGCCGCTTGGGCAGATTTTCCGTTACGAGGGGAGCCAGTCATGGACGATGTTGAAGCAACTCGACACGACACCCGACGTCACATACCGCCGGGTCTGGACGATGGCCCAGCATCAAGGAAAACTGTTCGCCACAACTCTTCCATCAGCTCATGTCTGGTCTCTGCAAACCGGTGCTTGTGTCACGTGGGACGACGAGTTCCCTCCGGGCTGGCATCATGTCGCCGCTCAACGTCACGGTGACACATTGCGTTTATTTGTCGACGGAAAATCAGTTGCAGAGTCTTCAGTCGGAAAAGCCTCGTCACTGAATCTCGCTAGCGATCAACCGTGGCAGATCGGCGCAGGTTGCGGAGACTTTTTTCATGGGTCCCTTTCGGATGTGCAGGTTTTTCGACGAGCATTATCCATCGACGAGATTTTGGAAATGCAGAAGCGAGACCGTTAGCCTATACGGATGAATTGCCCTGGGGATCGGATGTTTGCGTTGTTGGGAACGAAAGGTTTTTAGAACAGAAATGCGCGAAAAGGGCGCCACGGTTTTACCGTCTTCGATTAAGCCGTGGGCGTCGGACCCGTTAACGAGCCATGAAGACACAGCCTGTTGAAGACTCCGTCGAGGCTCCGTCTCAGACCAAAGTAGCCATCATCGCTCCGCGTGATGAACATTGTTCGAGAACCTGCCAATTTTCAATTCGCATGTTCTCAAATCAGAAATTCAAACGGAATATCTGTCCCGATGCGTCGGCAACGATTGAATCGTTTCCGACGCATGCTCATCACGCGGAGCGATGATGGCTACTTTGGAAGAAATCCTGAAATCTGACTCAATGAGTCAAGTTTCAGAACCAAAGAAGTCCAAAACCGTGCCACCCCGATTTTCGATCGTCATTCCGCCAATAGCGCGTATCAGTTTAACCGGCAACAGATTGGTCGTTGCACCAAGCCGCCTTTAGCCAGTCCGTCCAGGCCCCCTCTAGGCCAACTCTCGAATCGGCTTACCTGTATCGACGATGCTGGTTGGCCTGCCACTGGAGTCGTCATAATGCGTGCTGAGCGGGATGCCGAGCGTTTGATAGATCGTGGCGAGCAGATCCAGTGGCGTAACGGCCCGTTCCAGAACCCCGCCGCCGTACTTTTCACTGGCTCCGATGACCTGCCCACCCTTCATGCCTCCCCCGGCAAACATGACCGTAAAACAGTTCGACCAGTGATCGCGGCCGGCATGTCCGTTAATCAGCGGTGTCCGACCAAACTCACCCGCACAAAAGATCAGAACGTCATCGAGCATTCCTCGCTCTGACAAGTCGGTAATCAGCGAAGCGATCGCTTGATCCAGCGGCGCGAGTTGTTCTTCGAGCCCTTTCTCGATGTTGTCATGATGGTCCCAATAGCCGGTGTTGACTGTGACGCAGCGAGTTCCCGCCTCGACCAGGCGGCGTGCAAGCAGGGCTCCCTGTCCATATGCATGATGTCCATACATATCACGCAGCTTGGGATCTTCCGTGCCGATCTCGAACGCATGGCGGACTCGTTCGCCAGTCACCATTTCCAAAGCCTGTGCTTTAAACGCGTCGAGTCCCTCCAGCGTACCCGAGGAATCGATGTCACGTCGCAGCGTATCGAACTTCTTGAGCAGGTGGCGACGGTTCTCGACGCTACGGACCTTCAGTCCTTCCGGAAGGGAAAGATTCGGCACCGAGAAATTCTTGGCATTCGGATCGGCTCCAACTTCAAAGGGATTGAAGGAATTGCCGAGATAGACCGCCCCTTGATACCCGAACGCTTCGGATTTCGGCACGGTGACATAAGCCGGCATTTGCGGAGATCGCGGCCCCAGTGCCTTGGAAATCACCGACCCGAACGACGGGTGCTGTGGTGCAATGCGAGCCAGCGTCGGACCAAATCGCCCCGTTTGCATCCAGTGTGCCGAGGGGGCATGGATTCCGTTCTCGTGATGCACCGACCTTACCAGAGAAATGTGCTGCATCACCTTCGCTTGCCTTGGAAATCGCTCAGTGATCGATATCCCGGAAGCGGTTGTCGCGATCGGACGGTACATCCCGCGATATTCTGACGGAGCCTCAGGCTTCATATCGTATGTGTCTTGCTGACTCATACCGCCGTTCGTCCAGAACACGATCAGCGACTTCTTACTTGAGCTGGGCTGAACTTCGTCGTTGGCGGCAGCTTGCATCCGCAAAAAATCTGCCACACCCAATCCCAGGATCGGTGTGCCGATTTGTAAAATGTGACGCCGAGTCAGCATGACGACAATCCCTTGTTTTCAACGATTGAATAAAAACTCATTCGTCACCAAAAGCGTCCAGAGCAACGAACGATAGGCTTCGGAGCGGTCGGATTCGGATTCGAGAAATTCGATCGCGGCACTCAGTTCAGCAGGTTCCGGCGGGCGAGCCAGCACCCGCAGAAAGACGTCGCGGACATTTTTTTCATGAGACGATTCAGTGGTGACCAGCTTCTCAACATAGCCGGTCTTATCGGAAAGTTTACGCTGGAATTCTTTCGAGTTCACCAGTTCCAGTGCCTGACCCAGTGCAGGGTCGTCGGTCCGCTCGCATTCACATGCGGTGCTGCGATTGGGACGACCAAAAACATCGAGGAAACTGAGCGGGACATTTTCGTCCGGCAATTCGATGGCACGTGTCCCTGGCGGAAACTGGCCAGGGCCTCCAGGAAATTGTGTTGGCACTTCCAGGATCTGACTGATGCCGTCGAGCAGGACTTCCGCCTTCAGTCGACGAGGATAAAACCGCGAGAAACTTTGACGATCGTCTCGATTTGTGTCGTTCGGTGTTGAGCTTAAACCATAGGCCATCGAACCGGTGATCACCCGGATCAGATGCTTCACATCGTATCCGCTGTCGATGAAGTCACGAGCCAGAGCATCAAGCAGTTGTGGATTACCTGGCGGGTTTGTGCTGCGAGCATCATCAATCGGATGAATGATGCCTCGTCCAAGGAAATGGCCCCACATGCGATTGACCATCGTACGGGCAAAGAACGGATTGTCCGGGTCGGTCATCCAGCGAGCCAGAGCCAATCGCGGGTCATCGTAGCGAGACACCTTAAAATCGGGACCACCCAGCGGCCGAGGGGTCATCACAGCTCCAGTACGCGGGTGGGTGACTTCACCGTCGTTCTTCAGAAAGATCGTTTCGCCGGTCGGAACTTCAGCGTCTGCGAATCCCCCTTTGCGACCTACACGCGCGAATACCGCAGCCAGCGAGTAATAGTCGGACTGACTCCATTGTTCTGCGGGATGATGATGGCACTGAGCACATTGGACGCGCACGCCGAGAAATGCCTGCGAAATTGATTCTACATAATCCTGTGTCGTTCGCACGTGACGATACCAGAGCGTCGCGGGGTTTCGTTCCTGGCTCCCTGTTGCGGTCAGGATCTCGGTGGCAAAGCGGTCATAGGGTTTGTTGGCCGCGATCGAGTCTCGTATCCATGCCGCGAACAACGTCGTGGCGGGTCGCTGATGACTGGTAGAATACCCTTGCCCCCGGTTACGCAGAATGTCTGACCACTTTTGTGAAAAGTAAGTGGCATATTCAGGTCGTTCGAGCAGACGGTCAATCAATTGCGACTTCTTGTCGGGACGCGGACTCGAAACATACTCGGACGTCTCTGCAGGGGTCGGCAATGTGCCACAGATATCGATGGTCGCTCGGCGAATAAACGTCGCGTCGTCAGTTTGTGCGGAAGGAATGCTGCCAAGCTGCGCCCATTGCGCAACCAGGTGACGATCAATCTCGGGATATAAACTCGCTGACAGTTCCGAAATATCGGCCGGTTGGCCCGATGCTAGCGAATCGCGAATCGGGACAGTTCCACGGAAGACAGCGATCTCTCCGCCGAATCGAACCATAATCGCAAACAGACCACTTTGTGCTTGAGTCGTCACGAGCCCTTGATCGTCCGCCGTTGCCAGTTCGGGGACGTTTGAGTCATACATCGCGCGACGAGTAACATCGCGCGACGTACCGTCTGAGAAATGCGCAGTCACGAGTAAAGGCTGTTTCGCTCCGCGGCCTAAAATTCGATCAACAGGAGAAACCGTGATCCGCTCCAGCTTTGGATCATCGTTGCGAGGACCTAAGGCGCCTTGCGCAATCCAGTCGTAAAGGACCTGATAATCTTCTGAGTCAACCTCCAGCCGCTTGCCACCTCCATGAGGGATTCGACCGGCAGCCTTTTGTAATAACAAACTGTGATGAGGTTCGCTGACGAAGATCCGCCGCCCTCGTCCTTCGTGCAGCAACGCGTCGTGGTCGAATGCAGGCTCAAATCCAAGCAATGAAAGCCGAAAACCATTCTGCCCGGTCGACTTCCCGTGACAGCCACCGCTGTTGCATGCCAGTTTGGTAAGGATCGGCCCGACATCGTTTAGAAACGTGATGCGAGGTGATTCCGATTCTGCGCCGATCACACCTCCAACGCGATCGCTGCAGACACATGGTCCGGCAGACAGTATCAACCACGCGAACGCCGCCGACAAAATCCACGAAATTCGACTCGGTGACATCAAGCTGCGACGCAAGTTTCTTCGAGCTTCTCGTGTTGTGCCACTGCTTCGGAGTCTTCGCAGAAGCAGTGGCTTCACATCAACGTTCATTGTGCAGCTCGGCAAAGCTTGACGGAAGACCGTCAAGCTTTGGCACGGGAGGGAAATTTGTCGTTGTTGTTTGTTCACTTCACGACCTCCAGTGGCAGGAAGCAGCTTCCAAAAAAGATCGGTTTGTCTTCGAGGACTCCCACGCCGGAAAGCCTCAGAAATGGTTGCTGACCAAGCGGAGCATCGTCATTGGCGATAATTTGAATCGAACCATTTTCGGTCTGACCAACGAATGTGACTCCTCGACCTCGCAGACCGATCACATCATTTGGCGCATCGAGTTCCGTATGGATCTTGCCGATGAATCCGTTAACGCGATGAGCGGTATAATTCACCTGCACGACTTCGCCACGGCGAATTGTACGCGGTGCAAAAGGATCTACGGCAACAAGAAAACGAGCGGGTTGAACGTCAAACGAGACCGAGTTACTGACAACGGTGATCGGTTCTGTCTTCTGTTTTCCAGCGGCGTCTTTGGCGCCGGTCGGTACGGTCGTCTCAGCCTGCACTGCCAGCGTGTATTTGCCGATCGGCAACGTCGGCGGCAGGAAGAAACTGATTGTTCCCCGGCACTGACCCGGGGGAATTACCGCAACCTGATTGCTGATCAGGGTGGGAACCCCGACGCCTGTCAACCGCACGGGCGCCTGATAGGCAATCTCGCGTCGTTCGACTTCGACGACGACATCAAGAATGCTGCCGGGGGAATGCTGAATCGTAAGGTCGCCATAAAGAACATGTTTTTTCGGTTCGTGTCCGTTGGCCGTAATCTTCAGTGGACTTTCTCCGGCAACCGCGAACGAGACCTCGTTCGCGATGCGGCTCGACACACCAGTCAATCCATGGTGCGTAACCACAGCACTTCGGACTTTGCGATGACCGAGGTCTTTCACAGATCCCACCAGCGGAAGGACGCCGACAAATGGCTGAACGTTCGCGTTGGCTGTGAAAACAAGAGGAGCAGAATCGGCACCCGGTCCAATCCAGATATCGGGGCATTCAATTCCCGGTGGTAATGCATTGTCAGCCGATACGTAAATGGCAGCATTCATTCCGCGACGGCGTAAAGCGAGAATATCCACAATGCCACGTCCGCCGCGAGGGACATTCAATCCCATTGGATCTGGTGATCGCGGCACCGCGACAAGCTGAAAGTCGGGTTCCTCACGACGAAGACTCAGTCGATATTGTCGACGAGGATCAACATCCACACCTCCAATGACACTTCGCACCAGAACAAGGTATCGTCCGTCCGCTGGTGCGACCCAGCGTCCTGCGGGATCAACATGGGACGTCGTAAAAGTCATTGATTGATTCGTTTGAAGTTCGTCGCGGAAGTTGACGAGTTCATTCTCACCATCACTGTCGAACAGGCTGATTTCCAGATCGAGCGGCGAATCAATTCGGTCGCCATAAGCCTCGAACCAGATAACTTCGCCCCGTCGTGCGTTGAAAGCAAACCAGTCTTGTTCGTCACCCATCAGCAATTGCCCGCTGACATCAATCGGGATAACAACTTCCCGCGACGTCTTCGGCGAATGATTTCCCGGTTGTTCATTGATCACGGGAGCGTCCGTGACACTGATCAAGGTGGGTGAGTCCGCGCCTGGAAACTGATACGCAAACCCCTCAATCGCCAGCTGATTCGATCGCAACCGGATTCCCTGCGGATGAAGATTTGCTGGTGGTGTCATCTCGACAGAGACCGTATCAAACGGTGTCCCCTGTTCTCCGCCAAGGTTCCAGCCATACAAGGTCACGCGAGTCTGTTTTCCTTTTTCAATCACGTTCGGTTGTGCGAAAGCGATTCGCGGTCCGGTGTCGATGGACAGGCGATAAAAGTGGTCCGCACCTCCGGAATAAACCAGATCAAACACTTTCACGACGTAATCACCATCAGCCGGAATGACAATTTCAATGAGCGGATCATTGCCGAAATATCCTCGATTGACCGCGAGACGGTGCCCTGCTGTGTCAAATAATTCGAGCACCGCGCGCAAGCGTGATTCGATTCGCTCGGCCTGGCAATCAATGACAACTCGTTGACCTTTTTTCGCGGCAAAAATGAAATGATCAAGGTCACCTTTTTCAATGATCCGTCCGTTGATAATGTTGTCTTGCGAAATTCTCTGCGGACCGTCCGCATTTGCGGGGCGACCTTCTGGCACGAAGCCCAGATTGTTCGGCTCAACCTCGTTTTGCTCGGTCCGATTGCTGACGACGAATATCTGTGTCGAACTCAATCCGATGGCCGACACGGCTTGAAGTTCGTACTGACCTGGCAGAACATCATCAGGAATCGTGACCGTGAACTGGTTCGGCCCTGCAGGCTGTATCAGAATCTGGGAATGACCGAATTGAAGCGTCTTGACATCAGTAAGATTCGAGCCTGATACGGTCAGTGTCACGGTCGTCCCGACCTTAGCACCCATGGGGAAGATGCCAGTCAAGAGGGGGCTTGGAGGTGCTCCAAACGCTAAAGAGCTTTGGACAAACAACAGCAAAAACGCCAACCCGCCCGGACCAATCAGACGACGATTGTGATGTGGCAGAACTGTCATTGAGTTACCAGATTGCGTCGAATGTCGAATCAACTCAGGGTGTCGAGTCTGTATTCCCCAGCCAGCAAATTGGCCTGCAAGAAAAGTCGTCGGGTCTTCAATGTCGAATTCTCCCTGAAGCGATTGATGGCAGTTGCCGTCCGCACTTTGACCATGATTCGAAACGGCCGATCAACAACATCAACAAACGTTTATTTGTTCAGATTACTCAGGTTTGTCACCGATGGCTAGAGTTAATGTTCAACAGGAAAGCTACGTTGCTGAAAAATGCGTGCAGTTACTAAAGCAGCATGTTATCGCGTATTTCGTTAGCTTCGCCCGCGGCGTCGATCAGTTTGACTGTCGCTCCACCAAGGATGTTACCGGAAATCAGATTGTTGGTTCTTCGACCGATGACGCGTATCGCATGACGCATCGACGGTTGGTCACGACGATCGACGATCGTGTTGTTGGCAACCCGGCAACGGACGCAGTCTTCCAGTTCCAGCCCCCGATGCAACGGATCGAGGATCTGGCAGTCTGAAATGCCACAGTCGCTGCAGCGAACGAACGTCACTGCCGCACCAGCTTCAGCGGAACCGGCACACAATCGCATCGTGCTGAGACTGCTTAAGATGACGTTGTCGCAATCCTCAAAGCGTAACCCATCTTTTGTGATCTCAGAATCGAGGCCGCGCCATGAGAATGTATTCCCACTGACAACGATGCCGGAGCTATGAGTCGCGAAGATTGACAGGTCAACAGAATCGTAAATCGTGTTACCTGTGATCGTCACTCGTGAAACGTTTCGCAAATCAACCCCGCGCCATTGACTCCCCAGTACGTTGCCTGTGACGTTGATCAGATGTGCAGAATCCCACGTCTGAGTCTTCGGAGTATCAGCTCGCTCGGGCCGCGCGACGGGAACTCCTTCAATGCGAATGTTGGCGCCGCCAGTTTGGACGGTTGCCTGAATCGTGTTCCCGCTGATCGTAACTTCACTGATGGTACCATCGGTCGCATCAAACCAGATCTCTGAGCCCCCCGGATGCCTGGCCAGATCCGCCGGCGATACAACGGCCCCTCCAGATGTCGCGTTGTTGTATTCGATGTCGTTACCCACAATTTGCAAATTGTGAACGTCGCCACCGAGTGACTTGATCCCAGCCACCTTGTTCCAACTGATGTGGCATCCATGGACAATGATTTGATGCAGGTTACAGCGATCCAGAAACAAGCCGATTTCGTGGTTGTCGTAAAGATGCGAATCGGCCAGCAGGAAATCACGATTGCGTTCCACAAGATGCACGGCAATTCGGCATCGTCGGATCAGAACTTGCGAGATGACACATTTCATGGTCTTGCGAAGTTCGATCCCGACGGAATCGGGGTGCTCACCAACGATCTCGATGCCGCTGATCGTGGGAAACCGTTCGTTCTTCCAGGTATGAGCCTGCACGGTCACCGGCGACGCAGTCCCTTGATGATCGCCAATCACACGAATCGCGGGTCCCGCACCAGCCATGATGATTCGCGAGGTCCCCCCCTCACCTCGCACAGCCCCGATTCCTTGCTTGGTCAGATCAAGGACCAATGGTTTGGTGATCCGATACGTCCCTTTATTCAGCCGCAGTACTCCATCGCCAGCGTCGAGCGTGTGCTGCAACGCCTCGGTATCATCCGCCACTCCGTCCCCGACCGCACCGAACCCAAGAACATTCGACATGCTGAAATCCCCGGATAATGACCACGACCTGAATAAGTCAGTCCTCACTGTTTGCGACGTTATCGCGTGGTCAACCAAAGAACAACGGGACGAACAAGGGGGGGGGTATGCGGCTTACCGAATTGGCCATGAAGCACAGGTCACAGCAGACTCAGTACAGCGAGGGTTCTCGGCAGCAGAAGTGTTGTGCACTAACATGTTTCTTGCAAGATGTTTAAATTGTTGTATCGCCTGAAACTCGCAACGTCAGCTCAACAATCCAAGTCAGTGGAATGACGTGCGCGCTTTGTCCCAATTTCGTGAGATCCAATTGAACCCCTTCCAAGGAAAAGACTGATGAAGAACCGAGTGCTCATCTCCCTGTTACCCCTGTTCGCAATTCCCGCCATGGTCTGGGGGGCAGAAGACGTCAGCCTGCTCGTCGACAATTTCGACGGTAGTTCTACGATCGGCACGACGTGGGAAATCTATTCCGACAATAACAACCTCGGCACCAAAGTGAATCCGTTTGGTTTTGAAAAAGGTAGCGCGAAGTCGGAAAAGGGAAAATATGGTCATTTCTTCGGTCACCTTGGCCGGAACATGGATCCATGGCCTTATGCCGTTGCGGAACTTACGCTCAGCCAGGATGGCCCCAAAGATCTGTCGGCTTACAAGGCAATTCGTTTCCACGCCAAAGGGGATGGGAAGACTTACCGCGTCGGCCTGGGTCGGAACGCTGTCACGGACCACTGCCAGTTCCAATACAGTTTCAAGGCTCCCAAGGAATGGACAGTCATCGTCTGCCCGCTGGACAAGTTCGCTCAGCCAGATTGGGGCAAGCAAATTGAACGGAGTTTCAAGGACGTCACGACCGTGCGCTTCGAGGCTCCGGCAGAGGGCGACGACGTGGACTTCGACCTGAGCTTCGATGACATTGAATTTGTCACCACTTTGCCACCGGCGAAAAAAGAATGAGTTAACCAGCTTGGCGCCTTCAATTCGCACAGGCTGCTTTAACACGTTCCTCTGGCTTCAAACAAGTGGAGTTTTACAAATCAATGAGCAGTTCGACCTTCACCACTTCTGTCAGCGACGCTCGCCCCGGTAATGCCTGGTTACCTGCTCATTTTGCAAATGCCGATATTGGCGCCCCCGAATTGCCCGGTTCCGCAAAGCCTGTTGAAAGGGGTTGGGACGTCATTGGTGGCGGGGTCGACATTTGGGAAAAGGCGGATCAGTTTCATTTTGTCTACAGAGACTTTTCGGGCGACTTCGATGTTGCGGTCCGAGTCGAAAGTTTTACGCCGGCTCATCTTTATTCCAAGTGCGGCCTGATGATTCGTGAGAGTCTGCATGCCGAAAGTGCTCATTTGATGTTTGTTATTTTCGCCGACAATCAACCGCGCAATAACAATCTCGGTGCATATGAAATGCAGTTTCGCGCGATTGCGGGAACTGATTGTCAGGCGATCTATCCCGCGGTGAGACCGCCTGCCCCTCCTGAGTTTCCCGCTGCCTTTCCAAATTCCTGGCTGCGAGTGACACGGCAAGGGAATCGTTTCACGGCATTTGGATCGACGGATGGAAAGCAGTGGAAGCAGTATGCGGAGCAAGTTCTGGCGCTGACCAGCACAGTGAAAGTTGGCCCCGCGCTGACGTCACATAACCCACTGATCTCAGCCAACGCGGCATTTCGCGAGTACACAGAATTCCAATGAGCCCTACATCAGACGTTGATCTAACCTGAAAACGCGCCCAGGTGCGTTGCCAGGATTTGAAGTTCGGGTCTTGTGCCACGCATCGGAGTCTTCGGAGACGCAGTGCCTTCCCTTTTTCGCGGCAATCGAAGGGGACCGGGTGACCGAAGCCGGTCATCCAGTGGCACCCCGCCTTTCGTTTCGACAAAGCACCAGACTGATAGCGAATATCACTAGCCGGATATTGAATAAGTTCGCAACGAGAAAAGATTCATGTCACAGAGGCGCAGGAAAAACCATCCTTTCAGAAACACAGAGGCTATCGAAGCAGGCCAGCGTGTGCTCTAACGTTCTCCCTGTGAAGCGGTTAAGACGGTGTTTTCAGACAGCTCACGAAATCGATCCCGTGAGCGATGTCATTGGCATGTAGTGCACCCACAACCATAACGAATGAATGCCGACGCTGGCAGCGTCGGCCACGGCGCCTGCGCTGCCAATGTGGAACTGGCAACGGCCACTCGCAAATCTTTCTTCTGCCAGGAGTACCTTCCAAACGTTAAGAACGTATTCGTGATTTGCTATTTACAGTCGCGTATTATCCTTGTAGTTTTTTGTCGTTGCGATATTACTACATTTGTAACAGCTAAAAAATGGAACGAATCGGTGGCGGCGAATCGCCGAGAGATTTGTTATGAGTAAACGGCGAGTAGAAGGGCGAAGAATTCAAGGATTGACATTCTTGGCTTGTCTGAAAGCAAAACGCAGGGACTTCCTGGTTTTGTGAAGTAATACAGAAACATTGATCTTTGACATCTTGAAATAAATTATTAATCGACTGATCCCGTCGTTGATTTGAGGAGGCGGGAGGGCCGAAGCGGCAGAAAGTCGTTTTGAGAGAGTCGTAAGCAGACAGTTGATGAATCGTGTTTTCGTGAACTGATCTACTTTCGGCTTACTCGTCATTATTTTTCTGCCGCCTCGGCTTGTCCGGCTGTATAGGGAGTAGTGACGTGATTTGAACTCAATCGAACTCGAACGAACTCGAGCGCGATGAAAACGCAGGACAAAAGCCTATGAATTATGGGGAGTAGTCGAAGTCGATCGAACTTGATCGAACTTTAACACCAATTTTCCTCGTGGTGCGATGACAGCAAAACGGAAGAGAACGAAGTGTCCGATGGCTTACGCTGTTCGGCTCACCCGGAAGAAATGACGTAATTCGAACTCGATCGAACTGCGTCGAACTCGATCAAACTCGGGCGCGACGAAAAAGCAGGACAAAAGCCTATGAATTATGGGGAATGGTCGAAGTCGAACGAACTTGATCGAACTTTGACACCAAATCGGATTTCGATGAGAGGAATGGGACTTATGCGACACATAGGACTATGGGTCCTATGTGTGAGCTACTCAACAGGTGTTCTTGTCAGCAACTGTTCGGAGGGCCGGGGAGCCTGTTTCGCCCGCATCAAGGGGGAGTTCCCTGTGATCGTGTCTGGCGCTCCATTCCCGAAAAGATTTTACGCCGCCCAGTGAACGAATCAGAAACGATGAAGTAGGCCAACTTCAATTCGGCTTAAAAGCCTATAAAATACGGAACTTGGCCAACTGTGTCGAACTTGGCCAACTTTTTATTCGACGGGCATGGGAACGGGCGCCGGAAGTTCGTTTGCAGGAGTTGCTGTGGAATCCGGCTCTGGTACCGGGGCGGGTGCTTCTGGTGACTGTTGAGTCATATACAAACCAATACCCGCTTCGGTCTGTTTGAACTTGTAGCGACCAGTCGACAAGGTGTATTTGGTGCTCTGACCGTTGCCGACGTTGAAATTGACGATCCAGATTCGGTCATTAGTAAATTTCTGCATCGAACCGGGTTTCATGTTGTAGGAAACCCCATTTAACGAATACTGGACTTCGACCGTGTTCGTCGGAGGACTGAAAATAACAATTTCGCCGTTGTCATACGTTCCGGGGGAAGTTGATGCGGTCAGAGAAGGGGTTGTCTGTACGAGCGAACTGCCAGGATAAATCCGGCTGGGAATTGAGCCATCATCGGAGCGTGAAGAATAGTTAGGTTGACGATTCAATAATGGGTACGGCTGTCTCATTGTTGAGTAAGCTGGCGTGTAGATTCCACCGCCAATGACTCGGGGGCCCGAGCTGTAGTCACCGGCATTGCCATAGCCATACGAACGTCTTGAGCCATAAGCGTTTGCGGGATATCCGGTCTCATATCCCCGGTAACCACTATATCCGCCATAAAGCCCCCCGTAACCGGGTTCACCAGGCCACGTATAATACTGTGCAACAGCGACTTCGCTGGTCGCGATTATCGCGTAACAGGCGATCAGTAAAATCCATTTTGTCACCGAGCGTTGAAACATGATTGTGGTTCCACTTCAAATGCAGCCGGTGTCTTTGATCGTCAGCATTTTCTGATTCTGGCTCATACCTGTTGCGAACGCAATTAAAATTATTTCAAGACAGAACAAACGGTTGCCTGTTGGACTGTTACCTGGAATGGAATCGCAAGAGCACCATGTCCGAGTTTCTTAAATGAACTTTTTCAGGTCCAGCGGCGATCCTGATCGGATTCTTCTTTTGGCCTTACAACAATTCGACATCACGGTATTTCGCGGCCGACGACGACAATATGCTGGCCGCGTGGAATTGGAGCGACCCAGGCCTGAGCGAGGACGACTCCGTCAACTCCTGCGACGACCGGCCAAGGCTCCATATCGATGTGATCGAAGTCGTGCAGGTAGCCGACGATGTCACCCGCCGTGACTCTCGTCCCACATTCGAGCACTGCTTCATAATGGCCGTCGAATGGTGCGACTGTAAAACAGGCTCGATCGACCATTTCCAGTTTACGCTGCGTTCCCGCCTTATGGTGTGCGATTGGTTCGATGTGGCCCTTTAATTGTCCGTTGTGAATTGCTGCCGCCAGGACACCGTGTCGACCGTACCGAACACCTTCAGGATTCACGGCACAACCCCAGCCGAGTTCCGTGCCGACCGTGATCTTGCCAAGTCGTTCGGCTTCGCTGGGCAATAGTCCTGGCGTGACGTTCTGGTAGACCATCAGGCTGGGGGTCCCGAACCAGCGAGCGGTCTCTTCGATCTTTTTGGCGAGAGCGGGGTCTTCGACCAGGTGGTAATTGGCACAAATTGAAAAACGAGCGACATTGCCGCCGGAATGCAGGTCGATGACAACGTGCACTCGCGGCCAGATGTATTGCCGGACGAACGCGGCGATCCGGTGAGTGATTCCCGAAAGCGCGGGCTGTACCCCAGCTCCATCAACGAAGGCTCGATTCAGATTGACCCGGTCGTCAGGGCTGCTTTCACGAGTTCCCGCTCGGAACGCCGATGGGTTCAGCACCGGGATGAGAATGATTCGCCCCAGTACGTCCTTCACATCGATTTCGCGAATGAGGTGTTTCAGGACCACTGGCCCCTCATATTCGTTCCCATGGTTTGAGCCGAAGGAAACCAGACCCTCGTTCGGTTTTGCATTGGGGCCGACGAAGACTGTCAGTGGAATCAAGTGGTCGCCCCAGATGCTGTCGTGCTCCAGTGCCAGCCAGTAGTCACGTCGGCCGGGAGAATCGAGATCAAGCTGGTTTGGACGAGCAACAACGCGAGTCATATCAAAAAGCTTTCTGACAAGGTTTCCAGTTTATGCAAGAATGTCGTGAATGATCTGACCATGCACGTCTGTCAGACGGAAATCGCGTCCGGCGTATCGATAAGTCAGTTGTTCATGGTCAAAGCCGAGCAGGTGCAGCATCGTCGCATGCAGGTCATGGACACTGGTTGGTTTCTCGACCGCTTTGAAACCAAAATCGTCGGTCGCTCCATAGGCGGTACCACCCCGGATACCACCTCCCGCCAGCCAGACACTGAATCCATAATGATTATGATCGCGGCCAAGCTGCGATTTCCCGTCTCCGCCAAGTTCGACCGTTGGCGTCCGACCGAATTCGCCGCCACAGACGATTAGCGTCTCGTCGAACATTCCTCGCTGTTTGAGATCGGTCATCAGCGCAGCGATTGGTTGATCGATTTGTCCAGCGAGTTGACGATGATTCTTTTCGATCTGGGCATGGTTATCCCATGGCTGGCCTGCCCCATGCCATAACTGGACATAGCGGACTCCCCGTTCCAGAAGTCGCCGGGCGATCAAAGTCTGGCGGGCGTGCACACCAGGACCATAAAGTTCGTGCACATGCTTGGGTTCGTCCGAGACGTCGAATGCCTCGGTTGCCTCGGTTTGCATGCGGAATGCCAGTTCGAACGATTGAATCCGCGATTCCAGACGAGTGTCGACTCGTGATTCACGATGTTCGGTGTTCAAGGCTTTCAGCAGGTCCAGTTGTCGTCTCTGCATTTTGGATGAAGCGTGCGGACTGCGGATATTCTCAATCAGTTTGTCGATCTGCTGATGTTGCGGATCAACATAGGTTCCCTGATAGATCCCCGGCAGGAAGCCCGACTGCCAGTTTTCCGAATCTTTGATCGGCAAGCCATTGGGGCACATGGCAACGAAACCGGGCAGATTTCGATTTTCGGAACCGAGTCCATACAGCACCCAGGCACCGACACTCGGACGAGCCTGCACCGAGTCGCCGCAGTTCATCAGCATTAACGAAGGTTCGTGATTGGGGACATGTGCATACATCGAACGAATGACGGCGATGTCATCTGCATGGGCAGCGGTCTTCGCAAAGAGTTCGCTGATCTCCAGGCCACTTTGTCCGTATTTCTTGAATGGAAACGGCGAGGGGAATGCAGCACCGGTTTTTCGTTCGGTCGTCAGATTGACGGGTGCAGGCTGGCCGGCAAACTTTTCCAGAGCTGGCTTCGGGTCGAATGTGTCGACGTGCGATGGACCGCCATTCAGAAAGAAATGGATGACACGTTTAATTCGGCCAGGGTAATGGGGCGACTTGACAGCGACACCCCCTTCGGTGAGTTCAGTTGCTCCTTGGACGTCGCGAGTTTTTTGATCATCGAACAGACCGGCCAGGGCGAGTGCACCCAGCCCCATCCCAGACCGCTCCAGCAGGGTTCGTCGAGGCATCGGCATTTGTAATTGGTGCATCATGCTGGTTCAGTCTACAAACATCAGTTCGTTGGATATCAACAGTACCTGAGCAAGCTGTTCCCAACCATTCAGCAGCGTTGGTGCTGGACCAGAGAAATCACGTTCCGACTTCCACGCCAACGCAGGCGAGAGATCCGATTCGTTTCCATTCGCCACACCGAAAATAACAGGTGCCCAAAGGTATTGATCGCTGTTTAGATCTCCATTGATATCAACGACGAAATCGAGGGAGTCTCCTTTTTTCAATGATACGCGTTCAACGTTCATGGCCTGACGTTGGTTGTGAAGGACTTGGGATTTGAGCATTCCGTCCGTGCTGGAGAAGATCCAGCAGCGGATACCGTTTCCTGCGGCGACTTCATGGATCGCGGTCGATGCAATCGAAAACAGGCCATCATGGGGTGCGACCCAGCGGCGTACCGAACAATGCTTGATGTCATTTCCCGGATGACCTCCCGTCGCCGTCAATTGAACCCAGCCGAGAGCCCCATCCGGGTACTGAGCCCCCCCCTGCCAGGCCGAGCCGGAAAAGTAAGGCAATGTCTGAAAGGACTTCAAATGATTGGCGGTCTCGTCCAATTCACCATAACCATACTGCCATGCAAGCGACTCAATCGATGGGCCCGGCGTCGGTTCTGCGGTATCCGCTTCGAGGAACTTTTGTGCCATATCAAGCTGTGTTGAGGTTGGCTCGCGTTGAAGGGCGATTTGATAGAGACGTCGCACTTTTTCGCTATTCGACGCGCCAGCCCCCTCGCGATTAATCCGTTCGATAAGAGCTTGAGCCTGCTTCGCGGCGAAAGGGTGATTCAATGCGAACAGAGCTTGCTGTGGAACGGTCGTTTCGCTGCGGACAGGGATATGCAGATCAGGATTGGCGAAATCAAAGATGCGCAATGTCGTCGCGAGGAATTGACGGTCAACCAATCCGTAAAGTGTCCGTCGCCGGTTTGCCGTTCCATTTCCTGCGAACATGTCGGCCGCTCGTCCACCCATTTGCATATCCAATCGGCCGGAAATGGCCAACAGGCTATCTCGAAATTCCTCAAACGACAGTCGCCTGACATTCATGCGAGAAAGCAGACGATTCTCAGGGTCGATCTGCGAGGCGAGCTTTGAAGGCAGAGATGTCGGTGATGCGGTCTGACGAGGGACTTCACCCGGCTGATTATCAGTTCGATAAAGTCCGTCGGAACGCTGCTGATAAGTATTGGAAAGAAGAATCAAACGGTGCAGACGTTTTGTGCTCCACCCATCCGCCACGAATCGAGTTGCCAGCCAATCGAGTAATTCCGGGTGGCTCGGTGGTTCCGCTCGAATTCCAAAGTCGCTGGCAGTCCGCACCAGACCGACTCCAAAATGATGCTGCCAGACTCGATTGACCCAGACTCGCGTGGTCAATGGATTGGCGGGATCGGTGATTGCTTTGGCCAGTTCCAGTCGACCGCTACCGGTCGCGAAGGGAGTTGGCTGTGGCCCAGCGAGAACGGAGACGAAATGACGCGTCACTTCTGGACCACGATTAACCGGATTCCCTCGACGGAAAATGCGAGAGGGGCGAATCAATGCTCGATCAACGAGTGACACCATGTGGGCCGGAGCCAACGGGGATTGAATCAACCATCGATCGACGTCACCCTGCAGTTTCCAAAGTTCGGTCACAGAACCGCTGTCGAAATATGACTCGGTTGAAACAATCTCTTCATCGGGAACAAGGCAAGGCGAGGCAGGCTCGTAGAGGATGGTCCGCAGGGCCTCCGAGTCTTCCGAAGGCAGCCTGTCAGGTTCGGCGCTGCCTGACTTCTTGGCCGCATCGCAGGCTGCTTTCCATTCTCGGTTAACATCCTCGAACAGCTTTCCATACCGTTCTGCCACTTCTCGCATTGATGTGGGAGGTTGCTGCAACGCGGATCGCACTCGTGGGTTCACGGCAGGGGAAGAGTTTGAAAGATCTTGGACGATCGCGACTGACTTTGCGGGAAACTCTTCCGGCTTTAATACCGCAAATCGCCGCCAAGGGCCGAAAATGGGATCTTCAATTCCACCATGGGATTCGAGCCAGGCTTCCCAGCGACGAACGAATGTCGGAATCAGGTCGGTTGTTGCCAGCACCTGATCAAAGCCCTCTTCGGGATATTTCGAAAGTTCTGTTTGAGCGACCAGGTAATCGGCGATCCGTTGCCGTACGCGATCTGCCGCTTCAGTCCGTTTGGTTAACGTCGTCTCTTTAAGCTTCTGCTGTCGCTGGGACAATTCCTTTTCAAATGCCGCATAGGCCTCGTCATGGTTTGAAGGTTCGGCGACGGGCTGCATTCGTTCGGTCGAATTCAGGAACACGCCATAGAGAGAATAGTAATCGGCGGTGGGAATTGGATCGTATTTGTGATCATGGCATCGGGCGCAGGCAACAGTCAGTCCCATTGTTCCGCGTGTGACAACATCGATTCGATCATCAATGATGTCGTGAGTGACCCCTAAAAATCGGCGACCAAGTGTCAGAAACCCCATCGCCGCTTGCGCACGACGATCCTGAGACGGCACCTGGTCGGCAGCAATCTGCAGCAACAGAAACTGGTCATACGGAAGATCGTGATTGAAGGCGTTGACGACCCAGTCACGGTAGGCGGGGGCGTGGACCCAGAACCGTTCTTCCCGCCCGTAGACGTAGCCTTTCGTATCCGCATAACGAGCGACATCCAGCCAATGCCGTGCCCATTGCTCGCCGTATTGCGGAGAATCGAGAAGGCTTTCGACCAGCTTCTCATACGCGTTTGGAGAGAGATCATTCACGAACGTTTCAACTTGTTCGAACGTCGGAGGCAAGCCAGTCAAATCAAGAGTCACGCGGCGAATCAGAGTTCGTCGATCGGCTGGAGGCGACGGAGAAAGTCCTGCCCCTTCAAGCCGGGCGAGAATAAATCGATCGACCGGAGTCCGCTCCCACTGAGGATTTTTCACCTCAGGAAGCGCCGGGTTTTGAACCGGCTGAAAGGCCCAATGCCGGCGCTGTGCTTCTGCAAGCTTGTCACTGTTCTCCGTTAACGACGCGGGCCAGGGAGCGCCCAGGATGACCCATTGCTCCAGGTCATGAATCTGCTTGTCCTTGAGCTTTCCGTTTGGGGGCATCTGCACATCCCCCAGATGACGGACTGCCTTGAGTAACAGGCTTTGATCCGGATTTGCTGGAACGATCGCCGGTCCATGTTCACCACCGGTGATCAGTGCCGCGCGAGAATCCAACCGCAGACCGGCCTCTTGCGTGGTCGGCCCATGACATTTCTGACAGTATCCAATCAATAGCGGGCGAATATTTGTTTCAAACAGGACCGCTCCGTCGTCTGCGTAAAGTTCCGTTGCGGTAGCGAGAAGTAGCAGATTAAGAATCAAAAGAAACAGCGGTTGATTTAATTCGAATCCCAATCGTTCTCGGGTGCTTCGATCAACAGTTTTTAACAGTCGAATCATCAATGCATCGTGTCCCGAGAGGTTTGCCGAATCGCCAAATCAAAGCCCGCGATGACACTATAGATAAACAATCATTGATTAAAACGCGAGAACCAACGAAATAGAATTTGAAACGCTGGTCAGTGCCCCAGATCGCACCACGCACGTCCTAGAAAGTGCAAAAGGTCTGAGGCGATCATCCCCGGTTTTGAAAGTTCTTCGGCGGCGAGGTCGCCAGCCAGACCGTGCAGATGAACGCCAAGGTGGGCCGCTTCGAACGCCGGCATTCCCTGTGCCAGTAAGGCGACAAGGACTCCAGTCAAGACATCACCCGTTCCCCCAGTGGCCATGCCGCTGTTGCCGGTAGAGTTAATGGCGACTCGGGTTCCGTCCGTAATGACGCTGTTTTTGCCTTTGAGCACGACGACGACATTGTGCTTCTTCGCGAATTCTGCTGCGTGCTGCTGACGGTTCTGTTGAATCGCCTCAATCTCTAATCCCGTCAGGCGAGCGAATTCACCGACGTGAGGGGTCAGAATTCGAGCAGGAGCGTCTGGGGATCGCTTGAGGAAATACGGGCGCTTGGCCAGTTGATTCAATGCATCCGCATCAAAGACGCTTGGGTGCGGAATCGTGTTGTAAAGGTTGGTGACGAGGTCGAGCAAACCGGTAGACTGTCCCAAGCCAGGTCCTACAGCCACTGATGTTTGCCGTTCAATCACCTGTTTCAACGGCACAGCAGCCGCGTTTGTCAGTCGGCCATGTTCATCGTCGGGCAAGCCGATGGTAAGATACGACGGTTCGTACGATGCGACGATCTCAAGGATTCCATCGGGGACGGCAACCGATACGAGGCCCGCGCCGCCACGCAATGCCGACGTCCCTGAAAGACATGCGGCGCCACTCATTCCTCGACTGCCTGCGATGATCAGTGCCCGACCACAGTCGCCCTTGTGAGCGTCATCCTTTCGAACCGGAGCGGATGGAACAGTGTTCACAAGTTGTAGTGAAAGTGTATCAGACATCGGGTCCCTCTTGTCTTGATTGGCGAGCGATTAAACTCGCAAGATACCCACCTTTGAACCCCGCGTCGATATTCACGACAGCAACATTCGCCGCGCAACTGTTTAACATACCCAACAGCGGAGCGAACCCTCCGAGGTTGGCTCCATACCCGACACTTGTCGGCACGGCGATCACTGGAACACTGACCCAACCGGCGACAACCGATGGCAATGCTCCTTCCATACCAGCCACGACGACGATCGCGTCCCCGGTGGCGAGTCGGTCTCGCTGAGCGATCAGACGATGCGGCCCGGCGACTCCGACATCGAGAACCAGATCGGTCTCACATCCCATCCAACGGCTGGTCTCGACCGCTTCTTCCGCGATCGGTCGATCGCTCGTTCCCGCCGAGACGACGATCACACGACCACGAGATTGTGGCGGGGCATTGAACTGCGCCAGCGTTTTGGCCACAGAATTGTATGTCGCCGCAGGAAACTGATCGATAACGAATTGGGCCTGGTCCGCAGTGACGCGAGTTGCCAGCGAGTTCTGTCCTGCCGCCTGCTGTACGCGAAAGACATCTCGGATCGCTTCGGGCGATTTACCCGGGCCATAGACAACTTCGGGGTATCCGCATCGACGTTCGCGATCAACGTCGATCTGAACTTCAGGAGTGATCGTCGTTGTTTCAAACGATTTTCGAAGAACGCTTTCGAGCTTTGCGACGTCCCATTCGCCTGATTGCCAACGTTGAAGTAAGACTTCGAGAGAATCTTGTGACAAC
>CAIOKO010000209.1 GCA_903858935.1 uncultured Schlesneria sp. | reverse complement strand
TCATCGGGCCTTTGCACCAGCACGACCCATCATTCACCGACAGACAATGCCAGGTGAATACGTAGGGCAAAGGCCCGTTAACCACAGCCACAGGGGCGGTGGGGTGGCGGATTTGGAAAATCGTTCCCATAGTTGCCCAAACGGGGCCATAGTTGCCCAAAAAATTCATAGTTGCCCAACGATTTTGGAAGAGTTTCAATCATTAAAACTTGACTGCAGAAAATGTCCACGGGTGGTGTGAGTAAGCGGAGATGAGAAATCGGATGGAAAAGGCGGCTCGGGTGGAAGCTCGCCCGCCCGCAGCGTGGACGGCTGTCTTGACTGACGAGTCTTGATTTTCGAATGATGTAGTTGATCTATTTCAAAAAACTGGGGATTGCAGCATGGGTATTGTGGCGCGAATTAAGACTGCTTCCGGGGAAGTTGATGCCGGACAGATCTCTTCGACGACCAGTGGGTGGTCGGAATTCAAGAACACCGTCCAGGGGTTTGAGAATATTTCTGAACTGGTAAAGCTGACTGAGCACGGGTCCGCTGATGACGGGCTCGCGTTGCGAGACGATCTGGAGGCGATTCTCGCGACGTTTGAATTGTCGGAGGGCTCGAATCTGATTGCACAGACGTTGTTGAAGATTGCCGTCGACATGGGGCCGGGCGATGTTCTGATCGTGGGCGATTGAAGAGTTCAAGCTGATCTCAAATGCATCTGGCCGATTTTGTCGGCTGGAAGCTGTCGCGACAATGAGAATCAACGCGCGAACGATAAACCGATTCTGAACCCATCAAGGGACGCGTACAAACCGGCTACGCCGGTTGGCGGCTGGAAGCTGCCGCGACATTGCGAATCAACGCGCGAAGGATAAACCGATTCTGAACCGGTCATGCGACGCGTACAAATCGGCTGTGCCGGTTGGCGGCTGGAAGCTGCCGCGACATTGCGAATCAACGCGCGAACGATAAACGAATTCTGAACCCGTCATGCGACGCGTACAAACCGGCTGTGCCGGTCGGCGGTGCTGTTGATCAGGCTTCTGCGGTAGGTGCTTTATCGTGAAACGATTGTCTTGCAAATTCGAGATCGCCGTACATGTCAAGCACCTTATCCAGGCGGACGAGACGAAGAACCTGCATGACCGGACCTTGAATGGCCGCCAGTTTGACGGTTCCTCCTTTTTTTGCCAGCCTGGTTTTCAATGCGACCAATGAACCAATGCCCATGCTGGAGATATAACCCATGTAACGACAGTCGATAATGATTTTCTTATGACCCGCTTCCAGATGCCGTTGGATCTCCTGGTCGAACTCAGGAGTGGTGACCGAGTCCAGATCGCCTCTCAGGACAATCGCGAGGATGTCACCGTCAATGACTTCTGATTCGAAAGAGATTTTCCCACTCATGTTCACAACCCCGGTTTTTGGAAAGGGATGAAATTAGGTCACTGGACAGTCTATCGTGCCAGATCATTTGTCCAACAGAAAACCACTCGTTCTGCCGATGGCTCGGCGAACAATATCCGTCCTGGTGGTCCAGTTTTCTAAATCATTGTACGAGGCCTGACATCAGGGGTTTTAGCCACGCACTTCGCCGATCAATCAGACGAGGTTATGCGGTCGAAGTCAAGCAAATCCCTGGAAACAAAACAGAGGCAGGAAACGCCTTGTGAAAATGATCCGGCAAAAACCTGAATTCCTGATAAATTGCGGCGGTAACTGATGCGGGCCGACGACCTTTACCTGATACGGTTGATGCAAAAATCAGGTTCATGTCGTGCAGATACGGATAGGACTCGAGCAAAAAACGCTGCTGACCTCGCCCGAAACCCAATTGGAAGGAAGAACAGGTACAGTCAAGCATGCGGCAAACGCCTTGCAGAGGCTTAAAAACGAAGAAAAGGAAGAGAAGAAAAGGAAGATTGGAACACGGATCATCGCCAGTCTTCGTTAATCAGAAAATTCAAAATTCGTTTAACTTCTGCTGGGTTCTTATTCGTGGGATTCGTCAGAATCATGATCAAAACACTTTTTCATTGTTTTTGAAAAAAGTCTGTGGAATGACATCGGACAATTTCGGTATCTGCGATATCCCGTCAGTTTCTCCCTCAAGATTACCCTGAAAGGTTTCACGTGAGTTTGAATTCATCTCCGTTTTCACGACGCCATTTTTTGCGGAATGCGACCTTTGGATCGGCATTGCTCACCACGCCGGGCTTGTTTGCCGAACAACTTTTCCGCACACCTCCGCTGACCGAAGGGCCGTTTTATCCGGACAAGCTGCCGCTGGATCAGGACAATGATTTACTGATCATCAACGACAGTATTACTCCCGCCGTTGGCGAGATCACTCATTTGAGCGGACGAGTTCTGAGTGAGAACGGTACTCCGTTAAAAGATCTGACAATCGAGATCTGGCAGTGCGATGCGAATGCCGTTTATCTGCATACGGCGGACAGCGTTCCGAAGCAGAAGACACAGGATCGGAATTTTCAGGGGTTTGGTCGGTTCACGACGGCATCAACGGGCGAATATCGCTTCCGGACGATTAAGCCTGTTCCGTATCCCGGTCGACCCGCTCCGCACATTCATGTGATGGTGAAGAAGGGTGATCGCAAATTATTGACGACTCAACTTGTGATCCGAGGTCATGAAGGGAACGCTCGGGACGGCGTCTTTAGTGGCACCCGCGACCTGATTGATCGCGAACTGCTGATGGTCGATTTCAAGCCGATTCAGGAATCGAAGATTGGTGAATATGCGGCTCGGTTTGACATCATCCTGGGGCGGACTCCTGACGACGCCTCGTTCTAAAGATCGGCATCGGTTGGAAGCTGGCAATGCGAAAGTCGGCGGGAAGCCGAATCTACGAATCTCGTCGGCTGGAGTCCGACGCCACCGGCAAAAAATGACAACTTTTAATAACAGGAATTCGACATGAGATTTTTAGTTGGACTGACGACGTTTGCGACGATTGGCGGCGCGTTAATGGTGGTGGCATCAGCGGTCGCGCAACCACCTGGTCGACCTGACGGTGGCCGAGGTGACGGCGGACCTGGCGGCGGCGGCCGGCCGGCGGATGCGACTGGATTTATTAATCGAATGATGACATTCGATGCGAATGGGGATGGGCAGCTTTCGAAGGACGAAGTGACGGACCCACGGTTATTAACTTTGTTTGAGCGTGCTGATGCCAACAAGGATAGTGTCGTCACGAAAGACGAATTAAAAGCCGCGTTTGACAAAGAATCGGCCGGTATCGGCCAGGGAGGTCCGGGTGGACGAGGTCCTGAAGGGGGCGGACCGGGCGGTCCAGGTGGGCGTGGACCGGGCGGACCCGGTGGTCCTGGCGGTCCTGGAATGGGTGGTCCTGGCGGACCCGGTGGTCCTGGAATGGGGGGGCCTCCTCCGATTGGCCAGGTCTTACCCAGCCGTGTTCAAGAGATGCTGAATCTTTCGAGGGAACAGAAGGCTTCCCTTGCGGCGCTGCAAAAAGACGTCGACAAGCGTCTGGCAAAGATTTTAACCGCCGATCAGAAGCACCAGTTGGAAGAGATGAAGAACGGCGGTCCTGGCGGACCTGGTGGTCCCGAGGGGTTTGGGCCTCCTCCTGGCGGACCCGGTGGACCGGGCGGGCCAGGTGGGAATCGCGGACGTGACGGCGGTCCCGGTGGGCCACCGGGTCAATCCGGACGCCCAAGACGTCCACCAGGTGACTAACGACGCGACGGATTTTGATCTTTCGAGGACTAGTCGCGGCCTTTAGAAATCAATCGGACGAATCGGACGGATGTCACGATTCCCGATCGCAGGGCGGCTACAATTCATTTCCATGAGTGGATTGAACTATAATCGCGAGTCGGGTTGTCTCGGTTTTCGATTCCATTGATGAACGGCGTTCTGACGACGCGAGTCAATCGAGTCAAAAGCTGATACGACCCGGCTCGCCTGGGCGCTCTTTGATGAGTGTCGACTGGGACGAGAAAATATGCAGCACGATCTTCCCAGTGGATCACAATTCGGGCCTATTATCTTGTCTGACCAATTAACTCTGGCCACCGAACGGCAATTACTCCGGACGCTGCTCGAACGAGTCAGTCTTCGGAGCGCCGCCGAACAGGAAATTGAATCCAGGCACGCGACCGAGGTTGCCTCGGAGCAGCAGCAATATCAAAGCGTCTTTCAGCTTTTGACGGAGAATTACGACTCGGAGCGGGTCGAGTTGGATCGCAACCGCGAAACGGAGCTGGCAGACGTCGATCGGCTTTGTCAGGCCAGATCGGCAGCGATTCAGTCGGAGTACCGGGAGATTCTTTCGGGAACGGAAGAACGTTTCAAAGCCGAAAATGCATCCGCGGAAAAGGAGCGCGACGAAGCGACCTGGCTGGTTTCATCGTTGCTTGACGACGATTCAGACGGAAGTCCGCTTCAGCGTTTACAGTTGGCGGAATCGGCGGTGAGTGCTGCCGAAATTGAGCTGAAAACTGGCATCCAGAGTCTTGATTCTGGCTATGACGCCGTCGTTTCGTTTCTTCAGCGAAGTCATATGTGGAGTGAGCCGACAGAAGTCGAGCCGACGATACCGCGTTCGAACCCCGACGCGATGAAATCGGCTTGCCTTGCCGCGATCGGTAGCGGAGAGCCGCTGAAAAGCCGCGTGATGGGGCGCATTCTTCCCCGGCTGTTTACAGGGATCGTTCCTCTGCTTCTGTTTCTGATGATCACGGCGGGGCTGTTCGTGTTGATCTGGGGGCTTGTTAATCCCGCTCTTTTGCAGCTCAAGTTAAAATCAACCGATCGCGACTGGCTGCTGATCGCGGCAGGTGTTTCCGCAGCGGTCAGTCTCTTAACCATGTTTTTCGTGCATTTGTACGCATCTCACCGGACCTTGCCCGATTATGAAGAGCTCGTACAACAGCGAGTGAACGCTCATTTCGCTTTTTCGGTGTGGGAGAAAACATCGAAGACCGAACTGAACATGCTTGAGGCTGAATGTTCACACCTGCATGATCAGCGTGTGAAGCGACGTGACTCGGCCTTGGCCGGTGCGGAATCGAAGCATCGGACACGAACGACCGAAGCGGAACGAATCTATACCACGACATTGCAAAGGGCTCATGCAACATTTCCAACGCGGTTGAATGAAGTCGAGTCCCAGCGAACAAGTCAGCGTGCGGCGATTGAAAAGAAATACCAGGCCGATTCACAAGACCTGGTCTTCCGGCGTGAGTCTGATTTCCAGAAATTACAGACAGAGTTTGACGTTCGAATGGCTGGCAGCCGGCAGCGTTATCAGCAGACCTGGATCGAACTGATTCGAGCCTGGCAAACCGATCTGATGAATTTCGGCAAATTGAGCGATTCGTTATGTGCTGCTGCGAATGAAATCTGTCCGACCTGGGACATTGTGGCGGGCGATAAAAGGCCCTACCCCGAGATCTCGCCACCGGTCCTCAGTCTCGGCCGAATTGAAGCGGATCTCGATATGGTTGAAGGGGGGCTTTCGGCCAACCCACGACTGAAAGCTGATCGCCAGAGATTCGATGTTCCAGTACTGTTGCCATTGCAGGAACGTCCGTCATTGGTCCTTAATGCGACAGGTAAAGGACGCGATGCCGCCATTAAAACGCTGCAGTCAACGATGCTGCGTTTTTTGACGTCGCTCCCTCCCGGCAAGGTCCGCTTTACAATTCTCGATCCTGTTGGGCTGGGAGCCAATTTTGCGGCGTTCATGCATCTGGCCGATTTCGACGAACTTCTTGTGTCGAGCCGGATCTGGACGGAACCAGCGCATATCGAAAAGCGACTGGCTGATCTGACAGAGCATATGGAAACCGTGCTGCAGACTTATTTGAGGAATGAGTTTGCAACGATCGACGAATATAACCATTTCGCCGGGGAGGTGGCCGAGCCCTACCGAGTGCTGGTGATCGCGAATTTTCCCGTCAACTTTACCGACATTGCACTACGAAGACTTGTCAGCATTGCCGATGGAGGAAGTCGATGTGGCGTGTATCTGATGATGAGTTTCGATAAATCGCAAGAGCTTCCTCGTGGTTTCTCTCCGGCGGATCTGGAAAAGCATGCAACCGTCCTGCAGTGGACTGAGGACGGCTTTCATCTGACCGACCCTGATCTAGGAGCGTGGCCGCTGGCTCTGGATGCTCCTCCACCGGCCGAGGACTTCGGTCACATTGTCCGACTGGCGGGACAGCATGCTCGAGATGTGCGTCGTGTCGAAGTTCCATTCGAGCGCGTGGCACCGAATGCGGATCAGTTCTGGGCCAGCGACAGTCGCAAGGGGATCGACGTCCCTGTGGGCCGCGCAGGTGCTACCAAGTTGCAAAGTCTTCGGCTGGGTAAAGGAACATCCCAGCACGTGCTTGTTGCCGGTAAGACCGGTTCTGGTAAGTCGACCCTGCTTCATGCGTTGATTACGAATCTGGCGCTTTACTACAGTCCGACCGAAGTCGAGTTTTACCTGATTGACTTTAAGAAGGGTGTTGAATTCAAGGTCTATGCCGAGCAAAGGTTGCCACACGCCCGGGTGATTGCAATTGAAAGTGACCGGGAGTTTGGTGTGAGTGTTCTCGAACGCCTGGACGCGCTTCTGCGAGACCGAGGGGAACTTTTCCGCGAAGCGGGCGTGCAGGACATTGCGGGTTTCCGCGATGCCCGGCCCGATGTTGTCATGCCAAGAACGTTATTACTGGTCGACGAATTTCAAGAGTTTTTTATTGAAGACGACGCCCTGTCGCAGCAGGCGTCGTTGCTGCTGGACCGGCTGATTCGGCAAGGGCGTGCGTTTGGGGTGCATATCCTGCTAGGCTCGCAAACGCTGGCGGGAGCATATTCGCTGGCGCGAAGTACGCTAGGTCAAGTCGCCGTTCGAATTGCCCTGCAATGCAGTGAAACGGATGCTCATTTAATTCTGAGTGAAGAAAACACCGCTGCTCGACTGCTGACTCGACCGGGCGAAGCGATCTATAACGATGCCAACGGATTGATCGAAGGAAATCACCCGTTCCAGGTCGTCTGGCTGGGAGAAGACGAACGAGCCGGGTACCTGAAAACTGTCCGCGACGAAGCATCCGGTCAAGGTACCCGGGGACGTTGCACGGACGACATTCAAAAGATGTCGCTGGTTCCTCCCCTGGTGTTTGAGGGAAATATTCCTGCCGATCCGACAACGAATCGTCGGCTGCAGCGGGTCGTTGCCAAGAGCAAGCAAGCCGTTCAGCAGCACACCGGCGAAGGTCGATCTGCGATCGATTCACCGTGGACTTGCTGGCTGGGTGATTCCGTCTCATTGGGCGGACCGCTGGAACTGAGCTTTGGCTTACGGGAAGGAAACAATGTTCTTATCGTTGGCCGCGACGACAAGGCGTCATTGGGTGTCATGGCAACAAGTGCCCTGGCGCTCGGGGCACAAGCTGTGACGACTGGAACGAATTCCACGACGATTTATGTGCTTGATGGCAGCCTGCCGAATAGCGAGTCTGCCCAGAACTGGCGGCAGTTGACGACCGTCTGGAAGCCTGCAGAAGCACCGACGTTTGATGGTCAAGGCGACCCAGGTGAAGCGATCAAGGTTGTCTCTCCGAAAGAGACCGCGTCGGTAATCAATGAGATCATTGTCGAATTGCATCGGCGAGCCGATGAGCCGGGTCCACCCGTGTTCCTTTACATTTATGATCTGGCCCGGTTTCGAGATCTTAGAAAATCAGAAGATGACTTTGGGTTTAGTAGCGGAGGTGATAAGGGGGCTAACACGGCTCAGCTTTTTAGTGAGATTTTGCGTGAGGGACCTGCCGTGGGGATCTTTACATTTGCCTGGGTTGACAGCTATCAAACTGCCCAACGCTGGCTCGCTCGCGATCAGATGAACCGGTTTGAACATCGGGTCTTGTTTGCGATGAATGCAAACGATTCGTCGAGTCTGGCTGACAGTCCGCTTGCTGGCCGACTCGGAGAAAACCGAGCATTGCTTTATCGAGGTGATACCGGAACGATCGAAAAATTCCGTCCGTTTTCACCGCCAACCTCAAGCTGGCTCAGCCAGCTGGCATCGACAGGCGCTCGTGTTGCTCAGTCCGTAACAAGACCCGGGAGCGGTGTTTTATTCGCTGCTCCCGCGGCGATTGTTGCTAATAAAGTGAATGTCGGCATCGAGCCATCTGATTCTGATGCTTCCTCGGATTTACCTGATATTGATGAGCTGAAGGTTGAGTAAGCCTGATTATGGAGATGGCGGCTAATTTGGTTGGCCGACAGGTGGGATATAACGATTTGTCAGCTCAGCATAGTCTTCACGGACAGGGCTGAAGACATCGAGTACGACGCAAGGTCCGCCGACAGCGACGGCCCGGTGTTTCACGTTGGGGGGAATCAGAAACATCGCACCCGGTTCGCACAATCGCGTTTCATCGCCGATGGTCAACTGCAATGTACCCTTGATTAACATGCCACCCTGTTCGTGTGGATGGGAATGGAGAGGGACTTCGGCTCCTTCATCCATTTCCAGGTACGAAAGCATCATGTTCTTGCCAAACGGAGTTCGCATACGGCAGCCTGGTACTGGTTCGATATGCTGAAACTGAGAGATGTCTATGAATCCCATATTGTTTTCCTTCAGGGCGTTTAAGGCGCGTGAATCACGGATTGAGAGATGAAAGATGGCGCATGCTACAAGGAGGTAAAATGAATCTCAAACGATTCATCACGATCATTCGAAGTTCGCAACAGGTTATTCAGGGATCGGGTCATTTCGATGGATTGTGGTACCTTCCCAGGTCGCTTCGTGGGTGGCTTTGTCGAAGGTTAATATGCGATGGGCGCTGTTCGTTGCTAATGGCGAATCAGGTTTGGGAAGCCAGCGTCGGTGATCAGCAATCACCGCTGAATGTTCGGGCTTTGCTGCAACGTTATCCCATTCATGAGGGTCGCGGTCCATGTCATAGAGTTCTTCACTGTCGTCAGCGTATCTGATGTATCTCCAGCGTTCGCTGCGAATTGCGTGATTGCCCTGGTTGTGAGTTGTGATCGCAGGGTGATCTCGTCTGGCCGTGGCATCGATCAGTTGCGGATTCAGACTGAGGCCTTCCAGATCGGTACGGCGGGTCAACCCGCATAAATCAATCAGGGTTGGATAGAGGTCAAGTAATTCTGCGGGTTGATTGCAGCGTCCACCAGGATTCACACCAGGACCGGAGATGATTAATGGAACGCGAGTACTTCGTTCCCATAGCGAGTTTTTGCCGGTGATTCCCTTTTCACCCAGATGCCAGCCGTGGTCGCCCCACAAGACGACGATTGTATTTTCGGACAGTCCTTCTTCATCCAGGGCATCGAGCAACCGACCGATCTGCGAATCGACAAAGCTGGTACAGGCCAGGTACGACCTGACCAGGTTCCTCCATTGGTTGTGCTCTTTAACCCACTTTAAACGTGGTTCAGGAAGGTTCCAGTGCAAATACCAGGAAAAGCGAGGCGTGTCATCGCGATCATCCTCTTTTATCAGAGGAAGGACGCTGTCATCATCGGGATAAAGATCGAACCAGCGTTGAGTGGCATAGCAGGGGACATGTGGCAGGAAGAAGCCTGTGGCAAGAAAGAATGGTTGGTCTTTTGGCGCGGACTTGATTTGATCGACCGCCCAACTGGCGATCTGATAATCACCTTTATCTTCGTCTTTGTGCGGAAACACGCCCCAGTCCATCAGAGGATGATTTCCCATCGGTGTCGGCCCGATCAACTTCTTCTGAGGGAGGGCACCGACTGTACTCGCTGGACCCCAGACATCGAACTCCCGTGCTCGTTGTGCTGGCCCGCCAACGTCTCCATGGTAGATTTTTCCTGCGGTCAGGGTTCGATAGCCATTGGCCTTAAAGTGCTGTGGCAAGGCGACTCGGTCTTTCCATCCATCGAGCGAACGGAACGACGGAGCCAGTCCATAAACTCCGGTTGTGGTCGGCCTGACTCCCAGCAGTAAGCTGGTCCGCGAAGGGCAACAGAGCGGTGCCTGGCAATGGGCGTTCAGAAAGGCAGTGCCTCGTCTGGCGAGCCGATCGATCTGTGGAGTCTGTGCGAGTGGATGTCCGCCGAACGCACCGATCCAATCGTTCTGATCATCGATGGCAATGAACAGCACATTTGGCTTCGCAGGATTAGAAGGCTTTACGACATCCGCAGCCGGTAACTCGGCGAGCAATCCACAAAGCAGCCAACACGTCGCAAAAATCAAACATTGAAAACGAATCACCACAGCAGGCCGCCATTCTGATTGTTGACGGGTATTCTAAGAAAGTATCGACTGAATGACTTGTCCACGGCTGACCGCATGTGGGCGACCCTGCACATCAAAAAACTCGGTATCCGGTGTGAATCCCAGACAATGCATGATCGTCGCCGTCAGGTCTTCAGGTGCTATGCGACCCGATTTCGGATAGGCACCGATTTCGTCGGATGCGCCATGGACGACACCACCTTTTATACCACCCCCTGCGAGAGCGATCGAAAAGACCGAACCCCAATGGTCACGGCCCCCTCCTCCATTCATTTTCGGGGTTCGACCGAATTCAGACATGCAGACAACGAGTGTTTCATCCAGTAATCCTCGGTCGCTCAGATCGTCCAGCAACGCTGAAAATGCATCGTCGGTCGGCGGAACGAGTACGTTCTTTAGTCGGTTCGTCTCGTCGGCGTGCGAGTCCCAGCAGGGCTTATCCGTCGGCTCGTCTGGGCCACGATACCAGTTGACCTGGACGAGTCGGACCTGAGCTTCGATCAACCGCCGAGCCAGTAAGCAGCTTTGACCAAACTGACTGGGGCCGTATCGACTTCGTGTTTCGGGTCGCTCGGCGGACAGATCAAATGCTCCACGTGATGCAGCCGAGGCCAGGACGCCGTAGGCCCTCTGTTGCTGGTCGTCAAATGACTTGGCTAAACCGGATGTGGAAGCAGAACTTTGTTGACGATCGATTGCTCGAACCAGGTCACGTCGAACCGAGAGCCTTTCCAGCGAAACATCGCTTGGTAACTGAAACTCCGTGATCCGGTAATCGGGCGAAGCTGGAGTGCATCGAAACAACCAGGGGTCGGCAATGTGCCCGAGCATTCCGCCGTCCTGTCCCGGCCAGATCGAACCGTCGGTATTAAAAATGTGATGTGGCAAACGAACCGACGTTGGCAGGTCTCTGGCAGGTGGTGACAGTCGCTGCAGGACCGCACCCCAATTCGGCCAATTGTTCGGCGGTCCCGGATTTGCGTTTTCGGCGTTCATTGGCGCATGCGGTCGACCAGTCAACATGTAATAACCGCTCGACGAATGAGCGTTGTCGTTGGTCGAAACGGCTCGCAAAACGGCCAGCTTGTCGGCTCGCAACGCAAGTTTCGGCATCAGATCGCCAAAGCGTACGTTGGGAATCGTTGTGGCGATGGAGCCGATCTGGCCGCGCACTTCGCTTGGTGCGCCCGGCTTTGGGTCCCATGTCGAATGTTGAGGAGGACCACCCATCAGAAACAGGACAATGCACGATTTCGCCTTCCCTGTCGATGGCCTGACAATGGCGTTAGGGGGCGACTCAACCGCTCGTGCTGATTTTGGTTTCAAAAGATGGCCCAGTGATAATCCACAAGCACCAAGCCCACCGATTCGCATGAGTTCACGGCGCGAAAGTCCATCGCACAATGACACTCCTGAGGATTGCAAGCTGATCATCGATCTCGCTCCTTGCCTGCCTCAGGTCAGTTCGCGGATCGGTCGAGCATCCTCTGGCAGAATCTGCACGGGTCGCTCATTGATATCTCGGACAAACTGATGAGGGTCGATCCCCAGATTATGGTAGATCGTTGCCAGGACATCGCGATAATGAACGGGTCGGGATTCGGCATATCCGCCGGTCTTGTCTGTCGAGCCGATTACCTGGCCCATCTGCATTCCGCCGCCGGAGAGGAGTGCTGCCTGCACTGGAGCCCAATGGTCGCGGCCTGCGTCTTTATTGATTTTTGGTGTCCGACCGAACTCGCCCCACACAATCAGGCTGACATCGTCAGCCAATCCGCGTTGGTGGATATCTTCGACAAGTGCCGAAAGACCTGCATCCACGACCGGCAGATTATTCTTCAAGTGTCCAAAATTATTGCCGTGAGTGTCCCAGAATCCGTAGGCAACCGTTACAACACGAACACCCGATTCGATCAGGCGGCGCGCGATCAGTAGTTGGTCGTTCCAAAGCGGAGCACCGTCTCCCTGGTGCTTTGAAGAACCCAGCGCGTAACGGGCACGAACACGCGGATCTTCCTTTTCAACATCGATTGCTTCGAGCAATTTCGATGAGGTTAGCACTTCAAATGCTCGACGATAGCTTTGGTCAAGGTCGTTCATTCCACTTCGGTCGGCAGCATGGCGGAATGCATCGAGTCCTTCGAGCAATTTCTGCCGGTTAGCAAACTGAACCGATTCAATGTATCTCAGCTTCATACTGGCCAGGTCTTCTCCGTCGGCCCGCATCTGCTGATAAGGACTTCCCAGATATCCTGCACCGGTGCTGTTATAGGGTCGGTGCTGCATCGTTGGAAAAAGGTCGACAAACGGCGGGACGATAGGATTTGTCGGTCCCTGAACTTTGGCAACCACCGAACCAAAATTCGGGTACCGATTCTGCTGGGTTTCACCCATTGTGTAACCGGTCAGACTCTGAAAGCTCGAATGTTCATCCCGTTGGCCAACCACGGACCGAATCACCGCACAGCGATCCATGACACCGGCCAGCTTCGGCAACAGTTCACAGACGTCAAAGCCAGGGACTGACGAAGGGATCGGTGAGAATTCACCGCGAATTTCCGCAGGAGCCGCAGGTTTGAGATCGAACGAGTCCTGGTGTGAGAGTCCCCCCGACAGGTAGACCATGATCACCGCTTTGTGTGAATTTCCCTTGCCTTGCTTCTGGTCGGCCTGAAGCAGTTGTGGCAACGACAATCCACCAACGGCTAACGATCCGATCTGCAAAAAGGATCGCCGAGACACCTGGTCACAAAATCGATGGCCTGAGCCTGCAAACAATCGCATCGTGTCAATTTCCTGGATTTATCACCATTCGCCAACACATCAAGTTTACTACATTCGTCGACTTCAATCCACGGTATCTTGAGAAATCATAACTCCCAATCGGACTAATTGACGGATGGAAATTTGCTTTGATAGCCCATTTGGTCTGCAGAAAGATCGAAATTCAGACTGCGCGTCGAGCCGATCAAATAAGTTCAAAAAAGAAGTCAATTAAATATGGATTCTGTGTATGTCCGCAGATACAATACTGCTCGCCAGATGTTTGGCAGAATTCGCGCTCGAATTCCGACTGTTTTCCGTGCTTCTTTCCTTACTTTGCGAATTCGATTGATTTGTTATGACACAGTTAACGCCTGAAGGGCAAAGTCTCGTTAATGACCTTGCTCAACGACATGGTTTCAGCCAGGACGCGGTCACGCATATGTTGTGGGCTGTGCTGAATGGCAATGGTTCGATGGCTCAGTTCAGCCATTCTGAGTTTGGTGGCTCCGGCCAGTGGATGCGTGGCGGCATGATCATGCTGGGGGACATGTTTAATAACAATCTCAAAGGGCGCGTTGATTCGTTGTGCAGTGAAATTTCAAACGTCCTTGCCAACCAGCCTGGGTTGTTGCAGTCGGGAAGTTTTCAGTCGCAAAGTCAAGGTGGCAGCGGCTATCAGAATCAGACGACGGGTGGCGGTTTTGGGTCGTCGAATCTTTTCGTTCCTGATCCGAACTCCAACTGGTGGCCCTCGGAACTCGGTTCTCCGAATGCATCCGGCAGCCAGAACAACATGCGTTACGCATACTTTGCCAACGCTCGTCGTCTTGCGGTCGATTCGGGGGGCGAGGTCTGGGTTTATGACACTCAAGATCATCAGATTGGTGGTTTCTCGCAACAGCAGGGATCAGGAAGTTCGATCACATTGAGCAGCCAATATGGGACCGTGAATCTGGCGAGTCTTCCCGTCGTCATGAAGAACGGGACGGCGGTACTAGCGCCGGTTGCATCCGCCCCGGTTGCATCGATGAATGGTTCGACAGCGGAATCGGATATCTTTGCGGCAATCGAGCGGCTGGCGGCTTTGAAGTCCAGTGGTGCAATAACGGATTTCGAGTTCACCAATAAGAAAGCTGAGTTGTTGGCTCGGCTTTGATGTCGTCATTGTTGCGGCACGGCTCAAGATTCAAACTTTCCACCGACGCAGGGGCGGTGAAGAGTCCTTCTTGGGTTTTCTCAAATTTTGACTGGACTATTTTTTATAAAGATTTAGGGAAGTAAAGCCCTTCATGGCATCGCCGTGAGTTGAGAAGTTTTTTTGCTGATGCCGAGGTAGCACCACAGCTTTGCCGAAGACGGCAAAGCTGTGGTATCGTCGATTTGGTGCATCTGTTATTTCGGGAATAAAAACGTCACCGCTTCGTGACACACAGTAATGGCGTACTTGACCGTGGCTTTGCGTGCCGTGTATTGTGGCAATTCTCCACTTTTTTTAATTCACACTGCCTAAGGCTCGCTCCATGATTCTGTCGCGCAGAATGTCTGGCTTTTGTTGGATTCTTAGTTCGATCTTTTTTTTCGTCGGCTGTGAACCGAACGTTCCCAAGACAAAAGTTGCAAACAATTCAACTGATTCTGGTGGGCATACTGCCGGAACGCCCAAAACGCACGCTCACGTTTCAGGCGGTGGGACAGCTGGTCTAAAGCGGTTGATTATCCTGACGAATGGTGATTCTCCATTTTGGGATGCCTGTCGCGAAGGACTGCTTGCCGCCAAGAGTGAACTCAAGTTGAGCGAAGTGGGTTTGGATGCTGTGCTGGATGTCAACGACGGATCGGCACAAGGACAGTTAGCCAAGTTGCAGCAGTATGGGACTCAAAGTGATATTGCGGGTGTCGGAGTTTCGGCCGTCGATGCCAAGAATGTGGCGATTGCAGATGAGTTGCGTTCGATGCAGAAAAAAGGGATCAAGATCCTGACGATTGATTCTGATGTCGATCGAACACAGTTTGGCGATGCCCGTCATGCGTTCATCGGAACAGATAATTTAACCGGTGGAAAAGTTCTGGGGAAATGCGCAGCAGGATTGAAGCCAGGTGGGGGCGAGTACGTCACGTTTGTTGGGCTTAAGGGAGCCCAGAACGCCATCGAACGAATCGGTGGATTTGGCGAAGGTGCAGGCGAAAAGTTTACTGCCAAAGATACCATGACCGACGAAACCGATAAGACGAAGGCTCGCGATAACGTTCGAAATGCCATTCGAAACCATCCGAACCTCAGCGTTCTGGTCGGGATCTGGTCGTACAATGCGCCCGCGATCGTGGACGTCGTGAAAGAGGCTAACCGCCGTAAAGATTTTACGATCGTCGTTTTTGATGCTGAGCCAACGGCGATTACAGCGATGGCTGAAGGAAACATTGACGCGATGGTGGTCCAGAATCCCTTTGCGATGGGTTATGAAGGGGTTCGAATGCTTGACGCTCTGGTGCGCGGCCAGAAAGATGTTCTGGAAAAGATGCTTCCCAACTACGGAAAGCCTGAAGGAGACATCTTCGACACCGGTTTGAAAGTTGTCGTTCCTTCAGCGGAATCGCTGCTGAACCCAAATCATTTTCCAGGCGTGGAGTTCCTGACGCTGGAAAAATTCCGGCTGTGGCTTAACAAATACAGTCTGACTGGTTCCTGAACATTATGGATTTGCCTGTTGTCGCGTCGCTGGTAGTCATGATCCTTGCGTCTGTAGGTATCATTGGATTGCGGCGGTTTGCCGCGTCCACGAATGCTGAACGGCACCAACTTGGCCTGATCGCCGCCATATTTTTTGTGTTTTTCTGTACAACGTTGCTCGATGAACATCATAACTATGTTACCAGATGGGATGTCAGTTTAGTCGATCTTTTGCGGCAGACGACCATGTTGTCGTTGATCGCACTCGGCGCAGCGGTCGTGATTATCGCCGGCGGTATCGATCTTTCCGCCGGGTCTGTGATTGCGTTCAGTGCATCAATTTGTGCGACGTTTATGGTGCTACTTGCACCTGAGGCTGTTAATCAGTCGTTGCCCGTCGGGGCGGGGGTCATCGTTGCATCCATCGTCGGAACATTGATTATTGGAATACTGATTGGCAGCCTTCATGCCTGGTTGATTACGGAGGTAGGACTGCCGCCATTCGTCGCGACGCTGGGTACGCTGGTGGGCTTGCGGAGCCTGAGTCGTGCGATCGTTGAGAATGTGACTCAGGCGATGCTCGGAGGCGCTCGAACGCAGATCAATATCGCGGACAAATCGTTTCGAGAATTGTCAGGGGCAATCTCGGGAACGGTTTGGAACTTGACGATCCTTGTGGTGATTGTCTCAGTGATTCTCTGGTTACTGCTTAGTAAAACGATCACAGGACGGCATCTATATGCGCTTGGTGGTAATGAGCAAGCGGCCCGATTGAGTGGCATTCAGACCAATCGCATGAAATGGCTGGCGTATTGCATCAGTTCATTTCTTTCCTCCGTGGCTGGGATTCTTTATGTAAGTCAACTCAGCGTGGCTGACCCTCAGACCTTGGCTCGCGGCTATGAATTAAATGCGATCGCCGCATCGGTCGTGGGGGGATGCAGCCTGCAAGGGGGACTGGGAACAATTCCGGGTACACTTTTGGGCGCCTTGTTCTTAAGAGTCGTGATCGATGGCGTCTCCAAGATTATCAAGACCGGTGCTGACGTTTACGAAGGCTTGATTGTTGGGGTACTGGTTGTTTTTGCCGTGACGTTTACAAAGACTTCCGAGGCAATGTCATCGACTCGACGAAAACTATTTTCCGGACCGCTCGGTTGGGTGACGATCGTCAATCTTACTTTACTGGCAGGAGTGATGATGGCGCTGTTGGGTGCCAAGCTTTTGCGGGGCCGTGTGCATATGGACGCCGCTTGGCTGGCTTCAATCGCCGCCGCCGCGACGCTGCTTCTGCTATTGATCCTCCGTTCCGAAGCGGCACAGCTAACGAAGCGAAACTGGGGTATCACCTGGGCGGTCGCGACCATTGCCACAGCGATTGGAGCCGACATGAATTACCCACAATTCCAACGGGGAGCAGCGGTTGCGATTGCTCGTAAGGCTGGCGGCGCGGTCACTCAGAATGACGACGGAGGGATCGTTGTCGATCTTGGAAGTCGTTGTACGGACGCTTCGCTGAAACGGCTTCTACAACGAGTGAGGTATTTTCCAAATGTGACTGAACTTCGATTGAACAATACTGTGATCACGGATTCTGGGTTGGATGCTATTGGAAAAGCGTTTCAGGAAGCGAAATCGCTGAAGAGGCTGGACGTTACAGGATCAAAAGTTTCCGAGATAGGCATTGTAAAGCTGAAGCGGACACTTACCGGGTTGGAAGTTCTGCCGTAAAAGGGGTTATAGCCTCGCTTCCGGGGCGGTCTGTCGAATAATCTGAGCTAAAGCCGTCTTTCCGAGTTTCGGCAGGTCGACTAAACTTAGGTTGCCAAGAGTTTTGCCTATCCGGGAAAGGATGCCCGATGCGTAGCATTTGTGTGATGAACCAGAAAGGTGGCGTTGGAAAAACGACCACCAGTGTGAATCTCGCCGCCGGGCTTGCAAAGCTTGGACGACGTGTCTGCTTAATTGATCTCGATCCGCAAGGGCATGCGTCGCTTCATATGGGTGTCGACGCATTCGGTCAAACACCAACGGTTTACGACGTTTTTTCCGGTAAGAAGACTCTTGCTGATGTGAAGCAACTGGCAGTGGATAACCTGTGGGTTGTCCCCTCGGATTTGGATCTGGCCGCGACCGAAGTAGAATTAGCAGATACTCCTGGAAGAGAGATGATCTTACGCGGAGCGATCGAACGGCTTTGCCAGCAACAACCGCTTGACTATATCGTAATGGATTGCCCCCCTTCGTTAGGTGTCTTAACGATCAATGCGCTGACGGCAGCGAAAGAAGTTTTTATCCCCCTTCAGCCGCACTTTCTAGCACTGCAGGGTCTGTCGAAATTGTTTGAGACGACAGCGCTGGTCAAACGGCGATTAAATCGCGACCTGTCAGTCAGCGGTATCGTACTTTGCCTCTATGAAACTTCGACCCGGCTGGCTGCCGACATCACCGATGATCTGATGCATTTTCTCGAGCAAAGCGACCCGCGAGCACCGTGGAAGAACGCCAGGATTTTTGACAGTCGTATTCGACGGAATATTAAACTGGCCGAGGCCCCTAGTTTTGGTCAGTCGATATTCGACTACGCTCCGAAAAGCCCAGGTGCTGTGGACTATGCAGCGCTTATTACAGAAGTTGTGGCAGCGGAAGTCGCGGTGACTCCTCCGGCTGTTCTTACGACAACTGACACGGTTGCGGCATAGGTAGGCAGTAACAACTTTCTAACCGCAGCTGATACGTTTTCAAAAAACATCATGACGACTGATGTTGGTGCCAAGAAGAATTGCACCCAACAGAATTTTCGGTCAGAGCTTGACCTGGTCTTTGAACGAGTGGTTGATGTTCCGCCAGAGGTTGTCTGGGCTGCATGGACCAGACTTGAGTACATCAAAGATGTGGCTTACACCGGCTCCATGTGCGACCATCGATTTGATATCGATCTCAGGCTAGGGGGAGTGTTCTAAACAGTGATCTGTCCGCCGGACGGGGGCGAGTCCCCGAATTTCGGCTACTATCTGAAACTGATTGAAAATCGAAAGCTCGTCCGTAGCGGTGCAATATTACCCGGTTTTCGACCTCGAGAAACGACTAAGTTGTCATTTGTATTCACAGCGATTAATACGTTCGAATCGGAAGGTGAAGAGGCGAAGTTTACCGCTAAAATCCTTCACAGCGAAGCCGCAGTAAAAGAAATGCACAAAAAATGGGTTTTCACGACGGCTGGGAATTGTGCTCGACCAACCGATGACGCTCGCCCGAACGATGTCGGAATGACTTCGTGCTTGAATGCAATTCAAGCGTAGAATTCGCTGTTTTGGTGGTAATATAGGGCTTTAGGTTTGTAAGGCCTATTTCGTTTGTCGAAAAACAGTACCTCGAATCCACTGGCGGCTTTCAGCCAAGTGGCAAAATTTCGGCCAATTGCCGTTGTCGATTTCTGGTGGTTTTTATTAGTTAAATGTCGTCTTAAGGCAATTCAGCTAATTGGAACGGAACCTGCGTTGTGCGAAGTGAAATTCGCGATGCGAAAATTCAGTTCGTAAAACGACCTCACATTGAAAGCCAGGGAAGACAATGATTCACGAAGTCTCAGGTGATATTCTGTTGACGAAAGCTCAAGCGATTGCACACGGAATTGCTCCGAACGATCATTTTGATCACGGGTTGGCTCTTCATTTGAGAGAAAAATGGCCATCGATGGCTAAAGACTTTCGGCACTACGCAAATCAGGCACATCCAAAGGCCGGTGAGATTTGGTTTTGGGGTGGGTTCAATGCGCAAGTGTTTTGCTTGTTGACCCAGGATGGAGATCACGATCACGGATCGAAACCGGGCCGTGCAACGACAGCAAACGTCAACCACTGTCTGCGGCGACTTCAGCACGATCTGGAAAAAGGCGTGATCACAAGTTTAGCAATCCCACGGCTAGCGACCGGTGTGGGTGGATTGGATTGGGATGAAGTCTATCCATTGATAAAGAGCCATTTAGGAGACTTGAAGATTCCCGTCTTTGTCTATACGCATTACCTGATTGGCGTCCAGGCAAAGGAAGCTGGACTCTAATCAAACTAGGGTCAGTAACGGGTTTGTTACCTGTTACTGACCCATCATTATTTTCTCGTCTGAAGAATGGTTTAACTCAGACAACTTTCAATGCGCATTCACGGACATGCTTCAGGCAAGCTTCGATGTCTGGGAGGGGGTTTTTGGCGTTTTCTTCGTACTCGACGGCCACACAGTATTCGTACTTTAGAGCCTTCAGTGCTTTCAACAGTTCCGTAACTTTCAGGTCTCCTTCGCCGGCGATTTTGAATTGCTTTTGTCCGCCGGGGAGCGATTTGACATCCTTGAGATGGACACCGAAGACTCGTTTGCCAAGTCGTTGCACCGCTTCAACAGGATCCTCGTCGCTGCGAAGGTAATGTCCTGTGTCGACGCAAGAACCGATCTTTGGATGTCGGTCTTTGACAACTTTTTCAACATCACTGATTTTGTTGTAGCGGTGACCGGGGCCATGGTTGTGGATCGCGATCGCGATGTCATATTCGGATACCAATTTATCAAGCAAATCGAACGTTGCTTTATCGGGATTCGGATCGGCACTCAGGGATTTGATTCCCATAGATTTCGCGTAATCAAAACGTTCCCTAGCCGCATTTTCGTTTGTGTCAAACGGAAGAACCCCGTAGGAAAACAGTGTGACGCCTGTCTTCGACAGCATTTCTTTTTGAGATTCGATGTGCTTAGGGACGGTTCCCATTGGTAGGTGGCCGGGAAATGCTTCCCAGTACTTCAGGCCCAATGTTTTCGTCTGTTCAAGTGCTTCTTCAACTTTGAATTCGCGTAGCGAATAGCTTTGCAAGCCCATCTTCAAGCCGAGATACGGGTCTCTTTCGTCAGCGGAAAAAGACAAACGCGACATTGTCAATGCTGCCAGGCCACTAGTACCTGCTTGCAAAAAATTGCGTCGATTCAACTGATTAGACATGTTGTAGTTCCTTAAATGGATCGAAGTTGTCCGCTCAGGCTATCCCGAGCTCCGGTGTGAGTAACAGTAACATTCGGCACAACAAAGCACCATTGTTTGTTGCGCGATTTCACTGTCCTGGAGTTATCCGGTCAGTAAAATACAGAGGTCGCAAGTGAAGTGCTAACGCATCCGAACGGATTTATGTCGCATCTTGTCTGTTGGCTTCTTCCGACACGCTGTAAGTGTCGGTCGCGCGACTGGTGTAATGCACGATTAGCTCAGCAAGCAGTCCCAGCGAAATCGCTTGAGCACCGAGAATTGTCAATGCGATCGAGTACGCCAGAAGAGGGCGATTACCGATCGGTTCAGGCGGCCAAATTAAGAAAACATTCATCATCATCCAAATCAAGGCGAGATAACCAAGACCTGAAAAGCCCAAACCGAACACGAACAGTCCGATCGCGCCAAGCATATGTTGTGGTCTCTGACCGTATCCAGTTAGAAACGCAACAGTCATTAAATCGAGGAACCCGCGAAGGAAACGGCGGAAACCGTACTTGGATTTCCCATGCTGACGGGATCGGTGGTTGACTCCAATCTCAGTAACTCGAAAACCACGGGAGTGAGCAAGGACAGGAATGAATCTGTGCAGCTCACCGTATATTCTGATTTCTTTGGCTACTTCGGACTTAAACATTTTCATGCCACAGTTGTGGTCATGCAGTTTCAAGCCCGTCAGTCGAGCGACGAGCCAGTTGAAGACTTTGCTTGGATAGACCTTGTGCCAAGGGTCAAGACGTCTCAGTTTCCAGCCGTTGACGACGTCGAAGCCTTCATTCAGTTTTTCGGCAAATCGGGGAATTTCTGCAGGGTCATCTTGTAAATCGGCGTCCATCATACAGATGGCATCACCTTTTGCTGCCGCCATCCCGGCTGTCAGGGCCGCTGCCTTGCCAAAATTCCGGCGAAGCCGTAGGCCACTGACGCGTGCATCAAACGTAGCGAGCTTTTGGATTTCTTCCCAAGACGAGTCTCGAGAACCGTCATCGATGAAAATCACTTCGAGATCGAGTGATTGTTCGGACGCAACGCTTATGATTTCCGAGTGCAGTTCGACCAAACTTTCGGCCTCGTTGAAGACCGGAATTATGATCGACAATGTCATGGATGGCTCGCGTGGTCTCTGTAATCAACAATTGTCCTCCAAATCGAAGAACTAACTGCGAGAAACAGAAGTCTGATTGATTTAGATTAAGGAAATTGACGCTTATGTGAACTCACAGGGAGCCCCCTCCGGAGATTTTAGCGGTTGTTTTTGAAAAATTCCTTACCCGGCGAGATTCAATCGAAAATTTTATTTAGGATTTTTGACCGAAGTCGGTTTGGTCACGTTTGCCGATCCTTTGGTTACGTTGGCGGATTCCTTGCCCGCGTTTTCTGCTTTCATTTTTGCGATTGCGGCTTCGCGCCGCTTTGCTTCCTTATCGAGTCGAGCTCGATTTGCCTTGGCGTGATTATCTCGCTTGCGCTTTTCTTCAGCAGCTTCAGCAGCAGCAGCTTTTTGGGCTGCAAGTTCCATAGCTTTTTGTTCTTCAGCCTGCATCTTCATCTGCTGTTGATAGTTTTGCCTGGCCAGGTTCATCATCGTACCACGTGACTGCGCCGACACGCGGATCGGGGCCGCGACTACAATTGACGCCAGCAAAACCAACGCCATACGGCGCGTCCAGCACGCATTCATGGTTTAATCGTCCTTTGTTTGGCAAGGTTTAAAGCGGTGCAACCTGCAAACTTCTTAAAACAAAACTGTATGCAACACCGGCTACCGCTTTCTCATGCACGTGCGCCAGCAAGCAAAAAAAGCATTTATTTTAATTGGCGCCAATAGATACCCACCGGCTCCTGCACGGCATTCTAACCAATTCTTTCAGAAACGTGCCAATTTTCCGTCTGAAAAAGTCTTCATATTTGGCTCGTGTTTCATCGACAAAATTCTCGTCTCACTTGCAGTTCTTCGCGTTCTATAACATTCTGACTCGAAACGGTTGGGCTTTAACGACATCACATAGTGGAGGAACCTAGACTCATGGCAGTGCGCTTATCCTGTTTGTCTTTGCTCGTGGTCACCGCATTCACTTTGCAATCTGCCACCTGTCGCGCGGCCGAATCCGTTCGGCTGATCTTTGATACGGATATTGGCAACGATGTCGACGACGTGTTGGCTTTAGGGATGATCCATTCCCTACAGGCTCGCGGGGCGTGTCGTTTGTTGGGGGTGACCATTACCAAAGATAGTGATTTGGCCGGTCCCTTTGTTGATGCGATCAATACGTTCTATCTTAGAGGCGAAACTCCAATTGGTGTCGTTCGTCCGGGTAAGACCCCCGAGCCGGGTAAATTTCTGCCCATGGCGGCTGAAATGATCACTAATGACGGGAAATCGAAATTTCGTTATCCCCATAATCTTCTAAGTAACCGTGACGCCCCGGAAGCCGTTGCGTTGCTTCGAAAGTTGCTGGCAGCTGAACCAGATGGGGCGGTCACCATTGCACAGGTCGGATTTTCGACAAACCTTGCACGTCTGCTTGATTCGAAAGGGGACGATGCATCGCCTCTTGCCGGAATCGAACTGATCCGCAAAAAAGTGAAGCTGCTTTCAGTGATGGCGGGGGCATTCACCCCAATTAATGGAAATCACCATTACTGCGAATACAACGTCGTTCAGGACATTGCGAATTGCAAAAAACTGTCCGAAGAATGGCCAACTCCCGTAGTATGGAGCGGGTTCGAAATCGGTATCGCACTTGAGTACCCTGCGGAAAGCATCGTGAAGGACTATAGCTACGTCGCGGATCATCCAGTCGCAGAATCCTATCGTCGCTATGAAGCTCCGCCGCACAGTCGACCGACCTGGGACTTGACCAGCGTGCTTTTCGCGGTTCATCCTGAGCGGGGATATTTCGATATTTCGCCGCCAGGTTCGATTGTCGTTGAGGCCGATGGTTTCACCAGGTTTTCTCCGTTGGCAGATGGACGGCATCGTTATTTGAAACTATCCGATGCCCAACGTATTCGAACGCTAGAAGCACTGGTCCAACTTTCAAGTCAGCCACCATCGAAATAACCACAGTTTTTCTGCTTGCGAATCGTAGTAATACGATTTCAACTTAAGTCAGTACTCGTTCTCACGAAAATGGAGCCGCTCGATGCCATCGCCCACCGACCATGTTTCGCGTCGTCAATTTCTGTCCACGGCAGCTGCAGGAACTGCGGCGGTGATCGGTGCCCCGATGATTCTCACCGCCGCGAAGACGGATAAACCGTTGCTTGTCGGCGAAGGAGAATATCAATACGAAGTTCAGCATGAATGGCCGCAGTTGCCGGACAAGTATACGTGGCAGACAACTCATAATGTTGCGGTTGATAAGTCTGGCAACCTCTATGTCATTCATGAGGGGAGAGCCGATCTGAAGGATCACCCGTCGATTTTTGTGTTCGATTCCGACGGGAAATATATCCGCTCGTTCGGTGCCCAGTTTCAAGGAGGAGGCCATGGTATCGAGATTCGCGAAGAAGGGAATCAAGAGTTCTTGTATGTCTGTGCTTACCAGCACCTAAAGACGTTCGCCAAGATGGATCTTAAGGGCGGGATTGTCTGGCAACAATATGCGCCGATGGAATCAGGCGTCTATGCGGCAGGAGAAAACACTCGACCTGAAGACCGTCCTGATCCGACAAAGGTCTGGGGGTCGGACCGCTTTCTGCCAACGAATTTTGCCTTTCTGGATGACGGTGGTTTCCTGCTCATCGACGGTTACGGCGCTTCATACGTTCACCGTTATGACAAGAACGCTAAATGGGTCAGCTGTTTTGGCGGTGTCGGACCGGGAGAGGGGAAGTTCGCGACTCCTCACGGCGTCTGGGTCGACAAGCGAGCAGGCCGGGTCCCATCGATCGTCGTCTGCGACCGTGCACATCACACGCTGCAGTATTTCACGATGGAAGGCAAATACATCGAGACATTGAAGGGCTATGGGCTTCCAGCCAACGTTGAGACTTGGAAAAACCTGATGGTTGTTCCCGAACTGCATGCGCGCGTCACATTATTGAATGAAAAGAACGAAGTTGTCGCGCGTCTTGGCGACGATGTTGCTCGTGTGACGTCGGATAAGTTCACTATTCGTGGAGACAAGTCAAAGTGGCAGGATGGAAAGTTTGTTCATCCGCACGATGCCTGTTTTGGCCATGATGGAAGCATCTTTGTTGCCGAATGGGTTGGGACGGGGCGTGTCTCCAAGCTGAAACGGTTGTCCTGATGGAGCGGATGAAGGCTGATGGTATTGACCTTCTGCCTGTCGTTATTAAGACTTCTTCCTAAGTCCGAACGAGGCATCAGGCGAGTTCATTTGGGGCTCGTCAAAGTCGCTCGTTTCTCATACCGTTGCAATTTGGCTGCGACCGCCAAGCCGTCCCAATAGAAGTCCGCTAACAAAGGAAGACTGAGCCAGCAATATGGATTCTCAATACGCCATTTCGGACACCTCAGGGATCTACTCCCCTGCCCTGATTGTTTATCGTGAAATCATGGTTCGCAATCTACGAAGAATGATCGAGATGGCAGGAGAGGTCTCGCGACTTCGGCCACACTGTAAAACTCATAAAATGCCTGCCGTGACGAAAATAGAACTCGGCATGGGCTTGACTAAGCATAAGTGTGCAACGTTTGCCGAAGCCGAGATGCTAGCGAATTGTGGGGTCAAGGACATCTTTCTTGCGTACAACCTCGTGGGACCGAACATCAGCCGCGCGAAAAAATTTCTTCAGAAGTTTCCCGACGTAAAACTCGCGGTGACGGCGGATGATCTAAAGATGATCGAGGAACTCAGCAATGCAATGTCGTCTGCGTCTTTAACAATTCGTGTGCTGCTTGATCTCGATCCGGGACTTCATCGGACCGGAGTCGTACCGGGCGAACTGGCGACGAGACTCTATCAACGCATCGCCGAACTTCCGGGTCTGCAGCCGGGCGGTTTTCACCTGTATGACGGGCAGAACCATCAGACGAATCTTGCTGAAAGAACTACCGCGGTCCTGGCTGGATGGAACGTCGCCGCGTCTCTGCGAGATGAATTCATTCGCAATGGCTGGCCCGTTCCGGCGATTGTCTGCGGCGGAACAGGTTCGTTTCCGGTCTTTGCCAATCTAGATGATGCCGCGATTGAACTGGCTCCAGGGACATGTGTGTTTCATGATTCCGGATATGGGGTTGCCTTTCCAGACATGGATTTTGAACCTGCGGTCGCAATGCTGACCAGAGTCATCAGTCGTCCAACATCCGATCGACTGACCTGCGACTTAGGAAATAAATCCGTTGCTTCGGACCCACCGAAAGGACAACGAGTTTTATTTCCCGATCTTCCAGATGCCGAACAGGTCCTTCATAATGAAGAGCACCTGGTACTTCAGACGCCGCTCGCAAGTCGATATCAGCCGGGGGATGAACTGCTGGCTATTCCAAAACATGTCTGCCCAACTTCGGCTCTTCACAAGCAGGCTTACGTCGTTGAAGCCGGAAACGTCGTCGAGATGTGGGACGTGACCGCTCGTGACCGATTTCTCACAATCTAACTAAATTGCGTTCCAATATAGGGCCGAATGACTTCGGTCATACCGTGCTCTTGATTCGTCGGCGGAAAAGGCGAAGCCAGCGTGTCGGAGTCGACTTCGATGCAGTAACGCAGTCAATAAAGATTTCTTACAAAAAATCGCATTATTACTGATCAGATTGACGGTCTGGCAAGTTTGTACTGAGTCACCGCGCGGACGAGTGCGACCAACAATAATATTGTCCCCAATGCGCTAGGAGTTAAAAACAGCCACCAGAAGGTGGCGAGCATCAGCCATGAAACAGCTACATGTCGATGAAGCCATTCACTCAACTCCACTCGTATAACCCGGCGCAAAATTGGAATGAGCATCACAGCGAAAATGGCTGAACAACCACCGAGAATCCAACGACGATCAAACTGCCAGAGTTGAATCGTTCCATCACGATCCCCTGAGCCCCGGACCGTCCCTTCAAAATCAGTCGCCGGTTCTTCAAGTAATCGAGCATGCCAGCTCATCGATGGAGCATCGGGAACCGGCTCAAGTTGATCAAGTCGAGCCACGATTTGGGCTCGACGTTGAAGTCTAATGTCAGATCGTTTTGTTGGATGTTCAATCTCTTGTGGGACGAACGCCAAAAGTCGCACTTGTAATTGATGAAGCCACCATCGGTTTGATACGGCCCCACGCGTCTCTGACCCAAGAGCCTGGTGGCGATCGATTAACGCTTCTAACCGGTCTAAGCCTTGATCGAACTGGCTATTTTCCGCCAGGCCTGACCGGCACCACAGCATCGTAGAATCGTCGGGCACAATCGCCATCAGATTTCGCTCGACATGAATATCTCGTGGCCACAAAAGGTGACTTGATATTGGTCGCCAGAAGCTGGCATTGCGCGAGTCAGCGGACCAAGCGATTGTCAAAATAGATTCGGTACCCGCATCAGTCATCGGAATCTTCAATTGACGCTCGGTCGTCGATGCGAGGGGGATTGGATAGTCATCAAGAAACAGTGCGGTGACGTTCAATCCCGCGGGAAGGTCGAATTCAAGATTATCTCGGACTGACGATAAATAAGCTTGCGAGACGCCAGTACGACGGCCATCCTGATGCAACCACATTCGCTGGTCGAGCAATCGGAGTGATGGCTCTCGAAGGCTCGGCGGCATTATGTCACGTTGAATTTGGATCGATGGGCCGGCAACGCGAAAGGCCGAGTTGCTTCCAGGAAGGTTCTCGTAAAAACTGGCTGACCAGTCGGGTAAGTCCGCAATGCGGACATCTCGACCATTGGTCGGATACCAGATGTTTTCCGGATCGATGACAAGCAACGTTTCCAGGCCGTTCGAATGCAGCGGAACGGGAAACGGCAATTCCCATTCGGCTTGCTTCGGTTCCGTGAGGCTGGTTTCAAATTCTATAATCACGCTCCCTGATCCGTCTCCGCGATTTAGAAGCAAATCAAGTTGTCGTACGCCGTCGTTAATATCGTGCCATGCCGGTTCGGCTCGCTCAACAAAGACACTGTCGGTTTCATTAAATGATGCGGGAAAGTTCAATCCCATACGCAGCGGGGAGTCTCCTTCTGGTGTCATTTCCATTCGATAAATCAGCTTCCAACCAGACCCTTCGGTTCGGCGAAGTATTGCGGCGGCACGAGCCGAACAACGCGAATGGCGGGACGATGTCTGAATCGTTCCACGCGCGGCAGGATCACTCACCTGAAACGAGCCTTCTACGATCTGACCGTCAGGTTCTATTTTCACGGCCAGGGAATTGTCGAGCTCAGGTTTCCATTCGCGTGGTGCAGTGAGTATCACGTCGACTTCCGGGTCTCGGGTAAGAACCAGTTGAGAATTGGTGATATCACAATCTTCCGGTCGTACAAATGGCAATGCAATTGCAACACCGAACGTTAACGGCAGGCTTCCACGCAGCGTGATTGTCTGCTTTCCCTGTGTTTTGTCACTAAGAAATATCACAACTCGCGATGGGTCAGTCCGCGACTCAGTCCAGCGAATCCTTCGCTCGGCTCCGTTTTCGATGACCGAAACCATTTCGATTCGTAATCGGCGATCGACATTTATTACGGACTGATACGTCGATGATTGAATCGTTTCGATTTCGCCCGTTAATGTCCATTCCAACCGACGTTTACCAATTGCGCCCACTTGTTTCCATTGGATAGCACGACGTCGCGATTGATACGGAACCAGTGCGAACACGGGTGTTGTTCCTTCTCGCAGCTCAAATGCCGATTGAGGGGGGCGTGGAATTCCTGGTTCGGGATGGCGAGGGTCTGTGGCGTCTTCCCATGCCTGCAAATAGGCATCAGTTGATATCGTGTTGACGTTTTCAGGGTCGAGGTTGGATGCTTCAACTCGATAATCACTGTGAGCAGAAACTCCCCACCAATTGTGATCGTATCGCCATTGCATCCCTTGTGACGAGACCATCCCAAACTTTGGTAAAGGTGTTTGCACGAGCGAATCCGTCTGCAAAAGCAGCAGAGTTCCGTCGACAATAATTGGAGCACGGTGCGGATGTGCGAACACAAGACGCAAGCGGCGCTGACCGCTTTTGCTGACGATTACGTCACTACGCAATAAATCGTCGTCCCGCGATTGTATCGATCGAACAACGGAATTATCCGGTATGTGGAATTCTATTGAATCCAGGTTCCCTTCATCGGCAATTGCTTTGAGGTGAAACCGCAATTCGACGCTGTTTGGCCGTAATTCGAGATGCTGCAGCAGCGATGCTGATGCCTGTTGCTGTTTCAGACGGGGTGCGGATTGACCCCAACGGACCTCAAGGTGCTTCGTTGATCCTAAGTCGCATTCGATGATGCTTTTGTTCTCGTCGCGTCCCGTTGAACCGCGACCTCCCAGGATTTCTGCGAACGGAAATGCTTCTGCTAACTTGACCTTAATATTGCTGTTGGCGACAGGTGGAATTGAAAGTTCAAAACTTCGACCGTTTGGACGGGGCTTGCGAAGTCGAAGTTCAATATCGAATGAAGCGACATTCCCAATCGCCGAATCCATGCTGGTCATATTCTTTGGGCAAGCCAGCTCGATCGAATAGCCCGTTCCGTTCGGTAGAGCACCGATCGGGTGTGGGATCCCATTAACGAGGCAAGAGTCCGCATCGGGCAGGCTGACGTCGGTAAGAGTAATCGGGACCACGACACTTGAAGCCGACGAATTGAGTAAATGCACCTGGTATTTCGCCACGACGTTCCAATGTCCGTCAGCAGCCCCCTGGAGATCGTAGCGAGCGTTCGAGAGCAGGTAATTTGGGGCCGCGCCGCGATCACGGGCCATTCCTTTCCATCGCGCGAGTGCATCCCGTGGGACGTACACCAGCGGAAGCGTTGTTGATGGTTGGCCATTCTTGTCAATGGGAACGAAAACGAGAGGAGATTTCGCAACTGCGCCCTGTTCGACATGAGGCTCTTGTGCGATCACATTTCCAAAGGGCATCAGCGAAAGCCCCAAAAATGTCACCCCCCCAAATAGCGATGCGGTCAACGTGGCTGGCAGGGGTAATGGTTGAATCTTTTTGCTTGATTTGTCGGCTTCATATGGAAAGAGCAACTGCCGCGGGATCAGCAACCCAATCAGCGTTCCTGAGATTGCACCGCCAAAAAAACCAGCAAAAGGAGCTTGAGCCGAAAATGTGGCGGCCAGCGATAACCCGAGAATATATGCCGCAAGGCGGTCGCGATAACGCCATCCTAGCATTCTCAGCCCGATTCCCAGCGTCAGACAAGAACAGAAACTGATCCATGTCAGCAGTTTGATTCGAGAGGAATGCCACAATTCAATGGAAAGTTCAGCAGGCAATTCGGGTGATGTAGCCTGATGACGCTGCCATTCTGCGGGAGCTTCAGATGCTCGTTCGAATCCACTGTCATGTGACAGGTAGGGCGGGTCAGGTTGAAATAATTGTCGCCACGCTTCGAGTCGTAATGGTTGAAAGATTTGTTCAGACTCTGTGCGACCAAGGGGGCCAAAGATTCGTTCATTCCATGTCGGTGAAGGGAGCGACCCTGACAGCCGCGCTCCTTTTGGTTCAGCCAGGAGACGCGAGGACGGCGGGACGGCAAACTCCCAGAAAAATCCCAGAACTTGCGCTGAGACTTGAGGTACGATAATCGGTCGCTTTTCGTAAATGACGTTGCTGCGAGCGGGAACGCGATAAACAAGTTCCACAACATCCCGTCGAGTTGCATTTAATCCAGGTATCGAGAATTCACCCTGCCTGAGATTGACGGCGACAGATTCGCCATCCACGATCGCATCCTGCATGATCGCCTTCGGATCAAGCTTGATCCGAAGCGTTTCTTGTGCTGAACCATTTTCCAGCTGAAGGCGCGCCCGGTATAAATCATATCCACTGGTATCGGTGGACATGAGCGTACTGAGTTGTATCGACACCATCAGCGGAAATTCACGCGATGGCTCGGGGTTACGGATTGCCAATTCGAATTCAACTTCAGGAGTTGAATACCACCAACACATCCGTTGTCCAGTGGGCTTCAGTCCATCCGCTTCGAGATTCACTTCGAGGCTGTCAGGATGGGACAGTTTCAGTTGCGCGAGCTTGTCAATGGCCTGGGGGACAAAGGCCAATGCCGGACGATTCGCGACCGACCAGCGGTTTGTCGAGATTCCTTCGATAAAGACTTCTCGTTCAAGTACGCGTGGAAGCTTGATTTCCCACAACTCGCCTTTTGACGAGAGGTTCCATTCCAGGTGCTGCGATTTCTTCAGTCGAGATGCCGTCAATTCAATTGGCTGTGCGCCTTTTAGTGTCCAGCGAACATCCGTATTTGGCTCGGTCAAATAGACCAGTAATCGATCCGCCACTGGCTCGTGTGGCTGATATTGAAGTAAATATCTCACCCGATATTCGCTAAGCAACGCTTCGACCGCTGTTTCTATTCGGACAGCGACAGGGGGAAGTCGAGGGATCAGCTTGAATGTCGCCGTCGCGTCCAAGGAATCACCTCGATACCACCTTCGTTCATGGTTATCGGGAGCTGAAGTCAATGAGGCTGTGGTTGGGTGGGCAATCCGCTCCAGTCGGGTCTCTTCCGAAAGGTCAGGGGTCATTGAATCCGGGTTCTGAATTCCAAACGTCACTTCGGTTGTGTCACAATTCAGAAGTTGCGGCAGAGGTATGGGAACCGCCTGGCCAGGTTCCGGCGGCCTGCGCCGAGCAATCACCCGAACCGCCCGCGTCTGTCCTGGCTGAATTGCTTCTAGAAATTCAATTGCAAGCACCATTTGATTACTCGATGGCGACTCCCCACCTGGTTGTGACTGAACATCCCAACTTAGCTTGTCCGACTCTAAGGTCCTTTGGACGCCGTTTGCCGACTCCGATTCTTGAACGTCGTTTGCCCGGCCTGCCATCTGGACGTCAGTGACTTCCCAGTTGACGGGAAATAAGCAGCTCGTACGAAATCCGCCTCCTGTGGGAGAGGTCCAGATGATCTCGGTGTCGAGCATCCACGAATCTTCATCCGCAATTAACAGGCTGAGTAATTGCCCAGAAAGTGAGACGGGCGGGCGATGGACGTCAAGAATTAATTGTGCCTCCGATGTCAACTGCTGGAACGTGAACATTTCTCCGTCGAGAGTTGGTGTCAGCGGGGTCAACTGGCGGTAACCACTTGAACGAATCGATCTCACCTGAAGCGGAGATTGAACCGTCAGCAACTGGCGTCCCCCGACGAACGTACTGTTTTCCACGACGACCTGCGGTGAGATCGCTGGCCGATCTGGCTCCTTGGTTGCAATACCTTCGATGCGCAACGGTCTTCCCCGTCCGCTCAATGGTCCGGGCAAGCGAATCGACAATCTTCCGTCTGATTCCGGCTTGCGCTGAATAGGGACAGGTGTGTCTGCACCATAGGTTGCCGAGTAGATCGTGAGTCCCGCCGGAATCCGTAACGTGAGGTCACGTACAGGAGCATCCAGTGCTTCAAGATTGAGAATCAACTGAAATCGCAGGTCCTCCTCACGGACGATTACACTCATATCGTGCTCGACCAGAAGCGCCGATCGGCGGTCTTCAATCCCCTCGCGATCAACACATGTAAGGCGACAAAGGTGGTCGCTTCCGCACTGAATCCGCCACAGTTGTGTCGGTTCGTTCGGCGCATCAGACAGCAAGGTCACTTCTGCAGTGGGAGAATAAACTGAGAAACCACGGGAGATGCGAAGGTCCAGAAAGGAAGTTGTTGCCTCGGGTAACTGCAGGTCGAAATCGATCCCTCCAGAAAACGACCTCCCTTTACAAGTCCATTCTCCGAGTAATTCATCGCTTTCGCCATCGGTCAGTACCCAGGCCCGACCATCCGCTGAAGACCCCCAGATCGCAGGCCGATTCTGCCATTTCAGCTCCTGGACAGCAAACGAAAACTGTCCTAGTTCCAGCAATGAAACAGGGCCGTCGAGTCGCTGAACCGAAGCCGTCATCAAGCCGCCACGCAGCGTGTCATTCACCAGGGTTGCTTCATAATGAGCCGACTTCAACCAAGCCGAACGCGGTCCGCGGGACCGCGAATTCAGTTGTTCAATCAGCGAAATAAATTCTTCACGAGGAACGTCAACGCACCGTTGGACCTCTTTGGGCCAGGTTGCCGGCTGATCCGCAAGAATATCCGCCCGATCAAAGTCGATCACGGTACGACTTGGTTCGACCGCCTCGACAGAACGAGTGCGGTCCAGCCAGAGCCCAACGGTTAACAGTCCGATCAGTCCTGTCGCACACACCGCGACGCGCCGGGAAATCACCTTCATGACACGCCGCTTCCTGATTCGATGGGAACGTTCGAACGGCTGTCGCGGCTCCCGGGACGATGTACCGTTACACCGTTCGGATCGGCGAGTCGTCCACCGTAGTGGCTGCCAAAAGCCTGCATCGGCGGAAAATCTCCCTGCCCTTCAAACGACAAGACTCCGTTGTCGTTCCGATTTCGGACCCAGCGTTCGAGCAACACCGCCGTCGCAGGAAAAACCAGACCCGCGACCATCGGCTGGATCAGTAATTCCAACGGTGCTGAATACCACAGTCCGATGATCGCGACGATCAGCGACGTTAATAACAAGGTCATCACATGCCGCAAGACCACTAGCCTCAACATGACGAAACCAACGGCTAACGAGAAGCCGGCGCCAAAAAACAAGACCATCGGGCTGCTGAGCGTCTGAAAGGTTAACGCTTGTGGTGAACCAAATTGACTGAACATATAGTTATTGGTCGTCGCCTCAGATACGAGTAAATCCGATTCGGGAGGCCGTTTTACGCCGCGAGGCGTCACCCATTGCTGTACGTATTCAGTACCGAGGTCTGACTTACGGCTCCAGATAAATCCGGTCCGTTGCCAGTGAAACATAGGGGTTGCCGATGTCGGATATGTAAAGAGATGTTGTCCCGACGGTAAACCCGTCTGCCAGATCACCTGTGCATACCATAAACACTTGGGAAGTTCTGGTGGGCGTAATTCGAGTCTCTCAGTCCAACCTAACGGCGAACTGATTCGATCTTGATATTCGACTGTCAGCAGATGTTCGGGTGACGACCCCTTCTCAGGTTCGTCGGCAACTTGAATCTCATATTTGCGAGATTCAGCGGGCGATTCCACGAGATCACGAGACAGTACTGGCTGATTGTCCCAGAAAAACTTTGCCTGGGATGCTGTCGGCGGAAGAACGACGGGAATCGTTGTCGAGCGAGATGTGACTCGAAACTGAGCCCTGACGATCCCCTGCCCTGTCCCGTCGATCTGGACCGCGATTAACGCATGGGAGACACTTCCTCTGCCTGTGGCGTGTGTCGAACGAACCAGCTTCAGTGGTATGGAGACCGGGCTTCCGGTAGATAGCCAGACCCGTGACTCTTGCCGGGAAAACTGTGGTTTCCAGGTGCTGGATGAAGCGGGTTCCGCGTCGAACCATTCCGGTTGAACGAGCGACACGCGTGTTTCTGAAAAAGGCTCATCCAAACTATTGATGATGGGAAGTGACACTTCCGCGTCGGTTTCGAACGCGGAGTCTTTTGCAAACGGGACCAGATACCTGGCTTGAATTTCGAAACGGCCAAGTTGGCCTTCACCTAATTTCATCTGAACCTGCCGAGGCGAACCGGGCGGCGTAGTCAGCAGTTCGGTTGTCAGTTCAATGTCGCGACTCGTGAAATAGCGAACGTGATCGGCATCCAGTGCAGCCGGAATGGAAACTCGGATTTGAGAAAGTCGCTCGTACGAAACGTCATAGACCAGATGCTGGACAATCTGGAACTGGTTATCTTGCCATTGGGCCTCAACCAGAGATTCTGTCCGGATTCGCTGTGGCTGCGGTGCTACACGTAAGCTGAATGATTGCTCGTCGGTATCCACCCGATAAGCCGTCAGCTTTCGGGAATGGACCGAATCAGGCAATTCCAGATTTGATGCGGGAATTGGCCGCATAAACGTTTCGCCACGCGGAGTCAGTTCGGTCTCGACATTGTCAGCATTGGCAACAACGACGGTTGTTGCCGAAAGTCGCGATGCCGATTTTGGACGGGGCAACGTGAAATCGACGTCTTCATTCGCTTTGATCGAACGTCGCGCGCGAAATCGCAAATTAAATCGATCTTTCTGATTCTGGATCAGCCTGACCGTAATCTGGCCCTTGTCGTCGGTTGAGTAACTTTCGACAACACCCGGTTCATCCACCCCATCAATGATCCATCCCTCGGTCTTATGATCGGGCCACGTGAGCACCACCTCGTTCAAACTGTCGCGGTCGACCCGGTATTCGAAGATGCCGTCAAGTTCCAATTGTTGAGCCGATGCTTTCAAGGTCAGTTGTGGTTTGACCTGGAAATAGGGTTTGACATCGTCGAATTTCGTTGTGAGCTTGAATGGCTGACTGAGAAACTGATACGCCCGATTAACCGGCCCCATGTTCGCCGGAAATTCACCGGCGTTGATTCGAAGTACGCTGGGATCGTTCGGCTCGGCCAGAAAACGAAGTCCATCGGCGATCGATAAGCCAATTCGCCCAACTTGTTTTCGCGCTCCCTCAAGCAGAAACCCATCGAGTGTCAACGTACGGAATTTGACCGGAAGGCGGACTGTCCAGGTCAGTTGTGCCGAGTTCGTTTTTTCTTTCAAAGTGACAACGACGATTTGCGGAGTTTTGGGATCGATTTTGTAGGTCAACTTTTCCAGGTCATCCAGCTTGATCAATTCCGCACCCAGGGGCAGCCGCACAGTCAACTTGTCGAACTGTCCCTGCAGCGAATTTACGAGTTGGTCAGCACGTAGCAGAACACTTTCAGATTCGATCTGAGCACGGATGTTTGTTTGCGATTCCAGCGAAACTTCGTTCGGTTGCACGGCAATCGCCTGGTTCCAGGTCAGATCAAATCGGCTTCCCAGATCGGTCGCCTCAATGGTCGTCCTGGATTCGCCGACAGACTTCACGTCAACGAACGTTTGTTCTCGGAACGCTTTCGTTGCCACGGAAGCGTAGGGCAGCGTCAACTGTGCTCGACTGAACGGACTCGCCGGTAGCGACAAAACCATCCGCCGGGACGGAAGTTGTTTTCTGAGTGGAACACTTACCGACAGTTCAAGTGTATGAGGTCCACGTCCCTTGAACCACCAGACATATCCTTGTTCCGGGTCCTTTTTCTCGAACGGAACCTCTTCGCCATCGCCGGTATATGACCATTGCTTCAATACGCCCTCGTTCATGTAAAGTGGCACGCTGACAAACTGGTCAGGCTCCTGCAACCGGATCGTGAACACCACCTTAAGATTGGCTCTTTCATCGTCGGCAGTCCCATCGATTTCAATCTTGGTAATCGAGGCCGCCTGCGGGCCGGTAACTGGCTTGTTGCGTGTTGCCAGAAACTTCAGAAAATCATCCAGCGTCGCGCTGTATGGGACGGGGACAGGATCGCCGTTCTTATCCAGCAGGTACTTCACCGATGCTGGGGGTAAGGCGGTCTCCACAGAACTCTTGACTGATCCCGACGTATTTTCTTTCTTCAGCGATTCGGCCGAGGTTGTCTCCGACGGCTTTAAAACCGAGGGAATCTCTTGTCCCGAAACATCGTCGCGCACGGTCATCATCATCAGAGCCAAAAACAGCCCGCTGACGCACTGCAGCAATAACCGAGTCGAGCGTCCCTGCATCGGCTTAGCCCTTTTTTTCACGTTATGGAATCTCAATAGAATTCAATCGCTCTCAAAAGGATGGGAATGTTTGAGCGGAACGACAAACATAGGCATTCTACTCCAAAATCGAACCCCCCGCAGCCTCTTTCTCGAATTCGAGAACAAAACAGTCGAGAAGCCGATTTTTCAATCGAAATTGTCGCGTTATGTTTCATAAAACGGATTCCGTTGTCGTCTGTTTTCATCCGACCGTTCTGGTCACGTTGTCGTCACCATCTCGAATTTCAACTTGAGCCACTTTGATCTTCAAATTGCCAGATTCGTGATTACCGTAGGTACCTCGAATCGGTTGCAACGCATCCCCAAAATACGTGATTGCATCGGCAGTCAAAGACACAACCAGCAATGATTCGTCCACGTCCCATTCGATATTCATGTGCGTGTTTCTCCGTGATCTCACTCCACATAGACAAATTCATTCAAACAAAACAAAACCTGACAGAAATCCTCCAACGCCTGCAACAACCGGCCATGAGGATCGACCGTTGAATATGACTCTTTCTGCTGCCCGAGAAACGCCACAATGTTCGCCAATTCGTCCGAGGTTGGCTGGCGCGAAACGGCATCAAGATAGCCCGTTCTTACCGCGTCTTCGGGCGATTTCATCGCAATCGGTAACAATCGTATGGCGAACTGTCGCGCCGCTTCTCTGACGTGCGGATTGTTCATCAGCATTAAGGCCTGTGGAGCAATTGTAGTCTCAGGCCGATCAGCAACTGGTGTCGTTCCGTCAGGCGCATCAAACACCGTCATGGACGGCATTAGTTGGCTGCGCTTAACCGTGAAATAAAGGCTTCGACGCCGATGCCCCTCGTCCAATCGACCTGGCCCGTACAGTCGGTCATCCAGCAGGTCACTCTCGGCCAGGATCGCGTCGCGGATCACTTCTGCTTCCAGCCGACGACGTGGTCGATGCCACAGCCGCTTGTTTTCGCGATCGATCGACGCACGAGGGTCATCCGTATCACAGCTCTGCTGATAGACGCTGCTGGTCAACATGGCCCGGTGCAACGGTTTCAGTTCCCATTGATGCCGCACCAGCTCACCTGCCAGCCAATCCAGTAGTTCTGGATGAGTTGGCAACTCGCCGCGAGTCCCGAAGTCGGATGGGGTCCCCACGATGCCGCGACCAAGATGATGCTGCCAGATCCGGTTGACGATCACGCGAGCCAGCAGATTTCCCGCTCCCGCTTCTCGATCAATCAACCAGTTCGTCAGCGACGTTCGTTGATACGACGTCCGCCATCCCGCGGGTGGCTGTGCCTGAAACAATTGAGGCGCGTCTGGATTGGCCATCAGCACCTGTAGAAAACCTTGTGTGGCGACCGACTCCTTATTGTTCGGCTCGCCGCGCCGGAGGAAGTGTGTCTCCTTCAGAAATTCGGCTTCGGCCTGAGTGTGCAGGGTGACGGGAGGCAATCCCTCGCTCGCCACCAGCACTTTTTGAACCCGGGGTTTCGGTGCAAGTGCCGCATGAGTCGCTCGGCGATCTTCCAGGCTTTTCCAGCCCGCATCACGCGATTTGTACCAATCCAAAACCTTGGTCCTCTGGATGTCGGTCAATTGAGCGAAAGGTCGATCGAGAATTGCCTGAATTACCTCATCCAATGCTCCACCTGTGGTCGCTGGCAAATTGGTTTGTTGAGAAATTGTCAGTCGTGGTCGACCAATCGAGTGATGGACGTTGACGTTGAACTTCAACGTGATCGTTACCAGGGTCCCCCGTTCGAACCCAAATGATTCGGCGGTCTTAAAGACCGCAGCATGATCCTTGCCAAATTCGGGATCGACGGCCCAGGCACTTCCTGGATTGTCATCGATCGCCGCCGCGACGGGGAGGCCATTCTGTTCGAACGTCGCTTTCGCGCCGACAAGTTTCACTGGCATCGCTATCGGCTTGACGTTGGCTGGCTCACCAAGCGGCTGTGCCGTGACTTGAAAATCAGAAAGGGCAAAATTGCCGTTCGGTGCACGCCCCGGACCCGATTTCACCAGCGACGGATCGGCCAGTGCCTCCAGGCGGATCGACTTGATGTCCCGCAGGTTCGTTTCAAAGGCGATCGTCCAGACATCATTTGCAGCACTGGGGCCACTCACCAGCCAAGACGAATCGGGTTGCCGACTGAACACCGCGTTTCCCGATGACTGATACTTGATCCCCGCAGGAAGCAGCCACGTACTTTGCTCAGCAGCCACATCCCGTTTTGCATGCCATTCGGCAAAACGCAGTGGCAATGAATTTGTTTCATACTCATGAAGAGCCTGTTCGAAAGGCAAATGGTCCCGATCAAATTCCGACTTGGCTCGTTGATATCCTTCAGGGTCAAAATCGAGTTCCACTTCACTCCGAATCGTCCTGGTAAACGTCGATAACAACCGATAGTAATCGGCTTGCGGTATGGCATCGAACTTATGGTCGTGACATCGAGCACAGCCGACCGTTAACCCCAGCAGCGAGGTGCCAATGGTGCCGAGCATGTCATCCATCTCGTCATAGCGATGCTTTTCGACTTCATTTTTAGTGATTTGAGTTGAGTGAACTCCCGCCGCCAGATAACCCGTCGCCATCATGGCCAGCCGGTTGTCAGGAGCGACCTCGTCACCAGCAATCTGCCAGCGGACAAACTGATCGTAAGGCATTCCCGCATTTAAAGCCTGGACGACGAAATCCCGGTAGTGGTAGGCCGATGCCCGGTCATAGTCATGTTCAAAGCCATGACTTTCTGCAAATCGAGCCAGGTCCAGCCAGCGTCGACCCCAGCGCTCCCCATAATGCGGGTTTGCCAGAAGCTGATCGATTAACCGTTCAGACGCGTCAGGTCGCGGATCGGCCACAAACGCCTGCACATCTTCTGCCTTCGGAGGTAACCCGATCAGATCAAAATAAAGCCGGCGAGCGAGCGCCGCACGACCGACTGGTCCATTCGGAGTCAGCTTCACGTCGTCCAGTTTGGCCAGCACGAATCGGTCAACCGGTGATGTTCCCCAGTGTTGCGCGTCGGGTACTGTCGGCGGCATGACACGTTGCAGTGGCTGATACGACCAAAGTCCCTTCGATTCCGCCCCGATTTTTCGTTCCGTCCACCGAATCGCGTCGACCTTTTGAGGAACCAGCGGTTCATCGTAAGGAGCTCCTAGATCAATCCATTCGAGGATCGCCGCAATCTCGGCAGGCGCCAGCTTGTCAGCATCCTTCGGCATATGCGGTTCTTGTTGATGAGTGATCAAACGACTAAGCAGACTTTTGTCACCCCGCCCGATGACCGCCGCCGGCCCCCGCTCGCCCCCCTTGAGCAATCCCGCTTGAGTTGCCAGGTCAAGTTTTCCTTCCGTTGAATTCTCACCATGACACGAAACACAATGTTGCTTCAGTGTTCCCCGGACTTTCGTTTTAAACAGTTCCAGTCCTTTGGTTCGCTTCGCCGCATGATCAGGATCAACAGCGACGCTGGCATCCTGAGCAAGAACCGGCCCGATCACGGGCGAGTTGAAGGCTGTCAGCATCAGAACGATAAGCATCAACCAAAACGTACAGGATCGCATTGACATCGATTTATCCGACCGAAAAAGAACGCAAGAAACCGGTAGAATCAACGAATTCATCAAATTCTATGTGATTGTCAGGTCAGAAAACACTGAATGTGCCAGCAGGTGGCGGAAAACCTGAAACCCTCGCTTGCATTGAACGTCAGACGTTGCAATAGTTCACCGACGGACGGGTAAACCCGTCTGCGATCTCGGGCTGTAGCGCAGCTTGGCTAGCGCACTTGACTGGGGGTCAAGAGGTCGCAGGTTCAAATCCTGTCAGCCCGACTCAAAAAGGGGACTGGCTCCGTCCGCGGTGCCTGTCCCCTTTTTGTCTTCGCGCGATACCAGTCCCTTTTTGTCTTCGTTTTCTCTGAAAAACCAACAATGAACTTGATTGATCGTTGCAATTCATTTTTTTGGGTTGTTGTCACTGTCCTCGTCGCAGTCCCAGTTGATGCCGCTGAGGACGGGCGTGGACCGATTCACATTGTTGGCAAAGCCTTCTATCAGACTCCAAGTCAAGCATTTCAGCATGCCAAAGACGGCGATCGCATCGAGGTGCAGGAGGGGACATACAACGATGTCGGGATACTCAAGGCAAACAATGCCACCGTCGTTGGCGTCGGTGGCCGCCCCAGAATTGACGGTAAAGGCAAGATCTCGGATGGACGAGCGATCTGGATGATCTACGGCAACAACACGATTCTCGATAATTTCGAAATCCTAAATGAGGATAACGGCAAGCGGGGTGAGGCGGCATGGGACCAGGCCGCAGTCTATCTACGGGGGAATACCCTCACGATGCGCAACATGTTTATTCATGACAATATGCAAGGCTTTTTTAATGAAACCCGTGCAGGAAATCTCTGCAATCTCACGGTGGAGAATTCGATTTTTGAACGCAACGGCGACGGCGGAGGGCACTCGCACAATCTTTATGTGAATCACAATATTACGAAGCTGACGATGCGTGGAGTCTGGTCGCGCGACTGCAAGGGAGGCCATATCGTGAAGGTTCGTGCCCACGAAAGTGATATTCAAGGCTGCCTGTTCACTGATCTCGATGGCATCTCCCTCGGGTGGTTTCTTGATTTTCCGAATGGCGGAAATCACAAGTTTGTCGGCAACGTTGTGGCGCGAAAAACCAAGGACGGGGACATCCTCGTTCCCTACGGAGAGGACCGGTTTGATAATCCGGCTCCCCATCGAATGCTGATTGCGCAGAACACGTTAATCAATGACGGTGACGGGCATTTTTTTAATGTCAGCCATATTACGGCAGAGGTTAAACAGAATATTTTTGTTGGTCCGAATTCAAACGACGAGAAGAATCAGGTCGGAAATAATCAGGTTGTCGAAAAGAACAAACTAAAGAATCCCAAGGAATATGATTTTCGTGTTGGCGAACCGAAGCCTGGGGCGGTCAGGTATGCGTCGTTTGCTTTTGATCCTCCTGGCAGCGTCAAAAATCGAGCTGACTCGAATTATGGTGGATACGCTCCTTAATCCGGCGGAATGCCCAGAAAGGGGACTGGCTCCGTCCGCGGTGCCTGTCCACTTTCTGTCTTCGGAACATCAAGCAGGAAACTCATCACAGGTCACGAAAAAAGTTGGCCGAGTTGGCCAAGTTCATTCGTTTTGCAGGTTTGTAGGGTGCGGTCGAGTCTTCGAGGCCCACCAATTCCAATCCGGGCGTACCACCGAGCATCACAAAAGAAGTTGGCCAAGTTGGTGGAGTTGACCAAGTTCCCTGTTTTGTAGTGTTTTTCAGGCGTCGAAGGTGACCAACTTGGCCAAGTTCGACCGGGTTGATTCGTTTTGCATTTTTGTAGGGTGCGGTCGAGTCTTCGAGGCCCACCAATTCCAGTCCCGGCGTGTCAACGAGCATCACAAAAGAAGTTGGCCAGGTTGGTCGAGTTGGCCAAGTTCCCTATTTCGTAGCGTTTTACAGGCGTCGAAGTCGGCCAAGTTGGCAAACATCGACCAGATCCAATCGTTTTGCATTTTTGTAGGGTGAGGTCGAGTCTTCGAGGCCCACCAATTCCAATCCGGGCGTGCCACCGAGCATCGCAAAAGAAGTTGGCCAGGTTGGTCGAGTTGGCCAAGTTCCCTATTTGGTAGTGTTTTACAGATGTCGAAGTCGGCCAAGTTGGCCAACATCGACCAGATCCATTCGTCTTACATTTTTGTAGGGTGCGGTCGAGTCTTCGAGTCCCACCAAAACAATCTAAAAAGTTAAAAATACAAAGACTTTTGAACAGAAGTTAACGAAGGAAAC
>CAIOKO010000208.1 GCA_903858935.1 uncultured Schlesneria sp. | reverse complement strand
GCTACGCAAACGCGATGGAGAACCAGGATGGATTACGATCTGGCGAGGTCTTGAAAAGCTTCAATTGATCGTACGTGGCGCAAACGCACAAAGGAAAAAATGTGGGTAAGTCTGAGGCTGAACGCCGATCCGCCTGCGCCGTTGGCTTCGGGTTAAACTAAGAAATACCGACTTTCGTTGATGGGATCGACTACGCATAAAAACGAGCGATCAGCATCACGAACAGGATTGCTGCCCAGACGATTCCGAGGGCGTGCCAGAACCAGGCACAAAATCGGATGCCCCAGTAGTACTCGTGGTCGTAACGATCGGCAAAAGCCTGCACTGTCGCGTAACTGAGGAATAAAAGTGCGACGATGAAATGCATGGCGTGAAGTGCCGCTACCACGGCCACGAATGCCGCAGCGTCCGAAGTGGCGTCGTTCAGTGAATGACGACGGATCAGGCTTGTCAAAGCATAGGTCTGGGACGCGACGAAGAGCGTTCCGGAAGCCAGGGCGAAAACAAGCCATCTTCGAAACGGGTACTGCCGCTCACGTCGCACCGACTCGATGGCGCGAGACATACATCCACTTCCAATCAAGAGAAGCCATGTGCTGATGCCAAACGCGGGAGAAAATCGGTTTGAGGGTTCCGCAGATACTGGCGGAAACAATTTGAGCATGGTCAAAGCAATACCGGCTGCCGCAACCAGCAGAAGGACGGCCAGTTGGAAAAATCGGAGAGCGTAGATACTTCTGGGTTCAGGAACCACTTTTGATCCCTTCTGCGTAACAAAAGGTTGTATCCATTAGCCGCTCAAAATCGGGTCATGTCTCGCGGAGTCAGCTTTGTAAACTTACTTTCACCAGAGAATTATTATCGATTAGACCAGTTCGACCAGAAGTTGCTGTGCGACAGGGTGACCAAGCGTGACCTGTCGACCATCAACTTCGGTCGTCACAATCCCCGCTTCCGGACTATTGTGAACAACTTGACATTCCTTGTGCAGCGAAAACCCTGATTCTCGCAGGAAACGAAGAAAGTCGCCCTCTTGATCGGTGACCCTCACGATTCGAATTCTGGTGCCAGAACTGACCGTTGTCAGTGGAATGGCTCGTTCCGGATTTCCTCGCATTGCACCATCCGCTGACGGAATTGGATCGCCGTGCGGGTCGACGACTGGCCTGCCGAGAAACTCGTCCATCCGATCGACCAGATTATCACTGACCGCATGTTCCATGTTTTCCGCTTCTTCATGGACTTGATCCCAGTCGAGATTCAGCGTTTTCACGAGAAACAATTCGATCAGCCGATGACGGCGAAGCATTCTCAGTGCGACTTCCCGGCCCGATTCCGTCAGTCGAACTCCTTCATAAGGCCGGTAATCGGCATGTCCGGTTTCCGCCAGCGTTTTCAACATCGAGGTCACGGTCCCGGGGGCGACGGACATCGCGGTGGCCAGTTGCCCGGTCGTGACCCAGTCGGAGCCCGTTTTCAGGCAGGTGAGCAGCGTTGTTTTCAGGTAGTTTTCCACCGTCAGGGTTGTCATAAGGTTTGTCTCGACGTGTAATAACGGAATTTTACGTGTTTCAGTCTCGGATAATTGCAGACATTTTTAAAGTGGCAGGGCAAATGAAGTGGAAAGGCTTGCGAGTCGGGCCACGAACACTTACACTTCTTGGTCCCGTTCGGATCGAGGCATTTTGGAATGCAGCCGCATCGTCTGCTCCACGGGGAAAATGCTGCGAACCGGTTTTACATCGTCGAATAAATAGGCCGTCATTGCTCAGACAAGCATCGGGCGGTCGGCACTTTGCAGGGTAGTTGGATCATGAAAGAGGGCATTCATCCCGAGTATCGAGACGTCGTGTTTCAGGACACGTCGACGGGAATTCAGTTCGTGATTGGCTCGACGATCAAGACACAGAAGACCGTCGAGTTTGAAGGTCGAACGTTGCCGATGGTGACGGTCGACATCAGTTCGGCGTCGCACCCGTTTTTCACCGGCAAGCAGAAGTTCATCGATGCTGCTGGTCGAGTCGAGAAATTCCAGCGCAAATACAACTGGGGCAAGAAGGACGAATCAGCCGCCGCAGCTCCAGAAGCGGCCAAGGGCTAGTTTCGTTCTTGAATGTATCGTGCGAAGCGAGCCACTTGCGGCTTGAACGCGTTGGCTCGCTTCGACAGTTTTCGTTCGGTCCAGCAGACTTAAAAGACCTTTGGACGGGCAGCTTGCCTTAAAAATATCTTTGAGCCAAGCACAGGCTCGTTGAATTCAGTCCTCGTTTTTTGAAGATTGCCAATCGAGATCGGCACGTCATTCAGTCACATGGCTACCATGTTCCCTACGCTTCAAACAAAGTTGGTCCGTTTCGATGAACTCGAACGCCAGCTCCAAGATCCAGAGATTCTTGCCGATACGGCGAAGATGCTAAGCTGTCAGCGCGAGCATGGCGGCTTGGCGAAGATCGCGCGGACAATCCGCGAATTTAATCAACTGGAAAGCGACATCGCCGCTGTCCGGCAAATGATCGAGTCTGCCGACGACAATGAGACTCGCGAATACGCTCAAGCGGAACTCGTTGAGCTTCAGGCGAGGTACGACACGATTCGTGTTGAACTGGAAGACATGGTGACGGCGGGTGATTCACTTACCCGCGGAAGTCTAATCATGGAAATCCGGGCGGGTACCGGTGGTGACGAAGCTTCTTTGTTCGCCCGCGACTTATTCGACATGTATACCAAATTCGTCGAAAAGCGGGGTTGGAAATTTGAAGTTCTTGAGCTTTCGGCCAACGAGCTTGGTGGCATGAAGGAAGTTGTCCTTTCGATTACGGGTGAGGCTGCGTTTCATCAATTGCAGTTCGAAAGTGGTGGACACCGGGTGCAGCGTGTCCCCGAGACGGAAACTCAAGGCCGCGTCCATACCAGTGCCGCCACAGTCGCCGTGATGGCGGAAGCGACAGATATCGACGTTGAAATTCGCGATGAAGACCTGCAAATCGACACGATGCGGGCGGGCGGTCCAGGCGGTCAAAAGGTGAACAAGACCGAATCCGCTGTTCGAATCACTCACGTTCCTTCGGGGATTGTCGTTCGGATTCAGGATGAAAAAAGCCAGCATAAGAACAAAGCTAAGGCGATGCGTGTCTTGAGAAGCCGACTGATGGAACATCGTCAAGCAACTCTCGACAAAGAGCGTTCCGCTCAACGCCGAACACTGATCGGGTCCGGCGATCGCAGTGAGCGGATTCGCACTTATAATTTTCCGCAAAATCGATTGACGGATCATCGAATCAACCTGACAGTTCATAAACTCGACCAGATCATTCAGGGTGATTTAGACGATGTCGTTGGTGCGCTTGTCCAATTCGACAGGGAAGAGCGGCTCCGGGGTGGTACTGCACTCGCTTAGTTAACGCGGAAACAAGTTTCTTGAGCGTGGAATCAGGCGGCACGAAGTTGTGAATTTTCTGAATGGTGCAGGGACAAGCGTCCGTAATCTGCCCGACGGGATTAGCTCAAACTGGATTCAATCTGTGACCGAGCAAAAAGCTGCCTCGCCGTCTTCTGCTGATGAGCCTTGGACAGTTCGTCGCGTGCTTGAATGGACGACAGGTCATCTGAAGAAACACGGCAGCGATACGCCGCGCCTTGATGCCGAGATACTTCTCGCACATGCACGGGGTTGTCAGCGAATCCAACTTTATACGCAGTTTGACGAACCACTCAGTGACTCGGTACGTGGAATTATGCGGGAGCTGGTTCAACGGCGGACGAAAGCTGAACCTGTTGCCTATCTTGTTGGTGTGCGTGAATTTTTCAGTCTTGGGTTTCGCGTATCGCGCGATGTCTTAATTCCGCGACCGGATACCGAGACTCTGGTAATGGAGGTTCTTGACGGCATCAAAGGAATACCCGCTCCGAGGGTGCTCGACTTATGTACGGGATCGGGATGCGTGGCGATTGCTGTCGCGAAAAACGCGAAAACAGCACTCGTTACAGCGACGGACATCAGCACTGCTGCAATCGAGATCGCTCGCGAGAATGTCGCACGGCATAACGTCGCCAGCCAGGTTGATCTCATCGAATCTGATCTTTTTGCGGGAATTCCAAGTGGTTTTAAGTATGACGTGATCGCAAGCAACCCGCCGTACATTCCCTCCGCCGAGATTGACCAACTTGATGCAGAGGTTTCATGCCATGAACCTCGCCTTGCTCTCGACGGCGGGGCGGACGGGCTGACAATCTTAAAGCAAATCATTGATCTGGCACCGGAGTTTGCTTCGCCCAATGGCCTGTTGCTGCTCGAGTTCACGCCTGAACAAGCGGAGTCGCTCAAGGCAATCGTTTCCGATCATGGTGGTTATGACGAAATTGTCATTCGAAAAGACCTGGCACATCGTCCACGCGTTCTTAAAGCTCGGTTTCGGGCTTAGCGAAACCGCATGCGAGAACAATTGTGGGTTTCTATGCTGCAACTTGAGTACGCTGGAAAACCATCAATTGGCAGGTTCGTGATTCTCATGCGGTTGAGGGATTTTCAATCCTGGTTGATCGTGTTGATGTCCGTGCGTATGTGCAGGTTCGAGAAATCCAATCCCCCAGGCAGTTACAATCCCAAGTAGCAACGCGGCCGACAATTTTAGTCGATCGTGTGAGTGAAATTGGACTTCCGGTAAAAGATCGCTTAGTGAGATGCAGATGAACACGCCGGCTGACATGGCCAAGGCCCCTGCAACCACTGTTTCTTGCCCTCCAGCAAATCGCTGAATTCCGAAAAAAAACAAAAACGCACCGATGGGACACATGAGTGCATACCCGATATTCACAAGCTTCATCGATCGTCCGGACCAGCCTCCCGCAGCCATCAGTGATGTAATTGAGAGAGAATCGAGCGGCTTATGGAGAGCAACCCCAAGGAACGTTCCGATGCCGAACGGAATGAAACCTGTGAGACGACCGTGTTCCAGATGGTGAAGGGCATCTGCCTGAACGTTTGCCGCCAGGGCCACGCCATCAAGCAGGGTATGCAATGAAAGACCGAGAAATATCCCGATCCAACTTGCTCCCTTCAAAGCCCCTTGCCCCCCCTCCTGGCCTGAGTCATGATCGTGGTCGTGATGATGAACGGCGTGATGATCATGGTCGTGGCCACAGTCGTGCGAATGAGCGTCGTGCGAATGAGCGATGTCATCCTCTTCGGTTGGTCCATGACTGTGAAAGTGAAACATGCGAAGCATGAAAAACGTCAGCAGCAATCCAAACATCAACCAGCCCATGCACCAATCAAGAGCAAATGAAGCCTCGTGATTTCCGGAAGACATGGTAACAACCGCATGTGGCAGCTGATGGAAAAAACCAACACCCAGCATGAATCCGCCGACAACGCTGACAAGAACCTGCATCCGTGTATGCGTCAATCGGATTAATAAAGGCAAAGTTCCACCACTGAGGGATGAAACCGCGATCAGTCCGCAGTAAACGATCAGCAGGATCAGAGGGGAAGAGGACAAAGCTCCCGTGGCAACATGATCCGTGACGCCGAGCGTTATCGACGTCGTGATCGGATTCAAGAACCAATGAGAACCCATCTTGGGTAACCTTTTTAATATCGCTGAAAAATGTGACTATCGGCTGACGGGACGTTCATTCAAGAGATTCGCCGCAGGTGTTGCAGCGAAATGCACTTGAGAATTTGTCATCTCATCAGCGAAACCCACGGCGACGCGACAAACTGTATCTTTCAAGAGCTTCCAGGATAATCGGGAACGCTGTTTTGGCTTCGGTCAGATCGTCGACTTCGACCGCTTTACCCTCTAACGTTTTATAGTCCTGAAAAAATCGGCGAATCATGGCCAGCTTGTGTGTTGGCAGTTCCGAAGCTTCGCGGAACGAATTGTATTCAGGATCATGTATCGCGACTGCGAGAACTTTGTGATCTCGTTTTCCGCAATCGACCATTGTCATCAGTCCAATGGCTCGCGCTTCCACAAGTGTTAAAGGATCAACTGGTTCCTGGCAAAGTACGAGGACGTCCAGAGGATCGTCGTCTTCGGCCAATGTCTGAGGAATGAAGCCATAATTGGCTGGATAGTAAACGGCAGAATGCAGCATACGATCCAAGCGGAGTAAACCCGTCGACTTGTCTAATTCGTATTTGACGCTTGAACCCCGTGGAATTTCAATAACGGACGTAAACTCCGACGGAAGGTCTTCTCCCGGCGTAACATCATGCCAAGCGTGCGTCATTCCCAGTTCCTACAATGAGATTTAAATGAAAACGAGCCTCTTGGGTGAGAAAAAGATGCCCGTTCATAAGGGGTCAAATTACTCGAATGACCTCGTTTGATTCGGAAATCTCACCCTGCCAATGCATTTACCGAAACCTGAACCCGGGATTTAGCGTTCTTTTCCGCTAGCGAATCCGAGCAGGAAGTGTAACAGTCCCCGAAGGACATGAAAACCGATGGCAAACGTTGATTCGATTCCAGTTGTCGCACGAAATCAATAGATAAAGCCCAAGTCGTAGACCTCAGTTTTACCCTTATCTTTTGCAATATTTTCAAGTTGCTGGTCTTGCCACCGCGTTGATTTGTAAGGGTTTGCGTTGCATTCTTCGATGTGGCACGTGTTTCGCTTGAGTACCCCAATGATCGCCATGGAGCCGAGGC
>CAIOKO010000207.1 GCA_903858935.1 uncultured Schlesneria sp. | reverse complement strand
GGTAAGCCAAGTGGACGCGGTAGTGGTTGAAAGGATGTATTACGATGTGTCACCCCGTGAAGAGCACTGACGCCTGGATGGGCTTGCGAATTCCTCGATGTCGGGTGCTGACGCACAGACCCTTGTTGTAGAAAGCTCGTTGGAGCAGGAGCGGCTTCGAATCGACTGTTTGGCATGTTACTTTCCTTGATTGAGGGTTCAGACGAAAACAAGTTGCACGGTTTCGGAAGGTCAATGGAGTCACGTCGTCGATGCGAGCATTCGGCGCGAACGCGGCATGCTTTGGGATCGAACGTTCGAAGTTCAAAAAGGACCGTCGGTGTGACCCGTATCCGCGAATAGGGTTTATGGGCCGATTTTGAAGTTTGAGCGTCCGATCCCCTCTTCGAGGTGAGTCAACTACGGAACAAACCACGAACACGTTTTGGATCATTCACAATTGACGTGTCGTTCTTTAATGGGGTCATAGGCAAGGCGTGTTAAGTACCTTTGTGATGGACTACGCTTGGGCCAATACTGCTGGTTGTCGGCCTTTGACACGTTGAACGATTGAACCTTTCAAAATCTTTTCTTACGATCTTTGCAGGGATGCGCGCTTCTCTATTAAGTCCCTTTAGCGCAATGAAAATTCGCGTCGAGCGGAGCTGGGTAAGCGCATGTCGGATGAACCATCAACGCAATTCGGCCGCGGCTCTGGCAGCCTTTCCACAAGCGTGCTGGATCGCGCGTTGCTTGGAGATCAGGACGCATTCCGAAAAATCACGGATCTGTTCAGCGGGCTGGTCTATTGCTGGTGTCGGAGAAAGGGACTTGCCGAAGAGGACGCGAAAGATACCAGCCAGGAAGTGTTCAAGACGGTTGCGACCAAACTGCGAACGTTTCGCCGTAATTCACCCAACGATAGTTTTCGAGCCTGGATTCGCAGTGTCACCAAAAACAAAATTGTGGACCACTACAGGACCCAGGCGAAGCGGGTGAAGTCGATCGATAGCGGGGAAATTGAGATTGCTGAAATCGAAGAACACTGTGAAACGTTCGAGTTGGAAGGGAATCACGATCTCGAAACCGAGGAGCTTTTTCAGACTGCCGTTCAGTTGATTCGTCAGGAATTCAGTGAGCGCGACTATCAAGCCCTCTGGCGTGTCGCGGTGAACCGAATGCCCGCAAAGGACGTCGCGACTGAACTTGGAACAACTGCGAATGCCGTCTTCATCGCTGTGTCGAGAATAAAAAAACGAGTACGCGAGGAATTTGCTGATCTGATCGAGCTGAGGGACGCCGATCATGGCCGCTGATTGCCCGGACGTGGAATTGCTGGAAGACTTTCTCGATGGGAGAGGGAGCGATCAACTGGCTGATCACGTTGCAGAGTGTTCAAGCTGTGCCGAGAGAATGGAGAGTTTGCTCGAACGGGAACGCGATCGCGTTTTCGCCGCGACCACGAAAGATGGGCTTGGCCAATATCTCGACGAGTCAAAATACGCGGATCTGAAAAAGTGGACCCGTCTTTTAGCGATTCACTCTTCAACAGTGGCTCCAGCCGAAATTCCAGAAAAAATCGGGCGTTACCAGGTCCGAAGTTTTCTTGGCAAAGGCTCGTTCGGAGAGGTTTACGCCGTTTATGACCCCTTGTTTGACATTGAACGGGCGGTCAAGGTGCTGCGACGTGGACTGTTCGACTCGGAATCGAGTCAAAAACAATTTTTGGCCGAAGCGCGTCATGCAGTCAAAGTTAGTCATCCAGGGCTGGTCGATGTGCGCGACGTCGTGATTGATCCCGATGAGTCATTCATCGTGATGAAG
>CAIOKO010000206.1 GCA_903858935.1 uncultured Schlesneria sp. | reverse complement strand
TCATTTTTTCGAACTAGGACATTTTGGTGGATGATGTTTGAGTCAAACTTGATGGTTTGCGTCGATTCTGAGTGATCCTATGAGGTCGATTTTCGAGAATCGCGCCAACTTTTTTCCCAGTTCGAAAAAATGACAAACTCGGAGCGATGATGGCTACTTTGGTCTGAGGCAAAGCCTCTCTGGAATTTTCGCGTCATCGTCAGAACGGCCAGTCTCCCCGAGTTTGAATAAGAGGATCGTGATGATGGCTTCATTTCACAGCAAATTCCTTACGTGCATACGACTCAAGAAATCCGCAGGTCTTGCAGCGATATGTACCAACTGGGATCTGGTCGCTGGGGCTCGGCTGTGTGATCGCGTTTTTCGCTTGAAGGGAGAACCACCAATGCTTTTTTGGTTTTCCCCTCGCCCATAGACTCGCAAGGAACGCCACGTGACTGTGGTCGATCAAATAACCTGATTCCATCTCACCCTGACACTTCGGACAGGTCGTTTCAACTTCGTTCATCGGAGATTCCTTCTGGGACATTCTTCCAAATTCGATCCCTGTTGCTAACGTAACAAACATCAACTTGGATCAAATACGTGTCTGATCCCATCAGTAGCCTCGTTCGAATAACGGTTGCCAAAGGCAATCAAAACGAATGACGGCAGGGAGATTCTACGTCAGACCAAAGTAGCCATCATCGCTCCGCGTGATGAGCATTGTTCGAGAACCAACCGGGTAAGAATCCGCATGTTTTCAGATCACGAAATCAAACGAAGTATTTGTTCCAATGCAAAGTCAGCGCTAGAGTCCTTTACGGCGAATGCTCATTCTTTTCGATTCCGGTGCCTCGACGAATAGCCAGCTTGCCGAACTTTTGTGTGATCTGATCTGCCACTCGATCGAGTTCCTGTTGCCGCGCCTGGTCGGGTTGATCGAAAAGTGTCTGCTGTGATTTTCCAGAACCATCCAGTTTGCTGACGCCAAATCCCAGCAGCCGGATCGGCTGATGACGCGGTGGAAGGCGCTTTGTCAGCAGTTCCACACCCGCTTCGAGCAGTTCCTGCGTAGTGCTGGTCGGCTTCACCAGTGTCATTGAACGAGTGATCGTCTGAAAATCCGCGAACCGCACTTTCAACTCGACCGTGCGGCCCTTAAGGTCGTGTCGGCGGAGGCGGCGGGCGACCTGCTCGACCAGTTCCACCAGCCAGGCTCGCAGGACGTCGATGTCGGCAATATCTTCGGCGAACGTCGTTTCGTTAGAGATCGACTTCGCCTCGCGATCAGGGACAACCCGCCGATCATCAATACCGTGGGCAAGCTTCCAGTAGTGCTCGCCGGATGCCCCAAACAATTCGTTGAGCGTCGCAAGCGGCATTTGCCTGAGTTGTCCGATCGTGCGAATCTGCAGTCGCTCAAAGACAGCGCCGGTCACCTTTCCGACACCCCACAGTTTTCCGACCGGCAGCGGGTCGAGAAACGCTTGTATTTCATCAGATTGAACAACAACGAAGCCATCCGGCTTCTTCAGGGCACTGGCGATCTTGGCAACAAATTTGTTAGTGGCCACGCCGACGGAGGCGGTCAGCTTCAGTTCCGCCCGGATTCGCTGTTTGATCTGCCGACCGATTTCGGCGGAGCTTCCAAACAGGGATTCGCTCCCCGTGACATCGAGAAAGGCTTCGTCGAGCGAAAGCGGTTCAACCAGCGGAGTGAACTGCTCAAAAATGTTTCGAATCTGCCGGGAGACCGAGGCGTAGTAATCAATCCGAGGCTTAATGACGACAGCATGAGGGCAAAGTCGCCTGGCACGACCCGACGCCATGGCACTATGAACACCAAACTTGCGAGCCTCATAGTTCGCCGCAGCCACAACCCCACGACTTTCCGGCGAACCACCAACGATCACCGGCTGACCAACAAGCGACGGATTCTCCCGCTCCTCAACCGAGGCATAGAAAGCATCCATGTCGATATGCAGGATCATGCTGAATACATTGAATCGAGGAACGTCTTGATGTAAGGCATGGGACATCGGTCAATCCATGCAGTGCAAATGTAGGTCGCCGGCGCATACAGTTCCATTCCATCTAGCCGAAGTGAATTCTGAAATGTTCCGATCTCGTGATTTCCTCGCAGGTTGTGTTTTCGGACCGCCAAAGAATATCGCCAGTGATCGTAAAATTGTTTCACTGCTCGCCAATGAAGTCCCGAGCTATGAGTTCTTCTCAGGCACTGCCGAAGTAGTTGATGCCGTTGGTCCGGTCTTGACCAACGTAGATTTTTCCTTTGGGACTCTCAATTCGATAGACAATGTTCGTTCGCGGTCGCCGGGCAAACCGGGAAAATTCGTTTTGAGAATGTTAGCATGGATCTGCCCTGTTATATCAATCACGATGAGACGAAAACAAATGCCGATACCAGACTTTCAGTCCGTAATGTTGCCCCTGTTAAAATCACTGTCAAACGGCCAACAGCAGACGGTACGAGAATTGACTCCGAAACTTGCGGACGTTTTCGGGCTAACAGAAGATGAGCGCGAAACAATGATACCAAGCGGACAGCAAAAGGTTTTCCATAACCGCGTCGCTTGGGCTAAGACGTACCTGAAAGCGGCTGGCTTGGTAGAGAATCCGATACGTGGTCGTGTCAGAATTTCAGACGCAGGAAGATCAGTTCTCAGGGAGAATCCGGAATCGATCAACATGAAATACCTGGAGCGTTTTCCGGGATATCGTGCGTTCAAAGATCGATCGTTGAACGCAGACTCATCAGAGGGTGAAGAGGTAGTCGAAAGCCAACCTCAACAAGTCGCAACGCCGCTTGAACAGTTGACTCAAGCCCACCAAACAATGAAGGAGGCATTGCGGGAAGAACTTCTCTCAAGGCTCTTGGAATGTTCACCGAAGTTTTTCGAACGAGCGGTTTTGAAATTGCTACTTGCGATGGGATACGGAGGGGTAACTGGCGATGGTCAAGTGACTGGCCAATCGGGTGATGGGGGCATCGACGGAATAATCCGAGAGGACAAACTTGGATTAGACGTCGTATGCCTTCAGGCGAAGCGGTGGGAAAATACAGTCGGCCGTGGTCTGGTCCAACAATTCGTGGGGAGCATTGACTTTGTCCGAGCAACAAAAGGGGTGATTCTCACAACTGCCACATTTAGCCGAGACGCCATCGCTTTCGTCGATCACATTCAAGGAAAAAAAGTCGTATTAATCGACGGAGTGAGATTAACGGAATTGATGGTCGCACATAACATTGGCGTAAACGTCGTTGAGTCAATCGAACTGAAAGAAATCTCTAACGATTTCTTTGATGATGATGATGATGTTTAGATTGTCCATTTTGAAGATTATACGTCCTAGTGTGGCGTCACCTTTTGGGTGCGTGTAGACAACCACGCTAAAGGCACAGCACCATCGAAGCTCCGAGAATTGTCGGCAGAATAAAAGAGGTTTGCTTGATCATTTACGACGCGACCGTTGCGACGGAAGCAAAGAGAGTCGGCCTGAGCGGTCCAAGCCAGCAGAATGACGAACAGGCCGTGCCCTTCAGCCTGCCGGGCAGCATTACTTCTCTGTAACAGGATTCTTGAGGTCGAGAAAATCTTTCGCTTTCAGAAAGTAACCAACATCTCCCTGATTGCTTTTGTAGCAAACGACGAGGAAGCTGCATTGCTCGAGTTCGTTGGGATGAACGGAAAAGGTGACCGTTGTGATCTCCGTGGGTTTGCGATGATGAACCGGATTCGGCTGGAGTTGAGCCGAAATCAGGTGTTTCCCCTCGGAATCCTCCATCCTCAGTTCTGCGTATGTGAATTGTTCCTGCCAACCTTCTTTTTTGAATTCCAGCCAGACCTTGATCCGTGCGTCCCCATTCTTGCGGGCGTGTATGGTAATGCCAGCGGAATGACGAACATGAAACGCCCCCCCGGACTTAAAGGAGGTGGCTTATTGAGGGGCCGGAGCGGGAACAGGGATGGCGTCCATTTTGGATACATCTCGTTCAGATCCTGCCGGCGCGCTATCGAGTCGTTGCTTCCATCCGGGCAAGCCGGACGGAGAGCTTCATTCAACAGATTGGCATAGGTAGCTCGCAGTTGTTGGTCCCATTGGGTCAAGCCCTCATCGTCCAACACATCCTCGCCAGCCCGGTCGGCAATTTTTGCCGCAGCGCGAAGTCGAGGAGATGAATATTTGATTTCGCTCTCCGATCG
>CAIOKO010000205.1 GCA_903858935.1 uncultured Schlesneria sp. | reverse complement strand
GGTCAGTTCCGCTGCCATTTCAGAGGCTTGCTGATAACGGTCGGCTGGCCGCTTGGCCATTGCGCGAGAAATGATGCGATCACATTCCTCGGGAATTCGCGAATCAATCTCTGTTGCCTTAGGGGCAGGCTTATTCAAATGTGCCATCATCGTCTGCACGATCGAAGCACAGTCTTGAAAAGGGAATCTGGCGGTCAACAGGCGATAAAGCGATGCTCCCAGACTGTAAATATCCGTCCGTGAGTCGACTTCCGTCGATTCAAACTGCTCGGGGCTCATGTACTGCGGAGTACCCAGGATTTGACCTTGTTTGGTCACGGCCGTCCGTGTGTCGTTGGCTGCGTCCACGAGCTTGGATAACCCGAAGTCGACGACTTTTACCAGCCCGTCTTTCGTCTGCATCAGGTTTTCGGGCTTGATGTCACGATGCACCATCCCTGCAGAATGTGCTGCCGAAAGACCCGAAGCCGCCTGGGCAATCAACTGGCAAGCTTCCTGCCAGGGCAACGGGCCGCGTTTATCGACCAGTTCTGCCAGACTTCCCCCGGAAAGCAACTCCATGACCAGGTAATACTGCTCGTTCCAACGATCAATCTCGTAAATCGAGACGACATTGGGGTTGTTCAGTCGGCCGATTGAACGGGCTTCCTGCAAAAAACGCTGCAGTGCCACTTTGGAATTGGCGACTTCCTGAGACAAAACTTTGATGGCCACTTCACGCTCGATCAACGTATCGAAAGCGAGATAAACGGCCCCCATCCCTCCTGCCCCCAGCTGGGACCGGATTTCATATTTACCGATCGTTCCACCAATGGGACTCACGGAAACCTCCATGTCACTGGAAGTAATGGCTTCGGCACCAACAATCGTTTTTGTATCGATTGAGATTCCAGTCGACGAACCTGCCTCCGCGGGGTGACGGCTTTCTCCCGACATATCGGTATTCGGAGACTGTGCACTCGGTTCGGAACTCATTTCTTCCAATCGGGAACGATACTGCTGCGGCTGATGCAACGCGAGGATTTTTAGGCACGAGGCAGGGATCTGTCCACTTTCGACCGCAATATTATACGGATGTCAACTTTGCCACTGCAAGAAACTTGGCGATTACTCTTCGGTAATTGCGAGAAAAGACGCGTTGTTGCGTTAAATTTCCAAATTTTCTGTCGATTCGAGAACTCTACCGAGGTCAACGCGAATCCGTTAGAACTGACGAATCATGAACCATCCCGGTTGGAGCCTTGTTGTTATCGGCAGACTGCTTATGGGAGTTGGGCTTTTGTGGATTGTTCTACCTTTTGTCCCTTGGCTCGGCAAATTGCCGGGTGACATCGCGATTGAACGGGGAAACTTTCAGTTTTATTTCCCGGCAATGACCTGCATCTTGCTGAGCGTTGTCGTGACGGGAATCATGTGGGTCGTGCGGTTCTTTTCCCGCTGACGGGATTCACGTCGATCAGGTGGCGAAAAATCATCCCAGGATTTTCTCTGCATCGAATATGCGCGATGATCCTCGGTTGTCGGGACAGCGTCATGGGCTTCTACAAATTTGAAACTTGCCTCATTGATTCGAGTTTCAGGATTTCTGCAAAAGCAGCCTTGTCGCTCAGTCAAGAAGAAAGCCGAATCGCCATTGAACTTTTTGTTCCATCGGGGCGTTCAAGTGACAGTCGAAGTCGGCTGCAATTCGGCTAACGTCTCAGAGGAGCGAGACGGCTATTTTTGTCTGAGGCGAAGCCTCGTCGGAGCTTCTATGCTTTGCCTGTCCTTCTGAACCGCAACAGCCGTCGATCCCTAAAGCTCTAAGCGATATCGTTCACGAATCTGGTCAGTCAGGCTGAGCATTGATTTGATCACGTAATTGTGGATCTTCAGCAGTGTCCCGATTGTGATTTCTACTTCCTCACGCCCATGAGCAATCGCGTTTCGCTTTTGCCAAAGTTCATCGAGCGTCCATCCGAATTGCTCGGGGTTTTCCAAATTGATCTCATAGATACTGGAAAACATTTTTCGGCGCGTTTGAACGTCTTCTGCAGTCTGTCGAACGAAGGTCCACATCGGTGGCTTTGTGTAATAATCAACACCACCGCGTTTATCCGGCGCTTCTCGAATGACAACCTCTTCTACCGTTTGCTCGACAATTTCGCTCAATGACGTTGCACTTCCATGTGGACGATAGAAGAGCAAGCTTTTCAGTGCATCCAGCTCAAATTGTTCGAGTGCCCCGATGAAGCGAATCATGGCCGATGTTGTAATGAAGTTTTCCCATCGGCCCTGCCAACCTGCGTTTGAGCGGCCAACGCCAAAATCCTCATCAGGGGCAATTTTTGCGGTCGTTCGAGCCCCCTCGTCAACAATGCGTGAAACTTCAGGATGACAAAATGTGTGGACAATATTCCACAAAAAACTGAAACGCATTGCGTTCTTCGCCGGTAACTTCAAATTGTCAGTCGATTCTGGTGGATCTAACGATCGTAAACTCCACTTTGTCCATTCCCCATGAAGTTCTTCCAGGCTAACCCATTCTTCAAAGTGTGAAAGGTCGGCGGAATTCATGACCCCACTCGCGGTTCCCTGCGAAATTGCGAGGAACGTTGAAAAGCGGACTGCCTCAAGTTGTCTCAAACCGGCCCAAAGTACAACTGGCATTTTCTTTTACTTATTCTCCATACGAGTTCGTTTCTTGATGAACACACCCGTGTATGCGAGTTTTTGACGGGCAAATTTATTCAGCTCTGTTTCTGTATTTCCTGTTGTGGTACGAAAAAATATATTCCAGTTGAGTCTCAATTTCTGACGCGCCGAAGCGAAAGGCGTTTCTATCAGTTGGTGGGGGACCGGACAGTGATGAAAACTGGTCTTTCCGATCCTGACTTGGAATCTGTCTCTAGTACGCACGACCGCCGCGTCGAATCGCACTGACTTGCTGCGATTAACGATATTTTTGTCCAATAAAACACTCGTTAGAGTGAACAAGACGGCTTAACATCGACGATTGCGCTAAACGAAAGTTGACTGCGCATTCTCGCAATCCGGATCAAGGGTGCCATCAGGGAAACCCTGATTCACTTGTGCAACAAACTCCACAAATCCCATGAAATCTTGTATGGTTGAAGCCGCCGTCAAGATATCATCGTCGCCGTCAAACTGTACAAAAGCGGGACTGAGGCGCTGCCGCTTTAAGCAGCGAACATTGTCATCTTCGTTCTCGCGTGTGGCCTGCAATTCCTCCAATCAGGAGGGGCGACAAAAAACGTCCAGGCGGCTCAGAAGATTTCGGCGATCCTGATTCCGGCAATTGACGGGTCATTCAGTGACAGTTTCATTGGATCAGTTTCCGTTCAACGAATGGCCTTTTTGGAGGAAAAGCTGATGGAATGGTCCCTACTCGTTGTCATGTCGACTTCCACTCAGCCTCGCCGGTTCCCCTTCGAAGTTGGTCGGCAATGGCTTGCAGGCCGTTACGAGAGTGGTATCGAAGCGGTCGGCCCCGCCGGCCTTCATCAAGCGACATCAATCTACTCAGTCTACAATGATGAAAAATGTTATATCCCGTTACCTGACTCTCATATCAACCGCTGGCACTGTCATTTTTGCCACGAGCACGAGGGGGCATGGCTAGAGGACTTAAAAAGTATTCGCGGGACCTTTCTCAATGGTGAGCAGACGTTAGGGAAATGCCCTCTACACCTTGATGACGTCATAAGCATCGCAAATTGCAAGATTTTTGTGACCGGCACAGCAACGATTAACCCGGCCTGGCTTGCCTGGGAAAACGGCGCAGTGGTCGAGCTTGCCGCCGAGATTCACAAGACGCGTGATTTCGCTCGACTGCCAATCCTTGGCGACCGGTTGCAGAACGCCGGTTGCACAGACATCGACATCCTGAACCACTGTCTCGATCAGCACAAAGACCCGCAGAGATGCTGTGTCCTTGATCTACTTTTGGAACCGCAGAGCCCTTGAGGTGGATGGAATTCATAGGCCCTACCCCCGAAACTCGAAACAAAACTGACGTTTGTTTCAAATGTACTTAAGCCATGCCGGGTCGGTTTGCGATTTTGATGTGCCGGATACCGACAGTATTCTGAAAGAAGAACTCCCTGAAAAAACAGCAGTTTCATCAGGGTTTGAAGCGGAGAGGGTGAGATTTGAACTCACGATGACCTCACGGACATACCGGTTTTCAAGACCGGCAACGGATCGACAGAACCGGCGTTAAAAGGCCGTTTCTACTCTCATCATGCATTTGAACGACGTTATGACGGAACCGAAAATTCAGCTTAAATTCTCTGGTAATTCCCAATTCTCCACGGCGAGACCGGGGACCGCCAGTAGATCACTGTCGGTGGTTATGACGGTGCAGTCTCCCAAGGACAACGCGATCGCGGCGAGCATCATATCGACGACCTGCATCGGACGTCCTCGTCGTCGCAATTCCGCAGCAAGAAGTCCGAACTGCTCTGATGCACGGCGGTCGAGCGGCCAACATGCTAGACGACTTAATGCACGCCTCAGTCGGATAAGGTTCAAATCGCGACTCGCACTGAGCTCGAGGCCGTAAAAAAGCTCCGCGACGACGGGCTCGCACGTTCCTATGCGGCCTCCTTGCAGGCGAGCGGCACGCACACGGTCAACGAACAGTTCACGATGATTGATCAGCGATGTCACGGCGTTCGAGTCGAGCAGATACCGCTTCATTTCCATTCCCCGGCCAGTTTGTCGCCGTGGTTGGAAAACCTTTGCAGTTCCCATTGCTTTTGTTCATTTCGAGCCGCCTCAAGATCCCTAAGCTCATCGTCAGTGAAGCTGAGCGGTTCGAGGGTCTCCAGCCAATCCAGCCAATTGGCAATCCCGTCAGGAGTATCGTCCCAATCGCATTCATTTATCCCCAGCGGTTCACCGAGAGGAGTCACTTGAACAAGCACTTCGGTCCCATCGGGGAGCTCTTTCGTGGCAGGAATTTCAATACTGCCGTGATGAATGAAGGTTCGAAAGCTGACCATTTCAGGATCCCTCTCAAAATTTCCGTGATCACGACGCCAGCCTTATTTGGCGGGGGAATGACAAAACCCCAATTCTTAGGGCTGACTGACAACGAACAATGCCGACGTGTTGATGCATTCTAACGAATCAATATGACACCGGGGAGCGTAATCTGCGAAGGCGAGGATAGCAGAAATTCACGAATTAATACGCAGAGAGTGGTGTCCAGAAAGTTGACGGCAGCACGGTCGAGAATGAATTTCGTCGATTCGTTTTTAGCGAATCGCAATTTTCTTCGCTCTACTGCTTTCTTTTCCATCGGGTTGTGCCGACGGAAAAGCGGAGAGGGTGAGATTTGAACTCACGATGCCCTCACGGACATGCCGGTTTTCAAGACCGGTGCAATCGGCCACTCTGCCACCTCTCCGGGGTTGCCGCAGTCGGAACGGTACGAATCTTATTGAACAAGACGAAACCTTTCCAGTCAGTTTCGCTTGTTTTTGAGACGAGGCGACAGAACACAGCATCGACTGGCAATCACGATGAGACACGGTCTTTTTCATAAGGTTCGAGATGAATTGCGTTGGCGAATGAAGCCTGAAAATGACCAGCCGCTACGATGAATGCCCTTGCAAAACTAGAGAATTTTTGCCTCTTTCTCCGTTGATATGAAGTAACGAACAATCAATGTCGAAAAAGCCGCCCCTGATTCGATCCAGTCAATTTACGGCAAATAGGCTGAAAGACGGTCGATGACCGGCTTGTGTTCGGATTTCGCTGCCAGATTAACACTCTCAGCCGGGTCACCTAGTTCGTCATAGAGCTCAGTCGCAGCGACTTCGCCGGTCTTGCGATTGCGCCAAACGGTCAGACGCCAGCGATCGTCGCGCACGCTGTAGCCCATCAACGTACCCTGTTTGGTTTGTCCGGCAGGTCGGGGATATTGACTGATCGCGACTTTTTTCGTCGGAATCGCAGCAGGATTCTCAAGCAAAGGCTTCAGGCTGCTGCCGTGCAGATCGCCGGGAATCGCGAGGCCGCAGACGTCGGCGAGGGTCGGGTAGACGTCGACAAATTCCACTGGGGCGTGACACGTCTTGCCTGCTGTATTCAAGCCAGGGACGCTGATTAACAAAGGAGCCCGCGTGGCCAATTCAAAGTTCGTGTGCTTGTGCCATAGGCCATGATCACCAAGTTGCCAGCCATGGTCACCCCACAGAACGATGATCGTATTCTGGGCAAGACCTTCCTGATCCAGTGCGTCGAGCAAGCGCCCAACCTGGGCGTCGGTGTAGCTGATGCACGCGTAATACCCATGTCTTAGCGTCTGTGCAAAATCGGCAGGAATCGGATCACCTTCTGGTACTCCAACGTAAGCGTGAAGCTCACCGTTGGCGTGACCTGCGTAGGGAGGAGCTCCTTCCGGGAGATGGTCGATGGCAGGTTTTGGAATGGTCGCTGGATCATAAAGATCCCAATATTTCTTCGGGGCAACGAACGGCAGGTGCGGTTTCAAGAAACCAACGGCAAGAAAAAACGGTTCACCACCGGACTTAAGGTTATGAAGTCGCTTAACGGCTTCCTGGCAGGTGAAGCCATCGGAAAGTTCATCGTCACTCTTGCTACTTATTTCGAAGGCTGGAATGGTTTTGCCAGGCTTTTCCCCCTTTGGTGTCGGCTTATCTTCGTCCTCATTGGCCTTGGCATTGGCGTTCTTTTTAACACCCTTGCCGTATGACTGAGTGATTCGTTTTGTCGGATCGGATGGGTCCGTGTCGACGGTCCGCCCGTTGGGATACCAGTGCGGTTCACTCCACGAAGCACCGTCCTCAAAACCTGGATGGTAAATCTTACTCAGGGCCGCAGTATGATAACCATTGGCTTTGAAGTGCTGCGGCAGTGTGATCGTGTTTGGGAGTGCAACACGGAAATGCGTCTGCAGGTCCCACACTTGAGTCGCGTCAGGTCGCTTTCCCGTGAGCAGCGAACTGCGAGACGGACTGCAAACGGCCTGTTGACAATAGGCCCGATTGAACACGATCCCACGTTGAGCCAGCCGGTCAAGATTCGGAGTCTTAACAACCTTATTGCCGTAACAGCCCATTTCAGGACGCAAGTCATCGACTGCGATAAACAACACATTCGGCTTCGACTTGCCATCGGCGGCCTGAATCGTGCCGAGATCAGCCAATCCCAGTAAAAACATTGCAGTCAGACACAATTTATACATGTTCGCAGGCCCGAATGAAGAATGAATGTCATTAAAAAAAGGGATCAACGTCGAGTGACTTACCTGGCCTTGTCCTTTTTGCGATTGGCGTGTCTGCCTGTGCCGTTACCATCGTCGACAATCCCGCTACCGGGATCGAGTTTCGCAAGCACCGCCTGAAGCCGACTGCGTGCTGCTTTGGCGGCAGGATCGTTTGTTTCGAGCGGGACAAGTGTTTCGGTGAATGGAGCACCCGACATATCAAACAGCTCGCCCGCCTGATTCAGCTTCCAGTTCGCGTCACGTACATACCACATGCCGGCGAGCTGGTTAAACATCCATTCACGAGGCGTCCCTTTCTCACCTCTGATTTGCGAGAGAAAACTGTGGCCGTCAATGACGGTTTTCTCGGGGAGTTGTGCCCCCGCCAGCGCGGCGAACGTGGGGACGAAGTCCGTCGCATTGACCAGATCGTGAGAGACCACCCCGGCAGGAGTCTTGCCTGGCCAGTTGACGATCAATGGAACAAGAGATCCCCCCTCTTGCATGGAACCTTTTGATCCTGACAGCGCCTGGCCACCAATCGTGGCCCGTTTTGCTCGACCGGTTGCAGAACCATTATCTCCGAAGAAGACAATCAACGTATTATCTCGCAACTTCAACTGATCGAGTAGTCCGCTGAGCTTGCCAACGAGCTTATCCATGTAACTGACATTATCGGCGTAAAGATCTTTGCTTCCGGGAACACTGTCCGGCGTGGGCAATATTTCTGCGTGAACGTGTGACAGAGAATAATAAAGGTAAAACGGCTTTTCTCGATTGGCTGTAATGAACGCAGTGACATGGTCGTGCATCACGTCGGGAAGATATTCATTGTCGCGCAACTTAACCGACTTCCCATTCACCTCATACGAGTTGGCCTTGGGTTGGGTATTCCAATAAGCTCCGCTCCCCTTGAACTTCAGGTAATCGTCGAAGCCGAATTCGGCAGGCCCCAGTGGAAGCTGACCCCACTTCCCGACGCAAGATGTGACATATCCTTTCTGCTTGAGGATCTTGGGCATCATCGTTTCACGTTCGGGGCTCATTCTGCCTGTGGCATCCTGGTTTGTTGCTCCTGTTCGAAAGGGGTATCGCCCGGTCAAAATCAGAGCTCGCGACGGTCCGCAAAGTGGTGCCGTATAAGCACGAGTAAAACGCATGCCGCCAGCGGCCAACGCGTCGATATGTGGCGTCTTGTAATTGTCGGCACCGTAACAACCAACCTCGCCAGTCCCATAGTCGTCGGCGAGAATGAAAATGATGTTTGGCTGCGAAGGCTTTGAGTCTGCCGCTGAAAGATGCGACCATCGCGCCGTGACGAACAACGTCAAACAGAGGCAAACATATTTTGATCGAGCAAACATGAAGTGAAACTCGTAAGTGGAAGTGTTCGACGTTAATGCTGGTCGTCATCGCGAGAAAGGAAATCTATCAATCAAAGCTGAACTTCGCGAGCATGTGAGACCAGACAAAACAGTGGTATTGACCCGACTGCTGGTAATGACGAACGGACAGCGATGCGCCAGTGACGGCGGGTCACCTGATTTACAAATAAAATAAATCGCAGCGAATGTGAACGTCTACTGATGTCGCTGGCGACGCCAGTGATTTAAACGTGACAAGGGTGTTTTCGCTGAAAAGGAACCTTGTGTTTCCGACGGACAGCCATCAAGATCAATGAAACTGAAAGTGACCCGTTTCAAACAGAAGTGTGATTCGGCCCCTGAAAATACGGAACCACGACACATGCTAATACTGTTTATTTTGTGTTGGATTGGAATTGGATATCTGGGCGGAAAAATTGCCGCAAAAAAAGGATATTCTCCAAAACTTGGAGTCATCCTGGGATTTATTTTTGGCTGGATGTGGTTATTGGTCGCCTTGTTCCTGCCAAGAACGACAGAGGCGATTGAGCAGGATAACTTCGAAAAAGAGCTCGCTGCAGCTCCTAAGATTGCCAATTGCCCGAGTTGCGGGAAGCGAATTCCATTCGGTTCGACGGTGTGCCCTGAATGCGAATATCAAATCGGCAAACGATAGGTTCTGGACGCTGCGAATAAAAACAGGCCGGGCGGTGTTGACCGCCCGGCCTGTGCCGGAGCATCGATAATAAGCAAGTGTTGTCAATCGCTGTGAAGTGCCCCGGCGTTAAATGCTGGTCAGTTCAATGCAATCAGTCGAACATGTTTTTCGCATCTCGGTCTGCAGACTGATACGGCGAAACTGGTCGGTTATTCAAACCGGGAAGTCGTCTTGTCGATTCAACCGGTGGATTTGGTGGTAGTGGCTCGGGTGCAATTCCACCCCTGTTCGGTGATTGATAGTCGTCATAAGCGGGCGATGGAGTCGGTTTCAACGTGGGATAAGGGTCTCCCTGGCAGGTTGGACACGATGCCGATTTACGGGTTTTTACGGACGTCACGCAACCTGAAATCAGGACTGCAGCTGAAAGCGCGACGAGTGAAATCGTTCGAGTGGCAAACAATCGGCTGGCACCTTGCATGGTCAAAGAATCCTTGTCAGGCGCAATCCGTTGCCTCCAGATAGTAAATTTGACGCCCAGGCTTCCTCTATTACTGGGCGATTTCGATCTACGGTTAAGATCGACATCGCCGGGTCAGTAGTAACAGGCGTAATCCGCCGTTCCCCCCAGCGACTTCAGATTCAGGGCTAAGGAACCGATCTCGTAAGAACTACCGACAAGCGAAACTTTTTCGCCTGATCCCAATTTAGGGTGTTGCAGACAATCAGTGTCGTTTTGCAGGCAGAAACCGTTTCGGGAGTTTGCAGACCATCGTGTACGCTGGATCGAACATGTTCCCCAGGTCGTAACGTACGCACTGACTGAGCAACAGACTCGCACTCAGCGAATCGAGACCGTAATCCTGTTCAAGCCACCGAAGCATTTCAGTTGTCGCATGTTGCAGACATTGATCCAAAGGCCGTGCGTTGCCGACGGTAAAGATGAAATCAGCATTTTCCCCTCGCGGCCACGCAATTGACTTCCCCTTGATCACGCTCAGGGTCACTGTGACATCCATCGAGATTTCGATACCGGTCCCCACGATTTCGCCGTCACCCTGAGCGGCATGACCGTCCCCCAGAAAAAACAGCGCTCCCGGCTCGAAAACGGGAAAGTAAACGGTTGTGCCGGCGACAAAGCCACGGTAATCCATGTTGCCACCGTACTCGCCCGATGTTGCGGTCGATATCGCCTGCTGGCGAAATGGGGCGACTCCGAAACAGCCAAGCATGGGCTCGATGGGAATTGTCAGTTGTCCCAATTGAGACGACGGGGCGATCAGTGTCGCCGTCCCCGCAGCAGCGTTAATCGCCCATTCCGCAAGCGGCGGGTCAGGCAACTGTTTGACAAAAGAAGGGTCCACAACGTTGGGGGCGACGACCGATCGCGCCCAGCCCGTCGGCCGGTTAGGACGAATTTGATCGATCTTGACGACCAGTGTGTCACCTGGCTCAGCCTCTTCGACGAAGAATGGCCCCGTCTGAGGATTACCTCGTGGCGTGACAGTCGCTCCGGTCTGATCACAACCGGCAGCATCGACGGTTGTCGTTGAAACAGAATCACCACTTCGAATTCGCAACACCGGTTCGTACGGACCAAGGTTGCGATAATACGTCGTCGGAATGAATTGATGATGCATCAGGTCATTACCAATATGAAAGACGATTTTCCGTTGGCGAAGGTTTCCAGCCTCTTCGCATCATTTCGCTCAGTGGCTGTAAGCCCCTGCTACGGACTGGTGCATTAGACGCTGACCCGGTCCAGGCGTCCGGTACTGTCGCCAAGTTGATCGACGCGAACGTCCATCCGATCGAGCATCGAAAGAAACAGATTATTCAACGGGGTATTCTTGGGGTAAACAAGATGCCGATTTGTGGTGATCGTTCCTGATCCGCCCCCGGCCAACAGAATTGGCAAGTCGTTGTGATTATGATGGTTTCCATCGGAAATGGCGGAACCATAAACGATCATCGAGTGATCGAGCAGATTACCGTCACCCTCTTTTGTCCCCTTCAATTTCTCGAGGAAATTGGCGAAATGGGTGATCAGGTATTTGTCGATCTTCTTCAACGGAGCGATAAAATCGTCTTTGTTTTGATGATGTGACAAGTGGTGATGACCGTCATTGACGCCGACCATCGGGTAACTGCGATTGCTCCCTTCGTTCGCCAGCATGAAGGTGGCAACGCGCGTCGTATCGGTTTCGAATGCGATCGTCAGAAGATCAAACATCAGACGGATATGTTCATCAAGCTCACGAGGAATTCGCTGCGGCACCTCAAACGGGGGGACCTTTTGCTTCGTGGAATCCGCTTGTGAACGAGCGATCCGTTGTTCAATTTCACGAACACTGGAAAAGTATTCGTCCAACTTTCGACGGTCGGTGATTCCGAGCGTTTTGGAAAGCCTGGAAGCATCGTCGCTGACCGAGTCGAGAATGCTGGTCCGGAAAAAGTCGCGTCTGGCACGAGCCTTAGCCGATTCCTGATCGCCCGAGGAACCAAACAGACGTTCGAATACCAGCTTCGGATTAATCTCTTTCGACATCGGTGTCGAAGGGGTCTTCCAGGAAATGTTGTTTGAGTAGGCACAACTGTAACCGGAATCACATTGTCCCGCGTTACGACCACCTTCAGTTCCGATTTCCAGCGAAGGAAGTCTGGTCAGCGAACCGATCTTTTCGGCGGCGACCTGATCAACCGAGATTCCCGCTTTGATATCGACGCCATCGGTTTTGACGGGATGAGCACCGGTCAGGAACGCTGCTGCAGATCGCGCATGATCGCCGGGGCCGTCCCCTTTGGCTTCCGCATTATCCTGGGCCAGGCCAGTCATCACACAGAGGCGGTCTTTCACACCTGCCAGCGGTTCCAGCGTTGGCGAGAGTTGCCAATCGGCACCTTCCCCTTTTGGCGTCCAGTCAGGAACAATGACGCCGTTTGGCACAAAGACAAACGCCATCCGATTTGGTGCACCTGTTGCCCCCGCAGCCCATCCATTGGACGGAAGCATGGCGTTCAAGACGGGCAACCCGAGCGTCGCACCGACACCTTTGAGAAAAGTACGTCGAGGAAGTTTTGGTTGATTGCGTGTCATGAGCGTCCCTACTGCGAACCTGCTGAAAAAAGACCACGGGATTTATCGCTGCAACAGGATCAGTCTATCAGCTGACAAGCCTGCGGCAACAGACGTTTCCAGGTCTGACTGGAAACGTCTGTTGGGGGATATCAAACCGTGGTTTTCCACGAATCATTCGTCGACATCACCTTCGACACCCTCGCCTTCGCGACGACGGTCAAGCCGTTTTCCGCGTTCGTTATCAAATACCTGGCGCTTGTTCTTGCGTTTCGACCCGTCTCCGAATCGTTGTCCACCGCCGGCGTATCCGCCACCACCCCCTGCTGAATACCCACCACCTCCAAAACGGGTTCCGCCAGCGTTTCCACCGCGGTAGCCGCCGCCACCTTCGGCTGCGCCACCAAATTGGCCCTGTCCGCCACCTTCAGCCGCCCGGAATGGACGTCGAGGGGGAGGACTGTAGCCGCCGGCTGATCCGCCGTAGTTCCCGCCACCTTGCTCGCCCCCGCCGTACTGCCCGCCGCCGCCACCGTATTGTCCGCCCCGATTGCCGTACTGGCCACCACCTTGATTGCCGTACTGCTGACCTCCCTCAGGAAATCGCTGCCGAGGTCGGTATTCTCCGCCCCCTCCCCCTTGATCGGCTTGATAAGGGCGTTGTGGTGGGCGAGAAAATCGTTCAGCCGGTTCTTCTGGTGGGGCTGGCGGGGCTGGTGGTTTTGCCTTGGAATAATCCTCACGCGCTTTTTGCTGTTGCTGTGCAGGTGCTTCCTGACCTCGCAACCAGTTCGCGACGGCATCTCGCAGAAATCTCCATTCGCCACCGATATTTCGGCCGGGAAGTTTCAGTTCTTTGATGACGCGGTGGGCGGCTGCTGGCGAGACCTTCAGATACTCGGCCAATTCTTCCAGCGTCAGAACGTCCAGGGGATCAAGCCCGAAAATATCGTTCGGAGTCAAATCGCCACTGATGGCCCCCTCGCCGTCCTCGTCGTCGACATTGTCAATGTCATCATGCGTCGAGACATGATGTTGGTGAGCTACTTCGTGAGTGTGTTGATCATCTTTCAGATCGTCGCTGATATCTGTCACTTCAAATCCTTCGTCTAGGCAGCCAAATCGCTGCTCGTTGGCGCGGTCCCATCGGAACCGCAGTTTTGTCACTCGAACCCGTTACAGTCGGACCTGGAACAAAGTCACGGCTGCGTCTCAATCACGTCGGGTGAGCCGACTCTCTTCGAAAAAATCAATCCTCAGTTGAGTTCAGGCTTTCCGCATCTCTTGTTCGATTCAACATTTCAAACTGAAGAGCTTACCCAAAATCTCATCGGGACTCATTAGACGGGAGTACGAGGTCACACAACCCACGCACAACATCCGTTCATTCCGTCTACTTTCAACTTTCTCAATTCTACTCTCTAGCCCGCAGGGCTCGGTTCTCCACGCCGCATTCGAAACGGTTCACTTTTGATGATTTCGGTAATCAGTACCGAAAATTTGAAATCGTGATCCTTGAGAGATGCCAATATCTTAGCGGTCGCACACCGATCATAAAACTCCAGACCACGACCTAATGCATAAGTCAGCATTTTTTCCGCCAGACATTCCCCAAATTCGCATTGTTTGCTTCGTAACACCGTCGCCAGTTCGACAGGCCCTCGAAATGATTTCCCGCCAGGCAACTCCCCCCGAGTGTCCAGTTCCTGGCTTCCATCACGATCCCGCCAGCGACCGATCGCATCGAAATTCTCGATTCCAAAGCCCAACTGGTCCATTGTTCGATGGCAGGACGCACATGATGGATTCTCGCGATGCAGTTCCATTTGCTGCCTGAGCGTCATATTCGGCTGAGCCTTTGCCGTTTCTGCCAACTCGGGAACATTTGGCGGCGGTGCCGGTGGGGGCTGATTCAGCAGCACTTCCATGACCCACTTGCCCCGTTTCACTGGCGAAGTCCGGTCTGGATTTGACGTTAACGTCAGAACACTCCCCTGTGTCAGCAGTCCGGCTCGGTTTTTTCCCGCCAGACTCACCTGCTGAAATTCCGCTCCGTTAATTCCCTCAAAACCGTAATGCTTTGCCAGACGGTCGTTTACGAATGTGTACGCACCGTCAAGAAATTCCAGAATCGAGCGATCCTCGCGCATCACATATTCGAAAAACCGGTTGGTCTCGCGCTTCATGTCCTCGCGCAATTCCGCGTTAAATTCGGGAAATCGCTTCGGGTCAGGCGTGATCTCGTTCAAAATTCGCAATTGAAGCCACTGTTCAGCAAAGTTTTCGACTAATGCACGCGACTTCGCATCAGCCAGCATTCGGCGAACCTGGACATCGATGACCGCGTCAGTGTGCAGATCGTTTTTCTCGGCATGTGACATCAGTTCCTCATCGGGAAGGCTACTCCAGAGAAAGTAAGACAATCTGGTCGCCAGTTCGTAGTCATTAAGGGGATGTTTATCGTTGGCATCGTTCGGATTCTTGTCGGTTTCGATACGAAACAGAAAATGGGGCGAGACGAGCACTCCGGTGATGGCAACTTGCATCGCAGTGATGAAAGACTCTCCTTCGGATGCAATCCGTTCCGCCAAACCGACAAACTTTGCCAGTTCGCTATTTGAAACCGGCCTGCGAAACGCTCGACTGATGAATGGACGGAGGTTCTCTTGAGCGGCGTCGACAAATGATTTCCCGTCACCAGGCATGACCTTCATGAACGAACGATGGAAAGGTGGGTATTCTGAGTTATCGACGGATGTCGGCCCGATGATTTGAACGTCTCGCACGATCAGGTTGCGGTCACGACGGTCTTTGTCCTTCGCTTTCGGATCGTAAAAGTCATTCAAAAACGCGACGGCGAACTTGTGAAGTCCACGGTTCAGATGAATCGGGAATTCGAATTTGCCGTACGACGATTCAGTCTGATTGACCTCATACTTTGCGACAGGTTTGCCATCGAGCCGAAATTCCATTTGTGACGATTCGTTTCCCGCCGGTGTCTCTGCAGCAATCACTTTCAGAACGTAGTCACCCGATTGCGGAAACTGATGTTCAACATAAATCTCACCAGTTGACACGAGGATTGTTGCGTCCTCGCCGTGCGAATGTGCGACCGAACTGCGTTGCACGCTTTCACGATCGAATTCATGGACAGATGGATTCTCGATATCGACCGATAAAATCGCGTCACTGGCAATCTTTTCCGCTGCATTGAGGTACTTCTCCATCAGTAGCGGCGGCAGAGAGAGGACGTCTCCAATGTTATCGAAACCATATCCCACGTCATCCGAGGGAAAATCGTCTGCAGGCCGGAAAGAAACCTGCATCAAGTCACGAATTGTGTTGTTGTACTCGGCTCGATTTAACCGACGGATGGTGACCCTGCCGGGGTCAGAGACCTTAGAACAATCAATTTTATGCAACTTTTCGTGCAGGTAGTCGAGGATTTTTGATTTCTCGTCAGCACTCGGTTGCGGGTTCTCCCGCGGCGGCATTTCGCCAGCTTTGATCATCTCAAAGGCCCGCTCCCAGATTCGCCGATCTTTCAACAAGCCTTTCTCATCAACGTATTTCGTCAACGAAAGGCCTGCTTCCGGCTTTTCGGCTCCGTGGCAGCTGACGCAATATTTCGAAGTGAAAGGTGTGACATTCGATGCAAAACCAGATGCAGTCGCTTGGTCAACCGCGCCGGGATTTTGACCGGCAAGATTATTCTGGCCAGCGACTGGGTTTTGAGCTGCGACGGAGGAGTTTTTCGCACCAATCAAAGGCCAGATCACAGCAGCCATCAAGGCGAGAAACGCCGAGACGCCGAGTCCCATCAGGAATGAGGGCCGGTCAAGTCGAGACATCCACGACGTAGAGCCTTTCTGCGACCTGGATTTCTTCCCACCCAGCGACTCTCCCCAACCCAGGCTCTTTGACGGGCCTGTTCCGGCCTTTCGAGATATCGTCGGCGGTTCGGGTAAGTCCAATTCGGGGTCGGGGACAATATAGCTCTGGCGACATTCCGGATTGGGACACTTTCCTCGCTTACCGACGTACTGCCCATCGACCTTGAAGGCCAGTCCACAGTGGGAACAAGTGACAGGGACCTTCATAACCAGGACTCATGGAAGGAAGCAGGGGGACATACAAAATCACGGCCGGTCGCAATTCAAGCGGGTGAATTGACTGCACCAATTTTCTTGCGCAGATTGCAAAGTATATCTCCCAGGACAACAGGAAGTCCAATTGCGGTCCGACGTTGGCGTCTTTGCGCTTCACGACGATCCAGATAAATCGATCGACCAGTTTGAGGGGGAAGCGTCGCGTTGTTGTACGGAACATCACTCTGACATGACGAAATTCGCGACCCCGAGGCTTGCCTGAGACAGGGCATGTGCCTACTCTTCACTTCGAAGAGTGCAACGTGACGGGAAACTCTTGGACTTTTTTCCCTTTTTCCGTCGAAAATGACGAAGGATGATGCATGCTCGACTCGTTCCGTGGTTCAGTGTCTCCGCAATTGAATGCGTCTCGCGATTACGCGCGTCAGCGTCAAATGGGGATTGGTGATCTGTTGCTCGAAAACCGGATTGTCTTTCTTGACGGTCCGATCCATGACGCCAGCGCAAACCTGATCGTTATGAAGTTGCTGTTCCTGCAATCAGAGAACAAGCACCAGGATATTCACTTTTACATCAATTCGCCGGGTGGTTCCGTTTCGGCCACGATGGCGATTTACGACACGATGCAGTTCCTGCAATGCAGCGTCGCGACGTATTGCGTCGGGCTGGCTGCAAGTGGTGGAGCGATCCTGGTCGCCGGCGGCACCAAAGGGAAGCGATTTATCCTTCCCCACGCCAAAATGATGATCCACCAGCCGTACGGCGAAGTGGGTGGTCAGGTGTCAGATATCGAAATCCAGGCGAAAGAAATCCTGGAAACACGCGAAGTCTTGAACGGGATTCTGTCACAACATACGGGACAGCCAGTTGAAAGGATCGCCAAAGACACGGGTCGTGATCGCTATTTGAATGCCGGACAGGCGAAAGAGTACGGTCTTGTCGACGAGATCCTCGTGAATCCCAAATTGAAGACTGCCGCGACGACGTGAGTCGGTTTTAACTCACAATCACGACGCGATTTTGCGATTCCCGTTTCCAACAGTTTCCTTCGGACTGCGAGTTCACTGATATGACTTCATTGGTTCCCTACGTCATCGAAAAAAATGGCCGCGAAGAGCGGGCGATGGACATCTACAGCCGTCTGCTTCGCGACCGAATCATCCTGTTGGGAAGCGCCATCAATGATGACGTTTCCAACAGCATTGTCGCTCAACTGCTGTACCTTCAGTTCGAAGACAGCAAAGCCGACATCCACATGTATATCAACAGCCCTGGCGGATCGATTACCGCAGGGATGGCGATCTACGACACGATGCAGTTTATCAGCTGCGACGTGGCGACATATTGCCTCGGTCAATGTGCCAGCATGGGGGCCATGCTCCTGACAGCAGGGACAAAAGGAAAACGGTTCGCGTTGCCAAACAGCCGGATCATGATCCATCAGCCACTGGCCGGGATGCAGGGAACTGCTACGGAATTGGAAATCCACGCCAAGGAAGTTCTCCGCACCAAAAGGCGAATGAACGAACTGATGCTGAAACACACCGGACAGACGCTGGATAAGATTGAAGAGGACACGGACCGGGACAACTTCATGTCTGCCGAAGAAGCCAAATCTTATGGCTTGATCGACAGCGTCCTGGAACACCTTCCGAACCCAGCTGCCGGGGCAGCAACAGCCTCTTGAATGTCAGCAACCAGAAACGATATTGCTTGCAATGACGTTTTCCCGACTTAAAGTTCGGGTTGTGCGCCACTGCATCGGAGTCTTCTCCGACGCAGTGGCTTCCGCTTTTTCGAGGCAATCGAAGAGCACTGTGTGATCGAAGAGGGTCATCCAGTGGCTCCCTTGTTGGAAGGTGCTCAAGAACGGCGTCTTCCAGGCGGCACCACACGCACGATTCCGCCACGATGATTGTGTTGATCAGAGCATGAAATAACGTGCTTGGCGTTGCAAGGTTTGTTACGGTGCGCCCGCATGCGGTCTGCAGTTCTTAGGCCGCTTCGCGGCGACCGAGTACAGCCTGAGGCGGCTTCCGCCCCAAGTTGAAAACGCAACCGAAGCCGATAAATAGCCCCAGCGGGGCGGCCGAGTCGAATCCGTCTGAGTTTCGCAGCCACCTGATCGAGGATCGAACGGGATCAAAGGCTACGATGGGAGCGAACATCCAATCTCGGTCGCCTCGAGGGGCAACGCCGTGAAGGAATTTTTTGCCTGAAAAATAGGGTCATCGCGTCTTTATTGCCGTCCTGGAAGGACATCAGTGATTAGCCGGAGGCTGAGCGTAGCGACGCCACCGGTATTAATGTTGTCGTCGCTCATCGATCGCAGCGGGATCGCACTCTGCCTGCCAACGACATTGTTGAATGATTCCAAAACGACCAATGAGTCTGGAATCCCTTCAGGATTCGAAGATTGTCGATTTCGGAAAATCGGGATAAGTCCAAATAACTACCAAAAGTCAAAGGTGAACGAACGGTTTCGTTTCTAAAACCCGAAGATAAGGCAATAAAATTGCCGAACAACACGGTCAACGCGAGGCGAAGACGCCCGCGTTCCCTCTAACGTTCGATCGAAGAATTGATCTCTCACAGAGCCACAGAG
>CAIOKO010000204.1 GCA_903858935.1 uncultured Schlesneria sp. | reverse complement strand
GTAGATGCTCAGCACGGGGCCGTACGAACTTCCCAACATCGACCCGGAATTCGTGAAGATGATCCCCGCACTACCCGTCGTCGTGATCGTCGTCGTCCCCGACATCGTCCCCGTCGACGTATTCGTAAACGAGAAGAGACCGCCGCCATATCCAGTTCCGTCACCGTAGATGCTCAGCACGGGGCCGTAAGAACTTCCCAATATCGACCCGGAATTCGTAAAGATGATCCCCGCACTACCCGTCGTCGTGATGGTCGTCGTCCCCGAGATCGTTCCCGTCGACGTATTCGTAAACGAGAAGAGACCACCACCATTGCCAGTTCCGTCCTGGAACACCGTCAACGCCGGCGTCTGAGGGCTGCCAAGCACTATTCCGGCGTTCTGTGCATTGATAACGGCTCCCTGGTTGCTGATCACGTTCAGCCCACTAACCGTGGATTGAGCCCCGATCAGGATTTGATTGCCATCGCTGCTGACCCCGCCTGATGCGATAATCGAGACCCCGCTCGTCACGCCACCTGGCATCAAAAAGGTGTCGTTACCAGAGCCTCCGATAAGGGTCGCACCGCTGGCTGCGGTCAGTAAATTCGGGAATGCACTCCCGATAATCTCCGTAAAACGTCCTGCGGCCTGCACGAAGTGTTCGCCAGTGACTGCTCCCGCCGCCACGTTTGCGATGTCTTGTATCGGCGATGTTGCCAGGGTTGAAGTGACCTGGCTCAAGTCAAATTTGACACCAAAACTGTTCATCGAAAAATCGAGGACGTTGTTGCTTCCCTGGTTCGCTTGAACCGTCACGGTGCTATGGGAATCAATGTAAATTCTCGCCCCTGAACTGTTAGCGGTATTGATGTTGGCATTGTGATGTGCAACGACCGTTGTGAATCCAGGCCCGCCAATGAAGGTATCGTTGCCGGTACCACCAATCAGATACGACGAATATGCCGATGACAGCGAACTGGCATCAAGGATGTCATTACCGGAACCAGCAATAATCGTAGCCGAAGCGACCCCGGCGCTCGCAAGTTGCGAGTTTGTCGCGGTCAACGTTCCATCGCCGGAAATTGACATCGTGCTGTAGGTTGCGGCAAGGCCATGCTTATCAACGACGTGACATTGCACGACGTGACTTCCTGACGGAATCAAAGTCGATGTTGTATAGCTTCCAAAGCTCGCGATAACCGGATTTCCATCAACCGTCCAATCATAATTTAGTGAGTCTGCCGAACCTGCCTTGTTGACATTGATTTGGAACAAACTTCCGCCGCTTGGGGCAGCCGACGGAACGATAGTCACTTTCCCGATGGTTGGTGCGACGCCAAGCACAGCGATCGGCTGGGGAATCGAAGCAGATAAACCACTGGCCTGATCAGTCGCTGTCGCAGTGACGCTGGTCGCGACATCAACGAATTGATGAATTGCTTTAAACGTCCCGTCATTATTTACGGCTGCCGGGGAAGAAGTGCCATCGCCCCACGTGATCATCACGGCAGGGTTGACAAGTTTTCCAGGCCCAGAAATCCGACCTGTTGCCGTGAACGTATCGCCTTCGTAAACGGGTCCCGTTATTGGGTTGCCATTCGCATCGCTGAAGCTAATTCCTCCCACGAAGATCGGAGCAACTTCGGGGACAACCCCCGTCACCTTCGTTGACCCAGATCGACTCGACTTTGGATCAATCGCTCGACTGATCGTAAATACTGGAGAATACCCCGCATTCGTCGGCGAAACATTGGCGTAGACGTGAGACAGGGTAATCGAACTGCTCGTACCCATGTCGATCGGCTGGAGCGTCGTTGAACCATCGTTCCAGTTCACGGTGATCCAATGATTTCCACTTGAACCACGGTCTGTCAAACCAACCGTAAACGACGACGAACTCCCCGCCGGCTTAAAATCAGACGTCACGGCCACAACGATCGGTGCCGGGGCGACGCTGATTGTTTGCGCAACCGTCAGCAGGCCGTTAGCGGCCCCAACTCCCGACGTGAGCGTCACGGTCACGTTATGCAGATCAACTTTACCGGACTCATTCGTATATCGATGAGTTGGAATGAGGCTTGTCGGCAATGTGAACAGGCCTGCCACATCAGCAACAACGGAAATTGCTTGAATCGGCGAGCCATCACCCCAGTCGATATTCAGATTAGCGGTTTCATTATTACCAGGGCTGACAAATGTAATCGGCAAACTGACCGTGTCCCCTTCAAGGACCGATGTGGAAGCCAGATTCAACATCAGATTGGAAGTGATGGCCGGAAGTACGACTACCGGATGGGATTCCGTCGTGAGAGTTGTCGTCATTCCCAGGGAATCGGTGGCTTGAATCGAAACGTCGTACGTACCGGGAGTACGATACGTGTGAGTGGCAGTAAAAAAACCATCGACCACGGAAACGTTGCTTGTCGAGAATCCTGACCCATCGTTCCAATCAATGGCGACGGTCATTGCGGCCCCTGGATTTGTGTCGGCCACGTGCCCGGTCAGCGAATAGACATGGCCTTGGATCACGGCCGAAGCAGGGGCTGGGAGTATCTCCTGCTGGAAAGCTCCTGCTCCGCTGTCGTGTAAGCTGGCACCAATAAAAATCGCTGGACCAGCCGGAGCGCCGCCCGCAGAGAGCAGCGCCCGAACTTCCAGGACTTCGATCGCAGACAGCAGGTGCGAACGCCTTGCCTTACGTGGAGCGGACCGCGAGGTGGCGGAAATCCATCGCTGCCAGAGCTGATTGCGAAGATATTCAATTGTGCCCCTGCTCGAAACTCTGCCCCGTGACCAAGAAATTCGCATCAGTTTGTTCCCTTCAGATAGTTCTCAGAAGATTAATCCTGAAATCCGAAGCATTGATAGTCACTTATCCTGAATTTCCGAAACGCTGCAGACTCACGAAATGGAACACCTAATTTCGCAAATTCAGGAGAAAATTCCGCTGGGAGATGATATTTATAACAGCGCTAAATCGCAATTCAAAAACGATCTTCTCGAAGCCTTAACGGATGGATTTTCTAAGATCAAAATTCGTAGAGAATGAAGCGAACCTGAATTTTTCGCGGATAAAAACAGAAACACAACTCCCAAAAACGCTAAAAAAAGACAAAAATAAAACGCCAGCCTAAACGCTTAAAATATTCATCAAGCCTTCATTAATCTTTTGTTTTTATATGTTTTTTCAATATTGTTTTATATTTTTAAAAAACACACAATATATCATTTCTTGACATTCTCGGGCAAAACAAGTGCCCGACTCGAATGTCTCCAGGCCGAGACAAGCTGATTGTGGAACAAACAGGCAGTGTACACGCAGGTTAACAAGCGATTTACGATCGATGCGATCGGTAGCCTTTCGAAAAATTACGGTCGAAGCACGTGGCTCAAGTTTTTTTACACCAGCTTCCGGCGCAGATCAGGGCCCTCCGAAAGGGACATTTAGGAGACCTTCGGAGAGGCGCAATCCTGATACTCCACAGCGCTGAGGTCTTCAGACAGCGCTGAGGTCTTCAGAAAATCACAGACAAATCGAGATTGTCCTGCATCTCGGACCAGTTTGACTTCAGGCGGTTAAACTGTGGCAAGACTTTCCATCAGACGATCACTTTAAAAGACAAGTACTTTCAGCGCGTTTCCTGAAAGTGTCGCGTATTTTTCAACAATACGTGGAATCAGGGACGTGACGCGCTCGCTGAGGTCGTCTCCCCTGACTCAGGTTTTGCTTGAAGCAGGAATCGGTACGATTGAAATCGCTCGACCGCTTTGCCGGCATCTTCCCAGCTATAGGGGTAATTTCCGATGTGGTAGAGTCGCATTTGCATGTCGACCCAAATATCCAGACCGGCATCTCGTAAACGACGACTGAATGCAAAATCTTCACAAAGGTAGATCGAGTGAGTCCCCTCTCGAATGATTAATGGCATAAAGAACGGGACCATGCCGAATGGTTCGTGAGTTGTACAATGTGGAAGCTCGCTTGTTTTCGCCACCAATTCATACGCCCGACGACGAACGAGCAGCATGCCTCCCGGTGCGTAAACCGCTTTGCGAAAAGGAGCATCCACTCCGAACAGCAGCGTATCACCAGGACTGGCAAAAAACTGCAACGCAAGTTCTCTCGCCCCTTTTTTCGCATAGACCCCCGTCAAAACAAGGGGTTTATCGTGTGGATTGGCGAGAGGATCACGTTCGGCCACCGGAATATCGGCAAATGTACGGCGACGAAGCCGGTCGACTTCGTTGGGATCAAAAACAATGTCCGCATCAATCCAGAGGGTTTCTTGAAAGCCTTCCGTCAGCGCCTGTGTTGCCAGACGGCTGCGGGCAAAATCGATAGCCGAACATCCATACGACCGCCAGACCGGATAACCGCGTCGCTCAAGTTCGCGTAAGGCGACCTCCGTTTGAGGCTCAATATGATTACCAACCGGTACAAGAACCACACAGGTTGGAGCATCTGAACTCATCGCCAATTCTTTCTCAATTGAAGACCGCCCAAGCAACATCGAACGACTTCAACATCCATGCGGCGAACGTCCTGCACATCGAATGATTGAAATCGGTGTCAACAACAGGATCATTCTGACTTTTGTGGACCAACGACTTGAGAAACAGCCGTTGATTGTCCAACCAATTTTTGAAACTTCTCGTCCGTTTTAATGGCTTCGAAATCAGGCTCTGCTAAAAGATAGGCTCGATCAGAATACCCATCGGCAACGGCATCTTCGATTCGTTTCAACGCCTCTTGCTTCCAACGATCGATTGCCTGGAAATCTGGAGATTCGGAAAGCAGTTCCGATTTAGCTGCTGCCGACCAGACACGTGCAAGGTCAATGAACATTTCCGCATCGCCGGGAACACTCCGCTTCAAAATATCCTCGGCCTGTTCAACAGCCTTGGCGGGAGGACCGCTAAACGGCGAAACAAGCGCCAGTGCGACGTGGTGGGTAATCGATTCGCTATCGGCATTGACCATTTCTTGAGCGACCTGTTGCGCCTCGGCATACAACTGCCTGGCCCTGGAAAGATCGCGCGATCGCAACAACCCAGCGAGCCGTGCGAGCGATATTTGATGTCGGTTGCGGCGATCTTCGAGACTCGGATCATCCTGGTAAAGCTCACGAGTGATTTTTACCGATTCCTCGTAAGACGCCAAAGCCGAGTCCAGTTGACCTCGCTGCCGCGCGATATCACCAGCAAACACAAGCGCCAACGATAATTTTGCCCAGTTTTCGCGTGACCGTTCCCTTTCCACGATCTGCCGGACGTTGTCAAGAATTCGATTTGGGTCGTCTACCGCTTCCTGTTCGCGACCGATGGAGCCGAGTAGAACTATACGAAGCAAGTCTTGGTCGGATAACATTCCGCGAAACTCTTGTTTCTTTTGAGCCCAACCCTCCTCGCCGAGTTGCTGAAGTGGACCGTTCCGAAGGATTGCCATCGCCTCATCGAAGTGACTGATAGCGAGGTTGATAACGTCAAATGCTTCTTGGACACGCCCCAGCTTTTTGAGTGTCAAGGAGTGTTGATAGCCTTGAATCATCACCCATCTCAACGTTTCGATTCGCGGAACAGAGCCGTGTGGAATATCAAATTTTTCTGGCTTGGGAAAAGTCAGGATCTCCCCCAGAATTTGCAGCGATTCTTCACCAAATTTGCGAACTCTTTCCATATCGCGACGAATACCGCTGCGAGCATGGGCCTGATGACGAAGGAGTTTCGTCAGATTAAGACGTGTGACGTCAGTCGATTGTGACTGGTTTCGTTTTCGCAAAATCTCTTCGGCTTCATCGAGATACACGATCGCTTTAGATGGCTGACCAAGCTCCAGCGCCGTCAGAAAACGTTCTTGAAGAACCCGCGCCTTTTCAAGACCTGTCCTCAATTCACGATCGTCCGATTCATCCGGCAACAGATCCAGCTGTTTCGAGGCGATTTGAAGAAGTTGCTCCCGAACTCGAGTCTTGTCGTTGGTCGGAACCGTTTCGCGAATCGCCAAAAGCATTTGCAAGATCGAGTCCTTCGACTGAACCGCTCTTTCATACGCAAGCTTAGCGTTTTTCCTCGCAGTCTCGGCATTTTTCTCGGCCTCGACTGCATTTTCCCTCGCAGTCTCAGCGTTCCTCTCGGCCTCAATGGCATTTGTCCTGGCAATTTCGGCGTTCTGATCGGCGAGATTTTTTGCCGCCACAGCGATGTTCTTTTGTTGCTCGATATCGGCGTTTTTCTTGGCCAGGGTCACTGCCGACCAGACACTGACTGACAACGCTGTCATTAATGAGAAAACAGCAGTGGCAATCGGAATGGCGATCCTTGGATTTCGGCGACACCATCGAATTGATCGTTCGATGCCGCTGATCGGTCTGGCAACAATCGGCTCGTTGCTCAAAAATCGTCGCAGGTCAGCCTCCATCGCGGCGCAGTCAGGGTAACGACGCGATGGTTCCTTTGACATGGACTTAAGGCAGATGGTCTCCAGATCTAACGGAATCGTCGGCTGCAATTGCCGAACACTCAGTGGATCATTTTCGATGACTTGTGACAACAAGAATTCAAGCGGACGTCCCACAAAAGGAGCGCGGCCTGTAAGCAGGTAATAAAGAGTCGCTCCGAGTGAATACTGATCCGAATGATTGCCAATTGATTTCTGGTCGCCCCGGGCCTGTTCTGGCGGCATGTAGCCTGGAGTTCCTAAAACCTGTCCATCAATGGTCTTGGGTTCCGACACCTCATCGTCGGACTCCTCGATCGAGTCCCGCTTAGCGAGACCAAAGTCGGTTAGCTTGGCGATGTCACCATTCGCAACAAGCACATTCGACGGCTTGATATCACGATGCAGTACTTTTTTATCGTGGGCATAAGCGATCGCTGATGCCAGATCGGCAACAATTCTCGCTGCACGAGTTGGCTCGATCGGTTCCTTGTTCGTCAATTGGGAAAGTGTTTTGCCTTCGACAAATTCGAGCGCGAACCAGGGGATACCGTCTTCCTCGCCGTACTCATAAATCTCAACGATACCCTGATGTTTCAGAGTCGCCAAAGACTGCGCTTCAAAGCGAAATCGCGAAAGTATCCTCTCGTCGTGGTTGGCCTTCAAAATCATTTTGAGAGCGACGTCACGCTGGAGCGTTTTATGGCGCGCTTTGTAAACGATCCCCATGCCCCCTCGTCCAAGCTCCCCCGTAATCCAATAAGACCCAATTTCCTTCGGGATCAGGGTTCGTTCAGTCTTTGTCGATTGAGGGGAATAAACTTGGGCGGGCGTCAGCTCCGAATTATCATCCGGCTCCACCAAACCTGGAGTTATCGTCGGTACACCCTTGCTCAATGAATCGTTGAGCAATTGACCGGCATCGCGATCCACGACACTTTGACTGGAATTCGCCTTGTTAACCTGGTGTTCATCCTTACCAGGAAAAGCGGGGACATTCAGTTTATAGCCATTCCCGGCGGAATTGATGGTACTCTTTCTTTCGGCAGACCCATCGCGGTGGTAAGAATCATCCTGCGCTCTATCCTTGCCGGTTTGAACAGAAGCGGCCGTCCCTGGCGGTGGCGACTCATTGCGAAACGCTGACACGCGATTCCGAACAACGGCACCTCCATTCTCTGGCAGAATTACTTTGCGCGGTACTGATCGGTCACCTGAGGCACCGGTTCCAGCCGATTTCTGGAATATGGTTTCATTATCCGAGAATGACTCCTTTTCCTTTGCCACATTCGCGAATTCTTCAAGGAAGTCATCGAGACTGGGTTTTTCGCCCCGCTCGAACGCCTGAAACCAGACGGTAATTGCTTCTTCCAATAGATCGTCGCGGGAAAATGATTGATGTTCTGTCATGGCCCAATCCTCTTGAAATACCAAACACTTGAGTCGACAGGCTAACGAAATCCGGTTTAAAAGTCTCGCATGAACAATCTGCCAGGTCATTCAAAAAACGGAAGAAAATGAAACGAACCACAAATTAATCGCGCGGCGTATGCGAGAATCACACGGCCAACTGTTCTGGCCAATCCGAAAAACCGCACTCTAACCACATCCGGTTCGGCTATTTGCCGCTTTACCGGGTATCTTTCGATTCACAAGTACTGTAGTTCGTTGCTCGGTGGCCCAAGCGGAGTACCTCCATTTGCCGCACTCGACGGAGTCTCGATGCAGGCGGTCCCCGACCCAAGTGGGCGGCGACTTGCCCCCCTCGGATTGACGGCGATCGGCGCAGTACGAATGCGTCGACGCGTAAAAAACGACTCGGCCTGATCTGCTCGCGATTGGGAAGAAGCACGTGGAATGGTCACGGCAGAACGAATTCCATGAAAATCGGAGACGACTTGTGAAACGGTGAGGTATTGCGATTGTTGTGACCAGGTGCAACAACGATGTTTTTGAGAGTTAACATTTCCTTTTTTGACAGGATACGTAACGGGAATTTCCGTATCGGGGGAATCGTGATGCCGGTCAGCTTCCTACCACTGATCTTCCCCGCGTTGTTGATCGGCGTGCCACTGCTGTTTCTCTTGAGGGGGCAAAGACCGTTCCTGCGCGCTGTCGCACTTTCCACCGCTATTTTGCTGCTTCTGTTTCTGAGCGTGTACGTACCGGGTTGGATCCTGATGTTCAGAGCAAGCCGTGGCGATCCGGCCGCCATGTATGACCTCGCTCGGTGGACGGAAAAGCATCACGACACAATCGGTGAATACATTCTCTGGCCGTTCACTCCTGACGTACTTGGTGGATATGCCTGGCTCGAAAAAGCTGCGAACAGAGATTACCCGCCCGCCATCTATGCCTTAGGAGTAAGGATTAAAGGCGGAATTCATGTGCCACGTCCGCCAGATTGGGATGGTCCTGGAGGCAACGTTTATGATCAACCACTCCGTGGCCAGCCATTGATCGACAGGGCGATCAGACTCGGGTATCGACCAACGGTCGCTGAAGAAGATTTTTATGCGCAATATCGAAAATGAGCTTCGATTTTTCGTGGTGGTCGTGCGATTCGCCAGCAAGGACGCCCGATTGCAAACTTCGATGATGAGGCAAGTGAAGGGGAGGTCGGTCCCCCTTTCCTCCGCTTCTGTTTCGGAGAAATGATCAGAACTGGCGTCGTTTGAGTAGTATCCGTCGCCCGGCGGTATTGCCGTTACGCAAAAACGGAATTGTGCCGACGAGTTTCCATCCTTCCGCACCAACGCGATTGAGCTTTTCTTCCCAGTCCTCGTGAACGGAATCGACGTTTGCATCTTTGAGGGTCATCGCTTTGTATTCCCACGTCACCGCCCGCTCACCCCTCGTATGAGCCTGTCCGGGTGAAAATTGAAAAAAACAGCGCGAATTGCGATAAGACCGATCGACGTCAAAAAATGCGAGCGTACTTTTCATGGGGGATTCCAGTTCCGAGACAAATCAAGCGATTACAAGCGTTTCCACAAGGCAAGCCATTTGGCGTGTAAGGGGGCAGGGGGTTGGTCGTAGACTGCGTTCCACAGGTTTCGAAACTCGATATTCGTTTGATAATTCTTGGCCGCAAGATCCAACAAGAATCGATTCTGTTCGTCTTCGCCGAGATTGGTATCGGATCGATCTGTCGGTTTTGCCGCGAGATACAGTTGATGGAATTGGAGTCCAAGTCTACGGGCCTGATCGAAGCGTCGATTTGGCTCGTAATTTCTTGCGGCGAGTTCCTTTGCAGCAATTTCAGCTTTCTCTTGTTCTTTTCTGGCCGCAGTTTCAGCGTCGGCTCGACGTTTTCTGTCGACAGCTCCGGCCTCCCAGACGGCCCAACCAATTTCTGGTCGTAAGCAGAGTGTTTGAGAATCTTGTTTAATGCCGATCAGCCCGCCAATAAACTCCATCTGGTACTTGTTTCGCTCGTAACCCCACACGAAAGGTACCTTCGCCGGAAGGTGAGGAAAGTGATCGACGATCGGGCCACTCACCGTTGATGGTTTAAGCTCGATCCAGGGGTTTCGCTGAAATGTGGCGAGAGAATCTGGCAGTGCGGCATCGATCGAGTCCAGAAACGGTAATTCATCACTGGAGGGATTCAAATAAGGGAAAAGATTAACGATCCAACCAGTGACGAATGGACCACTACCACACCCTTTTCCCCCATGCCATTTGTAAATCGAATCCCAAAATGGTTGATCGATCTTTCCGCTGGCAGCGTCAACAAATTGGTTCAATATCGGCTCAAGTGCATCAACCCACCAGTCCAGTCCTAACCGACGAAATTCGCGGGCTCTTTCTGCGATCGACCGCCAATCATCGGGAGTTCCCTCAAGCGTAATGCTGGGGATACCGCAAATCGTATGGAACTCGTATGTAAAATAAGCCTGCATTGCATCCATCAGCACGATTTCGGACGCCGCTCGCTCGACCGGGCCCGTTGTTGAAAAGTCTGCAACAATCAACCTGTGAGCGTCGCCAATATGTTTCTGGATGGCTGCAGAGAATTCGTGAAAGACTTCGGGCCAGGGATTTTCGGGCGAGCCTTTTACGAAATCGTCTCGACACACGACAATTTTCGCCTTTCCTTTGTGTTTCACGAAGTGGTGCCGCAATTGTTCGGCATTCGCATTGATGTGGAGTGCCAACCCTTGTGTGAGAGTCAACCAGATGATGTCGGGAGAAAAACAGAGGGGTCGATGATCGGCAAAGGCCAGGTGAAGGGCGTGGATCAGCGGGTGAATTCGGACGTTGGCGACCAACTGTCCGTGATACTGCGAGCAGGACTCGACTTTTCCACCGAGGAACTCGGTTACGGCCTCGTGATAGGGAATCACTGGCAACGGTGCCGTCGCGGGGGTCACTGGTGAGACCGCAAAGGTTGTCGTCGTGCCAATCCGTTCGCCAGACGGTGAATTGACTGGGGCATTCACGACGTCTTTACCGAAGAGTTGATTGAACAACGCCATTCCAAATCTCCTTCATCGAGTCGCGAGACCATGCCACAGCCGACCGATTCACATGATATCCAGCATTCGATTTGAATCCATTCGAAGTGAAGTGAATCGAATAATCTCGTCAGAACAATGGTCGAATGTAATACCACCACCACGCTGCAACCTCACGCAGCATAAAGTAGGGAAGATACCGAAAGTAATAAAGCCGCTTTGCAGGGACCGTGTAAACTTCCGTTCCCTGCCGATGAAACGCGAGCTTAATCCGGGGCAGGTGAAAGAACTGGCTGACTGCAAGGATTCGATCCCATTTCTGCGATTGCCCCGTGCGCAAGGTGTTTATCGCCGTTGACTCTGTGTCGACTCCATTCAGGTCAATTGAGATAGCAGCAGCGGGAACACCCAATTCGAGAGCCCGCCGTCGCATCCCTTGTGTCTCGTGGATGTCGCCGACTCCGGGACCACCAGAGAAAAGAATCTGAGGTGCCAGTCCCTGGTGATAAAGTTCGCAGCCGGTGAGAACTCGTTCTTCAAGAATCGACGAAAGCTGACCGTCCTCATGGACTTTCGCTCCGAACACAACAATCACATCCACGTTCCGTCGATAGTCTGTCATGCCGAAACAGGCCATTTGCGCGACAGGGAACAATAATCCAGACAACACGCACGACACAGCAATTGTCGATTGACACAGCCTGATCGTGTTGCGGCCCATTTCTGGCATTTCTCGCAAGACTTCATAAATAAAAACACTGAGGCACCCTGCGATCAGCGTTGAAAACGAAATTGGGCTATTCGATTGAATCTGTCCTTCAGCGATGAGTTGTTGATAGCTAATTGCGTTCCAGATGCTGCACACCAGCAGAACAGCAAATGTGAATGCAATCCCGATTTTCTCGGCCAGTGCGAACCGCTGACAGATACCAAACCGGATTAAGCACGATGCCGACCAGAGCATCATCGCTTGCTCGACCAAATGCCAGTTTGCAGGCAGGTTGATCCACCACAGATTGGCGTCGAACCCTGGCGCTCGTAACTCACCTATGATGTTTAAGAGCGTGAAGAGTCCCAGAAATAACGCGATACCGCGAGGCAAACCGATGCAAATGATTCTCCAAAGAAATCCTGGCCATGACATAGATCAGCCTTCCCGGTGAATCTGACAGCGCCGCCCCACACGCCATCTTCGCTGAATTTGGTCACTCGTTATGACTCGTGACAAGAGGCAATGGTACGGTTTCCTCTTTCCAGACGATCGTCGCAAATTCATCGATGGCGGCGATAGTTTCCGGATCAAGCAGCGCTTCCTCGCAAGGCTCCAGCAATACAACCAGACATTTTGAACCCTTCATCGCACCAGGAAGGATCGAATAAAAGCGATCAAGATACGTTGTTCGGCTGTAACAGACCCATTTAAAATCGGCCAGAAGCGATGCGGTAATGGAAGCTGCTTTGCCAGGTTCCAGAATGACCTGCAGTGTTGTGTGCGGATTTTCGTCGAGTATCTGTTCGATAAACTTCTGCGCCGATTTGGAATGCACCTGGAAATCTTCGGCTTTAAGCCAAAGTGTGAATGCCTGCGTCCGCTCATCCGGAGGAGGGAGAGTCGAGTTCGGTTTTGTCGAGTTAACACCTTTAGATTCGGCATCCAGATCGATTTGCCATGCCTCGCATCTCGGGCGAGGGCCCGTTGACAGGGTCAAGTTCGGAATTTGCGGTTCGGGTAGGGGATCGAATTCGGTGTCAAACAGCTCCTCGGCCTCGTCCATCAACTGGTAAAGATCAGCCAGGTCGAGCGTCGGTGTTTTCAAGACGTAGTAGGGCGGAACGGGTTGAAACTCAAGCCCAAGTTCGCGAGCCTCGTGCCGGAACGCCGTTCCCGGTAACACAGAAAGATTAAAGACTTGTACTTCGTCGTACAGGTTGCTGTCCTTAAGATAGTGCAGGCTGCGGCGGATCGAATCACAAGTGTCGCCCGGAAGGCCGATGATCAAGTCCACCTTGACGCTGATTCCTTCGTCGCGAAGCGCCCGAACGCCACGCTCAAATGCCTTGAGATGATTCTTGCGGTCCATTAGTTCCTGGGCCAGAGGATCGATCGATTGCAATCCGATCTCGACCTGAGTGAAGTTCGCCGCTCGCAAAAGCTGTGCGGTCGAGTTGTTTATTCCCTCGGCCCGCAGTTCACCGAAGTACTTAAACTGGTGCTCGGGATTACAATCGGCGAGCAACTTCAAAAACCCATCAAAGTCGCGGCGCTGATTCAGAGTCGGGTCGAGCAGCACCACCTCGCGAGCCCCGCGACGCTGAGCATGTTCCAGATTCGCGATGATTTTTTCGCGGGAGACAAAGTAAAGGTCATCGTAACTTTTGGGGTAATAACAGAACTTGCATTTGAAAATGCAGCCTCGTAGTGTTTCCAGCAACATGAGCTGCTCGTCCGCCGCGTCGAGAATCCCAGCCAGGTAAGGGGAGGAAACCTCGTTCAAGTTCGGCAATGGCTGGCGAAAAAGAGGTGATTCCCCCCGTGCGACCTTTTCCTCGCTCCATTCGCCACGTATTGTCCGCATTAGCGCCGGCGAAACATACAGCCCGGCAATTTGACGGTCGGGAAGATCAGCTTTCTGCAGGCTGGTTAACAGTTCGCAAAACGTTTGTTCCCCTTCGCCGATCGCCGCAAAATCAACTTCCGGCCGCTCAAGAACCCAGCCGTTGTCAGCCGTGATTTCCGGTCCACCGATAAGCATCCTGATACCCGGGCGAGCTTGCTTTACGTACCGTGAAATATCGAGCGAACGCTCGACGTTCCACAAATAGCATGTCCAACCCACAAGCCACGGGTCACGATCAAGAATCTCGGCAGCCAGTCCTCGGTCAGATAATCGATTTGCGAGTGCTGCGGGTAGTATCTCGATGTCGTACTCCTCATCCAGTCCTCGTTGCTGTGCCAATAGCTTCAGATACGCTGCGGCTAATGGGACATTCCCTTGAGCCGGTTCCATTCCCGGTTGCGGAATGGGCAATTGGATCAACAAAACCCGACGGCGGTGGGACATAAAGTCGTACATTTCTATGATGGGATTCAGCATCCCGATTCAAAGTCGATCGAATTCACGCATCGATCATCGTGGAAGCGGAATATGTGTCTGGACTTGTTTTCGTAAGACGACGCGTTCGCCGGCTGCACACCAACAATTTAACGAAGAAAGCCGCTTGAAATCGAGCGGCTTTCCAAATCGTGTTTTATGTCGCAAATTATTCAAAAAACTGGTTCATTAATTGTTGAGTAATTTTCTGCGACGAAAGGCATGGACGATCATTCCGAGGCCACCAAGACTGAGCATGGCAAACGTCGAAGGCTCTGGTACCGAAGCAAAAGAAGTAAAAGGGCTTGAGTCAGCAACGTTGTTGATATTGAGGAATTGATCAGTGGTCTTGATCAGGACGGTGTTAAACGTCGTGTCTGTTGCCCCTACGAAGTCCGCTGTATTGTAAGCGTTTCCACCTGTCGAACTCTTCGTAAACGTATCGATACTTGTTGCACCATTGAAAAGCTGAAAGCTGACATTACTTCCATTTTTCGTCCCGTAATTCAATGCAAATCCACTCACCAAGAAATCAAATTTGATTTGAATATTGGCAACACCGGTGGTTTCACGCTGCGAGGAAATTATGGGAGCAGTCGGAAGCCCTGCCGAGAAACCACTGCCAATCACATAGAAAAACCCGTTACCTAAAGCACCATTCTGCGAAAAAGTCGCATTGCCGAAATCAACAGATTGCGTCCCTTTCCCGAAATACTGGTACGTTGAATTACCTGGTGGATTTGTAATGTCTTCCGTTGAGACACCGGTGACTTGCGAATTCCAGGATGAATACGTGTTAAAAGTCATCAACGAAGCATTCAACGATCCAGCAGCAAACAAGGTCACTGCCATCGTGATGCACACGACGATCGAACTGCGGAACGACTTGGTCACTGTCTCACGTCCTTTCGTGTTGCTGTCCATCTGGCGTTGACGGGACGAAATCATACCCCCGTCAAGTGACGGTACGCAAGGTTTCAATATCGCAACGTCTGGAATTTCAATGAGATGAATTGACGCAACGATTGGAAAGACTGCGTACAATAATGTGAAGCGTACAACCGAGGATGTCGGGTATGTTCAGGCACTATTCCAAATCTCTTCAAACCACGAAAACACGCCTGTTATCTCAACTTCCCATCGGGATCGATCAAAGGGGTCGGATCGGCAAACGGTAGTCGCAGCTGATCAGCTCGATCGTTTGGGAGAAAGACGGCTGCAGCACGATCTGCGAAGACCAGTCGCCACCCGGCAGTCCGCATCATCCCGTTGATCGCCGGACGGGAAGTACGGCTGTCGAGGATGACGACAGGTAATTCTCCGTCGCGAAAAAGAGCCTGCCAGGTGGGATCACTAACTGCCATGGCGGCGAGAACTCGATTAAACATTTCAAAGGTCTGCTGCGTACAGACTTCCAATCTGGCATCCATAAAAACTCGGAACTGAGGGGCGTTGTGATATACATAAACTTCCGCCTGACCGATATTTGCGACAAACGCCCGGTGTGGAAATCCCGGCTGACTCGCAAATCTTGCGGCATCATGAATAAACCAATTCCGTGCTTCACCGAGCCCGAAAGGTTTGTTCTTCTCGGCGATTTCATTCCACCATCCCGTGACGACCGCGACACACAGGCCTGCCATCACAACCATCATCGTATTCGTACAATTGATGAGGGATCGGTTCGAGCTGAACGATATCGTTGTACGCGACGTGGTCCGGCGCGCATCTGCAAAATTCTCGCAGGCAATAAAACCTGAAACAAAGGCGAAAATATTGGTATTTCGACTCGCCTGCCAAGCCAGATGTGAAAAGCCTGCGAATAACAGCAATCGAAACAGGCTCCATCGTCGCCGTGTGATCAGCAACCAGATGAAACTGGAAACGGTCAACAGCCAGGCCCCGACTTCCGCCAACAAGTAGATGTTCGTGAGCCCGTATCGACGCACATATTCAATCGGCGGTCGAAATTCACCAATGTTTTGACAATAAAATTCTTTCTCAACCGAGAATTTCCGGTAAAGGGTCAATGGAAACAAGGCCCCCTCTTCGAAATAGGGATTCACCAGGCAGGCGATGGCCACAACAACCCCGACAATCCCTACCGTGCGAAGATCAGGCCCCAAAGATCGCGGCTCTAATCCGTAACGACCTTTCGCCATTTCTCGAACGACGGCATCGACTGCGTAACAGACACCAACAATGAGGCCGAGCACGAACAGAGCGTGACAATTTACCCAGACAACTTGCAGCAGCGGCAGAAACCAGATCAATTCCGGTCGCCAATCAGTTTGGCGCGCAATCCATAACCACATCACAAGAAAAAGTTGCGACAACATCTCAGGCCGTTCGTTACCTCGGCCAGCGATACAGATGATCGGCAACAACCACAGCGCCGCTTTCTTCCACGCGGGCAAGCTCGTACCTCCGGCTCGCCACGCGACTGCCACCGCTGCCGTGATAATGCCCGACTTGACCACTGTCACTAGCGGAACGCCTCCCAGACGATACAGGATCGTAATCAGGATCTGAAAACCCCAGTGAAGATCAATCCATGGTTTGTCTGAGTCGATAAACGTATAAAGGTCAATGAAGGGGATTCCGTTCCCTTCAAGAATCCATTGTCCCGTCTTGAGATGCCACCAGAAGTCGGTGTCATACAGGGGAACGCACATCCCCAGAAACGACCACAACAGGACCAAGGCAAACAGCACCCGATCCCCGATTGTTTCGGGGGGAGCATCGATTTTTACGCTCATTGGGTTGCCCTCTGGTCTCTCGGACCGAGACCAAAAGCGAGTCTTTGCAGAATCAAAAACACGTTCTTCCCTTTGTCGTTGCCCGATCCTCTGCCGCCCCAATCCGGCTGACCATGACGGGCGGTCCCACCAGGATTGACCAGAAGAATATCAATGTCGCCAGCAAATTGTATCTCTTTCACATCTGTTTTGGACTGGAGACGGTTTGCAAGAAGCTCACGGTACAAGCGTTGTCCGCGACTTAGCTCGAAGGGGAGGCTTTTGCCGACTCGGCACGTCGGTATTTGTACCTGCTTCTCGGTTCTGCTGTAGACGCGTCTGCCCGAAACTTAACGAATCGACGAATGCTTGCCTTCCCGCGTCAAGAAGCGCATTTTGACGAACATTACTGAATTCATTCACCGAAGGACATTCTTGTGTTTTACGGTATCTGGCAATTAACAAAACAGTCGCTGACAACCGATGTCCGGCGAAGTGGATCGCACGCCGTACGCTTCGGGCTGTCGGTCGTGCTCTACTTTGCTGTTTGTTATGCCTGTTTCCTTTCGTGGAGTAATGCGTCAGGCCTGCCGTTGTTTCAGGCTCAGTTGATGATCACAGCGTTATTCCTTTCGGCGACGGCGATCTTCGGATTCTCGCAGACTATTACTGAAGAAAAAGAAGAAGAAACACTGGGACTGATGCGACTGGCAGACATCAGTCCTCTGGCAATCATCCTCGGAAAAACGATGGGAATTCTTTGCGACGCCGCTTTCCTGATCGCGATCCAGTTCCCCTTTACGATTGTCGCCATCACATTAGGTGGTGTTTCGTGGGCACAGGTCTACGCCGCGTACATCGCATTGGCCGCTTACCTCTGGTTGCTGGCAATGATTGGAATCACTGTTTCTGTTTTGCAGCCAAACGGTGGAAAGGCGGCACAATGGACGGCCATCATTATCGCAGCTTATTCATTGCCTTACTTCTTTTTGTGGGCGTTTGGAACGTTTTGGGGATGGAAAGCACTTCAAGCATTTTGGCCGATCAGTCTGCCGATGCGAATGCTGGAGATCACCGAATCAGGATTTCAAGATTCTCCGTGGTGCCTCGCGGTTGGTTTCGGCGCTGTCATTGGCCTGCTATGCCTGATCGCGTCATGGTTAGCATTTGATCGATTTGCTCTGACCGACGCACGCAACGATCGTCCCTTGGGACTGAAGCTCACCCCTCGCCGCTCACGCCGCCCCTGGTCCAAACCAATCATCTGGCGAGAATACATCTTTGCGACCGGCGGAATTCCCTGGACCATCTTGCGGATCGGTGTTCAATTGGCGATTTTCTTTGTGGTGCTGACGACCTTTCGGACGTTTAACAGACCAGGAGGTATCATCGGGTTTACGCTTGCCTGGTCTGCGATTTTTAGCGGACTGTTTGGGATCCTCGACGGCACGTGGTTCGCCAGTCGGTTATTTCAGGACGAGGTCCGAAATCGCACGTGGTCGGCATTGGTGCAGACGCCTCACACGTTACCGCAGCTGGCTTGGGAAAAGTGCTGCGGCTGGGCCGTGGGATTAGCACCGACAATTATTTCGCCGTTCGTCTTTATTCTGGCGATGATGATTTTCCACGAACATATCCAACGAAACGTCGGGGCTTATCTTGAACTCATGATTGGAACAACAACAGTCGGGCTAAGCGTATTTGGGTATCTCCATTTGCTGGTTTTGCTGTCGCTGTATTTTGGCTGGAAGGGGACTCCCATGACCCTGACGATCTGTTTTGCGGCGGGTTGGCTTTACGTTGTCTCCGTGTTTACTTCCAGACTGGATGAGAACGGTCGGCTCATGGTATTCGGCGTCACATGTCTTGCATTGCTTGGGTTGATGTTAGTACTGGAGCTGCTGATTTTGAAACGACTGGAACATCTGGCAGAGACGGCGTAATCACCGTCAACCCGTTGCTTGCATCACCCCAGACGAAGTTCAGTGCGAACGCCTCGCATGTCCATCTCGTACTCGATCTCTTCAATCGGAGGGTAAGTGAAATGCCAGTTGACTCCGTGAATACTGGCCGCGCCGACGCGGCTGAGGACGATTTCTGGCAAAAGTGGAGTCAACGAATGAGCGGTGTAAATGTCAATCGCGCTGACCAATGGCCAATCCACTCCAAGGCCACGTAACCGGGATTCCATCAGGTCCATCACAAATCGAGATTTGATCTTCAGCCCCTCAACGGAGGTATCGCCCAGAGCCACGATTCCTTCCCGCGCGAGAATTCCTTCTGGCAACTCACCGGCCCCCGCAACGACGAACGTGGATAGAAGCCCCTCCGGACAGGGGTTTGTAAACGAGAATCCATACAGTAACGGCTCCGTCGGCGGGAGGACTACGGGTGCAACATTCGTCCGAGCAACAGGATTCACTCCATTAACAAAGACTCCCCAATCCTTCAAAATCGCTGCATATTCTGCGTTGAATGACGCAAATCCTGGAAATGTATAAGGCTTTGGGGACCGCAACTCGATCCCGCACAAGGCCGCTTTTGGACGATCGTTGGCTGCAAGAGCTTTTTCGATTTGCTCAAAGCCTGACCGATAGGGCAGGGGTCTTTGAAAGGTCACGTGAACGATTTCGAATCCAGGGCTTGAAACAACCCCGCATGAATACGGTGCGATCCCTGGAAGGAAGCGATAATTTCCGATCGGATGTTCAACGAGCGACATGTGATTAATTCCTGGCTTGATCCGAACCGTTGCAGAGGCTTTTCGCAGAAACGGGAGCATCGGTCAAAATATCGACCATCCCTGACCAAAGGAAGGGTCGGGATGAATTGAGTGGCGGATTCCCGAAGTCCAAACATACGGCCAAAATTGATGATTTGAACCGATGATCGGCCTTTGTATAACGGTGGCAAGGATGGTATTACACAAGTGTTTCCGACGTACGCTAGTTTTGGATTCGGCAGTACATAATCCTCATCGTCTGCGTCAGACAGCCCTCGTTCGAGACCGTTGGTCCGCGATTGTATCGGGGCAAGGTTTTACGAGTCGAGGGACATGTCATGCCCACAGGAAGCGATAAACGACGATGCACGAATTCGGTCTGATCAATCGCCGTCAGTGGTTAGGAGCAACTGCTGCGGCGTTCCCGTTTGTGGCCGCTGGAACACAAAGCAACATCTTCGCCGATCCGCCGCCACGACCGCGTGTTGCAGCAATCATCACGGAATTCACCTATCGCAGTCATGCACATGTGATCCTCGAAAACTTTCTGAAGCCCTATTACTTCAACGGGAAACGAAATGAATCGGGAATGGATGTCGTCAGTCTTTACGTCGATCAATTTCCCGAAGGACGCGACATGTCACGTGATGTCGCCATGCAGTACGGCATTAAGATCTTCCCAACGATCGCTTCCGCGTTGAAAAACGGGGGACAGGAACTTGCCGTCGACGGAGTGTTATCGATCGGCGAGCACGGGAATTATCCAGTGAACGACCGTGGTCAACACATGTATCCACGCAAACGATTCTTTGATGAAATCACGGCCGTCTTTCGCCAATCGGGTCGCTCTGTCCCAGTCTTTAACGATAAACATCTTTCATATCGTTGGGATTGGGCAGCAGAAATGATGCAGGTCGCACAAGAGCTGAAAATCCCGCTGATGGCAGGAAGCTCCGTCCCACTGGCTCAGCGACGTCCACCACTTGAAATGCCGGATCAGGCTGAGATCGAAGAAGCTATTTCGATTCACAGCGGTGGTCTTGAATCTTATGACTTTCATGCGATGGAAGTGCTGCAATCTCTTGTCGAATCGCGTCGTGGCGGTGAAACCGGAGTCAGTGAGATTCAATTGCTTGAAGGAGATGCCGTCTGGAAAGCAGCTGAGGAAGGTCGCTGGAGTTACTCCCTTGCGGCCGCAGCGATGAGTGCCGCAGCAGGAAAAGATGTCGGACCACTGAAGGACTTCGTCGAATCAACTGGCGGTAACCCACAACCGGTTCACGCCATTCTCATCAAATACCGTGACGGACTTCGAGGAACCGTCCTACGAATCGGTGCGAGTGCCACACGGTGGTGCTTCGCCTGCCGACTGGCTGGAAAATCAGAACCGTTGAAAACCAGTTTTTACGTCGGTCCATGGCAGAATCGGAATCTGTTCAAAGCATTATCTCATGCGATTCAAACGCACATTCGTGATCGAAGTTCCCCCTATCCGTTCGAGCGAACACTGCTGGTAACGGGAATGGTGGCTGCCGCGATGGATTCGCGATTCGAACAACATCGTGCGGTTCCAACACCACACCTTAACGTAGCCTACCAGCCGAAAGATTATCGCGCGTTTCGCGAGATGGGCGACTCATGGAAAATCATTACGGAAGACATGCCGGAACCGAAGGGCATTGATCCCGGTGGCCCAATACCCAAGCATTAGGCGTTTCTTTCGAATGGGATAAGACGTTTCCAAAGACGTTTAACTCTGGGCACTGACTAACAGCCGGTTGCACACGGAAAATTGACAATTACCTTGATCGCACCCTCTGTTCGATCGCGAAACAGCTCAAAGGCTTCTTGAAGTTTTGCCAGCGGGTATCGATGAGTAATGATTGGTGAGACATCAATCCGCCCCTCCGAAATCCATTGCATCGCGAGCGGAAAATCTCGGCGGAAGTCTGGATTCACCGACGTATGAACCGTCACGTTTTTGAAGAATAAATCTCGCCATCGCAAGTTATTGATCGTTTGTGGCGGAACACCGAAGAAAAGTATGCGTCCCGCGTGCTTGCAGAGGTCGATACACAAGTTGAACTGCTGGTCAGCGTGACCGACACATTCGATCACGATATCCGGCAAGTTTCCATGCAGGATTTTTTTAACGGAAGCGACTGGGTCATTGGTCGCATTGCACACAGTGGCGGTTGCACCCATCTTCGGACTTGTTTTGAGACGGCTTTCCAGCAGGTCGATTCCTATGACCTGACGTGCTCCCATGTTTCTTAAGCAGGCATTCATGAGTTGCCCCATGGGTCCTTGTCCGACGACAGCAACATCCATGTCCAGAATGTTGGGAAGTTTTTTCAAGGCAAAGATGGCCGTCCCCAGCGGTTGAGCCATCAACGCCTGTTCTTCAGGAATATTTGTGGCGATTGTGATCGCTCGATTCTCGTCGAGGATGAATCGCTCCGAGAGTCCTTGTTGCATTTGAGGCACCGCGAGAACTCGATCTCCGACACTCCACTTTTTCCCGTTGGTCGCCGTGACCGTCCCGATCATCTCGTGCAGCGAGTGCCCCAGTTCGATGGGCCACTCATCCCAGCGATTAAAGTAGGGCAAGTCTGACCCGCAGAGGCAGGTCGTTTCGGGTTGAAAAATGATCTGCCCTGAAATCCCTTCCGGTGGCGTCGATGACAGCGTCGGTTCTGGAACTTCGATCAGTCGGATTTTTCCAGGAGCATAGATTTCACTGGTGAGCATTGATGGTAGTTCTGATGTGTTTCTTGTGATGGGGAGTTCGCATCTTCCAGCGTGCCCACATTGTTACGGCGGATCGGCGTCCATATCAAGGAAATTGCACCGTCTACGCCATCTCAGCCGGGTCAGAGATATACGATCGAGTTCCAATAAAAAAGCCCGGCTTGTTGCCAAGCCGGGCTTCGTTCATTCGATGAAAACCAATTCGACCGATCAATTACTTGATGGCGGCGCGATCGGCTTTGTCTTTCTTTCGCTTTTCGACGACTTCGTCTTGAAGACCGCGAGGCAACATCGAGTAACGGGCAAATTCCATGGTGAATGTTCCCTTACCTTGCGTCATCGAACGAAGTTCGTTGGCGTAGTCGAACATACTGGCCAGCGGGACTTCCGCAACGATCGTTGCGACGCCCATGTTCGTTTCAGTGGCACCGACCAAACCTCGCTTACTGGAGATGTGGCCCGTGACGTTCCCCTGATATTCATCAGGAACTTCCACTTCCAGCTTCATGATTGGTTCGAGCAGCCCGATTCCGGCCTTCTTCAATGTTTCCCGCATACAATCGAACGCACAGATGCCGAACGCCATTTCGGACGAGTCGACGTCGTGGTAACTACCGTCTTGCAGGATCATCTGAACGTTCACGACTTCGCATTCACACAGCGGGCCTTTGACCAAAGCTCGCTGGAAGCCTTCGTCGATCGGCTTGATGTATTCCTTCGGAATACGTCCGCCTGTGACGTCGTTGACGAATTCGTACGCGATCGCACTGTCTTCTGGCAGTGGAACCAACTTGCCCACGACGTGACCGTACTGACCCGAACCACCGGTCTGCTTCTTGTGCTTGTAGTTGAACTCGACTTCTCGAGTCGGGGTTTCCCGGTAAGCCACGCGTGGCTGACCGATGATGCACTCGACGCCATATTCTCGCTTGATTCGCTCGACATAGATGTCCAGGTGCAACTGCCCCATCCCGGCGATCAGCGTCTGGCCCGTCTCTTCGTCGGTCAGTACGCGGAACGTCGGATCTTCGCGACGGAATCGTTCCAGAGCCTTGCTCAACTTGTCGGCACCGTCTCGTTTTGCAGGTTCAATGCTCAGTCGAATCACCGCGTCCGGAACGAAGATACTTTCCAGCGAATACGTCACGCCATCACCGCAGAACGTATCCCCCGACGCGCAATCGACGCCGACCAGAGCGACGATGTCACCGGCTTCAGCGACATCAACGTCTTCACGGTCGTTAGCGTGCATGCGCACGAGTCGACCGAATCGCACTTTCTTGCCAGTACGAGTGTTGATATAGCTGTCACCTTTAACGATCTTACCCTGATAGATACGAGTGTACGTGAGCTGTCCGTACTCTTCGACGACGGTCTTAAACGCCATACAAACGAGAGGTTTCTTCGGATCTGAATCGAGGTTGACGCGATTCCAGTTTGGATCTTTCGTCTCGTCTTCGGACTTTGGTTTCTTGATCTGGTCGATCGCAGTCATCTTACGATCGAGCGGGCTTGGCAGGTAATAAGTCACGGCGTCAAGAATCTCTTGCACACCCTTGTTCTTATAT
>CAIOKO010000203.1 GCA_903858935.1 uncultured Schlesneria sp. | reverse complement strand
TTGTATAATAACTTCGTGGTCAACTCGGTTCCCCTGATCAAACAGTTTGCAACACCGTTTCTCAGGCACGATTTGACCACATTTTCATTCTCCTTTCACCGCAATCACTTACGCTGCGCACGTTGTTTGTCGTTGAACCGGTTTTCGATCGTCACATCGACAATCGGCTTCGGCAGGTCAAGAATGGAATTGAGCAAGCTGATCAAAGTCAGTTTGTTCTCCGGTGATCCAAACGTTTTCTTGAACGCAAAATCATTGATGGGGCGGATACCGATCAGCATGATGACGCATCCATTACCAATAGCGAATACTCACCGATTTCTTCACTGAAACGTAGCACAATTCAGAAGCAGAAGCGACTCCCGGTAAAACTTGAATCGGCTCAGGTTTAGGGGGACACCGCTTTTTCGCGGATGGGGGCATACTCCGTTTCTCTCGCTCTGATGAAATTCTGCCGTAGCCAGGGGTATAGCCCTTTTTCTATATTCGCGGTTGAAACATTCTTTCGAAAGCTCACCGCCCGAATCCTTTGTCCCGTTCTTGAAAAGGGGAGTTTCTCCGAGGATTTAATAATTGAGGTTCCTTCGAAATGAATCGAGGCGACAGGAAACTGACTGAACTATACAGCGACTTTGTCAGGCAGCGATCTGAAGAAAGTCGATCGAACTGTAAACCTTTCGATTCTAATAACCGTCGGCACATCGCCCGGCTGGCTACCCGAGGCGTGGCAACCGTAAATGAGTTGATTGCCGTGCTTCCCCAATTGCCGCCGAAACTCAAGGACTTTGGAATCTGGTGGTTTCAAGTGACGAGGCCTCCGAGCGCCGAGGGGACGTTGCTTCGAATGCTTCATGACGATCCACCATATCGTCAGTCGTGTGCAGCTGCGCTCGCCATGATTGGCGGTCGTCGGTCACTTCGCGAATTCCTTCGAATCGGCAGGACTCAATTGGCATCGAAGTCACCTGATCGAAATTGGCTATCAGCTGTGATTCAGGGGATCAATCTTTTTGGCGACCCGTCACCTGAAGCAGAAGAAATGTTACTCACGATCTTTGAGCGAACTGATCTTCCCGGCTGGATCCGCGGCGACGCCGGAGATGCGATCGGATGCTGCGGGCAACTACGCGACCGCCGTACATCCTTCTTTCGTCGCGCGTGGGCGGCGGCCCGGAATGGAATTGGTGACGCGGACATTGAGCTGAAGTTCTGGTCGATGTATGTCATCATGCAGTTGGCTCATAACGATTCGTTGAATCGTACGCGCTCAAATGCGATATTCGCTGCTGCGTTGCCACAGCTTAGAGAAATTGCCGCCACGGACCACCGCCTGGCTCCCGGATACTGGTGGCCGATGTCGGCGGAGGCAGAAGATGTGATCGCCGCCATCGAAACCGGCAATTCGCCAGAAAATGACGCCGGACATCGTTGGCAAGGTCATCACGAACGAGGGCCGATGAATCGAGAAGTGTGAAAAAGTCGACGATGATTCCGGGGCGCCTTCCAGCCACGAACAACGTGTGATGAGATTCGATCGGACTGCGTATGCAGGCAACTGACATCTCCAAGCGGCTATGTCAGAATCTCGCGAATGACATGCCCATGTACATCTGTCAGTCGCCGATTGGCTCCGTTGTGTTTGACGGCCAGGCGTTCATGATCGATACCGAGCAAATGCAGGACTGTGGCGTGGAAGTCGTATGTTGTTGTGATGTCACGCGCAGCGCGCCAGGACCAGAGGTCACTTTCTCCGTAACTGGCACCCACTTTGATTCCTGCGCCTGCCAGCCAACCAACGAACGTTCCGCCGTTGTGGTCACGTCCTTCACTCCCTTGTGAGAAAGGCATGCGCCCGAATTCGGTATTCCAGAGGACCAGAGTGTCATCGAGCAAACCGCGTTGTTGCAGATCACTGAGCAATGCGGCGATTGGCTTGTCTGTGGCAAGGCACATGGGAGGCAGTTCTTTCACAATACTTGTGTGATTGTCCCAGTTATTTGACGGCCCCCCTGCACCGCTCCAGACTTGCACGAAACGGACTCCACGTTCGAGCAGTCGTCGGGCGAGCAGGCACCGTTTGCCGAAATCTTCGGTTGGTTTTTCATCAAGGCCATATGCTTTTTGAGTAGCCTCGGTCTCGCTGCCAACATCAAAAGCTTCGGGGGCGCTGAGCTGCATTTTTGCGGCTAATTCATAGGCTCGAATCCGTGCTTCCAGGCGTGAATCCCCTTCGTTCTCCTTCAGATGCTCCGCATTGAATTTCTGGAGCAGTGCCCTCCCTTCGCGATCGGCTTCAGCTGTAATGAACTTTGCCGATTCGGGAGCTTTCAGATTCGCAATCGGTTCAGCCGACGTCGTATTCAGAATCACCCCTTGATGGCTGGCCGAGAGGAAACCCGATGAAAAATTTCCCTTCTGGTTGTAAGGAAGCCCTCGTACATCCGGAAGAACAACAAACGTCGGCAGGTTGTCGGTTAAACTGCCCAGTCCGTAACTGATCCAGGCTCCAAAGCACGGAAAACCTGGCAGAAGATTGCCCGTGTTCATCAAATAGCTGCCGGGTCCGTGCACGTTGGTCTTGGACTGCATCGCCATGCAAAAGGCCATTTGATCAACGTGTTTGGCCAGATGCGGCATCAGGTCGGTTACCCAACGCCCGCACTCGCCATGCTGATGGAATTCGAACGGCGGCTTGAGCACATTTCCGGGAGCACTTGTCGCCGCTTCGACTCGTTGACCTTCGCCAGGATCAAACTTTTCACCCCCCTTCTGGAACAGGGCCGGTTTGTAGTCGAACAAATCCATCTGGCTCGCGCCGCCGTTCATGAAGAGCTGTATCACCCGGCGTACTTTGGCCCGATGATGCAATCCCCCATTGAATTCCGGTCGCGGTTCGTCAGCCAGCAGTGAGGATCGACCAAGTAAATTTGCCAGAGCGAGCGATCCAAATCCCCCTGCCGCCGTTTCAAGAACATCGCGGCGGTTAATTTGGATGGAGTTCATTGTGTACCAGGACAAGGATGCCATTGTCCGCGATTTTATAGGGTTACAGTCACCATACGTGTGTAACACGTCCGGAGGAGTCGCGTCAAACTCAAATGAGTTCGACATTGATCGGTAGTTGGTGGGCGTTAGCGTTGCTGGGGACGAAGTCCCTTCGGAACAGCAATCCGTGAAAAAGGGGTGCCACGGTTTTACCGTCTTCGGTAAGGCCGTGCTCATCGGATGCGTTGCCGAACCATGAAGACACGGCCTTGTCGAAGACTCCAGCGAGGCTTTGTCTCAGGCCAAAGTAGCCATCATCGCTCCGCGTGATGAGCATTATTCGAGAACCTGCCAAGATCCAATCCGCATCGTCTCAAATCAGAAAATCATGCAGAATATCTGTCCCGATGCGTCGGCAACGTTTGAATCGTTTCCGACGCATGCTCATCACGCGCAGCGATGCTGGCTACTTTGGAAGAAATCCTGAAACTTGGCTCAATAAGTCAAGTTTCAGGCCTGAGGAAGTCCAAAACCGTTGCACCCCGAGTTTCGCTTGCCATTCCGCAAATATGGCGCAACGGTTTCACCCGATCTTTCCGCACCAAACGCAGTGGGGCAAGGAGCTAGGATCACGGTTGCGAAAAACGAAATAGTCTGAAACGTTTATGGATCAAGCTTCCAAGACGCGATAGACTCATACGGACTCGGTCCACCCACAATGGAGGCGGCACAATGTACGTCAGGCGTTTGATCCCCGTTCGATTTCTGGTTTGCTCAATCGGGATGTTTGCCATCTGCCTGTCCCGGGTTGAAACTGCTCATGCACAGGCGACTGCCACGGAAGCTCCCTCTGATGCACCAGCCGCACCCAACCTGGCGTCGACTCAAGAAGCGATTGAGATGCGCTACCGCCGGTTTGAGGGGACGCTCGAACAACTGAGCGAATACCTTCGTAAAACCGATGCTCCCCGCGCCGAATTGCTGCTGCGAGCCATCGGTAAAAGCAAAGAAGGTCGGATCTCGGATCAGTTCAAGCATCTGACAGATCTGCTCAAGAAAGACCAGCTTGGTGATGCCGTTGAGCGACAGGAGTTGGTGGTTACCGAGCTTCAGTCGTTGCTTGAACTGCTCATGAGTGAAGCTCGCAAGGATGACCTCGAACGTGAAAAAAAGCGGATTCAGGAATTGATCAAGGATGTCAATAAGCTGATCGGTAAAGAAACTGACGCCCGTGCGAACACAGAACGTGGTGCAAATAACGCGGAACTTCAGAATCAGCAGAAGCAGGTCGCCGACTCCGCCAAAAAACTGGTCGAGAAGATCGAGTCACAAGACGCTGCGAAAAAGGGGAGCAAGAGCGAACAGGGAACCGATTCTGACAAGAAGCAGGGGAAGTCTGGCGAGAAGGAGTCTCAGCCCGGGGATAAAGACTCTGACAAGAAGGATGGCGACGACAAAGACGCTGACGAGAAGGACTCTGAGAACAAGGATAAAACGGAAGACGGAGAAGGCTCTCCGTCAAAGGATAAGAACGGTCAGCCGAAAACTGGAGACAAAAAAGCGGGTGATCGTTCCGATTCCAAAAAGCCATCTGGTGACGATAAGGAATCGAAGTCGGAAGAGGGCAAGGACGATAAAAAAGAGGGAGATCAGGAATCTGGCGAAGACAAATCAAAGCCCGGCGAAAACGGGAAATCACCTGATTCCAAAGAAGGAAAACCCAAGGAAGGCAAGCCTCAGCAGGGAAAACCGCAAACTGGTAAGCCACAGAAAGGGAAACCTCAGAAGGGCAAGCCACAGGAAGGAAAACCCCAGGAGGGAAAACCTCAAGAGGGGCAGGAACAACAGGAAGGTCAAGAACAGCAGGAATCACCTGAACAATCACCTCAAGACGAGGATTCCTCCCAAAAGAAGCCCGATAAAACGGCTGGACGCGAAGAGATCGAGCGGGCTAAGCAGGAGATGGATCGGGCCATCGAAGAACTGAAAAAGAACAACAAGAAGAACGCCTCAGACAAACAGGATAAGGCAATCGCCGAGTTGATGAAGGCGAAGGAAAAGCTCGAAGAAATTCTGCGGCAACTTCGCGAAGAAGAGCGAGAACTCGTGCTAGCCCAGCTTGAGGCACGTTTCCGTGACATGTTACTAAAACAAGAGACCGTGAATAACGCCACGCTTGCCATTCATGCGGTTCCCGTTGATAAACGGACGGATCGTCATCGTAATCGCGCGGTGGAACTCGCTCGCAATGAAGATGAAATCTCGCTGTTGGCTGCCAAGGCCCTGACGCTGTTGAAAGAAGAAGGATCGTCCGTTGCGTTCCCCGAGGCAGTCGAGCAGATCCATGAGGACATGCTGACGGTCTCCAGGCGGCTTGAGCGAGTCGATGTGGCCGAGATTACTCAGAACATTGAACAAGATATTGTCGAAGGTCTGAAAGAGATCATTGAAGCCCTGCAAAAGGAACTCGAAAAGATCAAGGATAAGAAACAGCAACAACAGCAGCAACAGCAACAGCAGCAACAAGAACAGCAGAAACAGTTGGTCAATAAGCTTGCCGAGCTGAAAATGCTTCGTTCGTTGCAGTACCGCGTGAACCGAAGAACAAAGCAGATCGGTCGACTGGTTGAGGGTGAGCAGGCCATTGATCCCGATACGGTTAGCCAGCTCAAACAATTGTCGGATCGACAATCAAAAGTGCAGCGAGCGACCTACGACCTGTCGACGGGCAAGAATCAATAGAGCGACAAGGCAGGCACGATAGCGGGGAAGCGTCAACTATTGGTTCGCGTAAACCCATGGGTTACTTTAAAATGGGCAATGAAAATCTGTTCATTATTGATGCGGAAGAGACATTTCTCCTCGCCGAGATTTTTCGCAGGAATGGCAAAGCAATACTCGATCCAATAATTAACCGCCGTTTGTCGTTTTTACGCCAACTCTGGGATCGCTTCCGAATTAAGCCTCAATCCAATCCAGACGGGTTCAGCATAATTCCCGGTTATCTGTTGCGCGGCATCGCCGTTGAGTTTTACTTGAAGTGCTTGATGCTTCTCGACAATCGAGGTGTTCCACCGTCTAGTAATCATCACACGCTGTTTAGAAGACTCGCACAGGAAACTAGAACGCAACTTACAGACCTCTACATTGAACAGAAGCTAGGACCAATAGATCACACGACGAATAGGCTATTGCCTTTAGAATCACTACTTGAACGCACAACAGACCGCCTAACTGCCATTCGCCATGAGCATATGCGAACTGCCGATACTAATTCTAGAAAGTGTCTTTTCTCATATGCGGCAGGAGAAGCCGCAAGGCTCATAATTCTAGATCGTCAACCAAAATGGATTTGCCACACATTGGAATCCTGACATTCCCGCCGGGGTCCACCCGCTTTTCGCCAGTGAATCATTGCATTTATTGCGAAACGCAGGATGAGCAGCTCACTGATGAGCATATCATTCCACTTGGAATCGGCGGGGCACTTTTACTGCCTCAGTCAAGTTGTACTGCTTGCGCTGCGATCACTGGAGCGTTTATTGAACAGCAATGCCTTCGACAACTTTTTCAACACATTCGACTGCGATATGGGTTTCCTACAAGACGGCCTCGTGATCGGCCAAAGGATTTCGCAGCTAAAGTACACGCATCAGATGAAATACTCGATGCGACGATCCAATTGTCTGATTTACCGACATGCGCATGGGCCTTACCATACTTCGATACCCTTCCGAAATCGCTAAATAATGAACCGGAAAGCGACACAACACTCTATCGAATCATGTCATGCTTCGCCGATCAAGATGCACCTATGCTTGACAAAGTCGGAGGTGGACTGCCTGTCAGCTTCGGTGAACTCAAGAGTGATTTATTCTTTAGAATGCTGGCAAAAATTGCTCACGCGTTCGCGTATGCCCTACTCGGCATTGACGGATTTGTCCCTCATCTACAACACTTCATTAAAGATGGAATCGGCAATGTCGGGCATTTCATTGGAAATGAGCCGCGCACAGCAGATGATATTCGACACGTTCACCGGCTTGAGCTCTCAGAATATTGCACGCCGAACGGAGCACGTTTTTTAACCGTACGAATGAATCTTTTTTCATTTCTCCACACACCAAGGTATGTCGTTGTCGTTGGCGAGAGCATCGGTGAAAAGTACAGACTGCTGCAAGCACGCTGCTACGTAGATACTATAGAACTCACGGTCCCGAAATAAGAAATCACCCAACAAATTTAAAGGATCAATACGGTCCAACGTGCCGTACAAAACTCTTCCCAAAAGAATAAAAGCACGATCGCGCCGGGGATGCGAATCCAAATACTCATCAAAAAGATTCTGTCAATTATTCGCTACCAGACAATAAATATCGCATCATGGGCACGCCGTCGACTTAATACACTTCACCGAGGGTTCACGCCGAGATTTTACGGCAGAAATTTCCTTGCAGAAAAAACGGCGATCCGGGCACCCCATTCTGAACGGATCGCCTTAAGCCGGTCTGTTTCAGGAGTCTTAATACATTCCAGCTTTCAAAGCCTGCAAATGTCTTACAAAATGTTCTCGCAGTATTTCGGTATAGGTGCTGACGTTCGCTGCCAGAAGGCTTTTTACGGCCGGGCCTAACGTGGGGTCCGTTAATGTTGATCCGAACGTGCAATGCAGAATCTGGCGACCCTGGTTCGTAAAACCTCGACCTTGAGGGACGTCTTTCCAGCATTCCAGGTAGTGTCTTTCGAGTTCGCCGACGACAGGGCATTCGGCGGTTGTCGGAGCCGAATTCAGTGTCGCTGAAACGTGGTACGTCGCCTTATCGGTGTTGTAACGTTCTCTGGCAAAGTCGATTAATCGACGAAACAAAGCGGCGTCATGCCGAGCGACGACACGCAACGCTTCGAGGTAGCTTGTTCCTGCCGTCTTCACATGAAAACAGCCGCCGGTGGCTCTGGCCAATGAGCCATACATCGACAGCTTGTCCGATCCTGAATGCAGGCTGAGCTTATAAGGGCCAAGCAATTTCGCAATCGCGGCGTGATCGGCGAGCGAGCGGTCGAGCGCCGCCAGGTCTCCCTTAAAATCGACTCCCTTTTCGAAATCGCCAATGAAACGAGGTGCCAGACTGACCAGCTTCATGCCTCGCGACAGGCACTGATCGGCGATGATGTAATGTTCAGCCAGTGTCGTTGGCTGATCTGTTTCGTCGACGCTCAATTCAATCTCGTGATCCCGACCAGCGGCTGTTTGGACAGAACGAATGTAGTCCGCCAGCGTCACGGCCTGATTGATAGCTTTTCCATATTTGACTGCCGCTCGAAGACAGGCGGCTTCGGCGAGTTCAATCGTCGCTCCTGTCGACAGCGTGATCTTTCGCCCGCGATAGGCGTTAATCCAGGGAACTTCTGCCACGACACTATTAAACTTCTCTCGAATCAGTTGTTCGGAATAGTCATCCGCTTTCTGATCGACGTATCCTGACGGATCAATCGTAAAAAACGTGAACCCAACCGCCGCTGTGGCATCGACATCGGCGGGAGTTTTCAAATGGTCCGCATCGGCACCGACGACTCCTGTCCAACCGCTGGCCTCGGCCCCTTGCAGGGCATCGTTCATGACTTGAGCGGGCGTTCGCGATGTTCGAGTCATTTCTCGGATCGACTGCTGCGGGAAAATCGGCGCCATCCCTGACCCTGCCTCGTGCATCGCGGCGACGTGTCCAGGGGTTGCCAAGCCAATTCGATCTCCAAATCCGAAGCTGGGGGTCATTCCCAATGTTTTGCAATGTAATGTCATGGTGTGATTACCTTCTTGAAACTCGATTTCCACTCGACGCATTTTATAGCGAACGAACGGGCCTTCTGTCGCGGGATGGAAATCGAGAAATGTCTTGGTGTGACAGGCTCGAAGTGGTCTGATGCAACAACCAGCAGACGAAATGTTTGTGTTGGCGAGGACGATCTGCTTTTGGAACAGAATGTGGGTGCCACGGTTTTACCGTCTTCGGTAAGGCCGTGCACTTCGAACGCGGTGTCGAACCATGAAGACACGGCCTTGTCGAAGACTCCAGCAAGGGCTTCGCCTCAGTCCAAAGTAGCCGTCTCGCTCCGCCGAGACGATAGCCGAATTGCAGCAGATCTCGACTGGCACTTGAAAGCCCCGATGGATCGCAAGGTCATTGGCAATTCGGCTTTATTCTCGGCGGAGCGGGAAGGCGACTTTGGAAGAAATCCTGAAACTTGACTCTATGAGTCAAGTTTCAACCTCGAAGATGTCCAAAACCGTGGCACCCCCGCATTCACGCGCTTGATCGACGTGTCCGCTTGTTTATCGCCGTGGTTACGGTCAAAATCTCGCAATCAACAATGGCTGTTTTCTTCTGCGTTACATGGAAAGTGTGCGATGGCTGCTGGCGACTACTTAAGTGAGATGTTTGGGCTTGAAGGACTGACTGCGGTTGTCATTGGGGGAACCGGCACACTCGGTGGTTCATTCTGCGATGCGCTGGCGGGGGCGGGGGCTCATGTCCTTGTCGTTGGCCGCAACGACGAACATGGACACGAACGAGTCCGTTTGATCAGCGAGTGTGGTGGATCAGCCGAATACTATCCTTGCGACGCGACTCGACACGATGATCTGAATTCTCTTGTTGCTCACCTGAAGTCCCACGGGCGCGAGGTCAACGTCCTCGTGAACGGAGCGGGAGTCAATTCTCCGACTCCGTTTCTTGACATTGGCGAAGAGGAATGGGAACGGATTTTGAACGTCAATCTTCGCGGCGTTCGACTGGCATGTCAGGTTTTAGGGAAGGATATGCTCGAACGGGGCACGAAAGGATCGATCATCAACATTGCTTCGGTCAGTGCTGGTCCGCCGCTGTCTCGCGTATTTACGTATTCTCTGACGAAAGCAGCCGTGCTGAGTCTGACTCAGAACCTGGCACGCGAATGGGCGACGAAGGGAATTCGCGTTAACGCCCTGTCTCCCGGTTTCTTTCCCGCCGAACAGAACAAGAAGGTTCTGACACCCGATCGTGTCGAGAACATTATGCGCCACACGCCGATGGCTCGATTCGGCTCACCCGAAGAGTTGGCTGGAGCCCTGCTGCTATTGGCTTCGCCCAAGGCGGGGAGCTTTCTCACAGGACACAACCTGCTGGTTGACGGCGGGTTTACCGCCATGACGATCTGAACATTCTTCCTATCAGTAAACGAATCGGGTCATCATCTAGTGAGTGGTTTTTGAAAACCTGAACGTTCGACGCTTTTTTTTCTCCTTTGAACCACGCTCATGAACAACAACTTGAAGAAAGAGACAACGTGCTGAACACCTTCATGCTGAAACGAGTTTTTTTGTTGGCAATGACATTCGGAGTTATTGTTACCTCTCTTGGAACGACGAACGCGTTCGCTGAGGATCACTGGATTTCGTTCGCCGGTGGAGACGGCCCGGGGCAAGGCAAGCATGTTGTGCTTGTCGGGGGGGACGAAGAATACCGTTCGGAAGAAAGTCTGCCGCAGCTGGCGAAGATACTTTCCAAGTATCACGGCTTTAAGTGCACGGTGCTGTTTGCCGTCAATCAAGAGACTGGCGAGATCAATCCTGACATCAACAATAACATTCCAGGTCTTGAATCTCTGAAGAATGCCGACCTGATGATCATCGCGACACGGTTCCGCAATCTCCCGGACGATCAGATGCAGCATGTTGTTGATTACATCGAATCGGGCCGGCCCGTGATCGGATTAAGGACTGCGACGCACGCGTTCAATATTCCCGCCGGAAAGAAATTCTCGAAATACTCGTGGAATACTGACGACAAAACCTATTCACAAGGATTCGGTCGTCAGGTTCTGGGCGAGACCTGGATCAGCCACCATGGCAATCATGGGTCGCAGAGCACACGTGGAATTTTTGCCAAAGGGCAGGAATCAAATCCCATCTTGCGGGGAATTAAAGACGGTGCGATCTGGGGACCGACGGACGTTTACGGCGTACGGCTGCCATTGCCCGGAGACAGCACACCTCTTGTTCTGGGCCAGGTCGTGCAGGGGATGAAGCCAAATGATCCCGCAGTTGAGGGGGACAAGAACAATCCGATGATGCCGGTCGCCTGGACCAAGAGCTACAAAAGCAGCTCAGGAAAGACAGCTCGCGTCTTTACGACGACGATGGGTTCATCGACCGATCTGGAAAACGAAGCTGTCCGCCGGTTGCTGGTCAATGCAACCTTCTGGAGCGTTGGACTTGAAGACAAGATCACAGACAATCTGAAAGACGACATCATCGGTGACTATAAGCCGTCGCCGTTCAAATTCGGTGGGTATATCAAGGGCAAAAAGCCCGCTGACTATGCCAAATGAGCTAAATCAGCGGCATTGATCCTGGAACAACAGCGCGAAGGGCTGAAATAGCGATTGTCGTCAACCCTTGGGGATGGGACAAGATTGCGATCTTGCGACCCAACGGGTCAGCAGTTCAAATAGCCAGGGTCGGAGGTCCTCCGGAGGCCCTGGTATCATTCATAGAACAAAACAAAAGGCCTGAAGGGCCGACAGTTCCCTCGGCACGATAGGCACGATTATCGAAACGCGCCGGTGACAGAACGCGAAAGGTCGGCCCTTCAGGCCTCTTTTCATTGACGTTGACCAATCACCAGGGCCTTCGGAGGACCTCCGACCCTGGCTATTTGAATGACCGGCCCGGTTGGGCCTGAAGAAACCCGATCTGTTTTCGGTGTGGCATCCTGCGCTCCACAATTAATGCCGTTGATTTAGTTCTTCTGACGTGAAGTGATGGCCTTCGCATATCGGGCGAGGGCCATCAGCGGGAAGTACAACGCGTAATAGTGGTACTTCAGGTAAAAGACCCTGGGGAATCCCGTCCCGGTGAATTCTGTTTCTCGCCACGTCCCGTCGGGTTGCTGAGTGGAGAGTAGATAATCGACACCCCGTTGAGCGGCGTCCGAATTGGCTTCTCCAGCAGCGATCAGCCCAAGCAAAGCCCACGCAGTTTGTGAGGCGGTCGGGACGCCGGTCCCTCGCAGCGTCGGGTCGTCGTAGCTGTTGGCGGTCTCGCCCCAGCCGCCGCAGTGTTGCTGATGGCTTTTCAACCATTCGACGGCTCGCCTAAGGCGTGGATCATCGATCGGGATTCCGTTGGCAACGAGGCCGACAATAACCTGCCATGTCCCGTAGATGTAATTGACGCCCCAGCGACCGTACCAGCAGAAATCGGGCTGCTGATCCTTAAAGATGAAATCGAGAGCTCGTTTGTGGATGTCACTATCGGGTCGAATACCGAGTCCTGCGAAGCTTTCCAGAACCCGTGCGGTGATATCCGCCGTGCTTGGATCAATCATGGCATTGTGGTCGGCGAACGGCACTTTTGTGAGAACTTCACGTGTATTGTCAGCGTCAAACGCACCCCAACCGCCGTCTTTGCTTTGCATGGCTTTCAGCCAGCGGACGCCGCGACGCATGGCGCTCACAAGTGGAGCGGCCGCTTCTAATTCAGCAATCGCCTGTTCGGCTTTCGAAGAACGGCCGCTGAAGACCACAGGTGCCTTGGGGTCTTTGAGTAACCTGTCGTCAAACAGTTCCATCGTCCAATCTGCCCCAAGACCTTCTGGAAGACATTTTCCGAAAGCGATCAGGATCATGCATGTATCATCGACGTCGGGGTAAAACTCGTTGTTGAATTCGAAAAACCATCCACCCGGTTCGACGTCGGGATGCCTGAGTGACCAGTCTCCCTTTTGCTTGACTTCCTTCGACAAGATCCAGTTGAGCGACCTGCGAATCGCAGGATCGTGACGTGAAACCCCTGCATCGCGCAGAGCGATCGTTGCAATTGCCGTATCCCAAACGGGTGACAGACACGGTTGCAGACGTACTTTGGCGACCCCACTGGAATCAACGTCGCGGATGACAAGCTTTTCGAGTTCATTGAATTGCGACGCGATGACAGGCGAATCGTCTTTGTAACCGAGACATCGAAGACCGATCAGTGTCCAGACGATTGGAGGAAAGATCGCGCCAAGACCATCACTCTTTTCGAGCCGCTGCAAGATCCACTGTTCGCACAGTTTGATCGACCGTTGACGCAACGGTTTTATACCGAGTCGCTCACCCAGCTTGATTGCGCGGTCGACCCGTTGAAAGAATTTCGTCCAATTCACCCAGCCGCGAGCAGGTCCTTCGTGATTCACGCCACCGATTGTGCTCGGCAACGTTCGTTCGGGCGACGCATAGAGTTCATCGATTTGATATTCGGGGGGGAGTGTCGTTTTCGGCTGACAGGCCCACAACAGGCTTAATGGTACGATGATCGTCCGGGACCAGGCGGACATTTCGTAAATATTGAACGGAGCCCAAAGTGGCAGCAGTATCATTTCCGGCGGGACTGCGGGACAAAGGCTGTAGGGAATCAACCCCAGCATTGCGAGATAATAGCGAGTGAAGCTGTTGACCTTTTCGACTCCCCCTGCGCGGATAATCGCGTCCCGTGCTCGGACCATGTAATCCGCCTTTGGATCGTGGCCGGTAATTTTGAGAGCCAGATAGGCTTTAACCGAACCACTGACTTCGAGCGGACCACCGGGAAACATGGCCCAGCCACCATGGTCACACTGATGATCGAGCATATAGGCCGCCGCTTCTCGGGCACGCATGCTCTGCCCCTGCCCGAGAAAGGCCAGTAACAGGATGTATTCGGATTCAAGGATTGTGTCTCCCTGCAGTTCGGCACACCAGTAACCATCGTCGTGCTGGAGACTCAATAAACGATCGCGCGTTCGTTCGATTCCTTGCTTCAGGCGAGGTTCCGTCGCCGACGTTGAAGCGTGCAGCTCCTTCGCGGCATTCAGTCCATGGTTTCCGAAACTCAATTGCCCAGAACTCATCTCGAGTCTTCCTTCTACATCAGTCTTCGAGGTAACGATTGAAGAATCGAATCTTATTCGGGAGTCTCTTCGGCTGACAACTGTTGTTCTTGAGTCAGTCGCTTCGGAATATCTCGGTCGTCGCATCGTGGCTGCATACAGATCGTTTTTTTGGCAAACTCCCTCGAATGTCATCGAAGCGATATACCTGGTCGATGGCAGTCGCAAGGCTATTGAAATTGAACTCGTTGAATATTCACGGACGTTGAGAAAATGCCTGTTTTCTCGATGTATTATGGGTGTTATTGTGTTATGACACGTGTAATAATAACTCGACAGAATCATCATATGACACATGTCGTAAAATGTGCGTTTTTTCAGGTCAACGGTCATGCTTGATAAGGCGAGAATGTACGAAGGGGCTCTCGCGCTCTCTCTGCAAACTTTGAAAAAACAGTGAAAATCTCTGCTCTAATCAGCAGAAATGGCTTGAACTAAAAAACGAAATACGTAGGATGACGCCCAGTTCGATGTCAGTACTCGTTTTGACATCACTGTCAAGTCACACCAGCA
>CAIOKO010000202.1 GCA_903858935.1 uncultured Schlesneria sp. | reverse complement strand
ATCGCGAAAACATTGACAGCGAGTCCCGCGTACCTGGACGCTCAGCTTATACCAACGGTCCAGCTGTAGCCTCCCACCAAATTGTTCTTTGACCCGACGCGATTTTCCATGCTCGGTCGTTGTCGCAGAATCCCAGTCGCCACCCGAATAACGTCCCAAAACGAAATCGCTGTGGCCCGTTTCCGACAGATGATAGACAAGTCCAACTTCTTCACCCTTGATCAATTTGACCTCGAAGCTGAAGTCGTAATCCGTCCATTCGAAATCTCCGAAGATGAATACACAGTCTTCTTTGAAGGATGCCTGCACCAGTTCGTCGCCGTCCGTTGTCCATTGCGAATTCGGATTGATAAACGATCGCCAGTGACGCTTGGGGGGCTCGTCCGGTGTCGTAACCGTCACTGAAACAGGCGGATCGTCATGAGAGTGCTGCAATGCATCATTGGATTCTGCGGGGATTTTAGAAGGCAAAGGAGCCGAAAAGAACGCCATCGCGGCGGTCACAAATAAGAACGCAACGAACCCGAGCGTTGACCAACGCACGGCACTCGACTGCCTGTTCCACATTTTCATTATTGACGCAAGAATGCCGGAGGATGCCGCTGGTGGCATCGGATTCTTCTCGATGCGGCGAGAAGAATCTTTCAGAATCGGTTGCGATACTGAACGAATCGCAGAAGTATCTGGCGACCGTTGTTCTATCTGGACGTTTAAGACGGGCTTGCCGGGATTAACAGTCGGTACGGCGGGTGGCACGGAATGGACGCCGATCCCTTGCAACGCCGAAATAATCTCAGCACAGGTTGTGTAGCGATCCTCATTTTTCTTTGCGATCATCTTGTGACAGACTGCGGCCAGTTGAGGATTCAACGCCGGATTGAGTGTCAACGGCGAAGGGGGTTCTTGAACGCACTTTTTTCCCATCACTTCGATTGAGCCGCCTGTAAACGGCCATTCGCCCGTCAACATCTCGAACAGCATTACACCGACGGCATACAGATCACTCCGTTGATCGATTTCTCCCGCTTTGCCGGTTGCCTGTTCCGGCGACATATACGCGGCAGTTCCGACAATCATTCCCTGAGTCAGGCCTGCATCCGACGATGCGATCGTCTTTCGAGCCAACCCAAAATCCATGATCACCGGATCATGCTTCTTGTTGAGCATCACGTTTTCAGGCTTCAAATCCCGGTGGATCACTTCTTTTGCATGAGCAGCGTCGAGGGCACGAAGAATCTGGAGGACAAGTCGCACGGCTTCGCCGTCAGGCCGCTGTCGTCCAACCCGTTTCAGGTATTGTTTGAGGTCTTCCCCGTCGATGTACTGTAAGGCGATGAACCGAATCCCGTCGATTTCGCCAGTGTCATAAACTTTGCAGATCAGTGGATGATCGATCTTTGCGGCGGCTCTGGCTTCAATTTCCATCCGTTTCAATATCTTGGCAGAACCAGACGCCGAAACCCGAGCGACTTTAAGCGCGACCAATCGATCAAGCTCAATATCTTTCGCGAGATAGACAGATCCCATCTGCCCCCGGCCAAGTTCTTTCCGAACTTCATACCGGCCAAACTGCATCGGCAACTTTGCAAACGGGCCATCGGCTGCCGGAACTGAATCGGCCGCCCGAGCGGTTTCGCCCAACGGAGTGCCTGTGGAAAAAACTGGCTTGGCGATTCGCGAAGTGTCTGCGGGTGCGACATTTTTTGGTGGTTTCGATGAATCGGCCATTCGTCGCGTACCCAACTTAATGCCGTCAACGGACGAGTTAACGATTGGAAACTGAAATACCGTCTACGATTTCCACGGAAAACCTCAATGATCTTATAT